>JAGAIU010000058.1 GCA_017626395.1 Clostridia bacterium | reverse complement strand
TATTTATTAGAATTACTATTTAAAGAGACAATAACCAATGTGAAAGATAAAGATTCGAACGTTTAGTAGTTATTTAATATTTATAAAAAGGGGCTGTCTCTGAAATGATTTTTAAAATCATTTCAGTAGACGGTCTTTTTATTTTTTATTCATATATTTATATGAAATTATTTCTAAATGAACAAGTTTTTTGACACGACAAATAGGAGGTTATAAACCTCCTATTCTCTGTAAAAATATACCTTTACGCTATTTTCTTTTCATGCAATAATATACCATTTCTATTTTGACTCATCTTATTAAAGAGTTTTTGAATATTATAAGCAAAGCTCAAAAGTGCAAATTCAGTTTTAATATTATTTTTTCCTCTTGATAAAAATCTTCTAAAACCATAATCTTGTTTTAATACTCCAAAAGCTCCTTCGACCTGAATAGATCTATTCATTCTTAATAACTTTCCTTTTTCAGTCGAGATATTTTCTAATGAAGTTTTACGTTTTTTTACAAAATCTTTTGATACATGTAGGCGTTTATTTCCTTTTGCTTTAGTACATTTACTTTTATAAGGACACTCATTACAGTTTTCACTTTCGTAAATTGTAACATTGGATTTATAGCCAGATTTAGAAGTTTTTATTTTACTTGATATAGGTACTAATTTATTGCCATATGCACATATATAATAATCATTTTCTTCATCATAAATCATATTTTCTCTTTTACTTATATCAACTTTAAACTTTTTATTTTTTGATTTCTCGTAGTTTTGAGGCTTTATGTATGATTTTTGATTATGTTTTGATAAGTACATATAATTTTCTTCACTTTCGTAGCCGGCGTCAGCGATAACATTTTCAAATTTCTTTGGTAAATCTTTTTCTAGTTTATCTAAGAAGGGTATAAAAGTTAATTGATCTGATCTTTCACTAGAAATATCTATACCAACAATATATTCACCCTCTACCCCTATTTGAATATTATAACCAGGTTTTAATTGGCCGTTTTGCATATGGTCATCTTTCATATGCATGAAAGTCGCGTCTTTATCTGTTTTAGAGAAGCTATTACGACCATCAAATATACTATTATAGTTATCATATTTGATTTGCTTTTCAATAAATTCTTGAATACTCTCATAGTATTTTTGAAGTTTGCTTTTTCTTTTGCCTTTCCCATAAACAAATTCAGTAGAATTTTCTTTTTTTATATTTTCTAATTTATCAAGTATCTTACTAGCATAATCAACAGATATTTTTTGATCAATGTTAGCAATTCTAATATCTAAATTTTCATGTATTTCTTCAAAAGTTTTTTTGATTTTTTCTTGTAGTTTAGATTCAAACTTATCAGTTGCTTTCTTCCATACAAAAGTATATTTATTGGCATTCGCTTCGATTTTAGTCCCATCAATAAATAAATTTTCATATCTAATCTCATTCATTTCTCCAAGCTTTGCAATAAGTTGATTAAATAAATCTGATATACATCCTTGTAGGTGTTTACTCCTAAATCGTGCAATGGTATTATGATCCGGAGCCTTTTGCCCTTGCAAAAGCCAAATGAAATTTATATCTCTTTTACAAGCTTTTTCTAAATCTCTTGAAGAATATATTTTATTCATACATCCATATATTAATATTTTAAATAAGATGGCAGGGTCGATTGCTGGATTTCTACCTAATGTAGAGTATGTTTTATATAAATCTGTAAAATCTAATCCCTCCGTAACTTCAAATAGCAATCTTACTGAATCATCTTCACTTGGTATAAAAGGAACCTGTAATGCAAATCCTATTTGTTGCATAGGAATCACATTTTTTGTGAAGTTTTTCATATTATTACTATGCGCAAAAAAGGAAGTTCAAATTCGAACTTCCTTTTCTTTATCGGCAAATATCAAATTTTTTTGATACAGCCCCTTTTTTCAGTTTGTTGAAAAACCCCCTGTTTAAAAACAGAGGGTTTTTCTATTATTAGTTGTGGATAAAATTTAATATTAAAAATATTATAAAATTTAATAATATAATATGAAAATAACAAAGATAGTCTTGTTGCTATCTTCTTCATATTCTGCACTGCTGCAGTTAGCAGGCATTGCTCTGAAACTTTTTCGCGTCCGCGGAAGCGAGCATAGCGAAGCCCATGCAGATTTTTTGAATCTGCGAAGCTTCGCTCAACTGTCTCTTTTCTTCTATCATAAATTCCTTTTCCCTTCTCGGTTCTAAGAAAGTTTTTATTATCGTCTTTGTGATTTTCCCAAACATGTCTTCTAATTATTTTATATTTAGATTTTTCTCCAAGACACTTATCTTTATGAGGACAACACATACATATTTCTTCAAAACATCTATATTCTTTATAGCCTTCGCGAGTCGTTGTTTTATATATTAAAGCAACATTATTGGGGCAAATATATATGTCTTTATCATAATCATATATATATTTATTCTTTGTATACATTCCTTTTTTGTGAGGAGAACGTCTATATGCAATAACTGGTATTATATCTCTATCTGTTATTCCTTTAAAAATAGGATTAGTTGAATATCCTGCATCTAACCCAAGATACTTAGGTTTTATATTAAATGTTTCTTCAATTCTATCTATCCTTTTTAGTATTGGCTCGCTATCGCTGACGTTACCAGGGGTAACATGTACATCCATAATTATATTATTTTTACTATCTACAGTTCGGTGATCTAAATAAAAGAAACCTTCTGGCTTATTATCTCTCATCATATAGCCACTATCGGGATCGGTAGTACTTTTCTTAATTTCCTTCGTGTCTTCTTTTACTTTTCTTGGTTTTAAAGGTTTTTTATTATGATTTTCCCTGTCTAAATTTACATCAATATCTAGTTGTTCCATGTATTCCTTAGGTGTTACTTGAACCTCAATTTTTTCAAACTTACGCTTATTAGCGTTAGCTTTTATATGTGTTGAGTCAGAGTAAAGAATTTTACCACCGACTAATCCCTTTTCAATAGCCTGAATAACTATATTATCGAATATTTTTTGTGGAATATCAGTACCTTTAAATCTTCTAATTCTATTTTGACTTATAGTAGATGCATCTGGAATTTTCTCAGTGATAGAATATCCTAAAAACCATCTATATGCTAAATTAACTTCTATATCTTTAACTAGTTGCCTTTCGGAGCGTATGCCATAAAGATATCCGATAAATAGCATCTTAAATAAAACTACCGGATCAACTGCTGGTCGACCATTTGTATGGCAATACAAATCTCTAGTTAAATCTCTAATAAATGAAAAATCTATATATTTATCTATTTTTCTTAATAAATGGTCTTGCGGAACTAATTGTTCTAGCATCACCACTTCCATTTCATTTTGTGCTTCTCTTCTTTCGTTTATCATTCGTAAAACCTCTATGTAATAAATTAATATATTTTAAATTATATTACATATTTGTATAAAATTAAAGACTACTGACACTTTGTCAGCAGTCTGAAAAAAATGGGGCTGTATCAAAAAAATTTGATATTTGCCGATAAAGAAAAGGAAGTTCG
>JAGAIU010000005.1 GCA_017626395.1 Clostridia bacterium | reverse complement strand
TTCAAAATAGCTTTGTATATTATCAAAATCTTTATATATACTCTTATCTTCAAAATATTCAGCTGGTCTACACTTTTCTATATCTCTCAACCAAACTCCGAATACCTTCGTACTTTCGCTTTCGTTTAAGGCACTCATAGTTTTAGGTGTAAGGTTGGCTGTATTCATTAAATCCATTAATTCTTTTTCTGCTTTCCCTGTTGGTCTGCCCTCAGCCCTTAACTTTTCTATCTCTAATTCTTTCATACATATTAGCTTTATCATTTTTCTAGTTGATAATTTATCAGAATCTGTGCTATTTAACCATTCGGCATACTTCTTTTCTAATATTCTATATTCATCTATAGTAAATCCTGCTCCCCAAAAATCTTTTATTTCTTCTAATACTTGTGCTTCTTCTTCATCTAAAGTGTCATCTTCAAACATTTCTTCTATTATAGGATATTGTCCATTTATATATCCAAATAATTCATGCTCTTTACTACTCATATATAAATATCTTATATATAAACCCATAAAGCCATAATCTTTTTCTCCCGATGTTTCGTAATAGCTTTTTAAGGCTTTTTCATATATATCTTCCCAAAAACACATATCTATAATTCTTAGCAATAAATCTACTTTTTCTAATACTACATCTCCATTTTTATCTAAAACGAATTTATTCATACAATCTTTGCATATTGGTATATAGCCGAACAAATGATGCTCAATGTCAGAAAAGTATTTTACAGCCCTTAATCCTTTAGTTCTTTTACAATTTCCAGTACATTGCAGAATACATTGAAATCTACCATTCTTTTCTGCTAATTTTGGATTTTTCTCTATTTCTTTTTTAGACATAACATTTTTAGCAGAAACACCAAATTCTTCCTTCTTTTCGTTTACTTCTTCTTTCTTTTTATCTTTTTGCTTTTTTACTGCTCCTGGCAAAGCCACAATAATCACTCCTTACAAAAATAAGAGTACGCTTTTAAAAAACGTACTCCTAAAATTTACTTATATATTATTTTGTGATGATTGTACTGCACCTAACTTTATTTTTGTTAAATTATCATATCCATCTAATATATCTTTAGCGACTGCTAAAGCGTTATCATAAGTACAACCATTGTTAATTAATTCTTTAAATGTATAAATTAAAGTTTCTGTTCTTGTTTTAGCAAATTCAAATATTTCGCTATTCTTAGTTTCTTCACTAACCTTGTAATCTTCAACTTGGTTTTCCATTCTCATTATTTCTTCTCTAAAACCAGCTTGTTTAATGTTTACCTCTATACGCCTTTCTTGTAATTTTAATTCTCTAAATTCTTCATCTTCGTCTACTTCATCTTCATTATCTTCTTCATGTTCTTCAACTTTCTTAGATTTTTCTTTCATAAGTGTTTCGATAGGTTCAACTAATTCTTTAATATCATTATCATAAATATACTTTAAAAAGTCGTCTAATTTACCTTCATCATATAATAAATTTAATAATTCTTCGATATATTCATTTTTATCCTCAGCATTATCTAATCTTTCAATATCCTCTAAAGCTAATTTTACAATGTTTTTAATATTTTCCATAATATACACACCTTCCTATTACACTATTTCATCAATTATACCTAATTCTAACGCTTTATCAGAATCCACGATATAATCAATACATCCATTATAAATACTATCTAATAGTTCATCTGACATCTTAGTATGCTCTTTAATTATCTTTTTGCTTATATCCCATAATCTATCTACTTCATCAGATGTTCTTCTAATTTGTACTGCTTCTCCAATAGCACCACTTGATGGTTGATGACAAAGGAATGTAGAGTATTTATAAGCCTTTCTTCTGCTTCCACATAATCCTATTAAGAAACTCATACTAGCACTCATACCACCTGTTAATGTAATTATTTCATATCCTTCTTTTACCATACCTTCGATATGAGATATTAACATTAAACCTTGATATACATAACCACCAGGACTATTCATCACTATCGTGATAGGTTTCTTTTCTCCTAATATCATGTCGTTTCTTTTTATTTTATCTAATAAATATATACATTTAGTAACACTTTGTTCGTCGACTTGTTCGTTAAACCATATCTTTCTATGCTTAACTGCATCGTTAGCTACTGCTTCAAGATATACGGTATCTATAATTTGTTTCCCCATATTACCACCTCATATTTCATATTCATAGAAGCATATTATCACAACATTCAACTATGTATATTTAATTAATTATTTTAATTTGCTTTTTCTTTTTTCATATTTCTAAGATTATTTTCTATTTCTTTAATCTTTTTGGTATCTATATCTTCTAATATACCATCTCTTCTTAACCTCTTTAGTAAAAACGGAATACCTTTACCTTTTAAAAGTGGTTTGTATGTTGCCACACCTTTATATCTTCCACTAAAAACCATTTTAAAATAATTAGAATATTTAGAATATGGTACATTTTTATCCCTCATGAATACTTCTGTATCTCTCAAATATTCGTATAATTTATTTCTTCCAAATCCTTTTATATCTAATACCTTGCTAAATTCTCCAATGTCAAAACAATCTTCGTCATCTACTAATTTATTATAGTTGGTTACTAATTCGTTATATCTTGCTTCTAAATCCTCTTTGCTTAATGTTGCTGTTATCTCGGTAATTCTACTATTTATATCTTCTAATTTTCTAAGTAAATCTATGCTATCAGTTTCATTCTTACATAAAACTGCTTTACCGTAAATAAACACCTTATCGTTTTCTAGTTTTTCTAATTCTTCTCGTAAAGTATTTTCTACAACCTTTAATTCTACTTTTGTTTTGAAATAATCTTCAATAAAATCTTCATATCGTTTAAACGATTCTTCGCTAGTTGCTATCTTTAGATATTTTAAAAATCCAGCTTGAGAAAATATATAAACATTCTTTGCTTGTTTTATTGACTGTGGTGAATAACCTAATTTATTTAACGTGTCGCTGTCAGAGACACGTTGGATTAGGTCAATAAAATCAACGTTTTCCTCGAATTTATCTCTATTCCTATCGAGTTGTTCTCTTACCATTCTTGCACCTTTTTTATATCCTAAAAGCTCTCCGACTTGTTTATCTGTTAATATAGGACAACCTTCACCGAAACCTCCTACTAACTTAGTAAACTTTCTACCATCTTTTGTAGTAATGATGTCTTGTAAGACATTTATCTTATTCATATTACCACCTCATATTTCATTTGCCTTTTAACGACTTGCTTAGGTCTATGTAAGGTTATCTCTTTCTATATTTAAATTATATAGTATAAGAGATAACTTGTCAACACTTTTTAATTAATTATTTTTAAAATTTTATTAACTTTGTTTTTTCGTAAATTAAATTTCCATCTTTATCTTGTACAATATACATATATCCATTTGTTTGAGTTGTCTTAGGTAACTTCATATCTAAGTAATCCATTCTTGATAAATCGGCACAAGTACCTTCTTCATAAATATATTTTTCGTTTATAACAGCCATACCTACCTTATGTGTATGAGCCATAACTAGAGATTGGAAGTCCTCTCCTATAGAAGTAAAATAATCAAATGCCTTAGCTGCCGTACCTAAGATAGAACCTCTAAAACTCTGTGGATGTACGAATATAGTTTTACCTACCTTAGTCCAAAAATTACCCACATAATCAATCTCACAATCAACTTCTTCATCAATAGGTGTATAAACTGTCTTTTGTTTATTTCTATTATCATAATGATTAAATCCTGTATCAAACAAAAAGGCTAACGCATCTGTTGGCATTAAATCCAATAAATCA
>JAGAIU010000057.1 GCA_017626395.1 Clostridia bacterium | reverse complement strand
CCAGAGTACATATTCGTTGTAGATAAAGGAAGTGCTACAGGTGGAGAAGGTACAGCTAAAGCTTTATTTGACAATGATTTAATAAAATCAACAGATGCATATAAAAATGATAAAATAGTATACTTAGATTCAGCAGCGTGGTATGTAGTTGCAGGTGGATTAGATTCTACTCAAACTATGATAAATAACGTTAAAGATGCATTAAAATAGTTTAATATAAACTGGATAAGGTTAATTCCTTATCCAGTTTTTTTACGTGTAAGGAAAAAACATTAAACTTTGTTTCACAATCTATAATGAAAATGATTGTTTTTTAATGGCTTCGCCTATAATCAATATAAAGCGAGTAATAAACCTTGAATATAATGTAGTAATACGATTCTTACAAGGAAACTAGGAATAGTAGCTGATAAGAACAAGATATTGTGCAAATAGCACGTGTAGGAATTTTTTTAGGACAGTTACTATAAATTCGCTTTATATCTTGTTATGGAGGTAACTATGGATGCAATCGTAGAAAGATGTGCTGGGTTAGATGTTCATTTGGATACAGTGGTAGCATGTGTTTTATATGGTAAATTAGATATAAAACCTAAAAAAGAAGTAAAGACATTTTCTACAACTACTAAAGGATTGTTAGAATTATTGGATTTCATAAATCAGAAAGAATGTACTCATGTAGCTATGGAAAGTACAGGAATCTATTGGAAGCCTGTATGGAATATACTTGAAAGCGGAGCTTTTGACTTAATAGTAGCAAATGCTAAAAAAATAAAAAATGTACCGGGAAGAAAAACAGATGTCAAAGATGCAGAATGGATAGCTAGCTTATTAAGATGCGGTTTAATAGAAAAAAGCTTTGTACCACCAGAGAGAATTCGAGATTTAAGGGATTTAACTAGGTTAAGAAAAGAATTGCTAGGTGAAGTTAATAGAAATAAAAATAGAATCCATAAGGTGTTACAAGATGCAAATATAAAAATATCAAGTGTACTTTCAGATGTATTTGGAGAAACTGGAAAATCTATTTTAAATCAAATAATAGGTAATCAATGTATCACAGAAGAATTTATTTATTCATTGTATGAAGGAAGAGGAAAATCAAAGTTAAAATCTACCCCAATGGAAATGTATGAAGCGCTTAATGGTAAAATCAGAGGGCATCATGTGATATTATTGGGAATGCACAATAGTAATATTGTATTTTTAGAAAAACAAATTAATGAATTAGAAAAAGAAATTGATATATTACTTCAAAAAGAAAGAGATAGTTTAGAGTTATTAGAAACAATACCTGGTATTAGTAAAATATCTGCCTCAAGTATAATAGCTGAAATAGGAACTAGTATGGATGTATTTAAAACTGAGAAACATATAAGTTCCTGGGCTGGTTTATGTCCAAAAAACAATGAGAGTGCAGGTAAAAAGAAAAGAAGTGGTATAAAGTCAGGGAACAATTGGCTCAGGTCTATGTTGTGTGAGTGTGCATGGTCAGCCACCAAGAAAAAAGATAGCAGATTTAAAAATAAGTACTGGAGCATGGTTCCCCGAATGGGAAGGAAGAAAGCACTAATAGCGATAGCTAATATGATGTTAAGACTGATATATCACTTATTAAAAACTAAAAGTACATATAAAGAGTTAGAAATCCAATATTTTATAGATAAAGATAAAAGAAGAGAAGATAGGATTATAAAAGAACTAAAATCCAAAGGTTATCTTGTAGAAAAAGATAGTTTACAAATGGCATAAAATGTAAAAATAACACTAAATTAAGCCTATAAAAGATAGGTTTACTTTAGTGTTGCAAAAAATAGCCTACGGCTAGAATCATTTTCGTAGGAAGTTATATCATAAATATATTTGTACATAACCTATGAATATAAGTAATATCAATAATTTTATAAATATAAAAATAATGTTTTTGAGCAAAGCTAATTTTGTTTTTAAGAAAATATAATATATAGTTTATTTAAAAAAATAATACAAATACTATTTATAAGAAAGTACTTTAGCTAGAAAGGAGAGACATAACTATGAATTGCTTTAAAACAAGAACTATGTTTATT
>JAGAIU010000056.1 GCA_017626395.1 Clostridia bacterium | reverse complement strand
GTACCACCTTCATAATTTTCTCTTAAAATTTTAGCTGATTGTAAATCTGGTACCATTCTTTTTGCCATACATTCTGCAGCAAGTTCAGTTAAATAATCGTATTTTCCGCCTTCTAAACAGTTATGTTCATCTAATAAATATACTAGTTTAGGGAACGCTTCTGCAATTTCTTGTCCTTTATAATTTTTCATTCCTTCAATTCGTTGCTTTAACATTTCTTCTACTAAAACCGCTTGTTCTGTTACATATCCATAGTCTTTATCAATTTCTAAATAAATAGTAGCAAACGGTGACTGCAAATAGCACGATAATTTCTTATCTTTATAGCTATTCGGACTATCTCTTCAACATATTTATGTTGCCTTGCGCTTCGGGGTGGCGCCTATTCTTCCACCCCTACTGGGTTACACTCATCACCCATAGTCTCTACACTTCTTCCGAGTCTATATATAATTAAACCGTCAGCACATATATGTTTCTTGTAATAACTTTTAAACGGAATACCACCATCAACAATAGACTTAAAAGTTTTCTTACTCATACAAATATCATATTTATCCTTTAGATATTTTTCTAATTCTTTTCTACTTTTAAAAGTAATATCTATATTATTATGAATCAACCTGTAACAAACCATAACACTCTCGGAACCACGATTTATACATCCATTCTCTATATATGCTTGTTTTATACTATTAGAGACATTCTTTTTATAATTTTCATCAAGCCACTTACTCTTCATTCTTTCTGAATCCTTTAATTTTCTTTCTTTAGTGTATGATGATTTTAAAATTTTTGAATGTTCACTTCTCTTATCTTCACTCCATACTTCTTTAGCTTTTTTGGATATTTGTTCTCTGTGGCCGTCTCTAGTCCAAACTTCTCTCATAGCTTTGGATTTATTAGCTCTAACTTCATCTCTTTTATTAACTTCTATTAAAATTTCTGATTGCTTAGCCCTCAAAACATCACTACTCCATGCTTTTTTTATTTTTTCGCTATGTTCTCTTCTTATATCTTCGTTGCTATATCTCATTTTATTAGCAATAGATATTTTTTCTTTAAATGAGTCACTAGAGCATCTTTGTTTATTTATAATTTCCATTTTTTTAGAGAAGTTGTCTTTCGTCTTCTGGTCTGCGTATCTAAATACATTACCACCGTCACCACCAGCTGCTATGTTATAACAGTTACTGCCGTACTTTTCTTTATATTCAGATATTAGTCTTTTCTCGTTTGCATTTAAGTCATCTATTGTATTTGATTTGTAAATAATTTCGTTTGTAAAGTTGTCTATTCCATACTTTTTGATAGCTCTTTTTATGATTTTACCACTCCCATAATAACTATCTATATACATGCTACTTTCTTTTTTGCCTATATACACTTTACCATTTATATTGTTTGTCGTTTTATATATATAACCTATCATAAATATCATCTCCCAGAGAATATTTATATAGACTTGGAATTTAGCACGGTATTGCCATATCCTATTAGGACTTAGGTTCTCTTACTCATAACATAGTTACCTATCTCTGAACCGTTAGCAAGTATTAAACTCACACCCCTTGGCAGGGTTCACAAGGTTTTACAACGGCAAGTTATCTCATACCGTTAGTAGTTTGTAAAGTCGATAACTGATAACGAATCGTTTGAATTCCTGCTCGAATTTCCTTTTCTAGTAAAACATTAATAGCAGCTTTAAGTTCAGCAGGTTCTGAAATTACATTTAATAACATATCATGATATCGTCTATATGAACGTTCAATAAATGGCGCTAAGTGTTTTAGGGCAATGCTCTG
>JAGAIU010000055.1 GCA_017626395.1 Clostridia bacterium | reverse complement strand
ATTGGTGACTATGAAGTAAGGGGTACACCTGTTCCCATGCCGAACACAGCAGTTAAGCCTTACGTTGCGGAAGATACTTCAGAATAAAGTCTGTGGGAAAATACGAAGTTGCCAATTTTTTTATATTCCTCAATAGCTCAGCGGTAGAGCATTCGGCTGTTAACCGAAGGGTCGTAGGTTCGAGCCCTACTTGAGGAGCCATAAATAGCTAGGAGAAATCCTAGCTTTTTTGCGTTTAAAAACATACAATTTTATATTTAATGTTGTTTTAAAATATAATTTATTTGAATATTATTGCATTTAATGGTAACATATAATACAGTACTAAGAGGAGAAAATATGAAAAATAGTAATAATATAAAATGGAGAAAATTAGATAACTCAGCAAAAATTTTTCCAATGTCTACTGGACAAAAATATAGTTCTGTTTTTAGACTATCTGTTGTATTAAATAACAAAGTAAATCCTAAAATATTATATGAAGCTTTGTTAAGTGCTTTAGAGAAATATGAAATTTTTAAAGTTAGAATGAAAGCAGGATTATTTTGGTATTATTTAGAAGAAAATACCAAAGCTCCAATTATTGAAGAAGAAAATGAATATCCATGTAAATATATTAATCCCAAAGCAAATAATGGTTATTTATTTAAAGTTACATACTTTAAGAATAAAATAAATATAGATATATTCCATGCTTTAACAGATGGAAATGGTGGAAATGTATTTTTTAGAGAGCTTGTATATACGTATTTAGAAATGTGTCATCCAAGAGATTTAAAACAAGAAATTAGACGTCCAAGAAAGATTGAATATACTGAAGAGGACAGCTATATAAAAAATTATAGTAAAAAAATTAAAACAAAATCTAAAAATGAAAGAGCATATGAACTTAAAGGTAAAAAAATAAGACTTGGTGCAATTAGTACAATTCATCAAATAATAGATTTAGAAAAATTAAAAATAGAGTGTAGTAAATATGATGCAACTGTTACGCAATATTTAACAGCAGTTTTAATGTATGCTATATATAATACAAATTACACAGAAAATAAGGGAAAGAAACCTTTAAAAATATGTGTACCTGTTAATTTGAAAAAATACTTTCCTTCAAAAACTCTGTCTAATTTCTTTTCATACATTATATTAGCAGCTAAATTTAAAAACAATAATTTAAGCAATTTTGATGAGATGATAGAATTCGTAAAAAAAGAATTTAAGGAAAGACTAACAGAAGAAGAAGTATTAAAAGTAATGTCTTCAAATGTAAAACTCGGAAACAACTTCTTTATTAAAATAATACCACTTTTCTTAAAAAATATATTAGTAAGAATAGGATATTTAGAAATTAGAAAGCATTCTACAATAACATATTCAAATATAGGAAGAATAGGTATCCTTGGAGATTATCAAAAATATATAAAATATTTTATTATGCTTATTGCTCCAGATCCAGTTGAAAAAATAAAATGTTCAAGTTGTACATTTGAAAATAAAATTGTATTTACATTTACATCAATTCTAAATGATAATAAAATAGAAAGAGTTTTTTATGAATTTTTAATAAATAAAGGAATTGATGTAACAATAGAAAGTAATGGTGTTTTAGATGATATATCCAGAAAAATTAAATAGCAAAAAGACAGAAAAATTATTAAATATTTTTATAGCTTCATCAATTATATTAGCTTTAGTGTTAGTTTTAATTAATAGGCTAACTACACCAGATATACCATGGGCTGCAATCACTAATTGTGGAATTATATATATTTGGGCAATACTTATATTTTCTATAAAAAGAAATACTAATATAGCAGGGCATGTATTATTACAAGTAATTGCTGTATCAGCAATATTGGTGTATATAGATAGTAGGCTAGGATCTATTGGATGGTCAATGAGCATAGCTGTTCCGATAGTATTAATGGTTGCTAATATAACAATGCTAATACTTACTTTAGTAAGCTATAAAAAATATATTAAGTATGCAATTTACCAGTTAATAATTTTAATATTAAGTTTTCTACCACTTGTATTTGTATTAGAAAAAATTATAGAACTAAGTATTTTAGGCAAGATTTCTATTGCAATATCTATTTTAAACTTAATTATTACAGTTATACTTTGTTTTAAAGATGTAACAGAAGCAGTGAAAAGGAAATTACATATGTAACATGAAAGCAATATTATACGAAAAAATTATATAAATTTTGTCATTAGTATTTACAAATGTGAATACTAATGATATTATATGAGTATAATATTGATGTATTCCTCAATAGCTCAGTGGTAGAGCATTCGGCTGTTAACCGAAGGGTCGTAGGTTCGAGCCCTACTTGAGGAGCCAAATATTAAAATAACTCTTGAAGTTACTTTCAAGAGTTATTTTTTGTGTTATATTTGTGATTATGTAAAACATAAAGTGAAATTAATGTGAAAATGCTAGCTTATATACCAATCAAGTGTTATAATATCTTTTCTAATATAATAAAATGAAAAGGAGGGAAAAATGGATTTTTTAAAGAAAATATGTGATAGTATAGAAGCAGCGACTACAATAAATAGCAATTATGTGTATTTGATTATTATATCAATAGTAATAATTTTAGTTATGAAACTAATAAAAAATATAACATTAAAACTATCATTTAAGAAAGAGCTAAATTCAAAAGAAAAGTATATGTACAAGAAAAATGGTAGTGCGATAATAACTGTAATAACATTTGTATTATTATTTATAGTTTGGACAGATTATTTAAAAAGTTTTATAACAGTTATAACGTTTATATCAACAGCTATTACATTATCATTAAAAGATATAATATTTAACTTCTTTTCTGGAATATATATTCGTACAAGTAAGATATTCTCACTAGAGGATAGAATTGAAGTAGGAGACTTACGAGGCGATGTAGTAAATATAAATAAGACAAGTTTTGATCTTTTAGAAATAGGAGATAGAGTAAATGGCGAACAAAGCACAGGAAGAATAGTACATGTACCAAACTCTATTGTATTTACACATCCAGTAAAAAACTATGTAAAAGCATTCAAATATATATGGGACGAAATAAAAATAAGTATTCCATTAGATGCAGATGTATATAAGACTAAAAAAGAGCTATATAAGATAATAAAGAAAAATAGTATAGTAAGAAATATTCCTAATAAAATGGAGAGTGAAGTAAAAGATGCAAGTGCAGACTATAGAATTTATTTTAATAATTTAGAGCCAATAATATATGTTGAAGTAGTAGATAGCCATATAGAATTATATTTAAGATTTTTAGTACATCCTAAAAAGAAGAGAAATGTCGAAAATTCAATTTGGCTAGATATAATTAAAGCTTACAAGGAAGGAATAATAGAATTATACAAAAAAGAGTAGATTTTTTTACTAGATTTTGGTATAATTCCAATAGGTGATATTATGAAGAATGTAAATAAAAAAAGATTATTCTTATCTATATTGATATTAATTATAATAATAGTAACAGTCATTTTAGTTGTAAAATCATTAGTAAATGATGAAGCAACTAATTCAGATCCAATACATCAAAATGATACTCAAAGTGTATATGAATTTGTAGATGAATCAGGTAATAAAATGGATGAAGCATCTTTACAAGCAGCAAAAGATGCAGTAGTTCAAGCATTTAAGGCAGTTCCAGCTGAAAAACTAGGAATAACTGTAGATTTAAGTGCAGCAAGAATTGTATTTAACCAAGGAATTACAACTATATCTGGAACAGAATGTTTTGTATTTAATGTATACTCACAAGAAGGAGAAGCTCTAAAGAATATTGGAACATATGCAATGTCTAGAGATACACTAACATTATATAGATTTAATTCTGAAAGTTTAGAATATGATTTAATTGTATTGTAATAAGATAAAAGATTAAAAATAGAAAATAGAAGATAAAAAAATAATACCCGATGGGGTATTATTTTTTTATTATCTTTTTAAATATATAGATTGAGAATTAAATGCAAGATTAACTTTATGATTATTTAATGTATGCATTATTTTAAAGTTAATAGTATTTAAGTAATCCATATAATCCATATAGTTAATAATTGGAGTATAACAAAATACTTTTAAATTATAGCCATTTGCTTTAATTTCATTAAATTTTACATATAATGAATCTTTAATAATATTAGGTTCATTTTCTAATAATATTAATAAATCGTTTTGTACGTCAGCTACTTTTTTTAATGATGTATCGAATTCGAGTGTAAGATCAATAGAAATTCTTCTTTTTTGTAATCTGCTCCAGTTAATAATAGATGAATTTACTATTGTAGAGTTAGGTATTGCTACAACTGAATTGCTAGATTCACGAATTCTAGTACTTCTAAATGTGAATTCTTCAACAGCACCTTCGATAGTATCAACCTTAATCCATTCGCCAACTTCAAAAGGTTTATCAATCATAATCATAAAAGCACCAATAATATTTGAAGCAGTATCTTGTGCAGCAAGTGCGAGTGCAGCACTTCCTATACCAATACCAGCTATGATACCATTAATGTTAAAACCTAATTCACTAATTATAACCATAACTCCCACTATATATACAAAGATTTTTAAGAATTTACAAATCATTCTAATCATTGAATCATTTGCTTTAGTCATTTTCTTCGTTATAGCTTTTTCAAATTTTGAACCTGGAGCTACTAAATTAGCAACTGCATATGTACCAAGAATTATAAGAATTACTCTAAAAGCTTTATTTACAAAACTTCTCATCATTTCAGTTGGTCCTAAGGTTAACAGAGCAGCATATAATCCAATGCTAATAAATAACAATTTTAATGGTCTATAAAAAGAATTTGAACGGATATTTTCCTTTCCTTTTACACCAAAGATTCTAATTATTACTCTAGCTAGTAAACTTTTTAATATAAAAAACGCTACAAATATTACTACAGCTAATATTAATCGTGTTATTGAGAATACATTTATATCAAAAAAAGTACCTAAAAAATTAATTACTTTTTCCATATATTCCTCCTTATACATAAAATTATATAGCATATAAAAATAATTTTCAATAAACAAAATAATAAATATACTAATATAAAAATATATTTTAGTAAAAAGAAATTAAATTTTACATATAATTGAAAAAAAAGGTATTATGGTATATAATATACTAGACTGGAAAGGGTGAAATGATAGAATGTTGAAACTATATAACACACTTACGAAAGAGAAAGAAGAATTCAAGCCGATAGATAGTAAAAATAATGTAGCTAGTATTTATTCATGTGGTTTAACAGTATATAACTATGCACACATTGGAAATATGAGAACATATATTTTTATGGATACTTTAAGAAGAGTATTAAAATATAATGGATATAAACTAAAACATGTAATGAATATAACAGATGTTGGACATTTAACTTCAGATGCAGATGAAGGTGAAGATAAAATGGCTAAATCTGCTAGAGAGCAAAATAAAACTGTATATGAAATTGCAAAAATGTACACAGAAGCTTATCAAAAAGACTTTAAAAAATTAAATATTGAAGATACAGAATACTTAGTAAAAGCAACTGACCATATAAAAGAGATGGAAGAATATGTACAAGAAATAATAGATAATGGATATGCATATCAAACATCAAAAGGTGTATATTTTGATACATCAAAACTAGAAAAATATGGTAGAACTTTATCTAATAATAATATGGAAGAATTACTTGCAGGTGCAAGAGTTGAAGTAGATAATGAAAAAAGAAATCCACAAGACTTTGCATTATGGATTAAAGCACCACAAGAACATATTATGAAATGGGATAGCTTTATGGGACTATGTTATCCAGGATGGCATATTGAATGTTCAGCAATGTCTAGAAAATATCTAGGAGAGACTTTTGATATCCATACAGGTGGTGTAGATCATATTCCAATACATCATGAAAATGAGATTGCACAATCAATAGGAGCTACTGGACATATACCAGCAAAAACATGGATGCATGTTGAGTTCTTACAAATTAATGGTGGTAAAATGTCTAAAAGTTTAAAGAATGTATATACAATATCTGATTTAGAAAAAGAAGGAATAGAGCCTTTAGCTTACAGATATTTTACATTTTCAGCACATTATAGAACAAAACTAAACTTTACATGGGATGCAATAAAATCTGCCCAAACAGCTTTAAATAGATTAAGAGAAGCAACAAGACAACAAAAGAATGGTACAGAAAAAGCAGATCAAAATAAAATTAGAGAATATGAAGAAAGATTTTTAAATGCTATTAATGATGATATTAATATGCCACTTGCAATAGCTGTAATTTGGGATGTTGCTAAAGAACCAGTTAAATCTAAAGAATATTATGATTTAATAATGAAATTTGAAAAAATTACAGATTTAGCTCTAGATAGAGAAAATCAAGAGGAAGAAGTTGAATACAGCGACGAAGTAAAAGAATTGCTTGAAGCTAGAAGAGTTGCAAGAGAAAATAAAGACTTTAAGACTTCTGACGAAATTAGAGATAAATTAAAAGATTTAGGATTTTTAGTAATAGATTCTAAAGAAGGACAAAAACTAAAGAAAGTGTAGGGGAAGATATGCCAATATTAGATTTTAATAATAAAAAAGAAGTAAAAGAATATGAAGACTATATTTTAAATCATGTAGGAACTAGTTTTATGCAAGATTTAAATTGGGGTAAAGTAAAAAATAACTGGAAACAAGAAGCTATATATATAAAAGAAAATGGAAAAATAGTAGCTGCAATGATGCTACTTATCCAAAATTTACCACATACAAAAACAGCTTTAATATATTCACCAAGAGGACCAGTATGTGATGTATATGATATAGAATTAGTAAATAAACTTATTAAAGAGGCAGATGGAATAGCTAAAAAGTATAATGCATTTGCATTAAAATTTGATCCACAAGTTGTTTTTGATAAAAAGTTAGATGATATGTATGTAAAAGCTGGATATAAAACATCTGGATTCAAACCAAACTTAGATGATTTAATCCAACCAAGTCATAACATGGTACTAAATATAGATTCAAAAACAGAAGAAGAGTTAATGAAAAGCTTTGCTGAAAAAACAAGATATAATGTTAGACTATCTAAAAGAAAAGGTGTTACTGTTAGATATTCTAGAGATATAGAAGACTTAAAAACTTTTTATGATATATACAAAGTAACAACAATAAGAGATAGAATTGGTTGCAGAGATTATGAATATTTTGAAAGAATGTTAAATGCATATGATGAATCTAAACTTAGAATATATATTGCAGAACATGAAGGAGATAAGCTAGCAGCTGCTATTGCAACATGTATAGGTGGAGAATTATTCTATGTTTATGGTGCAAGTTCAAATGAAAAAAGAAACTTAATGCCTAACTATGCTATGCAAATGGAAATGATTAAGTGGGGACTTGAAACTGGATGTAAAACATACAATTTTGGTGGTGTTTTAGATTTAAGTCCAGAAAATGGATTATATAAATTCAAAATAGGATTCTGCAGAGAAGAAGGATTAGAAGAATATATAGGAGAAATAAATAAAGTATATAAACCATTTATGTTCTTCTTATATAATAAAGTTTTACCAATAGTTAGAGTTGGTGGAAGAAAACTAAAAAGATTAAGAACACACTAATACATAAAAATTAACTCTTTGCATATTAATGTAGTATGAATATATGTAAAGAGTTAAAATTTTTTAGTAAAGAGTCATTAGTAGATATAATAGTAACAAGTATAATTGGAACAGTGCTACATTTTACATTTGAGTTTAGTGGTAAAAATTTGTTAGTAGCATTATTTAGTGCAGTAAATGAAAGTGTATGGGAGCATATAAAAATAGCAGTATGGGCTATATACATAGTTGCACTTGTAAAAATGGCGGTAAAAGAGGAAAGAGAATATAATCTCTGGAGTTCGTTATTTTTCAAGGTACTAACAGTTATAGTGTTAATACCGGTGCTATATTATCTATACAAAGCAATATTTATTGTAGAAAACTTAATTGTAGATATGACAATTTTCTACATTTCAATTATTATATCTAGATTAGTTGAAGTAATAGTACAAAATAAATGCAGGATATCTGCTAAAGTGGAAGATGTGTATAAATATTTAAATTTAGCTACAATATTACTATTTGTTATATTCACATTTATACCACCAAGACTAGATATATTTAAAGATAAGAAAAACAATACTTTTGGAATATAAAAGGAGGAATAGCTATGTCAAGACAGACATGGAAACCAGGTACACTAGTATATCCAGTACCTGCAGTAATGGTAACTTGTAAAAATAAGGATGTTGAAAATGTATTTACAGTAGCATGGACTGGAACTATATGTACAGATCCTGCAATGACATACATATCTGTTAGAAAAGAAAGATTTTCATATGATTTAATAAAAGAAAGTGAAGTTTTCTGTATTAATTTAACTACAGAAGAACTTGCTTATGCTACAGATTATTGTGGAGTTAAATCTGGAAGAAATGAAAATAAATTTAAAACATTAAATTTAGAAACAGAACCTGCTACACAAATAGATGTACCAATGCTTAAGAAAAGTCCAGTAACTATTGAATGTAAAGTTGAAGAAATAAAAGAACTAGGTTCACATGATATGTTTATAGCTAAAGTATTAGCTGTAAATGTAGACGAAAAATACATGGATGAAAATGGAAGATTCTGTATGGAGAAATGTAACTTAATGGCATATTCTCATGGACAATATTATGCACTTGGAGAAAGTTTAGGAAAGTTTGGATTTTCTGTTAAAAAGAAATAATATAACAAAATAAGGCTTAGTAAACACTAAGTCTTTTTTTGTAACTATTTTGAAATACTAAAGATATAAATAAAATATAAATATCAAAAGTACTAAAAACAGTCAAAATAGTAGATATTTATACTAAAATATAGGGTATTTACAAATAAAAAATAATAAAATAAAATTAAAGTGTACAAAAGATAAAACATAAATTTAAAGGAGGTAGATTTATGAGAAGAAGTAGTATAATAACAACTTTACTTTTAGTACTTGTAATCGTAGGTTTAGTAGTAGCTCTTATAGTTACAAATCTTCCAGAAAAACAGGAAGTAGCTGACCCTAATAGCAATGAACAAGTAGTAGGAGAAGAAAATGTTGGAGATGAAAAAGAGGAAGAAGCTCCAACATATTTAGCACTTGATAGTGAGATAGCCAGAAGGATGGCAACTATACTTTACCCACGTAACATTGAAGAATATTTCTATGATATAAAAATGGGAAGTATAACAATTGATGATTTAGAAAACTATCAAAAACTTAGACTTGCATATTGGAATGGTGCATCAGAAAAAGTAGAACCTAGTGATGATTCAAATTATTCTTATATGTTAAAGAAAGAATATGTAGATGCCTCAATGAAAGAAATTTTTGGTGAAGCAGATTATACACCAGCGGATTTTATGGTTGATTTTATAGGATATGAATATATCGAAGAAAAACAAGCATTTTATAATAGAGTAGGTGGTGGCGGAGGTGGTCCATCATCTTATCCAGTAACAGGTGTATATAAAATAGAAGAATATAGTGATAGATATGAAGTATATAGCAAATATCTTTTTGTCGCTATAAATACAGATGTAGTAAATAGTCAAGGTGTAACTTTAGGCTTAACTTTAGATGTAAAAGATTGGAGAGGTCATAGAAGTGAAGTCTTAGATTCATACAAAGACTTTGAAAGTGATGAACTATATGCAAATTGCCCAACATTTGAAGAGTTAATAGCAGGTGTTAATGTAAAAGCTTTTGCAAAACCTAATTTGGCAGAAAACAGTGGTGACGGATATCTTTACGATAATAGAATGAAAATACTATCTAAATACTATGATCAAGCATCTGAATACAAACATACATTTATGAAAAATGAAGATGGTACATATTATTGGGTAAAATCTGAAATTATAAAATAACAAACAACAAATCCTTTTTTGACATATAAAAACACATTGAAGAAAAGATACTTTAATTAAAGTATCTTTTTTTCATTTATTCAAATAATATTAAAGGTGATAATATGAACGAAGAAATAGATCTTTTAAAATACTTACTAACCAATATTAAGATACAACAAGATATGCTATATAAAATATTAAAAAAGAAGGAAATAAAAGATGAAGTTTACGAGCTAATTAGACACAATATATTAGAGTACAAAAAGTTTAATGTATCAATAAGAAGAATGTTAAAAAGTAGGATGAAAAAGTATAATGGTGAAACGAATATAGCATTTGGAATAGCAAGTAGCATAGGTGCAAACATTAAAGCAGATAGTAGGTTAGAATATTTAGAGCTCATGAAAGAATATAATGAAGTAAATTTACTAGACATTGAAAGGGTAAAAAAGGAGTATAAAATTAAGAGTAAAACAGTTATGAATTTAATAGATAGAATGGAACAATTTGAGAAAAATTCTTTAGATAGAATTGATTTATTTATCAATATGAAATAAATATTAAAGTTTACTATAAAAATATTGGATAAATTGTTGATTTTTCAAAATAAATATAGTATAATAATATTACGTGAACTGAAGTGAGAGGGTGGCTAAAATCCTCTCACTTATGTTTAGATAGCGAGGTAGTAAATGAAAGTTGAAATTAAAGTTGAAGAAGTTATTGAACCAATCGTTAAAAATCTAGGATTTGAGATTGAATATGTAGAGTTCGTAAAAGAAGGTTCAAATAACGTATTAAGAGTTGTCATAGACAAAGTTGGGGAGTCTATGTGGGTTGAAGATTGCGAAAATGTAAGTAGAGCAATTGAAGATATCGTTGACCAAAATATAAAACAAGAATATGTTTTAGAAGTATCTTCACCAGGACTTGAAAGACAATTAAAAAACATTAAATTGTACAAAAAATATATGGGTCAAGAAATTCATGTAAAATTATTTAAAAAACAAAATGATTTAAAAGAATTTGAAGCAGTAATAAAAGCTGTAAATGAAGATGAAGAAACAGTTACTTTAACATTAGATAAAGAAGATGTTACTTTATCTTTAAAAGATATTGCCACAGCATATACAACATATGATTTTGCTTCAGCTTTAAAAGGCAATACAGATAATGTTAATTTAAACAAACTGAACAAGTTTAATAAAAATAATTAAATTATAATGGGGGAATTAGGAAATGAGAAGTGAGAAAATTAGTTCTAAAGAATTGTTTAATGCAATCGATCAAATTTATCAAGAGAAAGGTATAACAAAAGAATATTTAATTGATGCTTTAAAAACAGCTTTAAAAGCAGCATATAAAAGAGATTTTGAAAATACACACAATAATAACGAAAATGGTGATCCAGAAAACCACATCAATGTTATTGTTCCTGAAGATGTTGATGTAGATATAACAGAAACATCTATCAAAGTTTATGCTGTTAAAGAAGTATGTGAAGAAGTTGCTCCAGAAGAAGTTGGAATAAAAATAACTTTAGAAGATGCTAAGAAAATTTCTAAAAAAGCTAAAATAGGTGATTCAATAAAAGTTGAAGTTACACCTAAAAACTTTGGAAGAATTGCAGCATCTACTGGTAAAAACATACTAGTTCAAAAAATAATAGAAGCTGAGAAAAACTTAGTATATACACAATATGCAGATAAAGTTGGTCAAATAATAGTTGGTACTGTTCAAAAAACAGAAAAATTTGGAGTTATAGTTGATCTTGGAAGAGTAGAAGCTTTAATACCAAACAACGAACAAATTAAAACTGAAAAATTACAACCACATCAAAAAATTAAAGCTTTAGTTTTAAGTGTTGTAAATGAAACAGGAAGTTCACAACCAAAAATAACATTATCTAGAAAAAGTCCAAACTTTGTTAAAAAATTATTTGAAAATGAAGTTCCAGAAATTATGGATGGAATAGTAGAAATAAAAGATATCGCAAGAGAAGCTGGAAGCAGAACAAAAATATCTGTATGGTCTCATGACGAAAACGTAGATCCAGTAGGAAGCTTAGTTGGTAAAAAAGGTATGAGAATACAACCAATAATAGATGAATTAAATGGGGAAAAAATTGACGTTATACCATATAGCGAAGATATACCAAGTTATATCATCAATGCAATATCTCCAGCACCAATACTTGCTATAGATATTAATGATGAAGAAAAAATTGCTACTGTAGTAGTACCAGACGATGCTTTAGTATTTGCTATAGGTGCAGGTGGACAAAACGTAAGACTTGCAGCAATACTTACAGGATGGAAAATAGATATTAAAACTGAAACACAAATTAAAGAAACAGTAGTTGAATAGAAACAGGTGATTAAATGGAACCTATTAGATGCTGTGTAGCGTGCAAAGCTAGAAAAGATAAAAAAGAATTTTTTAGAATTGTAGCAGATAACGAAAAAAAAGCAATAATAGATAAAAATCAGAATATTAATAGTAGAGGGATATATATTTGTAAAGACAAAAAATGTATAGAAAGTTTAAAAAAGGCTATTAATAAAAATAAAGTAAAAATTAAAATTGATATAAATGATTGTAGTTTATTAGAAGTATTAGAAGAATTGGGGGAAGTAATTTGGGAAAAATAAAAGTATATGAATTAGCAAAGGAATTAAATCTATCAAATACTGAAATGCTAGATAGATTAAACAAGTTAGGAATAAGTGTTAAATCACACCTTTCTACACTTGAAGATAGCGATGTAGAAAAAGTAAAAGGAACTGGTAAAAAAACAGTTAAAGAAGAAAAGAAACCAGAACAAATGCACATTATTAGAAGAAATGTTAGAGTTATAAATACAAGTGACGAAGGAAAACAAGTAAATGAAATAACTACTAATATTGCAGGAGATATCAAAAAGAGTTATCAAGAAACTAGCAACAGACCTGCTAGAAATAACAACAGAAATGATTCACAACAATCTAAACCAAGAAATAATAACAACTCTTTTGATAGAAGAAGCAGATTCCAAACTAATAGAAGTAACATAGTTATAACTAGAAATGGAAAACCTGTAGAAAAACCTGCACCAGTAGAAGAGAAGAAACCTGAAGTTGTTGTAGAGAAAAAAGAAGTAGTAGTAGAACAAAAAGTCGAAGTTAAAAATGAAGTAAAAGAAAGTGTAAATAATATGGAAAAAACAGTTACTTTAAATAATAATGAAAATAAAGTTGAAAAAACTAAAAATGTTGAAAATAAAGTTGCAGAAAATAGAAATGCTGTAAAAGCAACAGATGCTAAACCTGCAAATAATATGAATAATAGAAATAATTCATATAACAACAATAATAGAGAAAACTATAATAATAGAAGAAATAATTATAATTCCCAAAATAACCCAAATTATAATAAATCTTCTAACAATAGAGAAAACAACAGAGATAATAACAGAGACAACAAAGACTTCAGAAGAAATAACACTAATAATAACTTCAATAGACGTGATCAACAAAATGGTGAAAGACCACAAAGAAATAACTTTAGAAGAGATCAAAGACAAAATACTGACAATACATCATATCAAGTTAATAAATTTATAAAACAAGCTGAAAAAGCTCCTATCGAACAAAAAGAAATGAGAGAATACAATTCTCAAAATATCGATAGAGATAAGAAAAAATATAATGATAAAGTAAATAATGCAAATTCTGAAAATAGAAAAGAGAAAATAGATAAAAACAGATTAAGAGAAGAAAACTCTAGAGTGTCAACTTCAAAATTAAGAGGAATGGAAATTGACTCTGATGGATTAATGGATTTATATGAAAGAGATAGCGACCTATCTAGAAAAGGATATGGTAAAAAGAAAGCTAAAGCTCCAAAAGTTGAAATGAAACAAACTAAAATAATTCCAATGACAGAAGTTAAATTACCAGAAAGCTTAACTGTTAAAGAATTTGCAGAAGCTATCAAAAAACAAGCTTCAGAAGTAATTAAAAAATTATTCGCTATGGGAATAATGGCTACAGTAAACCAAGAAATAGATTTTGACACTGCATACTTAATTGCTTCAGAATTTGGAATTACAGCTGAAAAACAAGTTGTAGTAACAGAAGAAGATATCTTATTTGACGATAGTGAAGACAACGAAGAAGAATTAGTTCCAAGACCACCAATCGTAGTTGTAATGGGACACGTTGACCACGGTAAAACTTCATTACTTGATAGACTTAGAAAAACTAATGTTGTTGAAGGTGAAGCTGGTGGTATCACACAACATATTGGTGCATACAAAGTTAAAGTTCAAGATAGAGAAGTATGTTTCTTAGATACTCCTGGGCACGAAGCTTTCACAGCTATGAGAGCAAGAGGGGCTCAAATAACAGATATAGCTATTATTATAGTAGCTGCAGATGATGGTATTAAGCCACAAACAGTAGAAGCTATCGACCATGCTAAAGCCGCTGGAGTAAGTATATTAGTTGCAATCAACAAAATAGATAAACCAGGTGCAAATGTAGAAAGAGTAAAACAAGAATTACTTGAAGTTGGTCTTGTACCAGAAGAATGGGGTGGAGATACAATCTGTGTTCCAATTTCTGCAAGAACAGGTGAAGGAATAGACAACTTACTTGAAATGTTATTATTAATAGCAGATATGAAAGATTTAAAAGCTAATCCAAATAAACAAGCTAAAGGAACAGTTATTGAAGCTAGACTTGATCAAAAGAGAGGTACAATAGTATCTATGCTTGTTCAAAGGGGACAATTAAATACAGGAGATACAATCGTTGTTGGTGACATGGTTTCTAAAATCCGTGCTATGAAAGACGATAAAGGTAGAACTGTAAAATCTGCTGGTCCATCAACTCCAGTAGAAATCTTAGGATTATCTCATGTTCCACAAACAGGAGATGTATTCTATGAAGTTGAAAACGAAAAAGTTGCTAAACACTTAATTGAAAAGAGAATAGCAAAACAAAGATTAGACCTTATCAAACAAGGAAGCAAAATTACTCTTGATGACTTATTTGGTCAAATTAAACAAGGTAAGATAAAAGAATTAAATATCATAATTAAGGCAGACGTACAAGGTTCTGTTGAAGCTATGAAAGATTCATTAATCAAACTTTCAAATGATGAAGTTAGAGTAAGAGTTTTACACGCATCAACAGGTGGTATTAAAGAATCAGATGTTACACTTGCATCAGTATCTAATGCAATTATCATTGGATTTAACGTAAGACCAGAACCTATGGCTGAAGCACAAGTTAAAAAAGAAAAAGTAGACATGAGATTATATAGTGTTATATATGACGCTATTAATGATGTTGAAACTGCTCTTAAAGGTATGATGCCTAAAAAATACAAAGAAGTTATGTATGGTAGAGCAGAAGTTAGAAAAGTATTTAAAATCACTGGTGCTGGTATCGTTGCAGGATGCTACGTTAAATCTGGTAAGATAGTAAGAGGAGCTATGGTAAGACTTGTAAGAGATAACATTGTTCTTCATGAAGTAAAAATCGATTCGTTAAAGAGAGAAAAAGATGATGTTAAAGAAGTAGCAGAAAACTACGAATGCGGTATCAAATTAGAAAATTATAGTGATATTAAAGAAGGAGATATCTTTGAATGCTTCATTATGGAAGAAGTAAAATAGGAGGATATTATGCAAAGACACGAAAGATTAGAACAAGACGTTAAATTTGCTCTTAGTAATATTATTATGAATGAAGTTAAAGAACCATCAGTTACAGGACTTATTTCTGTAACTGATGTTAAAATAACTCCAGACCAAAAATATGCTAAAATATATGTTAGTATTTTTGGTAAAACTAATAAAAATAAAGTTGTAGAAGCTTTAACAAAAGCTAAAGGCTTTATAAAAAAAGAATTAGGAAGAAGAGTAAGAATGAGAAATATGCCAGAGCTAATATTTGAATTAGACAATTCAATGGAATATGGTGAGCATATGGACAGAGTTATAAAAGACGTTATGGAAAAAGATAACAAAAATAAATAATTAAAAGAAAGCGGGGGATTGTATTGTTTAAAGAGGCAAGAGAAATAGTAAAAAATTCAAAATCAGTATATGTTGTAGCGCATGTTAATCCAGATGGAGATGCAATAGGATCAACTTTTGCTGTATACTTCGCACTAAAAAAATTGGGTAAAGATGTGCATGTTATAATGCCTTCATTTTCAAGTGCTTTTGAATTTTTACCTGGGGTAGAATATAGAGTAGAAAATGTAAAAGAAGATGAATATGATTTACTTATTGCTTTAGATGCAAGTGATAGAACAAGGCTTGCTATGAGTGAAGAAGATTACAACAAAGCTAAAAAAGTAATAATGCTTGATCATCATCAAATTTCAAATCCTTATGGAGATTTTAGATATATTAATGATTTAAAATCATCTGCTAGTGAAATAGCATATCTATTTATAAAATCATTAGAAGTAGATTTTGATGAAAATATAGCAACGTTACTATACACTGGAATTATGACTGATACTGGAAGTTTTAACTATTCAAATGCAAACTCAGATACTTTTAGAGTAGCTGCGGATCTTTTAGATAACGGTGCAAGATCAGTAGAAGTATGTAAAAAATTAAACGATACAATGAAAGAAGCTAAACTAAAACTTATTGCTAAAACTGTTGAAAACATGGAAGTATACTACGATGGAAAAATGAGATATTCATATATTAGCTATGAAGAAATTAAAGCTCTAGGTCTTGATGATGAAGATTCAGAAGGAATGACTAATTACTTAAGAGCTGTTGAAGGTACAGAAATCGCAGTATATGTTAGAGGAAAAAGCGATGGTAGCTTGAAAGTAAGTATGCGTTCAGGCGGAAATTTAGATACCTCTAAAATTGCAATAGCATTTGGTGGTGGCGGACACCCTAGAGCTGCTGGATATACTATGAGAGAATCACTTGAAGTGGAAAAAGAAAAATTAATTAAAGCAGTAGGAGAGATGTTATAATGATAATACCACAAACTAAAAATGGCATTTTAAATATAGACAAGCCACAATGTATTACATCTCATGATGTAGTAGATGCAATAAGAAAAATTTTTCCTGATCAAAAAGTAGGACATACTGGTACTTTAGATCCACTTGCTACGGGAGTATTACCTATATGTATAGGTGAAGCTACTAAATTAAGTGAGAAATTAACAAGTGAGACTAAAAGCTATAGTGTAAAAATGTTACTTGGTGTTGAAACAGACACTTATGATATTACAGGTAGAATAGTATTTGCTAGTGTTTTCAATAAAGATGAAATATATATAAAAGAAAGAATTAAAAGATTTATTGGAAAGCAACAACAAATGCCACCTAAATATAGTGCTATCAAAGTAGAAGGAAAGAAATTATATCAATATGCAAGAGAAAATCAAGATGTAGAAATCAAGCCAAGAGAAATAGAAATATTTAGTATAGACAATATTAGAATAGATTTAGAATCTAAGGAAGTAGCTTTTGATGTTGTATGTTCAAAAGGTACATACATTAGAAGTTTAGTTAATGATATTGGCAAAAAAATTGGTTGTGGTGCAACAATGACAGAACTTAGAAGAACTAAAACAGGAAGTTTTGCTATTGAAGACAGTATACCACTATATGATTTCTTAAAATTAGATTATATAGAAATGCTAGATAGAATAATAACTATTGAAAATTACTATATTGAAAATAAAAAAATTACACTATCAGATGATGAATTAGGAAAATTCTTAAATGGTGTTAAGCTTGAAGTTCAATCTTCAGATCAAATAGTTCGTGTATATAATAAAGGTAAATACATAGGACTTGGAACAGTTGAAGATAAAAACTTAAAAAGATTTATAATAGAATAAAAATTAAAGAATATAATGTTGTTATTGACATTATATTTTTTTTATGCTAATATATGAACGTATGAACAAATATTCATATATCAAAGGAGAAAACATGAAACAGAATAAAGATTTATATAACGATTTAGCAGACTTGTTTAAAGTAATAGGTGATTCTACTAGAATAAAGATATTATTTTGTCTGTTAAAAAAAGAAATGTGTGTGCTAGATATAGCTGAATTAATAGGAATGACTCATTCAGCAGTATCTCATCAACTTGCTAATTTAAAAAGTGCAAGACTTGTAAAAGCTGAAAGAAAAGGTAAAGAGGTATATTACTCTTTAGATGATGACCATATTGAGCAACTTTTTGATTTAGCAATAGAACACGTAAAGGAGGTAAGGTAAAATGCATGAACATCATCACGAGCATGGAGAAGAAGGATTAAGTAAAACAAATAAAATATTAATGGTAATAGGTATAACAATTACTATTCTTGCTTTTTTCTTATCTAGCAAATTTGAAATGGCTAAATATTTATTTATATTAGCATACATACTAATAGGTTACGATATTATTTTAAAAGCGGTTAAACATCTTTTTGGAAAAGATATGTTTGATGAAAATTTAATAATGACTATAGCAACTATAGGTGCCATTATAATAGGAGAGTACACAGAAGGTATAGCAGTACTTGTATTATATAAAATAGGTGAGCTATTACAAGATAAAGCAGTAGATTCATCTAAAGATAAAATAAAGAAAGTATTAGACTTAAAAATTAATGAAACTACATTAAAAGATGGAAAAAAAGTACATACAGAAGATGTTAAAGTAGGAGATATAATATTAGTTAAAACAGGAGATAGAGTTCCATTAGATTGTATATTGCAAGATAAAGTAGCACAACTGGATATGTCTGCATTAAATGGTGAAAGTATGTATGTAGATATAAATAAAGGGCAAGAAATACTTGCTGGAAGTATAAATGTAGGTAGTGCAATATATCTTGAAGTTATACGTGAGGAAAAAGATAGTGCAGTATCTAAAATAATAGAGCTTGTAAATAATGCAAGTAAAAATAAATCTAAAACTGAAAAATATATTTCTAAATTCTGTAAAATATATACACCAGTTGTAATTTTAATAGCTATATTATTACCAGTTATATTAAATGTAGAGCTTAAAGAGGCAGTATATAGAGCTTTGAATTTCTTGGTAATATCTTGTCCTTGTGCTCTAGTTATTTCTATTCCTCTTGGATTTTTTGTTGGAATGGGAGCTGCAAGTAAAAGAGGAATACTTGCTAAAGGTACAGTGTATCTAGATAAACTTGCAAATATAGATAGTATATATTTGGATAAAACAGGAACTTTAACAGATGGTAAATTTAAAGTAGATAATATTAAGAGTGTATCAGACTATACAATGACACAAATTTTAGAATATGTAGCAGTTGCAGAATCTAAATCTAATCATGTTATTGCAACTTCTATATTAGAGAAGTATGGTGCTAAAATAGATGAAAAAAGAATAACTAGTCATGAAGAAGTATCTGGTTATGGAATAAAAGCTACAATAGATGGAAAAGAAGTTATTTGTGGTAATTATAAATTACTAAACAATAATAATATAGTTTTAGAAAAAGAAGAAACTAGAGGAGCTAGTGTATATTTAGCAATAGATGGTGAATATAAAGGATATATAACTTTAGCAGATACTACAAAAGAAGGTGCAAAAAACCTTGTTAAAAATTTACACAAAAGAGGTGTAAAAGAAGTTGTTATACTAACAGGAGATAGAAGAATAGCAGCTCAGAAAGTTGCAAATGAAATAGGTGTAGATAATATGTATTATGAACTACTTCCACAAGACAAAGTAAGGATAATTGAAGATGCTAAAAATATCGGCAATAATGTTTCATTTGTTGGAGATGGTATAAATGATGGACCAGTAATAGCTATGGCAGATGTTGGTATTGCTATGGGAAAAGGTTCAGATATTGCAGTAGAGACAGCTGATATTATATTAATGACAGATGAACCTGAAAAAATAATAGAAGCAATAGACATTTCAAAAAGAACAAAAAGAATAGTAAATCAAAATATTGTAATCATACTACTAACTAAAATAGCATTTTTAGTTTGTAGTGTATTGGGAATAACATCAATGTGGCTAGCAGTATTTGCAGATGTTGGTATAACAATACTTGCAATATTTAATGCACTAAGAATATTTAGAATAAAAAAATAAAGCCATTTGGCTTTATTTTTTTATTTTCTTATTAGCTTTTCTTTCTACACGTTGTTTCTTTAGATCTTGTTTGAATAAGTGTAAGTCTAACTTAAATTCATCAAGTTGAGTTTTTAAATCTTTAAATTCAAAGTTAGGGAATGCTTCAAGTATTCTCTCGATTTGAAAGTTTCTTTTAGAAATTAAGTTTCTTCTCAGTTCACTTAATTCTTTATATAGATAAAAATCTGAAATTTTTTGTGGAAAAGGATTTTTAGCTTTAATCTTCTCACGAAAATCTTCAAGTATAGCAAGTTTTTCTTTTAAATTTAATAACGAAGCTACGGTTGAACAAGCATCTATAGTCATTATTAAAAGTAAAGAAGTAGATATCATTTGTCTTAACAGCTCTGGAAATTTTAATACAAATTCAGAAACATTTGGATGAATTATATAAGTTAGTAACATTCCTAATGTCGCGAATTCTAGAGAGTTTAAAAGACACACTCTACCATTTATATTAAATTTCATACTTGAATAGTCCCACCATTTAGCATTAAACATTTTTTCTAAAAGGAAACTAGTTAGATATTCTAAAGCGGTAGTAAATATCATACCATAAAAGAATACTTTGATAGGTGAAGCAGTGAAATAATTCAAAAAGTAAATTACAATTAAAGCACCGAAGCCGTATATTGGACAATAAGGGCCAAACAAGAAACCTCTATTTGTCCATTTACCCCCTTTTACTCTGCAGTATAAAGTTTCGACTATCCAGCCTAATACACTGTATATGAAAAAATACAAAAAAATTAAATAAAATGTATTCATAAAAATCACCTTCGCAGATATTATATAGAAATATAATTGAAAAGTCAAATTACTAAAATTTGTTAAAAAAATCTTGTATATTTTTTTCTGTTTTCCAAAAGATAATAAAGAACAAATAATTCTTTTGTGGAGGATAATATGAAAAAGTTAATAAAGATAAAAAAATTATATATAGCTGTAATAGCAGTACTAGTAATAGTATTTACAAGCTCAAATAAAATAATAGCATTAACTTCTGGTGCTGCTAAATTTGATACATTATACGTAGGTATACCAGAGCATGATGCTGTATATGGACGTCCTGCATTATATTACTATACTATGGATGGTGCAATGGCATATTGTATAGAAATGGCTGTACCTGTTAAGAAAACAGAATATTCAGCTTATCCGTATAATGATCCGAGAATAGGGTATGCACTTGCAGCAGATCATGGATATACATCTAATGTTGCAGCAAACTTCCAAATAAGGCAGGCAGTTATTTGGGCATTACTAGGTCAAATTAATATAGAAAATCTATATGCAGGAGATCCGGGATGCGTTCAAGCTGCTAAAAATTTATATTATGCAGCAGCTTCTTATACAGGAGCAACTGCTAGTCCTAATTTATCTACAAATAATTTAACATTTGAAATACAAGGAATGTACTATGTATCTAATCCAATTACTGTAAGTAGAGGAGCAAATACAGACTCTTATGATATAAATCTTGCAAGTCTTCCTGCTGGTTCCTTTATATCTGATGTATGGGGAAATCCAATACAAACAACAAATCTTGTAGCAGATACTACATTTCAAGTTAGAATTCCACTTGAAGCAATTACGACAGATATAAATGAAATAGATTTGACAGCTAATGCTAAAGGAAATATGTTTAATACAACAACAGGATATAATTCAATAGGGGTAGTATCACAATCACTTATATCTTCTGAATATTCTGTAACACCTACATCAGCTTCTTCTAGAATGGCACTTGCTAATGGTATAAGAGCTATAGGTAATATGGAAGTAAAAAAAGAAGATGAGTATGGTAACCCTATATCTGGAACTACATTTAGGGTAGTAAAAGGTTCTAATAGTGTGACCGAAGTTACAGACGAAAATGGTATTGCAACATTTAATGGATTACCCGCTGGAACATATATAGTGTCTGAAACTAATGCATCAGATGGTTATTATAACGATAGAACAGACATGACACAAAATATAGTAACAGGTATAACAGTTAGTACAAGTAAAGTGAACAGAAGTGCTAAAGGTAGAATTAAAATAAAGAAGGAAGATGCCTTAACTGGTTCAACACCACAAGGCGATGCTAAACTAAGTGGTGCGGTATATAAAATTTATGCAAGAGGAGAGATATACTCACCAACAGGTGCTACACTAATATATAGTGATGGTCAAGAAGTAGGAATATGCACTACAGGAGATGACGGAATATCTAACTACGTAGATTTACCACTAGGTAATTATATGTATAAAGAAGTCACTCCTTCGGAAGGTTATTTATTAAATACAAATGAAAGCGACTTTACTATTGAATATGCAGGGCAAGATATAGAATTTATAGAAACAACACATACAGCAACGGAACAAGTAAAAATAAATGATATTGAGATAATAAAGAAACTTCAAAAAACAGATTCTACTCCACAGACAAATTTAGCAGGTGCTAAATTTAGTGCTACTTTAAAAAGTGATAGAAAGAAGGTATATTATTCAACTGTTACAGATGAAAGTGGATATTGTGTGATAGAAGATTTACCTTATGGAACATATGAGATAGAAGAAATAGTAGTTCCAGATACAGCACTTAAAATAGATAATTTTGATGTGTTTATAGAGCAAGATGCTTCTGAAAGAGAAGCATATACTTATACAAAAGAAAATGTAGCTAAAAAAATGCAAATAAAAGTTTTCAAAGAAGATATTGAAACAGGAACTGCAGTGCAGGGAGATGCACATCTTGAAGGTGCACAATATACATTATATAGAGATAGCGAGTGTACTGATGCAATAGAAACAATAACTATACAAAAACAAGATGACGGAACATATTCAGGTATAAGTGGTTGGTATTTAGTTGGCACGTATTATATAAAAGAAACCAAAAGACCAGAGGGATATTTAATAGATGAAAATGTGTACCCCGTAACACAAAATCCGGCTAATCAAAATGATGAATTTTCATATCATAGTATTACTTCAAAAGATCTGGTAGAAAAAGGAGACATATACATAGTTAAATATAAAGAAAATAATACTAATACAGGTGTAGGAAGTACAACTAAAGACCCGGCGACTGGTGTAGAACTTACTTTAAGCTTGAACTCTAACCCTAGTGTTAAATATACATCAGTTGTAAATGATATAGGATATGCAGAGTTTATAGATATTCCATATGGTTGGTACACAATAACTGAAACTAAAAGTTTAGAGTTTGTAGATATAATGGAACCACAAGCTGTATATATAGCCTATGACAATCAAAAGTTGCATTATATTTTTCAAGATGCAAGATATGAAAGAAAGCTAAAAATCGTAAAAACAGATGCTGAAACAGGAAAATCTATACCAGTATCAGGTGCTACATTTAAAGTATGGGATGTAGCTACTAAACAATATATAAAACAAACATATAATTATCCAACACCAACAGAGATAGAAGAATTTGTAACTACTAGTGATGGAACTCTTGTGTTACCAGACGGGTTAATACCAGGAGAGTATGAATTAGAAGAGGTAGTAGCACCTTATGGATATGCAAGAAGTCAAACTAGAATGTCATTTGTAATAGAAGCAACTACACCAGAAAATCCTGTGCAACAACAAATAGTTTCAGTAGAATTTCCAAATAAGCCACAAGTTGCTTGTGTAGCAATATTTAAAAAAGGAGATATGTTTACAGACTCAGTTCAAGAAGATGATATGACAAGACCAGTATATGAAGAAAGAGGCTTAGAAGGTGTTGAATATACAATTGAAGCAGCGGAAGATATAATAACACCTGATGGAACTGTTAGAATGAAAGCAGGAGAAACAGTAACTTTTGTTACTGGAGAAGATGGTATTGGGAAATCTCAAGATTTATATTTGGGTAAATATACAATAAGAGAAAGTAAAACAATACCTGGATATATAATTCAAAGTGAAGAGATATCTTTTGTACTTGAATATAAAGGTCAAGAGATAGAAAGATACGAAAATGATATGGATTATACCAATGTTAGACAAAAGGTAAAATTAAAACTTAGAAAGAATATGCAAGAGTCAAAATTTAAGACAGTACTAGATAATGCATATAAAGATGTTGTGCTAGGTGTATATTCAAAAGAAGATTTAACTAACTACAAAGGAGAGACAATTATTCCTAAAGATACATTAGTAGATAAACTATATATTACAGATGAAGGAAGTAGCACAGAAAATTATGATTTACCATTAGGTGAATACTATGTAAAAGAAATACAAACAAATAGAAACTATGTACTAAATGAAAATAATTATGATTTCAGTTTTGTTACAGAAGATAATTCAACACCAGTAAATACAGTTAATTTATTAAGGACAGTAGAAAATAGATTAGGTAGCTTAGGTAAATTTAGATTATATAAATATTCTGAAGAACCAAGAAATATTATTGAAAGAGTAACAGATATATTTACTGGCTATGATGCAAAAAAACATGCACTAAGTGGAGCTAAATTTAAATTATACTATGATGACAATGGAGTAGCAAAAGAATTATTTACAGATGAAGGTGCAGCAGAATATACTACAGATGCAGATGGAACATTTTTAGTTGAAGATTTACCATTTGGAAAATATTATTATCAAGAAATAGTAGCTCCAACAGGATATGAACTAGATGATACACTTTATGAATTTGATATAACAGAAGATCATATAGAAACACCTTTAGAAGTAGAAGCTACAAATAAGCTTATAGAAATTAAATTATTTACAAAAACGGATGCTTTTAATTCGCAAGTTATACCAGATTGTACTTTTGAAATAACTAACGACACAGATACAGTTATCTACACAAGTACAACAGATGAGAATGGAGATTTTTATATTCCAATAGATTTATTAGAAGTTGGAAAGAAATATTATTATCAAGAACTGACAGCACCAGATATATATGAACTAAATACAGATAAACATGAATTTAGTATAAACGAAGATTTAACACCAACTATTACAACAGTAGAAAACTTAAGAAAGAGTGCGACTGTAAAAATAAACAAAACAGATTTACTTGGTGGAAACAAAATACCAAACTGTACATTTGAACTTAAAAGTGAGGAAATAGATTTTGTAGTAAAAGGTACTACAGATGAAAATGGTGAATATTATTTTGAAAATATCCCGTATGGCACTTATACATATACAGAAATAAGTGCACCAGAAGAATATATCTTAGATACAACTCCACATAGAATAGTAGTAGATGAAGAAATTGAACAAATAAATGTTAGCAACGAACTTAGAGTAAATACATCAGATATAAATGTAATGTTATTCTCAATAGTTTTAATAGCAAGTATAACTGGAATTGTATATATAGTTTATACTAAAAGAGATTTAATAAGAGAAAAAATAGACAAAGATAAATAGTTTTAGAATGCCCCTAGAAATAGGGGTATTTTTTTACTTGCAACTTGTGTGAAATACTGTTGAAATTTAAATGTAATATTATGTCACAAAATAAATAAAAAAGTAAAATTTTAAAAACTTGTTGTTGAAAATAAAAAATCTTAATGATATTATTTTAATATCAGAAAATAAAAATAAAATTTATTTTTTGGGAGAAAAATAAAAGGAGAGAGGGAGAGGATATATGAAAATAAGTAAGCTTAGATATGTATTTGCTTTCGTATTAATGGTAGCTGTATCAATGGTTACTACTAATGTAAAAGCAGCTACAATGCCTAACAAAGAACAAATCAAAATAAGCACAATTATAGCTTCTCAACTTGCAGCTATAGAAGATGGGGACGAACCATCAGCAAGTGCTTATGAAAACGAAGTTTACCTTTTCACAACTGGCTTTAGAACAAATGACTCTGTTCTTGGTGCAGCTAAAAACCCAGTTTACTCTTATTCTATAAAGAATAATGCAGGAGGAGTATATTGGAATGCATATAGTGTAAACTATAATGCTACTGCTTCAAACAATAGAGAAGAAGTTGTAGGAGTTGGCGTTGGAAATGGTAGTGCCGTAGATAACAGAATTGGTCTAGCCTTAGCATTCAGCAATGCTACATTAGGTTCAGCTCAAGCTGCAGATCAAACTGCTATCACAGATTATTTAAAGAGTGCTTCTTATGCTACACAAATGTACATATGGATGGCTAATGCTGGAGTTTTAGGAACAGCAGATGAAAATGCTATCGTTAATGCTAACCTATCAGGAAATGCATTATCAGAATACTATTATATTAGAAATTCTGTAAATCAAGCTTTATCAAACCCATCATATACATATGCATCACAAACAGAAGCTAATGCTAATCCAGTTGAAATGACTTGGAATGAAGCAACAGGAAGATATGAAGTTACATTAAATGATGTTAATGCAATTGACGTAGTTGCAGGAATCAATTTAACAGTTGATGGACATTCTGGAATAGAATATAGCAAAAATGGTTCTCAAATAACATTCTTTGCTACAGAACAAGTAGGAACTTCAGCAGCACCTATTTGTATCCCTGTATACAAATCTGTAAATAGAGGATTCTATGTACCACAATATGTTCAAACATCATCTGGAGAAAAATTAGTATACTTAGCTAACAGACAAAATGTTGATACTGTTACATATGTAAGTTTCTATACTAATGCTTTAAGAGTAAAAGTAACTAAATCACTAGGAACTAGTGCAACAAACTCTAGAACTGGTGATGCAACAGTTGCAGGTGCAGTATATGGAATATACGAAGACCAAAATTGTACAAAATTAGTACAAGAAGTTACAACTGATGCTTCAGGTGTTGCAGTTTCTGATCCATTAGAATTAAAAGATTACTATGTAAAAGAATTAACAGCACCAGCTGGATGTAAAATAGATACACAAGTTAAAACAGCTTTAGCTTCAGCAGCTAAAACAGAAGCTAACGGACAAAAAGTAACAACAGTTACTTCTACAGACAATGTAATCTATGGTGGATTCAGAATGATTGTTTCAGTAAGTGATTTAAGTGGAAGCACAACTAAAGACCCAGCTGTAGGTTCAAAATTAAAATTGACTTTAGATTCAGATCCAAATCAATCATATGAAACTGTAGTTGATGATAAAGGTTATGCAGATTTCACTGATATACCTTATGGTCAATACACTTGTACTGAAATAGAAAAAGTTAAACCAGAATTAGATTATATGGATCCAATGCCAATATTGATTAATTCTGAAGATACTTATATTTATTCAAAATTAGTTAACACAGAAGTTGCTCAAAGATACATTAAAATAGAAAAACAAGATGCTGAAACTGGTAAATTAATTCCAGCAGCTAATACTGAATTTAGAGTTGTTGATTCAAACAACCAAACAGTAGTACAAAAAGTAATGTATCCATATGAAGAAACTTTATACACATACAAAACAGATGCTCAAGGATTCTTAGTAATGCCTGAGATGCTTCCATATGGAGAATACAAAATCTATGAAATTGTAGCTCCAGAAGGATATTATAACCAATCTGCAACTGAAAATGTTGTAGCTGGAACTTTCAAAGTTGAAACTAATGAAGTTGGCGACTATGAAAAAGATATGGTTGTAGCAGTTGTTAAAAACATGCCACAAAAAGTAAACCTAACTGTAAAAACTACAGGACAAATATTAACAGGAACTACTAGCGAAGCTGACGGAAAATTAACAATTAATCGTCCAGTATTCGGTGGAAGTGTTATCTCTGGAGTTGTTTATAAAGTAACAGCTAAAGAAGATATCAAAACTTTAGATGGAACAGTAAGAATGGCTGCTGGTGAAACATTAACATTAACAACAGATGCTAATGGACAAGCAACAGCTAAATTATACTTAGGTTCATACACAATTGAACAAGTAACTGCTCCAGAAGGATATGTATTAAATACAGAAAAACAAGATTTATTACTAACATATAAAGGACAAAACATTCTTGAATATGCAGTAAATAAAGCTTATACATTAGATAAACAAGCTTATGAAGTAGAATTAACAAAAGAATTTAAAGACTTAAGCTTCTACAGAGAAAACGAAGATGATGTTATGGGTCTTGCTAGAGAAGATGCATACCTAGACGTTGTTGTTGGAATATATGCAGCTGAAGACATCAAAAATGCTAAAGGAGAAGTAAAAATCCCTGCAGATACATTAGTAGATGTTGTAAGAATGGATATGAATGGAAAAGCTACATTAAATTCTGAATTACCAACAGGTAAATTCTATGCAAAAGAACTTGAAACTAATGAAAACTATGTTGTAAGTGATAAAAAATATGAAATCAATGCAGTACCTGCAAATACTACAGATAAAGTATTTGATATCGCTGTTGAAACAATTGTAAATCAAGCTAAAAAAGTAACTACATTTACATTAACAAAAATTGAAGAAGTTTCATTACCAGAAATAGAAAGACATTCACTTCTTTCTAAAATAGAAGACTTTGCAGAAGGTGTTCTAGGTGGTCTTTTAGGAGATGTTGAAAAAACTACTCCAGTAACAAGACTTGCTGGTGCTGAATACGAAGTATTATATATGGGTAACAGTGGTAAATTCTTCCCATTACTAGAAAAAGTAGATGGAGAAAAAGTACCAGTTGTTCGTACAACAGATGAAAATGGAGAAATAACTTTAGAAGGACTTCCTTATGGAACATATGCTGTAAGAGAAACAGTTGCTCCTAAATACTATGATTTAGATGAAAAAGCATATCAATTCGAAGTTACAACAGTAGCTCAAGAAGCTGAATTAGTATTACAAGACGTTCGTACAAAAGTTGATTTAACTGTAGAAGTTATCGACGAAGACAAAGTTGTAGTAGAAGATGCTACAGTATTATTAATAGATCCTGAAACAAATGAAGTAGCTTATGAAGCTGCAACAGATGAAGAAGGAACAGTTGTATTCGAAGGAATAAGAGCTGGTAGATATGTAAGAGTTGTTGAAGATTTAGCAGATCAATACGTACTTCCAGAAGATACTGAACTATATCTAGAAAACGAACCAGTTGAAGATGTAGTAGAAGTTGTTTACAAAAAAGGAACAATCGTAGTTTACAAAACAGATGCTGAAACAGCAGAACCAGTACCTGGATGTAAATTTGCTATAACTGACGAACTAGGAAATTTAGTAGAAGAAGGAATGAGCGATGAAAATGGATACTTCAAAGCTGAAGATTTAAGATATGGTGTATACTATGTTGAAGAAACAGAAGCTGCTGAAGGATACGAATTAGATGCAACAGTATTCGAAGTAACAATCGACGAAGATGGTGCTGTTTATGAAGTAGATTTCACAAACGTTCCAACTGGAGATATTGCAGTAGCTGCATATGTAATGGTAGCTCTAGTATCACTAGGATTAATAGTTAGAACAGCAAAAAAAATGAAAAGAAACTAATTTAAATTAGTTAAATAAAAATGGAGGTGAAAACCTCCATTTTTTTATGCTTATATAATAAAAAAAGCAGTAATAAAAATTTATTACTACTTAGTAGTCAAAAAGGGCTTTTTTAGTAGCAAGCTTTTGAGCTTGTCTATTGTAGTCTTTTTTAGACTTATGAGCTCCACAACCAGTGAATGTTGTATTAGCAAAAGGTGAACGTGTATGTTTAATAACGTCCATCATGTTGATTGTGAAAGTTATTTTTTCTTTCTTTTTACACATTTTCATCATCTCCTTAAATTATTTTAGAGTTAAATATTTTAACCACATTATAATTATAACATTATGTTTACATAAATTCAAGAGAGATGATTAATTATTAATCAATTTTAGAGAATACGTTTCCAAGTGAATCATTTATTACTAAATCGGCTTTATAATCCATAGAAGTAGGACTTTTATTTATTAAAACTAAATGCTTTCCTTTAAAATAATTAATAAGATATGAAGCAGGATATACAGTAAGAGAAGTTCCACCAATTATTAACATATCACAATTAGATATGGCTTTCAAAGAATTAGTGTAAATATTATCATCTAATCCTTCTTCATACAAAACAACATCTGGCTTTATTATTCCACCACATTCACATTTTGGAATATCCGCCTTAGAATTGAATAAAAATTCTCCATCATAAAACTTGTTGCATCTTGTGCAAAAGTTCCTTAAAACGCTTCCATGGAGCTCTAGGACATTCTTTGAACCTGCTTTTTGATGAAGACCATCTATATTTTGAGTAATTATAGCTTTAAGTTTTCCAGAGTTTTCAAGTTCAGCTAGTTTGTAATGTGTAATATTAGGTTCATATTTTAAAGAATTCATTTTGTCTTTGTAAAATCTGTAGAACTCACTTGTATTTTCTATAAAGAATGTATGACTAAGTATTTCTTCTGGTGGATAATCATATTTCATATTATATAGTCCATCTTTGCTTCTAAAATCTGGTATTCCACTTTCTGTAGATACACCAGCTCCACCAAAAAATACAATGTTATTGCATTCAGAAATCATAGAATTTAATTTAGATATTTTTTCTTCGTTATTCATAATATCACCAAAAATATTATATCATAAATAACAAAAATAATTTGGTAACATATAATATCTTAGGTGATTTCATGATAAATTTTTTAAAATCATTATATAGAGATGCAAAGAATATAACAAGAAAAGATCCAGCAGCAAGAAATGTTCTAGAAGTGATATTGCTCTATCCAGGATTTCACATTCTAGTCTATCATAAGGTGGCACATTTTTTATATAAAAAGAAATTATATTTTTTAGCTAGATTAATTTCTCAAACGGGAAGATTTTTTACAGGAGTTGAGATACATCCAGGTGCAAAAATAGGTAAGAGATTATTTATAGATCATGGTATGGGAATCGTAATTGGAGAAACTTCAAAGATAGGAGATGACTGCACAATATATCATCAAGCAACCTTAGGTGGAACAGGAAAAGATTTAATTAAGAGACATCCTACACTTGGAAATAATGTAATGGTAGGATGTGGTTCAAAAATTCTTGGACCGATAAATATTGGAGACAACGTTAAAATTGGTGCGGGAGCTATTGTATTAAAAGATGTAGAAGAAAATAGTACTGTTATAGGGGTATATAAAAAATAAAAGCAGTTCAATTTGAACTGCTTAATGTTATTTCTCGTTAACTTTAATGTTAACGTTTAAATGTTGTGCTAAAGTTGTAAAATAGGATTCTAAATTAACTTTTGCTTGTAGTCTATTAGTATCGCTGTTAGTTTTCTCTTGTATACTTTCTCGTGCTATTCTTTCAAATGCAGCAACTTGCTCTGGATTGTAGGTGCTTCCGAATACGCTCTTGTTTTCTGATGTAGTAAAATCTGTTATATCAATAAAAGATAATTCTATATCTCTTTCATCAAAAGTTATTGTAACTGTTGCATCGTCTGAAATGGAAGTTTGGATTTTGCTAGTTTCAATAGTAAAAGCAGTATTGTAATTTGCATATACTTTTATATCTGAATTAAATAACCACTCTGTCCATGCATTATTTGCAGGTGTTTTATCGTGAGATAAAGTTATTTTTCCAGATGTTCTTAATACAGTAAGTGCAATATCATTATTTATTGTCTCTACTAGATTTTCAGCTTTTTCCATTTCTTTGTTCAATAGTTCTTCTTGTAATTTTACTTCACTTTCTGCTTGTATTTCTCTTTTTAAATCGTCTACTTCTCTATTTTTGTACTGCACAAATTGGTACCCTAGAAATATACCAAAACCAACAAATACTAATAATAGAATCCCTAAAACCTTCTTAATAATTTTTTTGATCATACGATCAGCCTCCTTTTAAAATTTTAAAAAAACATAATATATACAAGCACATTAATATTATACCATACTTTACATAAAAAGTAAACACTAGATAAATCTGTGTACATTTTTTTGAAAAAATCAATAAATTTAATTGAAAATAATGTGAAATCTAATTACAATAGATTGAATAATGTTTTTCTACTTGATAAAATTAAATTGTAAACTATGTTTTACGAAGGGGGAGATTGTATGTTAAAATCAAATGTTGGTTGGAGTACAGCTAAATCTAGCAAAGAAGCTGGTAAAGAAGCTGCTAAAAAAGCTGTAGAAAACTTAACAAAAACAAAAGTAGCTCTATTATATACTTCTGCAGATAATAATGTTGAAGAAGTATTAGAAGGAGCAAAAGAAGCCTTAGGTGATATCCCTGTAGTTGGATGTACTTCAAGTGGCGGTATTATTGTACCAGATGGGTATATAACTTCAGATCATGGATTTGTTGGAGTTATGGCTTTATCTGATAGTGCAATGAGTGTAGGAGTTGCAGGAAGTGCATTTGATAAAGATGCAAGAGAAACTGGTAGAAAAATTGCACAAGAAGCAATGAAAAATGCTGGTAAAACTTGCGCACCTTCATATTTCTATATGGTAGCTTCTCCAAAAGAAGAAGAAGATTACTTAAAAGGAATTGAAGATGTAATAGGAAGAGTACCGATGTTTGGAGGCTCAGCAGCAGATAATACTGTATCTGGTGAATGGTCAATTTATGCAGATGACGTTATATTTGCAGATGGATGTGCAGTAGCATTCTTCTATACAGATAAACCTGTATCAAATGTATATACTGGTGCATATCGTGAGACTAAAAATGTTGGCGTAATAACTAAAGTAAATGGAAAAAGACAATTAGCAGAAATAAATGGAATGCCAGCTATAGAGCAATATGCTAAATGGACTGGTAAAAAGGTAGAAGACTTAATGGGTGGAAATCTTTTAGTTGAAACTATTCTTGCACCACTTGGTGTTAAAGATAGACTTGGAGATTTAGTTGCAATCCGTCATCCAATGGCTGGAAATGACGATTTATCTATGAACATAGGTAACCACTTGGCTGAAAGTACAGCAGTAGTTCAAATGGAAGGTTCAGTAGATGAACTTATTACTTCTACTACTGATACAATGAAAGCAGTAAAAGAAAAATTACCTAATGGTGTAGGAGCATACTTACTTGTTCACTGTGGAGGAAGAAAACTTGGAATTGGTAATAGAATAGATGAAGTTGCTAAGAGATTGAAAGACGAAGCAGGAGATATACCATTTATGACAATATTCACATTTGGTGAGTATGGTTCAAATAATAATGATAGAAATACTTGCGGAGGATTAATGTTATCATTTACTGGTCTTGGTAAATGAAAAGCTCCACAGGGTAATCCTAAAAATCTAATAGGCTACGAATGGAAAGATGCTGCAGATGGAAAATATATTGAGGTAGATAACCCTGCTACTCAAGAAATAATAGCAAAAGTTCCAAATTGTTCAGATGCCGATGTAGATGAAGCTGTTAAAGTAGCTCGAATTGAGCAAAAGAAATGGGCAGCAACACCAATGCATGAAAGAGGAAGAATATTATTAAAATTTGTGGATTTAGTTGAAGAAAATGCAGATGATCTTGCATGGCTTCTATCTAGCGAAACAGGTAAACCTATAAAAGAAGCAATTGGTGAAATAGCAAACGTTAGAGCAGGTGTTTATGGTTATGTTGAAAAAGCTAAACACTTATATGGTGAAAGTTTAATAGGAGATGCAGAACCAGGGCAAGAAAAATGTATGCAAATTACAACTAGAGAACCTTTAGGTGTAATAGCTGCAATAATACCATTTAACTTCCCAAGTGATTTGTTCTGCCAAAAAGTTCCTTCAGCATTAATTATGGGAAATGCTGTAATTGTTAAACCATCAAATTATAACCCACTTACTCTAATAGAGTATGTTAAACTTATGATTAAAGCTGGTGTTCCAGCAGGTGCAATTCAAGTATTAACAGGAGATGGTCCAACATGTGGACAAGCTTTAGCTAGACATCCTGGAGTACACTGTGTATCTTTAACAGGAAGCACAGCAGCAGGAAAACAAACTATGGCAACATGTTCACAAAATTTAACTCATGTATTACTTGAACTTGGTGGAAATGATGCGTTTATCCTTCTAGAAGATGGAGATATGAATCTTGCAGTTAAAGAAGCTACTTGGGGAAGACTATACAATGGTGGACAAGTATGTTGTGCAAGTAAACGTTTCTTAATTCATAATTCTAGAAAGAAAGAATTTATAAATAGAATGAAAGATGTAATAGCAAATCTTAAAGTTGGTGATCCATCAAGCTTTGATACAGATATGGGTCCACTAATTAACATAGCTGCTGCAAAAAGAGTAGAAGAGTATGTTAATAAAACACTTGAACAAGGCGCAAAACTTGTTTGTGGTGGAAAGAGATATTCTGCTTTCTATGGACCAACTATTTTAGATAACGTTACAAAAGATATGGATGTAGCTAAAGATATGGAAATATTTGGACCAGTAATTCCTGTAATTGGATTTGATACTGTTGAAGAAGCAATAGAAATAGCTAACCAATCTTCATACGGTCTATGTGGTTGTGTAATCACTAAAGATTACAAACTAGGAATGCAAGTAGCTGCTAAATTAGAATGTGGCGGTGCAATAATAAATGGAGCAAGTTTCTATAGAAGCTTCGAAATGCCATTTGGTGGCTGGAAAAATAGTGGTATAGGCAACGAAGGTGTTGCTACAACATTAGAAGAAGTTTCTAAAATTAAAACAATTGTATTAAAAAATATATTATAAAATATAAAAAAATAGATAAAATAAAATTAGGAGGTTTTTTAAGTGGCAACAAAATTCGTATTAAATGAAACATCATATTTTGGTAAAGGTGCAAGAGAAGTTCTTGTAGATGAAGTTAAAACAAGAGGATATAATAAAGTTTTAGTAGTAACAGATAAATCATTATTTGAAGTAGGAGTAACTACAAAAATTACAGAACTACTAGATAAAGAAGGAATTGCATATGAAGTATTTTCAGATGTAAAGCCTAATCCAACAAAAAGAAATGTTTGGGATGGCTTAGAAGCATGTAAAAAAGCACAAGCTGATTTAATTGTTGCAGTAGGTGGAGGATCTAGTATTGATACTGCAAAAGCAATTTCAATAATAATGACTAATCCAGAAAATGAAGACATAGTATCTTTAGAAGGATTATCTAATACTAAAAATAAAGGGCTACCAATTATAGCTCTACCAACAACAGCAGGTACTGCTGCAGAAGTAACAATAAACTATGTTATTACTGACGAAGATAGAGAAGTAAAAATGGTATGTGTTGATCCACATGATATTCCAATTGTAGCAATTGTTGATACAGAACTTATGGCTTCTATGCCTAAATCTTTAGCAGCAGCAACTGGAATGGATGCTTTAACTCATGCAGTTGAAGGATATATTACAAAAGGACATAATACTATGTCAGATATGTTCCATATGGAAGCTATCAAATTAATATTTAAATATTTACCAGCAGCTGTAAATGAAAAAGATGAAGAAGCAATAGATAAAATGGGGCTTGCACAATATATAGCTGGTATGGGATTCTCAAATGTTGGACTTGGAATAGTTCACTCAATGGCTCATCAACTTGGTGCTGTATATGATACACCACATGGTATAGCAAATGCTATATTACTTCCAACTGTTATGAAATTTAATGGTGAAGTATGTTACGAAAGATTTAGAGAAATCTTAATTGCTTTAGATGTAGATGCAAAAGATATGTCTAAAGAACGAGTTATAGATACTTTTGTTGATATGATTGTAGAGTTATCTAGAAAAGTAGGTGTAACACAAACTGTTAGCGAAGTTGGTGGAAAAGAAGAAGATTTAGATATGCTTGCAGATAAAGCTATGGCTGATGCTTGTATGCCTGGAAATCCAAGAGAAGTAACAAAAGAAGACTTTATTAAATTGTTTAAAGAGGCAATGTAATAAGTATAAAAATAAAAAAATCAGAGCGACTCAGATTGAGCCGCTCTTTTGTTTGGATGATCTCTTTTCTTGGCGCTTTGCAAGTGATTTGTCTATAAACACTAAAATATAACATAAAAATAGAAAACATAGACTAATAATCATAATGTATTTGATAACTCCAAACATCCCGATTTTGTCTACGTCTAAAAAGAAATATGCATACTTTTTAGATCCACCTACACTAAAGAATCTACCTCCCATGGAGGAATAAGTATATACATAGATTGGATAAACAGCTGGGAACCAATACCATAAAAAAGGATATCGCATCTTAAAATGCCCTTTTTCATCACATAACAGATAATCTAGCAGCACCATTATAGGTGTAATGAAGTGAACAAATAGGTTAGAGAATCTGAATATGTTACCAGAAGAAGTCTTTACGTCCATTGCAAAACTTAGAGGTTGTAGCGATATGACATATACAATAAAAGTAAGCATAATTACCATTACTGTAGCTCCTTTTAGGAAATAGTATAAATTGGTTGTTTCCCAATCTGTTTTAAAGTGTTTAATTATGACACTTCCTAGGTAGAACGCAAGTACAAATAAGTTACTTTGTGTTGTATAAAACGACAACATACTCTCAATAGATGACGTTCTTAAAAGATTAGACAAAACCCCTGTCAAACAGCACACAATTGTAGCTGCCTCGAACGCACAAGAAAATCTTCTTTTTGCATTCATAAGTGCACCACCTTTCGTAGCGAATATTATAGCACAATTTGACCGTTTTTTCAAGTTTTTGCCATATTTGACAAGATGAGGGGATAACGATATAATAGTAAAAAAGTAATAAAAGTAGTAAAAGATAGAAAAATAGATGAAAAATAAAAGAGGTTAGAAATTGTTGTATAATATATGAAAATGGAGGTAGAAATGAGAGCGTTGGTTACTGGTGCATCATCTGGTATTGGCTACAGCATAGCGAGGTATCTTAGTAACATAGGTTATGATTTAGTTGTAGTAGCAAGAAGAGAAGATTGCTTATTAAACTTAAAAAAAGAATGTAAAACTGATGTTAAGATTATAGTACTAGATTTGAGTATAATTTCAAATATGTATAAACTGCACGAAATGACATCAGATTATGATATAGATATTGTAGTAAATAATGCAGGTGTAGGACTTTATGGTGAATTTTATGATATAGATTCTAGTAAAGAAATAAGTATGCTAAATTTAAATGTAATAGCCACGGATTTAATTACAAAGCTATATCTAAAAGATATGGTGAAAAAGAATAGGGGAAGAATACTTAATGTTTCTTCTGTTATTAGTTTTATGCCTGGTCCACTTATGAGCTCATATTATGCAAGTAAAGCATATATAACTAGTATGAGTAGAGCTATAAATACAGAACTGAAAATGAAAAAGATAAATGTTACTGTATCAACATTGTGTGCGGGGGCGGTTGATACTAATTTTAATAGTGATTTAGGAATTAGTTTTTTTATTCCACCAAGTAATTCTGAAAAGGTAGCTAAGTATGCTGTGAATAAATTATTGAAAAATAATGAACTTATAATACCGGGAACAATAAATAAAATTGTGTATTTTGGTAATAAAATAATTCCAATTAGTTTTTCTAAATATTTTGTATATATGACCCAAAATGGGAAAAGAAATTATTAGAATAACTTAGATTTTTTTATCTAAGTTATTTTTTGTATAAAAATACTTCAAAAGCTCATAACAATATTAGGAGAATTTAACATGAATAATATTTTAGAATATATAAAAAGTAGGTGTGAAGAATTAGATGATGTATATTTTAGACAGCTTGAAATTGAAGGAGAAAAAATATATTTAATTTCAAGTGATGCTATGACAGATTCTAATCTTCTTTCAAATTTTGTTATTAGAAGTATTGTTGAATGTATAAAAAATAATGGAAAAGAAGATGAGCAGGAAGAAGATATAAGTTTAGAAGAGAAAATATTAAAAAAGTTAGGTGAAAATAAAGATAAAATCCATTTTGAAGATATGCTTTCAATCAATAAAATAAAGAAATTAGATATAGATAAAGAAGATATTTTTAAATATATTTTTTCTGGCTTTGCAATTATAATATATGATTTGTCGGTGTATGCCGTTGAAGTTAAAGCATCTCTTACAAGAAGTATAAGTGAACCTTCTAGTGAAAATTCTATTAGAGGCTCAAAAGATTCTTTTGTTGAAAACATTATGAAGAATGTAGGGTTAATACGTAATAGAATTAAAAGTGAAGATTTGGTATATAAGGAACAACAAGTCGGAAGAAAAACTAAAACAAAAGTAGCTTTAATGTATGTATCAGATATTGCTAAAAAAGACCTTGTTAAATATGTGGAAAACAAAATACAAAATATAGATATAGATGGAATACTAGATGTAAATTATATTCAAGAGTTTATAGAGGAAGAAAACGATTCAGATTTCCCAATATCGATAAATACTCAAAGGCCAGATATTGTATCATATTATTTATTGCAAGGAAGAATAGTAGTACTTGTAGATAATAGTCCTTTTGCTTTAATACTACCTGCTTTTTTTGAAGATCATATAAATAATGTTGATGATTTATACCAAAAATCTAAAAATGTTACTATAACTAAAATAGTAAGATATATTTCTTTAGCTATTACAATTATGACTCCGGCTTTATATTTAGCAATAACAACATTTAACCAAGAATCTATTCCAAGCCAACTTTTAAGATCCTTTACGGCTCAACGTGAAGGTGTCCCTTTTCCGGCTTTTATAGAAGCTCTTTTTATGATATTTGCTTTTGAAATTTTAAAAGAAAGTGATTTAAGAGCAAATAAAGTAACGGGGAATACATTATCAATAGTCGGTGCTTTAATACTTGGAGATGCAGCTGTAAGTGCTGGAATAGTATCGCCAATTATGATTATAGTAGTAGCAATTACTACAATATCTGGACTTATGTTTTCGGATATAAATATGTTAAATGCTTTAAGAAAATGGCGAATAATATTTATGCTATTTTCAAGTCTATGTGGAATAATAGGAATAGGTATAGCTTCTATTTTACTTATTATAAGTTTAGTTGATACTAAAAGTTATAGCAAGCCTTTTACTTATCCAATAGCACCATTTAATCTAACAGAAGCTAAAAAGAATTTATTTGGGAGAATGAATATATCTAAAGATAAAACAAGACAAAAAATCCTTACTAATAATTTAACTAAAAGTAGGTGATCAGATGAGAAAATATTTAATAGCGTTAATAATAATAGTTGTTGCTTTTAATGGATTACAAAATTTAAGAGAATTAAATGATTTAGCGATAGTAAAAGCAATGGGAATAGATATAACAGAAGATGGAACATATAAGATATATGCAATCGTTTCAGATACTAGTGAAAAAGAAAGTACGGATAAAGGAATAATATATGAAGCTGGAGCAGAGTCTGTACAAGAAACAGTAAGACTTATTGTAGATAAAGCTCCTAAAAAATTATATCTTGCACATATGGAAACTCTAATTTTGTCTGAAAAAATAGCTAAAGAAAAATTTATGGAGACGTTAGATTTCTTTATACGAGATAACGAAGGAAGTAATAATTTCTATTTATTTATAGCAAATCAAAGTGATTCAAAAGATATAATAAAAACGATTAATGAAGAAGAAATAAATATGAAGGAGATGTTAATATCCTCAACTAGATATAGAGGAAATAGTAACACAAAAACTCTTAACGATAATATAAAAGATATGTTAAGACCTGGTAGAGATATACTTGTAAATTCATGTAAGATTGTTGACGGAAAAATAAAGATAGACGATATGGCATTCTTTAAAGATTGGAGTATGATAGGATTTTTAAGTGATGATTATAGTATCGTTTGTAATATATTAAATAATAATATTGAAAATACAATTATCACAGAAGGTGAGAATGAAGACTTAGTAGTTTCTGAAATTATATCATGTAAAACAGATATGAGTTTAGAAAATGAAAAAGATGTAAAAATTAAAGTAGAAGTAAAAGCTAATATATCTGAGACGGGAAAAAATATATCTATTAAAACTGCACAAGATACTTTAAAAGTACAAGGAATATTAGAAGAAAAAATTGAAAGCTATATTGTTACTTTTACTGATAAATTAAAAACTGAATATAATGCAGATTTAATTGGAATAGGAAACTTGTTATATAGAAAGAAAAGTCCTTTATTTAATGAAGAAGACTATTTAAATAAGGTAAATATATCAGTAGAAGCTGAGGTGAAAATTCAAAATCAAGGAGGCGTTATAAAAAAATGGTAGAAAACGATTCTAAAAAAATCTACAGTTTAACATATAGTTTTGTAATCTTTACCAGCTTTCTAGCTTTATTTATAGGAGAAGGAACTCATTTGATGTATAACGAGGGAAAAAATGATACTTTAATTTCTGCCATAATTGGATTTGTTTTAAGTTTTGCTCTTTTTAGTATAACTAAATGGATTATCAATAAAAATGAAAAAGAAGACCTTTTTGAACTAAATAAGAGTGTGTTTGGAAAAACTTTTGGGAATATATTAAATATTGTATTATGGATAGGATTTTTTATAGTTGCAACTGTAATATTATATAGTTTAGCAGATTTTTTTAATACAGAATATTTACCAGAAACTTCAATAAATTACTTAAAAGCATTAGTTTTACTTCCGATAGTTTATGTTGCAACTAAAGAACTTCCTACAATAATTAAAGGAAATCAGATATTATCTTTAATTTCTTTAGGCTTAATTATTTTTTGCTTTATTGGAATAACAGATTCTTTTGAAATTGGAAATATAGAGCCATTATTGAACACCTCAAAAGCATCTATGTCAAAGAATATATTAACGTATTTTATTTTATCATCATTGCCGCTTAGTATGTTATTAATAACATCAAAAAAGAATATTAAAGATAGTGAGAGGCTAAATAAGAACATTTTAAAATTATTTATACTTTCAAATGTATGTGTAATTGCAATAATAATTGGCACTATATTAACACTTGGAATGGAATATATAGAGATATTTAGATTTCCAGAATATATAGCACTAAAACAATTTAGTTTATTTAATATTTTAGAAAGAATAGAAAATATATTAGCAATGCAATATTTCTTTAATAACTTTGGATTATTAAGTTTGTTATTTTATTTTCTAATTAAATTAATACCCAAAACTAAATTTAAAAATTACTATTCTATTTTAGTAGGGATAGTGCAAATAGTAATAACAGATATATTTTTTAATAATACAATAACATTTTTAGAATATGTTAGAAAATATTTTGTATGGGTGATTGGAATTTGTATCTTAATACCAATACTGTTGGTGTTTTTTAAAATGCTTCAAAAAAGCAAATCAAATGCGTAAATTCTTTAAATAAAATTTTAAAAAATGTTGCAATACCAAGAAAAAAATGCTATAATTAAAAATGTACTTTTTAACAAAAAAGGCTAATTTTTTTAATAAATATTGGGGGATGCAAATTAAATGGAGAATGAAAAAGCAGTAGATGAACAGAAGATGCGCGAGTATTTAGGAGTATTAGATGTAATAAAAGACACAGTAAAAGTTGAAAATAAAGCTAAAGTTTGTTTAAAAAATCATATGTTAAGAACATTAGCTGGCTATACCTCAGAATCTACAGAAGATAACTTTAATGTGTATATAAAAGATTACATGGATAAACTATCTTATGATGAACACAATAGAAAAGTAACAGAAGCAAAAAAAGATAATGATAATGCAAGATTACAACAATTATCTAATGAAGTTATGGGAATGGCAGGATATATAAATAATGAGCAACAAACATCTAATAGAAGAGTAAATAGATATGCTAAAAGTTTTGTAGATAGAACTTTACTTGATAGAAAATTTGTTAAATTATATGGAGCAATTGAAAGTGGTGAAGAAGCTACAATAAATCAAGCATATAGAGAAATATATAGTATGACATCATATAGTAAAAATCAACCATATGGTGTGGTAAATGATTATGCGCAAACATTTGTAGATAGCGAAATTGATAAATTTATAGAAAGAGGAATACATGTTCCAAACTCTATACAAGAAAGACAATACGCTATATAATTTTTTTGAAAACTTGAAAAATAAATTTCAAGTTTTTTTATTTTGCCTTTCACCTTGAGATAACTTGAATTGTATGGTAAAATATAGGAAAATGTCTTAAGATTAAATTCTTTATAATCGTAATAAAAATGGAGATGATGCTATGTATAAATTAGGAGATAAAGTTATAGAGAACTGTGGAAATAAAGCTAAATATTTATCTATTCTAAAATCTAAAGGATATAATATACCTTTAGGTGTAGTAATCGATTTTGAAGAATTTAAAAATATTATAAAACTACAAAAATTAAATTTTGAAACAATAGATAAAATAGAAATACCAGATGAGTTGGTAGATAGAATATTATCTATTCTTCCTAAAGATAAACAATATGCAATAAGAAGTAGTGCAAATATAGAGGATTGTAGAAACATATCTCTTGCGGGTAGATTTGTTACCTTCTTAAATGTAGTAGCAGATAAAGAATGTATAAAAGATAAAATTAAAAGTTGTTTCTTGTCATTATATAGTCAAGATAATTTACAATTTTATAGAAAGAATAAAATAGATATAAGTAAGATAGAAATGAACGTAATTGTTCAAGAAATGATAGAAAGTAACGTTAGTGGAATACTATTTACAGTTAATCCAACTAACGGAAAAGATACTCAAATAGTAGTTGAATTTTCTAAAGGAGCAGGAGAAGTTGTAACCGGAAAAGCTGTTCCAGAAAGAATTGTATACGATTGGGTAGAAGAAAAATATATTGAAGAACCTAAAATAAATTTACTTGGCGAAACTTCAATAAAAAGAATAATTAATATATCTTTAAATTTACAACAAGAAGTGGGATTTCCAATAGATGTTGAATTTGGAGTGTATGACTCAAAATTATACATATTTCAAATAAGACCAATCACTAGAGTAGAAAACAAGGATGTATATCATAGATTTACAAATACCACACCAATAGAGTCTAGATTTATGTGGTCGTTAGATGAAAAAGTATACAATACAACAACCATTAGTTTTATAAAAGCTTTAAAAATAATGAATGATACTGAAATATTAAAGCCTATTGTAGATTTTAAATTTTCTAGAATATATTGGAATTTAACATTGTTAAAGAAAGTATTAGAAAATGTACCTGGATATGTTGAAAGAAATATAGATGAGCTACTTGATGTTAAAATAGATTATTTAGATAATGGAAAGGAAAATTTAAGTAGTAAGAAGAAAATTAACATTTTTGCAAAGAAAAATGTAATGGATTTAGTTAAAAAGCAACTTGTTAATATAGAAGAATTTAGAACAGCTAAACTTCAAGAAATAAGTACTTTAAGGCAAGAATTAAATACATTGGAAAATGAAAAACAACTAATGGATAACCTAATTAAAGCAATTAATATGTTATATGATATAAAAAGTATATATACATGGCAAAGTTATATAAATTTCTTGTATCAAGTAAATATAAATGATTCTTTAGAAGGGATACTAAATAAAGCTGAAATTAAAAATCTTTTTGAAGGTGTAGATGATAAATATGAGAATGGACCAACCTTACATATGTGGGATTCATCAAGAAGAATAAGAACTGATGCGAAAAGATTAAAATTCTTTGAATCAAATTTAGATGCAGAAATATATTATCTATATAGAAAAGATAGAGAAAATCCATTAATTAAGGATTTCTTAACAGATTTTATAGATACATATGGATATCATTCATTTAACGAAACAGATATTATATATAAAGCATATGATGAAGAAATTCTTAGGGTAATAAAAATGTATAGAGATATACTAGAGCTGGATGATAAATTCGATCCGCTAAGAAAATTAAAACAACAAAATAAAGTTTATGAGATGACTTTAGATAAAATTAAAGAAAATGCAAAAAAATCGCAAGTAAAAGGAATATTTAAAGATATAGATTTTATACGTGATTTAATAAAAAGAAAAAATTCATTAAAAGATTTAATTTTAATGGCCCAAAATATATTAAGAAAATATATGATAGAGTTAGGTAAAATATATAAATCTAAATTTATAATAGATAGTGAAGAAGATATCTTTAATTTAGAATATAAGTATATAATTAATCCAGTCGATTCTGAAAATGTAGATCAAATTAAGAAAATGGTAAGCAAAAATAGAATATATTTAAATTCATTTAGAAACTACCAACCTTTAAATGATATTTTCCCATGTTCGAAGCAATATATAAATATAGACTATAGTAGAAATTTAAAAGGAATTGGTGCAAGCTTTGGGAAAATAAGTGGAAGAGCTTGTATAGTAAATAGTAAAGAAGATTTAAAAAATCTTAGAAGGTCAGATATATTGGTAACTAAATATATGAATCAAGAAATATTTAAGAAAATTAATATTAGCGATTTAGCAGGGATAATAACTGAATATGGTGGAATGCTTTGCCATTTAGCTATAAATGCAAGGGAAAATAGAATTCCTTGTGTAGTTGGTTTAAAAGATGCTACTAAAAATATTAGAAATGGTGAAAATATAATAGTAAATGGTGATACTGGTGAAGTAAAAGTGTGATGAAATAAAACATCACACTTTTTTCTAATATAATATTTTATTATAATTTTTGTTATGATATAATAAAAATAATTTAAGGAGGAATTATATGAAAAATAGAATAAAAATTACTTTGTTTTTATTGCTTTTCATGTTTATAGGAATAAGCTCAAATCAAGTTTTTGCTGATTCTGAACTTAGACTTCAAGATTTAAAATATGAAATAACAGTAAATTCAGATGGTAGTATGAATGTTGTTGAAACATGGGATATAGATATATATGATACAGGCACTTTATATAAAACTTTTATAATGGATTCATCTAAATTTACAGAAATTACAGACGTTAAAGTAAAAGATTTAACAGATAATGTAAGTTTTAGAGAAATATATAATTACATGTACAAAGTCACTCCTAAATGTTATTTTGGACTTGAAAATAGTTCTGGAGACTTTGAAATAGCTTGGGGAGTAGATTTGTATGGAGAATCTGATAGAAGAAAATATAGAGTAGAGTATACTGTAACTGATGCAATCGCAATTCATGGTGATTGTGCAGAACTATATTGGCAGCTAATAGGTGATGACTTTGAAGTGCCTATTGAACAAATAAGTGGAACTGTTACTTTCAAAGGTGCAAATCTAGCTAAAGAAGATGTAAAGGTATGGGGACATACTGATTCTTTAAATGGAATTATTGAAGTAGATGAAGAAGGAACAATAGAGTTTGAATTACAAAATATTCTTGCTGGAGACATGGTTGAGATAAGATCAACATTCCCAAAGGATATAATCGAAAATTCTGGTAGAAAAGATAATAGATTTGTATTAGACTCAATAATTGAAGAAGAAACAGAATGGGCAAATGAAGCTAATATAAAAAGAAGATTTAGAAGAATTGTTCAAACTGTAATAGCAATAGTTACTTCAATAGTAGCAGGTATTATAGGATTCTTTCAACTTAGCTCTGTAATTAAAATATTAAAAAATACACAACCTAAAAGAAAACCTGTTATAGATGTGGATTATTTTAGAGATTTACCTAGAGAAGATGCAACTCCAGCAGAAGCTAGTGTATTAATTTCAAAAACTGTTGAACCTACTAATATAAATTTAGGACCAATTTTTTCAGCTACTTTAATGAATCTTAATTTAAAGAAATATATTAAGTTTGAAGTTGAAAAAAATGAAAAGGGAAAAGAAACAATTTCTATCTCTTTAAATCCAACAGAAACAGATAGAGGGCCTTTAAAAGATGATGAAGAAAAAATATACAATTTTGTTGTTAAAGCAGTAGGTAGCCGTTCTAATGATGATTCAAAATTAACAATAAAAGAATTACAAAAATATATTGAAGGACATACATCTGCTGTAACTAGTTTAGTAACAGGTGTAACAAGCTCAATTAAAAAATTCTTAAAAGAAAATGATTATCAAGATAAAGCCGAAATAAAGAAAAGAGACTCACTTTCTTTTAATATCTTTTCAGTAATATTTGTTCTAATGTTTGGTATTCCAATGTTTGCAGCAATGGAAGCAAGTTTACCAGCATATATGTTGTACATTGTAATTGCATATGCAATAGTTGGTGCTATTGATATAGTACTTTCTATAATAGCTATGAACAAATTAAATGTGTTTACACAAAAAGGTGTAGATGAAATAGATAAATGGCAAGGATTAAAGAAATATATGGAAGATTTTTCTTTACTTAAAGATAAAGAATTACCATCTATTGTAGTTTGGGAAAAATACTTAGTTTATGCAACTGTATTTGGAATAGCAGATAAAGTTATTAAACAATTAAAACTTGTATATCCTGAACTTAACGATGATACTTACTTTAATACAAGAGGATATTCAACTATGTATATTGCTACACATACAAACTTTAGCAGTAGCTTCTCTAACGCGGTTAGTTCGTCAATTGCATCTGCTAGCTCATCAGGTTCTGGTGGCGGTGGCGGATTCTCTGGCGGCGGTGGCGGCGGAGGAGGAGGCGGCGGTGGCGGCGGAAGATAGTCCCACACGCTTCTTAATATAAAACGTATAAAAAGACTTGGATAAATTCCAAGTCTTATTTGTTATTTAATAGATTTTCTAAAATTTCTACTGCATTAGATGCAGCTCCTTTTCTAATATTATCTGCTACACACCAAAAATTAATTCCATTTTCTACACTAAAGTCTCTACGTATTCTACCAACATAAACTTCATCTGTACCATTTACAAAAGTATTAATTGGATAAATTTCTCTTTTTGGATCATCTAATACTATTATACCAGAACTATTATTTAGCAATGTTTTTATATCTTCAATTTTAAAGTCATTTTCAAGTTCTACAGTAATGCTTTCACAGTGACAATTAAGAGTAGGTACTCTTACACAAGTTGCTGTAATAGCAAGCTTTGGTTTTTTTAATATTTTTCTTGTTTCTTCAATCATTTTCATTTCTTCTTTTGTATAACCATTATCTAAAAATACATCTATATGTGGTAAACAATTATTTACAATAGGATAAGGAAATTTATTTGTAGTATTATTTTCTAAATCATCTATTCCTTTTTTACCAGCACCAGATACAGCTTGGTAAGTAGAGTATATAACTCTTTTTAATTTATATTTATCATCTAAAACTTTAAGTGGTACTACTGCTTGAATAGTAGAACAGTTTGGATTAGATATAATGTTAAAATGCTCATAAGCATCTTCCATATTTACTTGTGGAACAACTAAAGGAACACTTTTATCCATTCTAAAACAAGAACTATTGTCTATTACTATACATCCATTTTGAGCAGCTATTTTAGCATATTTCTCTGCAGTAGAAGCACCTGCTGAAAATAGTGCATACTGAAATCTATTATTATCAAAAGAGTGCTCTGTGAGTTCTTCAACAATATGCTCTTTTCCCATAAACATTATTTTTTTACCTTTAGAACGGCTAGATGCAAGTAGTACATAGTTATCTATATTTAATTTTTTTTCTTCAAGTACTTTTAAAAACATTTCTCCGACAACACCTGTTGCACCAACTATTGCAACATTAATCATAAAATCACCTCTATATAAGTATATTAATTAGAAAAAAGTAATATTCTTAAAGTTAAAGAAAGTTGTAAAACTTTACATAAAACTAAAAGTATGATATAATATTAACAGTTTTTTAATAGGGCAGAATATAAAATTTTATAGGAGGTGTATAACTATGAGTATTAGTTATAAAAATAGTGAGAAACAATGTTTCTTAAAAAGGATGTGGAATAATATATTCCATAAAGGGAAATTATTACCAGCACCTATACAATATACACAAAAAGAAGTTAAATTAAAAATGCAAGAAGTATTAAGCTTTTTTAGATATCGGAATAGATTTGAAAAATAAAGATATAGAAAGAATGGATAGATATATAAACGGAACAAATATATATTTTTATGATAAAAATCAAGAGACGATAGAAAACGAATTTGATACTTATATGCACACTGTTGAAAAGAAGTGTATAAAGCTAAAAGGTGATTCTAAAATTATATTTAGAAATCCTGTTATCAAATCTGGAATAGTACTTGAGATATTTCCTGTTTTAAATTTAGCTAAAATTTCTAAAAAAGTATATCTTATTCAAATATATATGAATACAATTAAGATAATATCTAGAAAAAGTTTAAATCCTAAAAAGATAAGTAAGCATACTAAAAAATATACTTATTTATATGGTATTAATTCTAAACAAGTTGTTGTATATAATGATAAGATAGCAGCTATTGAAAATGAACAATATCCTATTTTAGATAGAGCTTTTAATTATTTGATTACTCAAATTCTTTATGAAGCTATTGAAGATGAACCATTTTTAATGGATATGACCTCAGAAGAAGAAAGAATAATTAAACAATTAAAGTACTATATTTCAAGAAGCTATGTAAATTACAGAAATTTTCTAGTAGACTATGTTTCTTGTAATAAAAAGAAGATAGAAGAAAAGTTATCTAAAAGTGCAGGTGTTGAATCCTTAAAAGAATTAGAAGAAAAAATAAGAAAGAGTTTAATAAAATAAACTCTTTCTTTTTTATTAAGTTATATTTTGTGGATTAACTAAATCAGTTAATATTTCAGGATGTATATTTATTCTGCTTGTAGATATTAAAAAATCACATAATAATATACATACAAGAATAATTGCAATTTTATTCATAAATTTCTTTGGAACTAAATCGATAAATTTTAGAATTACAGGATGTATAAAAAATACATATATCGTACCTAAAAGTCCCCAGCCAATTAGTATTGGAACTGTTGTATAGTTTAGTATGTTTAAAAACTTACCTGAATAATTCCACATTTCAATATTAAATATATGTTTAAAGCCTAATCCACATAGAAGCTCGAATGAACCTAAAAGTAAAGAGGCAACACAAAATATAATTGGGATTTTTGCTTTAGTTGGCTTTGTTTCATAAAAGCAATAATATAAAATTAAAGCACCAAATCCATATATTGGACAATAAGGTCCAGTGAGCATTCCTCTTTTTACTATTTTTCCAACAGATAGGAAAACATATCCAGTTTCAACAAAGTATCCTACAACTGCAGCAAATGTAAATACTAGTACAATTTCTGCAAAAGATGCTCTATGTCTGTTTAGTTTTACAAGCTCAAAGTTTTTAGATGATTTACTCATAGCTATCCTTTCTAAATTTTATTTGTATAAAATTTATTATCTAACTCAATAGAAATTTTATTTAAATAGAAAAGCATACTATTTTCTGGAAAATCAAAATCGTATTTTACAGCAAATAGTAGTTGTTTATATTTTTGGAATTTTTTGTTTATCTCATTCTTTCCGTATTTTGAATCCCCAATAATAGGGTGTGAAATAGCAGAAAGTTGAGCTCTTATCTGGTGTGTTTTACCGGTATGGATTTTTACTTTTAAAATAGTGTAATTTAACTTTGTGTTTTTGTAAGTAGGATAAATTTCTGTTATTATCTTTTGAGAATTCTTTACTTGAGTATCATATATTTTAGAGTATCCATCTTTTTCATCTTTTAAAAGATAACTTTCAAGTTTGTAATAGTTTGATGCAAATTTTGAACCATATACATATGCTATATACTCTTTATTTATCCATCCATTTTTAAATCCTTCAAGCATAGACTCATATGCCGCTAGATTTTTAGCAAATATTAACAACCCAGATGTATTTCTGTCTAATCTATGACATATCTGTATATTTTCACCTTTTACTTTTTTTATAAATTCCTCAAATGTAGGTTCAGATATAGCTTCACCTTCGTTGTTAGATAGAAGCCCTTGAGTCTTGTATACAACTAAAATGTTATCATCTTCATATGCAATATCTAAATCCTTTGGAAATCCAAAAAGTAGGTAGTCGTCAATATATATTTGTAATATATCATTATTTTTTAGTATATAATTAGAATCAGAAACTCTTTTATCATTTACTTTAATATCCTTGTTTCTTAGTGCTTTGTGCAAAACAGAAGTTGCTAAGTTAGGATACATATCTTTTATATAATATATTAGCTTTTCTTCTTTTTTTAAATTAGTTATTTTTACTTGTTTCATAATGAAAATTATAGTATAAAATGTAAAAAAAATCAATATAGTATAGAAAAAGTAGGATAATAAGGGTATAATATAGATGTCAATCAAAAAATAAGATAAAGAAAACATAAAAATAGGCAAACAAGCCTTGAAAAAGCCTAAAATATTGAAAAAAACGAAAAACTATGTTACAATATACGTTAACCTTTTTAGGGAAGGAGTGAATTTTGTGAATAAAAAATTAGTTAAAGTAACATTTGAAAATGGAAAAGAAATAATGGTAGAACCAGAGACAAGAGTAATTGAAGCGGTAAGAGAAGCAAATTTAGGTATACCAGAAGAAGAAATTTTAGCAGTAAAAATAAATAATAAAGAAAGATCAATAATGTATCATATAATTGAAGATAGTACATGTGAGTTATTGACATACTATACCAGAGAAGGGGAAAGAATCTATAGTAGAAGCTTAAAATTCATATTTTTAATGGCACTACATAGATTAAATATAACTTTACATTTTAAATTTTCAAATAAAACAGGAAGAGATTACTTTGCTTTTGTAAAAGAAGGAGAAGTAACAACACAACTTGTTAAAGAAATAAAAGAAGAAATGAAGAAAATTATTTCTGAAAATATAAGAATAATGAAAGAAAAAGGCAGTGATAGAAGAATTGCTAATTTCCTAAAAAATAGAGAACAAATTAAAAATATTGTAGATATAAATTTAAATGAGAATTATACAGTATATTATGCTGAAGATTTTTATACATATTTATATGGTGCAGTTGTAATGTATACTGGATGTATAAAAGGATTTGATTTAAGAAAATATAAAAACGGTGTTATGCTAATGCTTCCAGAGAAAGATAATGTAAATGAAGTTAAATATGACATTGAAACAAATAGAATGTTTGAACTTTCAGATAAATTCTCTGAAGTTTGTAAAGTTACATCTGTTGAAACTGTTAATGATTTAAATAAAAGAATTGTAGATGATCAAATAGGTGCAGTAATAAGAAGAGCAGAACTATATCATACTAATGAATTCTTTGAAATAACAAAAAGAATAGTAAGATCAGGTAGTATTAAAATAGTAATGCTTGCAGGTCCATCATCTTCAGGAAAAACAACATCTGCACAAAGACTTGCAGATACTCTTATGGTTAAAAAGAAAAACGCAATAGTTATTAGTATGGATAACTATTTCAAGGATAAAGGAAATATACCGATTGGAAAAGACGGAAAAGAAGACTACGAATGTTTTGAAAATATAGAAGTAGAACTATTTAAGAAACAAATGCTAGACTTAATACGTGGAAAAAGAGTATCACTTCCAACATTTAATTTTAAATTACAGAAAAAAGAATATATAACTGCACCAATAAAATTAAGAGACAACGATATACTAATTATAGAGGGAATTCATGCTTTAAATCCAAAAGCATCAGAATTTATACCAAAGGAAAAAGTATTTAAATTATATGTTGCACCAATGGTAAGTATAAGATTTGATTCATATACAATGCTATCATCAAATGATTTAAGAATGATGAGAAGATTTGTTAGAGATAATGCAACACGTGGAGTTAGTGTAGAAAAAACAATGGAACTATGGGAGAAAATTCGTAAGGGTGATGAGGAAAATATATTCCCATTCGTAGATACAGCAGATTATATATTAAATACAAGTTTAATATATGAACTTGCAGCATTAAAGCCTACAGTAGAAAAATTATTATTTAAAATAGGACCACAAAGCATATATTATTCTGAATCAAGAAGATTATTAAATATGTTAAGAAATTTCATAGGGATAGAAACAGATTTAATACCAAGTACATCGATTCTTAGAGAATTTATTGGTGGAGGCTGTTACTTAAGATAAAATAAGGGGAGGAAAAAACTTTGGCTATTAAAAAGCAATCTTTTATGAAGGGCGTATTTGTAATAATGGGCTCTCAAATATTAATAAAGATATTAGGATTCATTTATAGAATAATACAAACTAATTTTCCACAATTTGCAGATGTTGGAAATAGTTATTATGGATCTGGATATCAAGTATATACTTTTATACTTGCAATAGCTACAATGGGAATACCAAATACTATATCTAAACTAGTATCTGAAAAGATAACAGTAGGAGATAGAAAAGGTGCACACAAGATTTTTAAAACTGCATTTTTAGTATTTGTATCTATTGCTACAGCATTTGCACTTGCATTATTCTTTGGAGCAGGATTTATTGCAAATAATATTCTTCATAATCCTGGTGTTCAATATACATTGATGTCACTATCTCCGGCTATTATATTTGTATCAATGTCAGCTGTACTTAGAGGATATTTCATAGGAATGGGAAATGTTAGTGAGTATAGTAAAGCACAAATAATAGAACAAATAATAAACTGTGTGTTTTCAATAATATTTGTTGTAATGTTACTTGGAACAACACCAGAAATAATGGCAGCAGGTTCAACTTTAGCTACAACCGTTGCTACATCAAGTGCATTCTTATATCTAGTAATGTATTATAAGAAAAATAGAAATGAAATTTGGAGCGAAATAAATAAAGCTAAAGATTTTGCTCAAGATTCAAGAAAGAAAATAGCAAAAAAATTAATATCATATGCACTTCCAATCTCTTTTGGAAGTGTAGTATCTGCACTAGCAGGACTTATAGATGTTGTAACAGTAGTAAGTGGTCTAACAGCATATGGGCTTGCAAATGGTATGAGTCAAGAAGCAAGTTTATTAATGGCAAATGAAAAATATGGAATACTTTCAGGTAAAGTGGATATACTACTAGCAGTACCACTATCTATTAATGTGGCATTTTCAGTAGCATTGGTTCCATTTATATCATCTGCTATTGCAAGACATAGAAAAGATGAAGCGGTAAGTAAGATAAAATACTCTTTAAAAATATCTTCACTTATAGCTATGCCTTGTGCAGTAGGATTTTTTGTACTAGCAAATCAAATATTCCAAATGCTGTTCCCTAATGCACCGGAAGGAGCATACCTTTTACAAATACAATCATTTTTAGTATTCTTCTCAGTAGTAAGTCAAACAATAACAGGTGCACTTCAAGGTGTAGGAAAACTTGCAGTACCAGGTATTGCATTATTAGTTGGAGCTATTCTTAAATATATACTAAATGTTATATTTATACCAATATTTGGAGAAGCGGTTCCGGCAATAACAAGTATAATTTATAGTGCTACTGCATGTATAATTTCAGCTACAGTATTATACAGAACTTTAAAAGAAAAAATGCCATTAAAAGAAGTTATCATAAAACCATTAATTGCAAGTGTAGTAATGGGATTAGCTGTATTTGGTGCATATAAATTATTTGCATTAATAGGCTTAGGAAATACAATAGCTACAATATTATCAATTGGTGTAGGAGTAATTGTATACTTCATAGGAGTAATTTTATTAAGAGTCTTAGACAAAGAAGAAATACAGCAATTACCTTATGGTAACAAAATATGTAAAATGCTTAAAATATAGCTAAAAAACAACATGTTTTTACAATAAAAAAGTGGAAAAGTGTTGACAACAATGTACATTTGTAGTATATTCTAATTGTGAAAACGTATAGGAGGGATTTATTATGAATAAAGCTGAATTAATTGCTAAAATTGCTGAAGAAAGCAAATTAACAAAAAAAGCTGCTGAAACTGCTCTAGATGCTTTCGTAACTAGTGTTGAAGAAGCACTTAAAAAAGGCGAAAAAGTTCAATTAGTTGGTTTTGGTACTTTCGAAGTAAGAGAAAGAGCTGCTAGAAAAGGTAGAAACCCACAAACTAAAGCTGAAATAAAAATACCAGCTTCTAAAGCTCCAGTATTCAAAGCTGGAAAAGCTTTAAAAGAATTAGTAAACAAAAAATAATTTCAATGAAATTAACATCACGGGAATTTAATAGAATTATAGAAATATAGTTTTATTAAATTCCCGTGATTCTTTTATATAAGCAATAAGAGAGTGAATTTAATCACTCTCTTAAAATTTTATATTATTTTCTTCCAAATTCATAAGTTTCCCACTCATTGGTATTAGTATTTTTTGTTTTATCTTTGTTAATATCATATTCATATATTAAATCATCTAGAACTTGGTAACTTTCTAAATTTTTACTATAATTCATAAATACTAAATAATATTTTCCTACTTCAGGTTCTATAGTTTTCATTGTAGTAGAGTTTATTATTCTAATATATGTGTTTTCTTTTTCTTCAGGAGAAAGATTTTTATATTTAGAATCCAAACTTTGCTCTTTTTGTAATGCTTTTTCATAATCACTTATAGAAATTACACCACCATAAGATATTATTTCGATTTCGCCATTTAAAGTTCCTTTATATACTTTTTCTACAGATACTTTAGAAATTATAAAAGGAGTTCTAGAATATAAATTTTGTCCCTTTATATAATTGGTATATCCTAATATTTTTTCTACTTTAACTACACCAACAAATTGAGCTTCTTCTTCAACTAAAGTTAAGCCACTAGGTGAGGCAATATGTCCTAATGTTGGCTGATATGATTCGCCTAAAGTATTAATAATATCTGAGGCTACTGGAAGCTCTGCTTCTGTTTCACCACTAAGTTCAGGAGTAGATAAAGTGTTGTCTGTAGTATCTGTATGTATATTTGTAATTACTAAAAATACTACAATTATAATTGCTGCTATTCCTACTAAATATCTAAATAACATTGAATTAGTTTTTTTATTATCTAATGCTTCGTAAGTTTCTTCAAATATTTCTTTAGGTACTGTAGTGTTTTTAATACTATCTTTTATTATTTTATCTATATCTGTATCATTAAGTTTCATAATCATCCCACCTTTCTATATATTCTTTAATTTTTTGTCTAGCTCTTCTTAATTTTGTTTTTACAGTATTTTCGTTAATATTTAATAACTCGGATATCTTTGGAGTAGTGTATTCATTAATATAAAACAGAGTAAATATTTTTTGTTCGGATTTATCTAATAGTTTTAATAGACTTAGAAAATCAAGATTTTTTTCTAAATTAGTAAATTGATTGTTAGTATCTGGTTCATTTTCACTATAAGAAATATAATTATAGTTATTATGATTTTTATAAAATTTGTTACAATTATTAATTAGAATAGATAAAACCCAACTTTCAAATTTTTCGATGTCTCGTAATTGTCGTATGTTTTTATAGCTTTCAAATATTGTTTCTTGAATAACATCTTTAATATCCTCATTATTATCTAGTCTTGATTTTGCTACAATATACATTTTAGCTTCCACAGATTTCATTATTGTAATAAAAGCATCTTTATCTCCATTAATTGCTTTAGTTATTATAATATTATCCATAATATACCTCCTTTCTTAATTCAACTATATAGATAGAAAAAATTATAAAATAGTTTCAAAAAAAGTAAAATTTATATAAAAATATGATTTAAGAGGATCAATTTAGGCATAAATATAACAAAAAAACTATCCATAAAATAATGGATAGTTCTTTTAGATTAATTATTTTTCTTCATTTAGTTCACTAGTACAATGAGCACATCTTGTTGCTTTAAGTGGAATTGTACTTAAGCAATATGGACATTCTTTAGTAGTAACTTCAACTTTTTCTTCTTCTTTTTTATTAGACTTAGTTAAAGCTTTAACTAGTATGAATAAAATAACAGAAATTAATATAAAGTTAATAATTGCATTTATTAATTCACCATAGTTTAAAGTAATAGCTCCAGCAGCTTTAGCAGCTTCTAAAGTATCAAATTCTCCACCTTTTAAAGTGATGAATAGAGTAGATAAATCTACATTACTTGTAATTAAACTAATAAGTGGTGTAATTACGGCAGAAACTATAGTGTTAACTATAGCAGTAAAAGCTCCACCTAAAACAACACCGATTGCCATATTTAAAGCATTTCCTTTTAAAGCAAAAGCTTTGTAATCTTCAAAAGCAAGTTTTGCTTTTTGTTTAGATTTTTCTTTTAATTGTTTGCTATCGATTTTTTTCATAATAATCACCAACTAAATATTACACTAAAAATTAGATAAAATCAATAGATGTATAATTATTGACAAAAATAAAAGCTCAGTGTAATATTAAATTAGGTGAAAATGTATGGGAAAAGAAAATGAAAAAGAATTGATGGAACTCTTTAAAAAGAATAAAACAATGATAAAAGTAATTATTGGCTTTTTACTTGCCAGTATTTTTTGTCTATGTTTAGGTATTATAATAAACAGTAGAGAATTGCCTAAAGCTATTGATGTAAATGAAGTAACAGAAGAAAATCAATATGCAAAATGTGAGATAATAGCTCTTACAGATAGTTTTGCAGAATATACAGAGGATGGAAGAGTAGTATCTGAATATTATATGGCTGTAAATGACAGTTGCTTATACATATTAGAGTTATCTAAAAGCGAATATTTAGAGCTTGCAGAAAAAGTTTATGATGAAAATAATAATGAAACAGTAGTAGTTTATGGTATGTCTGAATACTTAAATTCAGAGCTAATAGAGATAGCAATGGAAACATACAATGATATGTACGAAGAAACAATTTTAGATTGGGGAAATTTTGACACATATTTTGCAGGATATGTAATTGATACTGGAAGAAATCCTAATGATAGTGCAATAACATTCTATGTACTTGCAGGCTTTTTAGGAATGTTTGTAGTAATATTTGGTATAGCACAATTAGTCATGTATATACGTACAAAAAATCATATCAAAAAATATGCTAAAATATATGATTTAGGTGAACTTTCTGTGCAACTATCTGATCCAATGAAAATTGAATATGAAAAAACTAAAACAATATTTACTAGAGATTATCTAATTTCTTATTCGGATTCATTAATAGTCTTTAAGCATACAGATATTGTATGGATATATCCAATGGATTATAGAGTAAATGGAGTACTGACTGCTAGAAGAATATGTGTTGTTACTAAAGATAATAAAAAGCATATTATTTCAGATACTCCTGCAAATGGAAAAGAAAATCAAGAACAATTTAAATTAACTATGCAAGAAATATATAAGAGAAGACCACATATTTTAGTAGGGTATACTAAAGAAAATATTGTAGCTATGAATAAAGAAAATTTTGCAAATACAGTAGCACAAATTGAAGTTAAAGATATTTAGAAAAAAGAAGATATAAAAAACTTGAAATATTAACGTTTCAAGTTTTTTTAGCTCGTATTTTAGTTGCTTTTTATGTAGTTTTATAGTAAAATATATACTAGTGTTTTAAAGGAGAGAGAAATGTTAGGAACAAGCGGAGTAACAGTAAGATTTGGAAAAAGAGTTTTATATGAAGATGTAAATGTTAAATTTACACCAGGAAATTGTTATGGAGTTATCGGTGCAAACGGTGCTGGTAAATCTACATTTTTAAAAGTACTTACAGGAGAATTAGAACCAAGTGAAGGCGAAGTATACATGACTAAAGATGAAAGACTTGGTGTTTTAAAACAAGACCACTATATGTATGATGACGTTAAAGTTATAGATACAGTAATTCGCGGTAATGAAAGATTATATCAAATAATGCAAGAAAAAGATGCATTATATGCAAAACCAGATTTCAATGATGAAGATGGTATAAAAGCGGGTGAACTAGAAGCTGAATTTGCTGAACTTAACGGATGGATGGCTGAAACAGATGCAGCACAACTTTTAAATGGACTTGGAATTGAAACAGAACTTCACGAATGTTTAATGCGTGAACTTGTTGGACCACAAAAAGTTAAAGTATTACTTGCACAAGCTTTATTTGGCAATCCGGACGTATTAATACTAGACGAACCAACAAACCACTTAGATATGGCAGCTATTAGCTGGTTAGAAGAATTTTTAATTAACTTTGAAAATACAGTTATAGTTGTATCTCACGATAGATATTTCTTAAATAAAGTATGTACACATATTCTAGATATAGACTATGGTAAAATTAATATATTTGTTGGAAACTATGACTTCTGGTATGAATCAAGTCAATTAGCTTTAAAACAAATGAAAGATGCTAACAAGAAAAAAGAAGATAAGATAAAAGAATTAGAAGACTTCATTAGAAGATTTAGTGCCAACGCTTCTAAATCTAAACAAGCAACATCTAGAAAGAAAACATTAGAAAAAATACAACTAGATGAAATTAAACCTTCTACAAGAAGATATCCATTTATAGATTTCAAACCTGAAAGAGAATCTGGAAAAGAAATACTTTCTGTTGAAAATATTTCAAAAACAGTAGATGGAGAAAAAGTATTAAACAATGTATCATTTAAAGTACTTAAAGGAGATAAAATAGCTCTTGTAGGTTCAAATGGTATAGCTAAAACAACATTATTTAAAATATTAATGGGAGAACTAAAACCAGATGAAGGTAAATTTACATTTGGTCAAACAATTACACCTTCATACGTACCACAAGACAATGAAGAATACTTTAAAGCAAATAAAAGTATCGTTGAATGGATTCAAGATGACTATGGTATTACAGATGAAACCGTAGTAAGAAGTTTCTTAGGTAGAATGTTATTCTCTGGAGATGAAGCATTAAAGAAACTTGGTGTTTTATCTGGTGGAGAAAAAGCTAGATGTATGATGGCTAGAGCAATGCTTGAAGCACCAAACTTAGTATTTTTAGATGAACCAACTAACCATTTAGACCTTGAAAGTATCACAGCTTTAAATGAAGGATTAATACGTACAAATGCAGAATTAATCTTTGTATCACATGACCACCAATTCGTTCAAACTGTAGCAAACAGAATAATTGAAATAACAGAAGATGGTATCATTGATAGAAGATGTACATATGATGAGTATTTAGAACAAAATATAGAATTAATGAAGAAAGAAACTAATTATTCAGTAGAAGAATAGAGGGGAATATATGATAAAATATCCTGATTATGATAAAAGTATATTATCTGTAATAAGTTCAATACTTAAATATTACGGATATAATAACGGACATAAAAGCTTAGAAGTACTAGATGAAAAACTAAAAAATAAATATGAAAATATAGTACTTATGCTTTTTGATGGTATGGGAGTATCAACATTAAAGAAGCATTTAAAACCAACAGATTTTTTAATGCAACATTTTGCTGATACAATATCATCTGTATGTCCATCTACAACAGCTTGTGCAATACCAACTGTTGAAAGTGGTAAAGCTCCAATTGAGCATTCTTGGCTTGGTTGGGATATGTATTTTAAAGAATATGATGCAAATATTACTGTATTTAAAAATACATATCAAGATAGTAATGAGCAAATACAAGATTGTAATGTTGCAAGAAAATATATAGGATATCACAATGTATTTGATAGAATAAAAGAAATAACAAATGGAAGAGTAAAAACTCATGATATTTCTAAGTATTCAGATACAGATGAATCTGCATATTCTTGTGAAGAAATGCTAAGAAGAGTAGTAGAGATATCTAAAGATCCATCTGAGGATTTTATCTATACATATGTTGAAGAACCAGATGCTGTTATGCATGCACTTGGTACAGATCATGAATATGTAAAAGAAAATGTTAAATATATTAATAGTTTAGTTTGTGAAATATCTGAAATGTTAAAAGATAGCTTAATAATAGTAATGGCAGATCATGGATTAATAGATACACAAACTATATATATGGAAGATTATCCTAAACTACAAGATATGCTAGAAAGAAGACCAAGTATAGAAACTAGAGCTTTAAATTTCTTTGTTAAAGAAGAATTTAAAGAAATATTTAAAACTGAATTTAACAAAGTATTTGAAAAAGATTTCTTACTTTTATCTAAAGATGAAATTTATGAAAAAAATCTATTTGGTACAGGAGAGAAAAATCCTAAAATAGATGAATTTGTTGGAGATTACATAGCTTTTGGAATAGGGGATAAAGCTATTGAATGGAATAGAGATGATTTCAAAATGGCAGCAAGACATGCAGGGCTTACAAAAGAAGAAATGGAAGTTCCATTAATTGTAATTGATACAAATGAAGTATAAAAAATGAAAAAAATATAAAAAAGTGTAAAAAGTGCTTGATTTTTTATTCAAACTGTGTTATTATATTGGAGTACTGAATAGTACAGATGCTCCAGTAGCTCAGTTGGATAGAGCAACGGCCTTCTAAGCCGTGGGTCAGGAGTTCGAATCTCTTCTGGGGCACCAAAATTAGAACTAAGCTAAGCTTAGTTCTTTTTTGTTGTCTAAAATATAAAAATTAGTTAATTAATTTTTATCGGATATAACTTTTTCTAAAAATATCTTATTTTTAAATCCACCACGTTTTTGAGCTTTTTGATCAGCTACTTCTAAAACGTCTTCAATTGTTTTATTTTCTAAAGAGGCAAGAGCTTTAAGTATTTCTAACATATCTGCAAGTTCTTCAATTCTATCATTAGAATTAGTAGCTCCTAAAACTTCATTATATTCTTCATATAGTTTCTTTTCTAATTCTTTCTTGTATTCTTCGTCATTAAGAATATGAGTTATAGGTTGTTCACCTTTATTTGAAATTATTTCAGGTATTCTATCACGTACCAATTTATTATATATTCTTTCCATATCAATTCTCCTTTATATAACTATATTTTAATATAAAATAATGTAAAATACTAGTAAATTATAATATAAAATTTGAATGTACACTTTTTAGTACACTAATTTTCGTCAAGTTTTTACATATAATAAAAATAGGTGAGAATATGGAGAAACTAAAAATAGTGGCAAATACTAGAAATAAAGATACAATAACACGTACAATTAGAATGAGTGGTAAAACTTATGATAGAATAACTGCTGTGGCAGAAAAGAATAATATATCTTTTAATAGTGTAGTAAATCAAATTATAGAGTACGGACTTAAAAATTTAGATTCATAGGAGCTTAATATAGTTTAGGCTTCTTTTTTTATTGAATTTTTATATAAAATAATATATAATTTCGGTATATTAGAGGGTGAAAAATGATTTTAGATAAAAAGAAAATAAATAGTATTTTAGAATATGCTTTGGTAATTATTCTATTTTTAATTGGAATAAAAAAAGGTGGATATTATAAACAAGATGCACTAATTGGTGTATGTGTAATTCAAATTATATCTGCTATATTTTTTCTTTTAAATATAAGAGATATCAAGAAAAATAGTATAGTAAGTTTGTTTCTATTAATCTTTTCAATATCGTATTTTATACCAGTAATATTTAATGCAACTACTATGTCAGGTGCTTTAAATTTTGCAACTAGAATATATACAATGTATTTAATATTCTGTTTGGTATCAAGTAGTGAAAATAAAGAAAAGTATGTTAAATCTATAGTAGCATTTACATTAATATTTGGACTGCTTGGAATAGATGAAATGAGTTTTAGAATATTAGATAAAATGTTAAGCTCTATTGGAAGTGGATATCTAGATGATAATGCTGGAAAATTATCTTCTGTGCTTCAATATGCAAATATTTTAGGTATTCTATGCACTATTAGTATTTTATACTTAATGAACAAGATACAAACTAAAGAGTATAGCAAAACTAAGAAAATAACTGTTACATTATTAATACAGTTCTTTACAGTTATGATGTTTTTAACACAATCTAAAATGGTAATGTTACTAACAATAATCTTTACTACAATATTTTGTTTTAAAAATAAAAAGAGAGAAAAGATACTATACAACTTTGTAAATATAGCATATGGATTTATAGCATCTGTATTATGTGCTAAATTTAATATTATATTAGTAATTATTCTTAGTTTAGCTGTGTTTACTGTGTATAATTTACTAAGAAATAACGTAGAAGTAGCAAATAAAAAAGTTAATTTAGATGCAATAGTAATAGCTTTAATTTTAGTATTTAGTATAGTAAATATTAACTTAATAATTAATAGCTCAATGGTTACTAGATTAACAGATTACTTTACGAATTTTGATAGTACAGATTTAAGACTTACGTATTATAATGACGCTTTAAAGATAGTTACAAAGTCTATACCTAATCTGTTATTCGGTATAGGCGGAAATGGCTTTAGAACGGCATATGAGACTGTTCAGAGTATAGAATATATATCACTTGAAGTTCATAGTTTATTTATGCAAGTTTTAGTTGAATCTGGAATTTTAGGACTGGTAAGTATAATAGCTGTAATTGCATATATAATGAAGAAATCTGAAAATAATATATATATATTAATGTTAATTGCACTTTTAATATTTAGTGCATTTGATGTATTTTTAACATACACATTCATGTTGTTTGTACTGGCAATACTATTTGGTATGTGTGTAGATAAAGTGGAAAAAGTTAGTACTAAATTTAAAGTAGGGTATGTAATCCTATTTGTTATAGTATTTGGTATTACATTGAGTCAAACATTAGCAACAATTATACAACCAGTTAAAGTAGATAATTTAAATAACAGTTTATCTAAACAAGAACAAGTTATTAATTTTTGTGGATTATCTTTAAAACTTGATCCTTATGATTTAGATTATATAAATAATTACATAGTTGCTTGTAGGACATATTTAGATATAATGGATATTAGAAAAGAAATATATGGTGAAGAAAATCTAGAAAAGAGATATGAAATAATATCTAAAATAGAAAAGAGCGTAAATAATGAATTAAAATATGAGAAAAATAACAAATATGTAATAGAAGATGCTTTATACTATATAACAAAATATTTGGATTATTTAGTAGTAATAAATTATAGTTCAGACATTGAACAAGGCTATGTAGATTACTTAGTATTTCTAACAAATAATTTAAATAAATTAATTGTAAATCATGGATATAATGATTATGCTTCTCAAATGTATGAGGAGTATACAGGATATATACTTGATGTATTTGAAGAAAAGAATATGTTATTAAATAGTGATAAAATTAACTCGTTACTAGAGGCAATTAAATAAAACATTTACAAATGCTTGTATTTTAATATCTTTTATGCTATAATAAGTGAGTAAAAAAAACAAGATTAAATAGGAGGAATACAATATGGGTTGGATAGATTGGACTTTAGCAATAGCTACAATAATAGTTGGTATCATTCTTACAGTGGTTGTAATGCTACAATCAAGTAAAGATGGACAATCAGCTGTTACTGGAAGTAATACATTTTATGGATCAAATAAATCAAAAACATTAGATGGTATATTATCTAAATATACTGTTGTTTTAGCTATAGTTTTCTGTATTCTATGCTTTGCTACAACATTTTCAATAATAAAATAAGGTTAAAGAAAAGATATGAATAGTAAAAAGATAGTTAATAAAAATCAAAAGGATAAATACACTATGAGGAAGGAAGTATTAACTTCCTTCTTTTTGGATAATAAATACGAACTTGTAACTAGAAAACAAATTGTAGCATTGTTTTCTATACCTAAAAGTGATTTAGCCCAATTAGATAGAATATTAACAGAATTAGAAAATGAAGGAATTATATATTTAGATGATAGTAAAAGATATGTTCCATATAGTAAATCTAATTTAGTAAGATGTAGATATCAAGCAAAAAGTGCAGGATTTGGATTTGGTCTTGTAGAAGAAGGAGAAGATGTGTATATCTCTGCTAAAAATTTAAATGGTGCTATGAATGATGATGAAATTCTAGTAGAAATTTGTGATTCAACAGGCAGAAGTAGAGAAGGTAAAGTAGCAAAAATACTTAAAAGAAACGTTACTCAAGTTATCGGTAGATTTTCTAAATCTAGAAATTTCGGATTTGTTGTACCAATAGATGATAGCATTGAAGATATATACATATCTAAAAAGAACTCAGCAAATATTAAAGATGGTCAAGTTGTACAAGTTACAATAGAAAAGTATCCTACTAACAATACTAAAGCAGAGGGAAGAATAACTAGAATAATAGGAGATTCATCCGATGCACATATAGATGCTAAATCATTATATATATCTTATGGTTTAGATGAAATGGAAAAATTTAATGACTTAGTAGTAGAAGAACTTGAAACTATACCGGATGTTGTTTTACCTGAAGAAAAAGTAGATAGAGTAGATAGAACATCTGAGCGTATATATACAATTGACTCAGAAGATGCAAAAGATTTAGATGATGCTATATCTGTAAAGAAAAGAGATAACGGAGATTATTTATTATCTGTATATATTGCAGATGTAAGTCACTATGTTAAAGAGCATACTCCTTTAGATAAAGAGGCAATAGCAAGAGGAACTAGTATTTATATACCAGGAAAAGTTATTCCTATGCTACCTAAAAAACTTTCAAATGGAATATGTAGTTTAAATGCGGGTGAAGAAAGACTTTCTTTAGCAGTAGATATGCTGATTTCTCCAAATGGTGAAGTGCTAAGTTCAGAAGTATTTAAAGCAGTAATAAAAGTAACTAAAAAAATGAGTTATGAAAAAGTATATAAAGTTATAACTAACCAAGAAGATGAAGAATTAGTTAAAGAATATGGTGAGTATAAACAAGATTTATTACTTATGGAAGAACTTGCAAGAATATTAAATGATAAAAGAACAGCAGAAGGTTGTATTAACTTCAATATTCCTGAAACTCATATAGTATTAAATGAAAATGAAGATGTTGAAACTATTGAACCTTATCATACAACTTTTGCTAATCAAATAATAGAAGAGTTTATGCTTGTAACTAATATGGCAGTAGCAGAAAAATATTATTTCTTAGAATTACCATTTATTTACCGTATTCACGAAAAGCCAGATGAAGAAAAATTAAGAGATTTAAACTCAATTCTTGCTAATTATAAATTAAAAATAAAAGGTATAAAGGATGTACATCCTAAAGCTTTATCAGATATATTAAATGGAATAGAAATTCCAGAAGATAAAGATATAATCTCAACATATATGTTAAGATCTTTAAAACTTGCAAAGTACAGTAATGAATGTTTAGGACACTTTGGACTTAATGCTAAATATTATTGTCACTTTACATCACCAATAAGAAGATATCCAGATTTATTCATACATAGAGTAATATCTAAAGCTTTAGAAAATAAATTGATGTTTAAGGATAATGAGTTATCTAAACTAGAAAAACAAGCAGAAAAATATGCTAAAAGTTCATCTGAACTTGAAAAAGATGCAACTAAAATTGAAAGAGATTTTGATAGTTTATATTCAACATTATATATGAAAGATTTTGTTGGTGAAGAATTTGATGCAAGAGTATCTTCAATTACATCATTTGGAATTTTTGTTAAACTTGAAAATACAGTTGAAGGTTTTGTATCGTTCCATGATATTCCAGGAGATTATTATATATATGACGAATCAACTAGAATGTTAATTGGTAAAAATACATCTAAAAAATATAAAATTGGAGATAAATTAAGAGTAAAATTAATAAAATCTGACGTTTTAACTAAACAAATTGACTTTGAAGTTGTATAATTAAATAAGAGGTGTTGATATGGAAAACGAAGGAAAAGCAAATTCAAAAAATACTAAAAATATAAATATTAATGTCGGTGAAGAAGGAATACTAAAACAAATAAAAAAATTCTATGATGAGAACTTAAAAAAATGGCATATTATAGTTTTTATAATAATTGCAATTTTATATACTATTTCTTTTGTGGGGAAAATGATTGAACTTAATAATAGTGGTCTGTCATCAGTAACATCAGCAGTTAATCCATTAGCCTTTGGAAGCCAAGTAAGAGACAGTGGTTTCCTTACTTTAATAATGCTAATTGCAGGAATTACACCATATGTTCCTATATCTGTATTTGGTGCTGGTCAAGCATTAAATATTACTACAGATATGGTTTTAAGAAGTGCTTATGGGTTAAGTTATATGCCAACATTATATGTAGGTGGATTAATTCAAGTTATAGGAATTTCTTTAAGTGTAGTAATAGGTTTATACTTTTGCAAATTAACAACAAAGAGAAATAAATTTGAACATTCCACAGATTATGGAATGGATGATATTAAGAAACATTTCTATGAAATAAAAAAAGATGAAAAAAAATTACAAGAGATTGCTAATAAAAAAGAAGCTAAAGCTAAAGAAATGCAATCATATAATGTTAAAATACCATACTTAATGTTTATAATACTTAGTGTACTTGCTTTTGTTTTTGAATTTATAGGAATAGCAATTACAAAAATTTAAGGAGGAAAAATGAGAACCAGATTTAATCCTAAAGCTATTGAACAAATGAATGAGTTTGATAGATATATAAAGGATAGAGAAACAATACAAAACATTATATCTGAAAATAAAGATAAAAAAATATACTTAGAAATTGGAATGGGTAAAGGAGATTTTATAACCCAATTATCTTTATTAGATCAAGATAATATATACATAGGTGTTGAACTTTCACCACCTGTGCTTGCACTTGCAGTAAAAAAATTACAAAGATATGAAGAAGAAAATAGTATAAGAATAAACAATTTATATTTCATGTCTTTTGATGCTATAGAAATAGCTCAAATGTTTGAGGAAAATCAAATTGAAAAAATATATTTAAATTTTAGTGATCCATGGCCTAAGAAAAAGCATACTAAAAGAAGATTAACAAATGAAAAATTTTTAGCAGAGTACAAAAAAGTTTTAAGAGACAATGGTCAAATAGAATTTAAAACAGATAATAGAGGACTTTTTGAATATAGTCTTGTTAGTATGCAAAATTATGGACTAAAGTTCATAGAAGTTTATCTTGATCTTCATAAAACGGAAGTATTTAATATTGAAACTGAGTATGAAAAGAAATTTTCACCTTTTGGACCAATATACAAGATAGTTGTTGAATACTAGGTATTTTTAATAAAATTTTGCACAAGATATTGACAAATGATTAAAAAAATATTATAATGGAAAAGTAGCTGAATGGTGGATATAGTTCAGTCGGTAGAGCGCCAGTTTGTGGCACTGGATGTCGTGGGTTCAAGTCCCACTATTCACCCCAGTACTTTTTTACATTGGGCTGTCGCCAAGCGGTAAGGCACCAGACTTTGACTCTGGCATGCGCTGGTTCGAATCCAGCCAGCCCAGCCAAATATTATAACTCTTGTAATACTAGAAATAGTGTTGCAAGAGTTGTTTTTTTTATAAAATAAATTTTCATTTACTTTTATAAATTTATGTTATAATTAAAATGAGGTGAACAATATGGGTTTTAGATTTAAGAAAAGTATAAATTTAGGTGGTGGATTTAAGATTAACTTAAGTAAATCAGGTGTAGGATACAGTTGGGGGATACCAGGGTATCGAGTTACTAAAACAGCATTAGGAAGAACTAGACAAACATATTCAATTCCGGGAACGGGAATATCTTATATAGAAGAAGGAAAAAAAGATAATAATAATGTAAGGTATAATTATGATACAAAGTTAATAACAGGAGAAACCGAAGTTTTTGAAAATTTAAATATTTCTGAAATGTCAAAAGATGATGAAATATTAAAACAAATAAATAAAACTAGATGTATTAATATTATATCTAATATATGCTTATTTTCTTTTTATTTAATACCTGTTGGAATTTTATTAAAAATATTAATTGCTAAAAGGTGGAAAATTGATTTAACTTATGAATTTGATGAGTTTAGCTCTAATAAATATAATAGTCTTAATAAATTTTGGGAAGAAATATGTAAAAATAAAAAAATCTGGCAAATAAATACATCTACTAAAGTTTATAATATTAAATATAATTCTGGAGCAGATAATAATGTAACAAGAAGTTTTGCATCTCTTAAATTAAAAATGCCTTGGTATATAAAAAATAATATTAAAGTATATTGTTTAAAATTAAAAAAAGAAAAAATTTATTTCACACCAGATAGAATGATAATTTTTAGAGGATTAAATAAAGTTGGTGGAAGGAATTACAAAGATATGATAGCACATTTCTCATATACAAGATTTGTAGAATCTAAACCTGTTTGTAGTGATTCTAATATAGTTGATTATACATGGCAATATGTTAACAAAACTGGAGGACCTGACAGAAGATTTAGTAATAATAGAAGATACCCAGTATGTAGATATGGTGTTATAAAATTAGAAAGTGAAGATGGTATAAATATTGTATTAAATTGTTCAAATGATTCGTTAATGCCAAATATTCAAAATAGATTTACAGAGTTTATGAATTTTCATAATGAATAAATAGAAGCTGAAAAGAATAAAGTTTAAAGTGGAGAAAAATTTCTCCACTTTTTTATTCATAATCTGGAAGTGAGTCTATGACTTTTTTTGCTGCACCTTCACCATTATCTCTATCGTACCCCCATGTGTCAAGTACATCACCTTCTAAATTAATTTTCATAACTCTACCTTTTAAGTAGTCGAAATATGTTTCAGTTTTTAGAAGTTGTTCAGCTTCTTCAACAGTCATTGGTTTTGGATCATAGTGTAAAAATCCCATTCCTTGTGGATGTGATTTGTTATAAAGTGCAGCTAGCACCTCAGATTTTTTCTTTTTTGAAATATCAATTTTCATTTTTTTCTCCTTTTCTTTTTGGCAATAATCAACCAAAAACATAAAATTTAAATACATTAATATTATACCATATTTTACATAAAAATTCAATTAAAACACTTTTTTATGAAAACTTTAATGCTATTTTATTGACATATGACAATAACTACTATATAATTTGAGGGACATCATAGAATAGTATATTATTTGATTAAAATAATATATTACCCGAAGTTTATTAATGAAGGGAGGAAAATTTATGAAAGAGTATGATAATTTTAATGTTTCTAGAGATGTTATGGAGGCAATGATTTCTGCAGCTAGTATCAGTAATGAGTTGTTAGAACCAGAAGTAAGTTCGTTAGACTTAATTATAGCAGCACTCACTTTTCCGGATACGAAGTTATATGAGTTCCTTGAAGAGCATAATTCAGAGGAATATCTAGACCCAAATGCTTTAATTATCGCTATAATGGGAAGTAAACAAATCTATGAAGAATTAATGAAAGAAGATTATGAAAATTTCATAGAGTTGAAAAGAGCAACTTCAAAAGAAATAAATATTGTATTAAAAAATAACTTGAGTCAAGAAGTAGCTAATATTACAACTTTTAATTTGGATTACAGCCCATATTTAGTATGTACACCTACAGTAGAGCAAGCTTTACTTAGAGCAAAAGAAGTAGATAAAGCTTTTGGACGTGAGAGTATCCAATTAGATACACTGTTATATTGTATTTTAATAGACAAAACATCTAAAGCTAATTTACTTGTTAAACGTTTCTTTAAAGGAAAAGGAATGCTAAACTATTTAAAAAATGAAGTTGTTGGAAATTCAAATAAATTATTAACGACATCTAAGGTTCAATTACCAGATGCTCTAAAAACTTTTGTTACTGACTTAAATAATGAATTTTCAAAAGTTGAAAAATGCGATATTTTAGGAAGAGATGATGAGATATTCCAAGTATGGAATATAATGTCTAAAAAAACTAAAAGAAATGCAATTTTAATTGGAGAACCTGGTGTTGGTAAAACTGCAATAGTTGAAGCGATAACTTATAGTATAGTTAAAGGAACTTGTCCTGAGGAGTTTAAAGATTATACAGTATATTCATTAAATTTAAATGGTATGGTAGCAGGAACTAAATATAGAGGTGAATTTGAAGAAAAAACACAACGACTTATAGAATTCTTAGAAAGTACAGATAAAGTAATAATTTTTTTAGATGAAATACATCATTTGCTTGGAACGGGTTCTGCAGAGGGAAGTGGACCGGATTTATCTGGATCGTTAAAACCTTTACTTGCAAGAGATAATGTTGTATTTATTGGAGCAACTACAACAGACGAATATAATAGAATATTTGCAAGAGATGGAGCTTTAAGTAGAAGATTTGAAATAGTAGTAATAAAAGAACCTAAATTTAAAGAAGTTAAATCAATGATTTCAGCAAGAGTAGAGAAATTAAGCAATTATCATAATGTTAAAATTTCAGATAAGATGTTAGATAACATTTTAATTTGTGCTTCAAGTTTTAGCAACGTATCTAATCCAGACAGGTCTATTGATTTGTTAGATAAGAGTATGGCTGTAGCTAAAATGAATGGTAGTAAAGAATTAAAAATGGAACATATAAAAAGAGTATACAGAAGAAACTTTGAAAGATATGAAAAGATGCCAACTGCTGAAAAGAGAAGAACTGCTTATCATGAAGCTGGACATTTTGTTATGTGGTATCTTTCAAAAACAAAATGTAATCAAGACAGTGTTCTAGTTTCTATTATTCCAGCTCAACATTGGTTAGGAGTTAATGTTTTTGAATATAATGAGTTTGAAAGACATTCAGGAGATATTAACTACTTAAAAGAAAGAGTAGCAGTAGATTTGGGCGGAAGAATTGCACAAAGTTTTGTATCAAAAGAGTTTGACTCTGGTGCATCATCAGACTTGAAAAAAGCAACTGCTATAGTTGAAAAATTCATAATGGAATATGGTATGGATAAGAGTTATTTAAACTATTCTTTTGATACTAAAAGTAAACTAGGAATTAGTGATAAGACATCAGATGATATTAGAGAAAAGACAAAAGCTTTTGTTAATGAAACATATGAAAAGACAAAAGCTATACTCGTTAAAAATAGAAGATCTTTGGAGAATGTTGCAAAACTTTTAATGCAAAAAGGTATTGTAACTAAAGAGGAAGCAATAGAGGCTTTTAATAAAGAAACTAAAACTCCAAAAAAGACAACTAAGAAGAAAAATGAAAAAGAAGCAAAATAATTTTGCTTCTTCTTTTTTAATTATTTAATAAAAAGGTACCTAAATTTAGATAGCTAGCAAAAGCCACCCATAATATATAAGGTATTTGAAGTAGACCAGCAATTTTATTTTTATTATAAAATTTAATAGTCATGGTTATAACTAAAGCAAGTAATAGTAAAATCCATAAAAAAGCAAAAAATCTCCATTTTAATGTAAAGAAAAAGATTGACCATAAAGCATTTACAAATAATTGTAAATAATATATAGAATTTATATTTGAATCTACTAACGAATTACTTTTTAGTATACCGTACGATATTCCCATTAAAGTATAAAGAATAGTCCACACTATTGGAAATAAAACACCTGGTGGCGATAATGGTGGCTTTTCTAGTGTATTATAATCCATTGAACCAGAAGTTATAAATCCGATTATTGCACCAACTAAAAGAGGAATAAGGATGGATTTAAAATATATTTTAAATTTAGACATAAATATAGCCTCCTGATATTATTTTATTTAACTAAAGAGAAAATATACATAAAAATAAGGAGCATATGCTCCTTAAACTATTTATTTTCTATATCATTTATAATTCTAATATAACTATCATATCTAGATTTATCTATAAAATCTTCTTCAACAGCTCTTTTAACCGCACATTGTTCTATTGGTTCTTTATCATGCATACAATCATTATATTTACAAGAATTATTTAATTGGTTAAATTCAGTAAAATAACTTTTAATTTCTTCTTTAGAAAAGTCAGAAATATCTAAACTTCTAATTCCTGGAGTATCTATTACAGAAGATTTTTCATTCCAGTTATAGTATTTAGAAGATGTAGTAGTATGTCTTCCTTTACCACTTTTATGACTAACATTACCTGTTTTTATATCATCAACATCTAGCAAAGCATTTGTAAGTGAACTTTTACCAACACCACTATGACCTACAAATATAGCTTGTTTTCCATTTAGATATTCTTTTAATTTATCTATACCAGTATTTGAAAGTGTAGATGTTTCTAAAACTATAATTCCTAGTTTCCTGTAAATATCTAGAACTTTTTCATCACTTTCTGTTTTTAAATCTGATTTATTTAAGCATATTATAGGTTCAATATTTGAATTTTGAAGTAAAATTAAATATCTATCTATAAACTTTGGATGAAGTGGTGGAGTACTACAAGATACTACTATTACAGCTACATCAATATTTGTAGCTATAATTTGTTCAGTTAAGTTTGCTGCTAGTCTAGTACTATCTGCTTTATTTCTAGAAAGTACATTTTTCCTTTTTAAAAGATTAGAGATAATGTAATTATCTTTATCTTTTGTAATAACAACTTTATCTCCAGGAAAAACAGTTTTATTACATATTGAATTTAAACTCTTTGTTAGTTCCGCTTGGATAAGAGTATCGTTATATAGTACTGTTGCAGTATTATAATTAGTTTCAATTACTATTCCGTTTATATCTTTTTTAGATGTAGTAATAAATGTTGAATCATAAGCATTCTTTTTATTTTTTATATTATTTTTTACTAATTCTTTTTTCTTTTTAGCTTTGTTAGTTTGGAAACTATCATATCTTTCAAGATGTGCCATTAAATCGCTCCTTTAATCTATAAGTATATTATATCACAATGTAAAAGTCGTGAAAAGAGGAAGTGTGATTATATAGTAATCACAAAAGAACACAAAATGTGATTAAAAATTGTGATGTACACATAAAAGTGTACTAATTTTAATCACATTTTTAAATATAATGATGATAGGTGAGAGATATGGGAAAACTAACAATAGAGCAAGGTAGTAGGAGAAAAGACACATTAACTAGAACTATAAGATTAAGTGGCGAAGCTTATGATAGAATATTTAAAATTGCAGATAAAAATAATTTAACTTTTAATAATGTTGTAAATCAATTAATAGAATATGCATTAGATAACGTAGAAGATAATGACGAGCAGTAGTAAAACTATTGCTTTTTTTTTCGGAGAAATATATAATAATATACATGGAGGAAAAACAATGAGTAAGAAGAATGTAACATTAACAATTTTAGCCGTAATATTATTTTCTGTACTTGCGATAGCAATAAAAGCAGATTATTTGGCAGGTTTTGAATCGTGGATATATAGTGAGAGTGTAGAACATATGTCAGAACCATTAACAAATGTGTTAAAGATAATAACTAATATAGGGGGACCAATAGGTATACTTGTTATATGTTTAACAATATTATTAATACCAAAATTAAGAAATAAAGTGGGTATTCCTGTAAGTTTAGCAGTAGTGTCATCTTTTACATTAAACTTTGTCTTAAAACTATGTTTTGCAAGAGAAAGACCTAATATTTTAAGGCTAGTTTCAGAAAGCTCATTTAGTTTTCCATCTGGACATGCAATGGTTAATATGGCATTGTATACTATATTAATAATATACACATTTAAATTTATGGATAAGAAAAAATTTAAAATACCATTAATTACATTTATGACTCTTTTAATTGTTGCAATAGGATTTACAAGAGTATATTTAGGAGTACATTATGCAGGAGATATTCTTGGTGGCTGGCTTCTAGGATTTGCAGTAAGTATGGTAATATATATGATTATGAAACACACAACAATAAATGATGATTAAGATAATAGATAACCTAAAAGAAACTATTCTTTTAGGTTATTTTCTTGAATAATAAGTATAAGTATGATAGAATTACAGTTGTAAGAATTGGACTATCGCCAAGTGGTAAGGCATCGGTTTCTGACACCGACATTCGCAGGTTCGAATCCTGCTAGTCCAGCCATAAGGGCAGTATTTACTGTTAAATTTTTTATTTAAGAAAAGTCTGTAAATACTTATTACAGAGTTTTTTAGTATAAGGAGGTATATAATGAAGAATATACTAAATATTAGTGAAGCTCTTAATATTCAAGAAGATTATGTGGAATGCTATGGAAAGTACAAAGCAAAAATCTCAGATGAATATTATAATGAATTAAAAGATAAAAAAGATGGAAAACTAATTTTAATGACATCTATTAATCCAACACCATTTGGTGAAGGGAAAACAACTCAATCTATTGGGCTTGCAATGGGACTTAACAGAATTGGTAAAAATGGTATAGTTGTTTTAAGAGAACCATCACTTGGACCTGTATTTGGAATAAAAGGTGGAGCAATAGGTGGAGGAAAAGCAACAGTTGAACCACAAGAAGATATAAACTTACATTTTACAGGAGATTTTCATGCTATTACTTCTGCAAATAATCTATTATGTTCAGTTGTAGATAATCACATATTTAATGGAAACGAGCTTAATATAGATAAAGATACTATTTGCATTAAAAGAGCAATAGATATGAATGATAGATCTTTAAGAGATATAACTGTAAATGGTAAAAAACTTGAATATAACACAGGATTTGAAATTACAGCAGCATGTGAAGTTATGGCTATTTGTTGCCTAGCAAAAGATAGAGAAAACTTAAGAGAAATGCTTGGGAATATTTTAGTTGCATATACTAAAGATAATAAACCCGTATATGCTAGACAACTAGAAGTAGTTGGAGCTATGATGGCACTTCTTAAAGATACTTTAAAGCCTAATTTAGTGCAAACTGTGGAAGAAACACCATGTATTGTACACTTAGGACCATTTGCAAATATTGCACATGGATGTAATTCTGTAGTAGCTACAAAACTTGGATTAAAACTTGCAGATTACTGTGTAGTAGAAGCAGGATTTGGTTCAGATTTAGGTGCTGAAAAATTCATGGATATCAAATGTAGAAAAGCAGGATTAAAACCAGATTTAGCAATAATTGTTGCTACAGTAAAAGCATTAAAATACAATGGTAACTTAGAGATGGAAAATATAAATACTAAAAATATGGAAGCATTAGAAAAAGGAATAGTAAATCTTGGAAAACATATTGAAAATATGAAAAAGTATAATGTTCCAGTTATGGTATGTATAAATAATTACGAAACAGATTCAGAAGAAGAGATAGAATACATTAGAAAATTTGCTGAGTCTTATGATATTCCAGTTGAGTTATCACAAGCATATGCTAAAGGTTCAGAAGGAACAGTAGATTTTGCAAATAGAGTAGTAAAAATGCTTGAAGAAACAAAATCAAATTATACACCATTATATAGCTTGGATATTGATGTAGAAGAAAAAATAACTACAATTTGTAAAGAAATATATGGAGCAAAAGATGTAGTATTTTTAGATGCTGCAGTTGAAAATATTAAAAGAGCAAAAGAAAACGGATATAACAATGTACCAGTATGTATTGCTAAAACACCAGCATCTCTTACAGATGATGCTAAAGTACTTGGATGTCCAAAAGATTTTACAATTACAATTAGAGATATAAAAATTAGTGCAGGTGCGGGATTTATAGTTGCTTATGCTGGAAATATTATGACACTTCCTGGACTTGGAAAATCTTCAAAATATAAAGACTTTAGATAATAAAGTCTTTACTTTTTTTTTATTTTATTATATCATATAATTATTAAAATATAAGAGAGAGGTAAGTTATTATGCAAGTAAATATAATAATGCAAAAAGAAAATGAGAATACAATAGCAAATGCTATCTCAGCATGTCTAGCAGATAATGCAAAAAAAGCATATTTTTTTGTAGGAAATTTTAAAGAAACAGGATATAAAATAATTGAAGAAGACTTAATAGATATTAAGACAAAAATATTCTTTGCAATTGGTATAGATAAGAAAACAACAACTAGAAGTATGTTAGAAGGACTTTTAGAATATGCAGATGAAGTTCATTATTATTCAAATAATAATTTGAATGAATTCGTTGCTAATATGTGTATATTTGAGTATACAGATAGAGCCGAAATGTATGTAAGTACATCTAATCTTTCTGAAAGTGGAATATTAACAGATTTATCTTTATATACTAAAATAACTTATGATTTAAAAGATGCAGCAGATAAACAAGAATATAAAAAGCAAATTAAAGATTTACTAAAAGTTGTAGAAGGCGAAGGCTTTAACAAACTAGATAAGGAAACTATAAATAAATTAGTTGAAAATAAAGAAATCTTCTCTACAAGACAATATAACCATAGTGTTATGAGTATTTCTGAATTATTAGGTAAAAAGCCTAAAAAAGAAGAACCTGCTAAAGAAATGACTAAAGAAGAAGTGGACGATGTATTTGTAAAAGATGTAGAAATACCAAAAATAGATTTATCAGATATTTCTATAGACATAGATATTCCTGAAGAAGAAATAAAAGTTGCAGATAAAAAAGAAGAACTACACATAGATTTTGAAGAAGAAAAAATCACCTTACCTAAAGATATAGAACAATACGAAGAAGTTGAAGAAGTAACAGAAGAAACTGTTGAAGCAGAAAAAGAAGATAAAATAGATAAGAATAATGAATTATATGATGAATCAATGGAATCAGATGAGATAGATTTTAATGAAACTTTAGATATTAACGATATGCTATTTTCAAAAGCAGATTTAAAATTAGATATAACTAAGGAAAAGAAGCCTAAGAAAAAAGCTGCTAAAAAACAAGAGAAAATAGATGACGAAGAAGAAATAGTTAAAGTAAAAAAAGTTAATTTAAATAATATAACTAACTTAATATTTGAACTACATTCTAGAAATTCAAAAGATCCAGATAGCGTAAGAGTACCAAATTATGTTAGAACTATGATACCAGAGTTCTTTGCCTTAGATGAAGCACAAAGTGAAGAAATAAATGGCTCATTATATAAAGTGAAAAATGTTAAACTAGAAATAGTTGATGTTAAAGGAAACCAAAAATATCAAGATGATAATGCTAAAATTACATATAAACCTAAACAATCATATTTAAGTTTTGTAAGTGAATATTTAAGTAATGTTATGTATGAAGAAGATGACATTATTAGAATAATTAAATTAGCAGATGATGAATACCATGTTGAAATAGTGGATAAAAAAATGCAAGAATATAAAGTTTGGAAAAAACTATGTAATCAAACATTTAGAGCATCTACTAAAAAATTTGGAATGATGTAAAAAATTAAAATTACTTAATCATTTTTTATGATTAGGTAATTTTTTTTAGCATAAACACCTTATAAAAAATAATATTTAACACATAATATTTTAAGAAATAGAAAAATATCAAAAAAGAGGTGTATTTATGAGGAAAATAAAGTTTAGTTTTATATTATTAACTTTAATATTAATGTCTACGTTAAATAGTGTAAATGCTGCTTTAATAGGTGGAGTAGAAAAAGTAGATACAGATAGAATTTTAATGCAAAATGATAAATTTGAATGGCAAAAAGATACAGTAGAACTAGATAAAAATTCTATAGTTTTAGGTGCTACTTTAGTGAGAAATTATACTTTAAAGAATGCAAGTGATGGAACATATGCGGTTGTTCAAGTACCACAGACTGCAGTAAAAACAGCTTCTAATCCTAATACAACTATTTTAAGTGCAATATATAGAAATGTTGCAAAGTATGATGGACAATTACTAGACTGTAAAGTTGAAATGTTTGATGTAGACGGAGATAAAAACTCAGTAATATCTGGAATAAGGTATGGATTTCAAGAAAGAAAAATTGCATATATATTAGCAGGTGAATTTGATAGTAATCCAAGTAATGATCCAGATTTCCCAGAACATATAAAAGCTAAAGTTAGAATAAGTTTTTATAAGGCAGGAACTTATCAAGTAAGTCAAGGAACAAATGAATCTACAGTAACTATAAAAGAAGGAGAAAAAGTATATGTAACTGGTGCAAGAATAGCAGTAGGTGGATGGAATAGTGAGCTTACAGAAGAAGAAACAGGAACTAATTCTGGGATAAAAGTAAGGCAAGCAGAATGGCTATCAGTTGATGCTGTAACAGGTTCGGATGTTACTAAAGCATATAGTTCAAATTCAGTTCTTATTCAATATGTAACTCAAATGACAGGGTTATATCAATATGGAGATAATATAAAAAGAGACGTATTTACCAACAATTATAAAAGATATGCAATAGGTAGTCCAGATAATGCAGCTGCAGGACTGCCAGCAGATTTTGATTTAATAAGAATTGGTGTAACAGATCCGGAATTCATAAAATATGGTTGTTATTTTCTAGAGGTTGGTGAGTCTGGAGAATTGTTATTTGAATTTGGTAAAACTACAGGTTCAATAGAACTTGCAATGTTTCCAATATCACTTACAGAATTACCTAATGATCCAGTAAAAACAGTAACTCCATCAAGTGGAACTGGTGTATATAGAGAAGATACATTAGTATATGAAGTAAAACAAGAAATTAATAAAAGAAATGTTGTAGTAAAACAAAATGGTAGAGATGTAATTACAGAGTTTGGAAATTGTTCTCATGATTTTACATATAGTGCTATGAGTTTTTCAGATAAATTACCAGAAGAAGTGGAATATTTAGTAGATGAAAATAAAGGTGCAAACTATGGTATTTTTGATGATGCAAGAAATAAGATAGGAGATTTTGTATATGATGCTGCAACACATACTATATCATATAATTTTGAAGAAGCATATTTAAAAAATACTATGAAATATAAGGGTGAAGTATATAGTTTCAAATTTAAAGTAAAAGTTAAATCTGAATTTGAAGAAACAGATAAAATTATAAAAAATACAGGAAAAGTTACTCTTAATAATGAATACGAATTAAATACTAACGAAGTACAAAATCCAATACTACATAAAGGAGAATTAGTAGTATTGCATGTAGAAAAAGGTACAGATACAACAAATCCCGAAACAATTACAGATGTGTTATATCCAATTGAAAATTCACAAGGAAGAATAGACGAAGACTATGAAACAGTAGATAGAGAAGAGGAGATAAATAAAGCATCAAATAAATATAAATACAAATTAATAAATACGCCAGAAAATGCGGTAGGAAAATATATAGATGGAACAATATATGTTATATATGAATATGAAAAACTTCCTGCAAATGTTATAGTAAAACATTTAGAGTTAGATACAAATAATAAATTAGCAGAGTCAGAAAATATAGATGGATATATTGGTGAAGATTATACAACTTATCCAAAAGATATTGATGGTTATACATATGTGGAAAGTAAAGCACCAGATAATGCTAAAGGTCAAATGAAACAAGATACAATAGAAGTTATATATTATTATACAAAAATAGCACCACCAAATACAGGAGATATATCTGTATATTTAATAGTTATGGTTGTAGTTGCAAGTATAGCAGGAATAACATATGTAATACTAAGAAGAATGAAAAGGGTTAGACAAAAATAATAAAATATAAAAAATAAAAGAAAGTGAAAATTATTTTTCACTTTCTATTTTTTTAGGTTATTAATGTGCAGAGATATTTTTCACCCTAATCTAATTAGTTAATTTTCACTTTGTTAAGCTAAAGTGCCAAAATTTACTTCAGATAAGTCGTTGACTAATCCTTTTAATTCATTTACATTCTCATGATTAATATTGTATATATTAAACATTTCTAAGAATTGATACATTCTCATAGATAATATACTTTCTTGGTTAAGTGTAGCCATATTCTTTAAAAAAGTAATATAGTCCACATTATCCTGTAGAATAGTATTTTCGTTATATATAGCTTGGATATATGCATAAGTTTTTTTAGCAAATTTTGCTTTAAAGGTACCATTATTCTTAAGCATTTCACTATATATCCCAAAGTCGTTACTATCTAGAGTATGTCTTTTTTCTTTTATACTCGTATATATATCTAAGATGTTATCACCATTATTGGCGAGTATTAAATTAAGTTGTTCTAATGACAACTCTGTCAGATTAGATATTGTTAAATAATCTAAACATTCACATATCTTTTCTAAATATGTTAGTCCACCATATTTTTCTGTTACTTGAATTGTATCATTGTACAAATAAACAACATATTTAAATAATGGCTTTATTTTATCTGCATCATAATTTTTCCTAGTTTTTGAACTTTGAACAAAAGCTTTGAAAAGGGCAGTAGAGATTATGATTTGATCACAATCATCGTCTATTAAATCTTTCATCTCTAATCCCATCAATTCTTGTTCTTCAGTTCCTCCCATAGATTTTAGTAATCTATTCTTAAAATTTTTTTTCTTCATAATTCCTCCTATTTATTAAACTAGGAATAAAAAATATATCTGCGATGAGTATTATATCATTAATTTTATGTAAAGTCAAATGAATACAAAAAAATAAGCCCACGAATATGGGGCTTATTTTAAACTTAAAGAGCTGCTAGAGCATCTTTAAGACTAATTTGTTCAACATCCTCGTAACTGCAGTAAGGTCTACGATATGAATTTTTGATTACATCGTCCTCTATGTCTGCAATTCGTAAGGCTAAAATCTCATCTTTTGAACTGTAGTTTTCAATCATTAAATCAATTAATCCGTTGTAACGGAATTAATGAGTTTATTGTGTCGCATTCTTCGTAAGCTACAGTAAGATGATTTACAACCTCTCCTCCAAATAAAATTTCCTCTTTTTTAGATAAATTAAAATTTTTTGCCATAATGACAACCTCCTATTAAAATTTTTATTTGGTTTCTTTTGTACCAGCAATCGCTAAGTTGAAGTTAATTTATGACATTCGTCACGTAGTACTAAAAAACTCTACATCTATATTATACCATATTTACTTTACATAATCAACAAAAGTACCAAAATTAGTGTTAAAAATGTTAAAAAAATATGTAAAAATAGCCAAAAAGTTGCAAAAAAAAGCTGAATATAATATAATTTAGGAGATTAGAAGGGGATAGATATGCAGTTAAAAAAATTAGAAATACAAGGGTTTAAATCTTTTGCAGATAAGACTGAAATATTATTCTTAGATGGTATTACAACAATAGTTGGACCAAATGGAAGTGGTAAGAGTAATATATCAGATGCGATACGTTGGGTAATAGGTGAGCAAAGTGCTAAAAATTTACGTGGTTCTAAAATGGAAGACGTTATTTTTGCTGGAACTCAAGCAAGAAAGAAAGTAGGTTTTGCGGAAGTTTCTATGTATCTGGATAATTCAGATGGCTCTTTACCTATAGATTATAAAGAAGTTATTGTAACAAGACGTGTTTATAGAAGTGGTGAAAGTAACTATTTAATAAATGGAAACGAATGTAGACTTAAAGATATTCAATCAATCTTTATGGATACAGGTCTTGGTAAAGATGGATATAGTATAATTTCTCAAGGTAAAATAGATGAAATTTTATCTAATAAGTCTGAAGAAAGAAGACATATATTTGAAGAAGCATCAGGAATTGTTAAATATAGAACTAGAAAAGATGAAGCTACTAGAAAATTAGAAAATACCGAACTAACATTGCAAAGGGTTACAGACGTAATAAATGAAATTGAAAATAATATAGGGCCTTTAGAGCAAAGGGCACAAACAGCTAAAAAATTCTTAGCTTTAAGAGATGAACTTAAAATATTAGATGTTAAGATTTTTATTAACAGTGTAGATAATAATGCATCAAATATTGAAAAAATTGAGGATATATTAAATACTCTTCAAAAAGACGTAGAAACTCAAGAAAATTTATCTAAAGAAAATGAAGTTAAAAAGCAAGAATTAAAAATAAAGATTCAAGAACTATCAGATAAAATAGAAGCATTAAGAGAAAAATATTTCCAAGTTTAAAATGAAAAAGAAAAGATGAATTCTAAAATATCATTATTAGATGCAAATATTAAATCTTACTCTGCCAATATGGAAAGATTAAGTGGAGAAATTGTTGAAGATAATGAAAAAATTAATCTTCTTAAAGATGAAATAGAAAAAAGGGTTCAAAAAAGAGCATCTGTATTTGAAAATAAAAAGAAATTTGAAGAAGAGCTTTCACAAAAAGAACAAGAGCTAAATTCTATTGTTTCAACTTTAGATGAAAAGGGACTTCAAATAGAGGAATTAAAAAAGATAATAGATGAGAATAACGATAAAAAATTTGATTTAAAAAATGATAATAGTGCTATAACAGCAACTATTGAAGCAGAAGAAGGACAACTTGAAGAAAAGAAAAAACAAAATGAGAAAAGTATATCATTAAAAGATAACTTGAATTTTGATCTAAATGATATAACTCAAAACATAGCTACACAAAATAAAGAACTTTCAGATATAAATGAAAAAACTACAACTTTAGAAGAAAATATTAAAAGTATTCAAGATGCTATTGATGTATTAGATGAAAGAAAATCTAAAATAAATCAAGAGTTAATGACAGCAAGAGCAAAACATAACTATTTGGTAAATCTTGAAAACGAAAATGAAGGATATAGTAAAAGTGTAAAATGTATATTAGATTATGCCAAAAATAATAGTAAAGTTTATGGTACAATAGCAAATTTAATATCTACAGATGAAAAATATGAATATGCTATTGAAATTGCACTTGGTGGATTTATCCAAAATATAGTTGTTGAAGATGAGATTATAGCTAAAAACTTAATAACATATTTAAAAGACAACTCACTAGGAAGGGTAACTTTTTTACCATTAGATAACTTATCTGAAGCACCAGATATAAATCCTAAAGTATTAAAAAATGATGGAGTAATAGGAATTGCATCAGAACTAGTAACAACAGATAAAAAGTATGCAAAAGTAATTAAACTTGCACTTGCTAATACAGTAATTGTAGATAATATGGATAATGCAATTAGTTTATCTAAAAAAATAAAAAATTCTTTAAGAATAGTTACTATTGCAGGTGAATTACTTGCTCAAACAGGAAGTATAACAGGGGGAAGAACTGCTTCAAAATCTGGCGGAGTAATAGGAAGAAAAGACAAAATAGCAGAGCTTAAAAAGGTTATTTCTCTTAAAGAGGAAGAAGTGGAAAAAAGTAGAGTTCAAATAGAAAAATTAGAAGAACAAAAAGAAAATGTAAAAAAAGAATTTGATGAAATACTTCCTAGAAAAGAAGAACTAGTTATAAGCATTGCTACTTTAACAGAAAAAAGAGAGAATGTAAAAAAAGAAATAGAAAAAATAGATTTACAAAAGCAATCATTTGCATCAGTTCTTGAAAATATAAATGCTAAAATTACTGAAATGAAGAATACAATTGATTCAAATAATCAAGTAATATTTAACATAAATGTAGAAAATGCAAAAAAACAAGAAGAAATAGATGAGTATACAAGATTTAATAAAGAAAAACAAAAAGAAATAGATATTTTAAATGAAGATGTAGTAAATTTAAAAATATCATTATCTTCTTTTGATGAAACAGTATCATCTATAGATGAAATGAAAGAAAAAATAGAATCAGATATTCAAAACTTTGAACTTGGAATAAGTAAAAAGAAAGAGGAAATTGATTCTATTAAAGAAAATAACTTAAAATTAGAAGAAGAAATAAAAACAACTAAAGAATTAATCGAAAACACTTCTAAAACTAAAGAAGAATATCAAAAGGATACTGATTCGCTTAAAGCAGAAAAAACTCAATATGAGCAAAATATGGAAGAAATAGACACTAGTATAATAAATACTTTAAACACATTAAATAGTATTAAAGAAGAAAAGTCTAAAGTAGAAGCAAGAAAGATTAAATTTGAAATAGAACTTACTAATCTAAAAAATAAAATGTGGGAAGATTATGAACTTACAGTATCTAGTTCAAGAGCTTTAATTAATGAGAATGAAGAAATAAATATCAAGCAAGTCGAAAGAGATGCAAATAAAATTAGAAAAGAAATTAAAGATTTAGGTGAAGTAAATATAAGTTCTATTGAAGAATATCAAAAAACAAAAGAAAGATATGACTTCATAACTAACCAAAAGAACGATTTAGAAGAAACTAAGAAAAAATTAGAGAATTTAATCGCTAATATGGTAACAATTATGAAGCAACAATTCACTAAAAACTTTAAAATTATTACTGAAAACTTTAATAACACTTTCAAAGAGTTATTTGGCGGTGGTAAAGCTGAACTTAAACTATCAGATGAAAATGACGTTTTAAATAGCGGAATTGAAATTGAAGTTCAACCACCAGGAAAGAAACTTCAAAGCATGTCATTATTATCAGGTGGAGAAAGAGCACTTACAGCTACAGCACTATTATTTGCAATATTACAAATAAAATCACCTCCATTCTGTATATTAGACGAAATAGAGGCAGCACTAGATGATGTTAATGTACATAGATTTGCTGAGTATATTAAAGATTATTCTAAGAAAAACCAATTTATTGTTATTACCCATAGAAAAGGTACAATGGAAGTTGCATCTTCTGTATATGGTGTTACAATGCAAGAATATGGTATTTCAAAAGTGGTATCAATGAAATTAAAATAATATTTAAATAAGTCATATATCAATAAGATGTATGGCTTATTTTTGTTGACATAACTGTAAAACAGTGGTATAATTAGCATGCTTTTAAAATCGTGAATTAATAAAAAATAATTTTTAAAAAGGAGGGATTGAGTATGAGTATACGAGAAATTTCTTATGGAAAAAATGTAATCTTAGGTGGAATTAAACTTAAAGTAGATTTTCAAGATGAACCATTTATTAAAAAATTCACAGCAGAGTCTAACAGATCATTTGGTGAAATTTTAGGGTATAGCATTTGTGATGTATATGACAAAAATAGAAAGAAAATACTTACAATATTAGAAAAGCAGAAACGTCGGGCTTTTATATAGAATTGTTATTGAAAATCATAGTTTTAACTTTTATGCTAAAATGGACATGATAACAGATATGGATGTTATCTTTAATGAAATGAAAAGAGTATTAACATTATTTTTAGATATTGTATATAAGTTAAAAAGTAATGATTTAAAAGTTAGAAATGTGGTATTTACTAGATGTCTTGAAGAAGTTGGTAGTGATTTAGATGAACTGTACAATGATAAATTAATAGTAGAAAATGGTGTAGGACTAAAAATTAGAGCTAGAGAAAATAAAACAGATAATGTGTTAGTATATTCATATTTTGTTGATGAGAAAAGATTACAGAATTTTATATATAAACTTGATGAAGAAATAGATAGTTTATATAATATTTGGATTTAGAGAAGCAGTTTAAAAACTGCTTCTATTTTATACTTGATTTTACATAAAAAGTGTGGTAAAATATTGAAGTATTAAAAAATTTTGATTCAAGGAGAATTCCTAGAAGGAGGTAGTTATGAATAATAAAAATGCCGTTAGAGGTGCAATCATTACTGAATTCATTAATTCTAAAGATAAAAATATGAAATTTTCTTCTGTTCAAGAACTTATCAAAGAGGGAAATGTAGGAGATTTCTATTTTAAATATAAGAGAAAAGAAGAATCTGAAAATATCCATACAGCTAATCGAATAATGAAATTAGATCTTTACAAAAAGGAAATAATTACAGTAGATAGAAATGTATACAAAATATTGAATCAGTATGGTGAAATAAGAGCAAAATAGGGTAGATGTTTAATACATCGCTCTTTTTTTGTTCAAATTTTTAGATTATATTGTAAAAAGAACTAATGTTTGATATAATAATCTTGGTGAATAGATATGAGAAATATACTTCATTGTGATTTAAATAACTTTTTTGCATCTGTTGAAATGTTAAAAAGACCCGAATTAAGAAAAGTTCCAATGGCAGTATCAGGAGATCCAAATAGAAGACATGGAATAATACTTGCTAAAAATCAGATAGCTAAAAAATATGGAATATATACTCCAGAGACAGTATATTCAGCACTAAAAAAATGTCCAAATCTTGTTCTTGTAAAGCCTCATCATGAAGAATATGAGAAATATTCTAAACTAGTAAATGACGTATACAGAAAATATACAGATAGAGTAGAAAAATTTGGAATAGATGAATCTTTTTTAGATGTAACTGAAAGTACTAACATTTTTGGGAGTCCATATGAAATCGCATATAAAATAAAAGAGGAAATAAAAGAAAAGTATAATCTAACAATATCTGTTGGTGTATCTTTTAATAAATCTCTTGCAAAACTTGGAAGTGATTTAAAAAAGCCAGATGCAATAACTGTTTTAGATTATGAAAATTACAAAGAGAAAATATATCATTTACCTGTTGAAATGCTTCTTTATGTAGGAAAAAATACAAAAGAAAAATTAAATAAAATGGGGATAAAGACAATAGGAGATTTAGCTACTAGTAATAAATATAGAGTAGTGAAACATTTAGGAAAGCTTGGAGAACAAATACATAATTATGCTAATGGTATAGATAATGAAGCAGTAAAACTATATTATGAAAAAGAAGAAAGAAAAAGCGTTAGTAAAGGGATAACTTTTGAGTCAGATATAGATGATATAGTAACATTAGAAAAAGAGTTTAATAAGCTTGCAAGCTCAATTTCTTTTTCTCTTAGAAAAATGAAGTTAAAAGGGAGTGTAGTATCAATAACACTTAAAGATAATATGTTTATTTCTTCTAGTAGACAAAAAACTGTAGAATACACTAATTCTTTTGATGACATAGTAAGACATACATATGAACTGTTAGATGAACATTATACACCCGGTACAAAAATTAGGTATATTTGTATTGCAGTAGCAAATTTAAAAAATCAAAATGAAAGTGTACAATTAGATTTGTTTAATATGGTTGAAAATGTGGATAATGAAGCTAAAAATAAGAAAAAAGAAGTAACTGAAGCATTAGATAAACTAAAAAATATTTATGGAGATAAAATAGATTATGCTAGTGCAATTGATATAAAAATTACAAACTAGAAAATGTAAAAAAGTAATTAGTTATAAACTAGTTACTTTTTTGTTGAATATTTTCTTAAAATAGTATATCCTAAAAATATAGGAGAGGTAGGTTTGGTATTATGGAAGAGCAAAAGAAAAAGAGATTGTCAATTATTACTATAGCAATTATAGTAGTAATAGCAATAGCTGTAATAGTAGGAATAATATTTCTAGTAAAAGCTTTAATAGGCGGAGACTCAAAAGATGAACTTGATCCAGAACAAGCATGGATAATAGATGGATATATGTGTCTTTTAGATGAAGAAAACGATATATTTACATATAGTGATCAAAAAGGAAATACAGTACAATATGTAGGTTATACTGAAATGGAAGATTTTTATTTTGATACTACTTGTGTAGCTAGAGTTAGCAGTGAGAGTGAGTATAAAAGAGAACATGCTCTTATTAAAAGTAATCAAAAAACAGTAGTAGACTATGGCATTTATGACGATATCGACCAAATAGATGAAGGAAGATTCTATGAAGTTGAAAAAGACGATATGTACGGAATAATAGATTACAAAGGTAATATAGTAGTACCAGTTGAATATGACTATATTAGACAAAATACTATACAAAATGAAACTCAATATGTATTTATATGTGAAAGAGAAGACGATGAAAAATATGACTATATAGCAGAAACAGGTGTATTATTAACTACATTAGATGAGTATCAATCATTTACATACTACTATACTTTATCTGAAGATGCTGCAACTTTAGTTGAAATTGACGATAAATATTTTAATACAGTTACAGGCGAAGAAATGTTTGCAGGTAAAGAAGATATAGACTATAAATATAATATCTTAATAGAAGATGAAAAATACACAGTACTAAATAAAGACTTAACAACAAAAGCAGAAGTAGAATGTCCAAATACAACATATTTTGATGTTACTAAATCTGGTAACTATGTAATATTAGAACAAAGTATAAGAGATGAAGAAAATTGGAACACTACTAAAAAATATACTCTTTTTGATGAAAATATGAATGTTATAAAAGAATCAGATACAAAAATAGTGTTCTATGAATATGAAGATTCAGGTTTATATTTCATAAATGAAGAAAATGGAACAATAACTGTATCAGATGATAAAGGTAGTGTAAAATTTACTGCAGAAGGATATAGATTTCCATCTGGAAATTTAGATGATATGTTTATGTATTTCAAAAAGAAAGATAGCAGTAATACATATGATTTATATAATTTAGAAGGAACAAAAGTAATAGAGGGATTATCTAGTATTGCATTACAAGAAGGGGGAAATCTTGAAAAAGATTATATGATGATTTGTAGAAGAGAAAATGGAAAGGTAAATAAATCTATATTACTTGATTCTTTAGTTGAAATTCCAGTTGATGATGGTGTTAATGTAATAGAAAAATACAAAGACTATATATTAACAAGTAATTGGAGCGATGATGTAGTAAAAATATATAATTTAAATGGAGAACAAGTAGTAGAAGATATATATGGTACTTGGGCTGATACAAATGGAAAATATATTACTATTCAAAATGACGATTATTATAAGATTTATAATCTTGAAACAGCAACTAAAACATTTGAATGTGAAAAATCTGTATATGTAGATACTTTTGAAACAGTAAGACTTATAGAACTAGAAGACGGATTCTATAACTATGATGGTGAAATAATTCTAGAAAGGGTAACTCAAGAATAATAAGATAAAAAAATAGCACTCAAAGCGAGTGCTATTTTTGTTTTATTCTTCAACTTTTTTATTTGTAATTTCTTCCATCATAAGAAGATAATTCCATTTTTTATCAATTTCTTTTTGAAGTTCTTCAATCATCCATTCATTACCTGGTTTGAACATATGCTTAAATCTCTTTTGAGTTTTTAAGAATTCTTCAACTGGTAATTTTTTACCAGGTTTGAAATTAATTTTGTATACTCCATCTACAACTTCATAAAGAGGCCAGAAGCAAGTCATAACTGCTAGTCTTTCTATTTCTGCTAAATCTTCTGAAGGATATCCCCATCCTCTTGGACAAGGTGAGAATACAGAAATAAAAGTTGGTCCTTCTGTATAAATTGCTTTTTCAGCTTTAGTGTAAATATCTTGTAAATTACCAAATAAAGCAGTTTGTGCTACATATGGTAAATTATGTTTAATCATTATTTCAGTTAAATCTTTTCTTTTTTGTAACTTACCTGGTGTAACTTTACCAGCAGGTGAAGTAGTAGTATCTGCAAAGTGTGGAGTAGCAGAAGAACGTTGAGTACCAGTGTTCATATATGCACCGTTATCATAACATATATATGTGATATCATGTCCTCTTTCCATAGCACCAGATAAAGATTGTAATCCAATATCTAAAGTACCACCATCACCACCAATAGCTATAAATTTAGTAGTTTTATTTACTTTTCCTGCTCTTTTTAATGCTTGATATGTTTTTTCTGCACCAGATAGAGTAGCACTAGCACATTCAAAAGCAGTATGAATAAAGGATACGTTTTTCCATGATGTATATGGATATATACAAGTAGAAACTTCCAAACATCCAGTTGCACAAGATACAACTGCATTGTCTTCTTCTTTTAATGCTCTTAATATATTTCTAATTGCTGGAGGAGCACCACATCCAGCACACATTCTATGACCAGATACAAGTCTTGATTCTTTAGCCACAGCTTCTTTTAAACTATATGCCATTGTCGTTTACCTCCTAATTTTCCATTCCTAAATAGTATGTAGTTTTTCCATCTACATTACCATTTTTAGAAATATCGTCTAATTTTTTATATACTCCTAGTATATCATCAACTTTAACATCAACACCACCAAGACCATAAATGTAATTTACAGTTGGAACTGTTAATCCTTTAGAGTACATAGTAGAAGTAAGTTCTGTAAATAGTGGAGCAGCATATCCATTTACACTGTCACATTTATCTAGTATTGCTAAAGCTTTTAGATTTTTAAGTTGTTCAGGTATTTCATTGTAAGGTAAAGGTCTAAATGCTCTAGGTTTTAGGAGCCCTGCTTTAACACCATTTTTTCTTAATTCATCTACTGCATCTTTAGCTGTACCAGCAGTTGAGTTTAATACAACAATACCAAGTTCGGCATCATCCATCATGTAGTTTTCAAATAAGTCATATTTTCTACCAGTTAATTTATAGAATTCTTCAGAAACTTCTTTAATTATATCTTTGGCACCTCTCATAGCATCAGCTAATTGTTTTCTATGCTCGAAGTAATATTTTTGAAGATCCATAGGTCCCATAGAAATATTTCTTTCATCATCTAATAAATATTGTAGTGGTTTACGTTCACCAACGAATTTTTTAACATCTTCAGTTTCAATAAGCATTATATTTTCAACAGAGTGTGATGTAATAAATCCATCATAACATACCATTACAGGTAAACTTGCTTTTTCAGCAATTTTAACTGCCATAATTGTATTATCATAAGCTTCTTGATTATTTTCACAATATAATTGTATAAATCCTGCATCTCTAACCCCCATAGAATCTGAATGATCGTTATGGATATTTAGTGGAGCAGAAAGAGCTCTGTTACCACATATTAGTGTAATAGGTAATCTCATACCAGCTGCAACGTATAACATTTCAAACATATAAGCTAATCCTTGAGATGATGTTGCACTCATAACTCTACCACCAGCAGCTGATGCACCAATACATGCACTCATAGCACTATGTTCACTTTCTACAGCAATAAATTCAGTAGAAACTTCGCCATTTGCAACAAAGTTTGAAAAGTATTGTGGAATTTCTGTAGAAGGTGTAATAGGGTAGGCAGCAACAGTATCTGGATTTATTTGTTTCATAGCAATGGCAACAGCTTCGTTACCACTTAATCTTTCTCTTATAGCCATAATTTCCTCCTTATTCTTCGCTAGATTTCATTTCTATTGCTTTGAAAGGACATACTTTAGCACATACGCCACATCCTTTACAATAGTCATAATCTATTCCTTCTAATATACCATCTTTATGTTTGATACAGTCTTCTGGACAATATCCAACACAAAACATACAGTTTTTACATTTTTCTTTTGAATGAACAGGATATTTGTTTCTCCAAGAACCTGTTTTAAATTCAACAGAATTTCCATCTTTTAATATATTTCCGCCAAATCCAACTTCTCCCATTATTCATTACCTCCTGAAACTTCATCATATGCTCTTTCAATTGCCATCATATTAGGTTCAATAACTTCAGGTTTTCTTGCAAATTTATGTTTGAAAGATTCTTTCATATCTTTAAGTAATGCATCTTTAGTCATAACTCCTGTTATTTTAACAATTGCAGCAAGCATAGCAGTATTAGGAAAGTTTGCTTTTAAACATTCCATACTAATTTTTGTAGCGTCTATTGTATAAACTTTACCTTTATATCCTTTTAGATGTTCAACTAATTGTTCTGGTTTTTTATTACTATTAATAAGAATAGCGCCAGATTCTTTTAGTCCTTTAGTTACTTCAACAGATTCTAGAAGTGTATCATCTACAACTACAACATAATCTGGTTCGTAAATATTAGAATGAACTCTAATAGGTGTGTCACTTATTCTGTTATATGCAGTCATTGGTGCACCCATTCTTTCAGGACCATATTCAGGGAAACCTTGAATATATTTTCCAGTATTGAATGCAGCGTCGGCAAGTAATAAAGATGCAGTTTTAGCACCTTGACCACCACGACCATGCCATCTAATTTCTATCATAAAAAAGCCTCCTTTTTATATTCATTTTAATGATATTATCACTTTTTTTAGTATATACATAAAATATCGAAAAGTCAAGGGAAAATGGTAGAGAAAAAACTACGTAAAAGTATAAATAAAGCAAAAAAAGATGCTTAGATTTCTAAGCATCTTAAAAATTGTTTAAGAACCAAATCCTAGACCGCCACTAGCATAACCAATTATACTATTTTGGAATCTTTCACCAACAGATCTTGCTGCAAAGACAAATAGTAATCTAGTTTCAGTTGTAACAGGAATGTTTAATCCACTTATTGTTCCTTTAACAACAGTATTTATAGGGACAATACCTGTAATACTTGGTGTTAAAGTAATAACAGTACCAGGAATTTCTTCAAAGTTATTATCTGGTGTATCAGATCTATATAATCTTGCTGTTATTGTTACAAAAGTATTTGGTAATTCAGTTGGTATAGTTGTAGAGAAGAAAGCAGTTAAGCTATCTATAATACCATTATGTGGCATAGAGAATGCATGATTATCTATAAGCGACATATCTATAGTAGGCTCTAATGATTGGTTACCAGCAAAAGAACCACCAAATCCAACGAAACTTGGAACACCATCGGTATTTTCATTATTTGTTGTTAAAGTGATTGGTTCACCAGAAGCAAAAGGTATTACTGCTGCAGATAGAGGAGTAGCACCGGTTGCACCAGTAGCTCCAGTTGCACCTGTAGCACCAGTAGGACCGGTAGCTCCAGTTGCACCTGTAGCACCGGTAGGTCCAGTAGGACCAGTTACACCTGTACCAGTAGGACCAGTAGGACCAGTAGCACCTGTAGCACCAGTAGGACCAGTAGGACCAGTTACACCTGTACCAGTAGGCCCGGTAGGACCAGTTACACCTGTAGCACCAGTAGGTCCAGTAGGACCAGTCACACCTGTAGCACCAGTAGGTCCAGTAGGGCCAGTTACACCTGTAGCACCGGTAGGTCCAGTAGAGCCAGTCGCACCTGTACCAGTAGGTCCAGTCGCGCCGGTTGCACCTGTAGCACCAGTTGCTCCGGTAACACCAGTCGCACCAATTAATCCTTGTGGCCCTTGTGGTCCTTGTGCTCCAGTAGCTCCTGTCACACCTTGGATACCTTGAGGTCCTTGAGGACCTGTTGCTCCTTGAATACCTTGTAATCCTTGAGGGCCTGTAGCACCTTGAGGACCTTGAACACCTTGTAGTCCTTGAATTCCCTGTGGACCAGTAGGACCTGTAGGTCCTGTGGCACCAGTAGCACCTGTTGCACATTTTGTACAAATTATGTGGTTATGGTCACAATCTGGTTTTGGTCTGCAATTACTACAATTGCATTTGTTTGAGTTGTTTGTTAAATCAAAGTTATTCATAAAAAATCTCCTTTTTTGAGCTATTAGCTCTATAATACTATATGTTAGTAGGACAAGATTTGTTAATTTATTTTTAAATTTTCAAAATATTTTTTATTATATAGATATTCTGGACTAGTAGGCTTAATTTGTCCTGCTTTTTCATTATACTCATATGCAAGTTTGTGATTACCTAAGGTATCATAGCAAACACATAAATTTATATATGGTAGATAGTTATAATAATCTAGTAATACAAAGCCGCCACTTTCAATATTTGGAGATATAGTAGTTGAAACTTTCAACCAGTATATTGCTAAGGAGTAATTGTTTTTACTCATAAAATACATTCCTAAAGTAGTGCAAATTTCAGCTCTAGGTTTATCAAATTCAAAAGAACGAAATAGGGAAGAAAGATACATTTTTTCATTATTTAAAGAATTATAACAATTAGCTAAATCTAAACAAGCATTAATTTTATTTTCTATCCATCCTTTTTTATCATTAAGAAAGATGTTAAAATTTTTAATAGCTTCCTCAAATCTATCATGATACATTAATTCTCTAGAATAGTAATATTGTTGCCTTGCATCAAGTAGAACGTTATTTTTAATCATATCTTCAAATATTTCTAAGTTTCTTGTAGAGTATTCTTCATGTTTTTCTTTTTTATGTGTAATACAAATATCACTATAAAGAAGTTTGCCAATAGGTTCAATTACTTCATGTATAGGGCTTTTCCAAAGATAGTTTTTTTCTCTTTTTAAAAGTCTTTCACGATAATATGAAAAGTTAACATTACCATTTTCATCAAAACCAACATTGTATTTCATCATAACGATATCTGTATTGGTATTTAAAGTCTCTTTCAAAGTTAGAAATTTAATCTTATCACTTTCAAGTATTACATCATCTGCATCAAGCCATAAAATATAATCTTTTGTTGCTTTGGAAAAAGAATAGTTTCTTGCTTTAGAAAAATCATTTACCCATTTAAAGTCATAAATTTTATCTGTAAAAGACCCTGCTATATCTTTAGTACTATCTTCAGAACCAGTATCTACGATTATTATTTCATCTGCTATTTCTTTAACACTTTCCAGACATCTTTTTAATACTAATTCTTCATTTTTTACAATCATACATAAGCTAATACTTATCATAAAATCACCTGTTTAAGTATATGACAATAAAAGATATAAAGTTAATCAAGATAAAATTTGAAATTAAAAATTAAGAGATTATAATAAAAGAATGAAGAAAAAATATGTATATTTTATTTTGTTGATATTGTTGATAATTAGAGTTATTTATTCGATATATTTCTATAACTTTAAATATAAAACTTGGAATAATTTAGTTATAGAAATAAAGATAAATTCAGTTGAAAAAGTATCAGAAGAGGGAATAACTTATAGTATTAAATATAATGGAGATAACTTTCAACTTTATATAAAAGATGTAGAAAAAATATACGAATATGGATATAGACTAAGAATACTATCTAGTAATTATGAGATAACTAAATATAATAATCCGTATGAGCTTGATTATAAAAAGTATTTAAATTCAAATGGATACATATCTAGAATATATTGCATAAAAATTATTGAAGAACTAGAATATAAAAAAGATTTACTAACAATAATTCACGATATAAGAAATATGATATCAAAAAAATTAGAAAGGAACATATCATTAGAAAATGCTAATTTTATTAAAAGTATAATGTATGGTGATGATGTGTTTTTAGATGAAGAAATAAAAAATAAATTTACAAATATAGGACTTGGACATATGTTAGCAGTTTCTGGCACTCATGTTATATTTTTACTTAAAGCTTTTGAAAAGATAACGGATAACGAAAAATGGAAGATAGGAAAGATTATATTGCTTACATACTTTTACTTAATATCATTATTTAACATTTCACTTTTAAGGTCGTTATTAATGTTTGCAATAACTACTTTAAATAAGAAAGTAGATTTTAAAACTAAGTATATAGCAACAATATATATTATTCTTTTAATTAATCCATATTATATTTTTAATATAGGAGTCATTTTTTCGTTTTTATCTATATTTAGTATTCAATTATTTTATACAACTATTAGTTCATGGTTTTATATAAAATTTAATGTTAAAAGGAATAATAAAAATAATATTAAAAATAAAATAATTTGTTTTATAATAGAAAACATATATTTAACTTTAAGTGCACAAGTTTTAATTATTCCATTTCAAGTATATTATTTTCAAAGTATAACATTAATATCAATTTTATCTAATATAGTTATTTCAATTTTCTTTAATATTTTAATGTTATTTGGCTTTATTCTTTTTCTATTATTTTTCATACCAGTTATATCTACTGGACTAATTCAAATTTGTAATATACTAACAACTTTAGTTATTTATATAGCAGAAATATTAGATAGTGTAAATTATTTTAATATATCAATACCTAAAATTAGTATAGATATATTTATATCATATTACCTAATTATACTAATCATATTATATAGTAAAAAAGCTATTCTTTTATCTTGGAAAAATAGAAAGAAGATAAAGAGGCTAATTAAATATATAAATAAATTTTGTTATGTATATATTTTTCTATGGTATATAGTTACAATGTATTTTGAAAAGTACATTATTTTCTTTAATGTAGGACAAGGAAATATGGCATTAATGCATAATAGTACAATTAATATAATTGTAGATATTGGTTCAACTCGAGAAGATTTTGCAGGAGATATAATTATAAATTTCCTAAAAGCTAAAAATATAACTAGCATTGATTGCATAGCACTTACACATATGCACACAGATCATATGAATGGAATAGATGCATTATTAAATGAAAATATAAATATTAAGTATGTAATTTTATCTAGACCATGTGAAGAAAATACAGAATATGAATTGCTAAAACGAAACTTGAAAGACAAAAATATAGCTATTATTGAAGTAGAGGAAGAAGATAAATTAAAGATAGAAAATATAGAAATTAATATATTGTCTCCACCTAAAAATAATGATATTAAAGATGATGATATGTTAAATGCTAATTCAAATATTTATTTAATAACTTTAAATAATAAAAATTTGCTTTTTATGGGAGATGCTACAAGTAAAACAGAACAGTACATCATAAACAAATATATTAATCAAGGTGGAAAAGAAAATATTAAAAATAAACTTCAAAATTTATATATTTATCAAGTAGGACATCATGGTTCTAATACTTCAACATCCGAAAGTTTTATATCTAAAATAAATAGTTGCTATGCAATTATTTCTGCAAGTAAAAAAATATATGGACATCCGTCAGATGAAGTTTTAGAGTTATTAAAACAGTATAATTTTAAGATAAAAATTACAGAAAAAGAAGGAGCAATAATCTTTTAAATGTATATTATATATAAATATGAAAAAAATATTTATATAGGTGATAGTATGAATAATTTAAAAGAGAAATTGGTATATTGTTTAGTATTAGTTATGTTTTTAGTGTTAGGTGTAGGCTTTGGATATGTTCAAACGGTAATGAGTTCAGATATAAAAATCACTAATACTTCAATGTTAGATTATGCAACTAGTTATATATTTCCAGAGCAAAATGATATATTAGTTGCTGCATCAACTCATACATACGACGTAGAAGTAATGTATGAAGATAATTATTTGGTATGTAATGAAAAAGTTCTTACAACTAAAACAGTATATGGCACAACTATGGATAAAGTAAAAGAAGATGAAAAAGCATATCAAGAAGAAAAAGGAATAGTATATAAAATAAAAGGAGAGTCTGCTGAAAGAATAATATATACTAGAGAAATAAATGAAAATTGTCCTAATCATTTTTGGATTATTTTAGAAGATGGAAAAATTAATGTATATTCAGTTCAAGGAGAAAATAAAAGAACGTTATTTAGGAAAATAGAAAATATAAATATAGATAATTTAAGAGAAGAATTAAGAATAAAAGTAGAGAAGGGAACAAGTTTAAATTCTAAAGATGAGTTGAACAAATTTATAGAGGATTTAGAAAGCTAATTATTGAAAAAAGTTTTTCGTTATGTTAATCTTGAAATAGGAGGGATTGATATGAACGAAAATAACTCAAACGAAAATATAAATAAGGAAGTTGAAAATAAAGTAGAATATGTACCAAAATCTAAAAAATCAAGAAAAGGAGATGATGGTATATATGTTCAATATAGAAAACCAAGTATTTTTAGTACAATATTATTAGTATTAATAGGTATACTAATTGGTATAGTTATTATGCTTTTAGTATATGTTATTAAAATTAACAATGATGTAGATGTAAATAAAGATGATGTTCCAGCTGTAGAGCAACCACAAGAAGAACAACAACCTGAAGTTGATGAACCAGCTGTAGAAGAAAAAGAATTAGATTTATCTATTGAAAGTCAATTTATAAAGGGATTATACAGTAAAATACCACATGGATTTAATATTACAAGTGGAACATATAGAGCTAGTGCAAAGATTCAATCTGATGTACCAGCCCCTGAAAAAATGACATTTACTTTACAAAAAATGAGAAGTGATAAAGCATACGAAGAATTATCTAGTGATGGAATAACACAAAAATTAAGTGAAGAGTATGAAATATCTTCCAATGTTGTTCATAAATATAGTGTAGAGAATGTTGAAAACGAATATCATTCGATTTTCGGGGCAGATAAAGATATATTAAAACAAGATATACATACTTATTCTGGATATGTATTTGATTACGTGGCAGAAGATAATTGCTATTATGGCTATTTTTATGTGGGTAGCAGTGGATATCCATATAACTATGTTACAGTTATAGATTCATGCATAGCTAATGAAGACCAAACAGAAATATACGTATATGATTATTATATTTATATAAGCCCAATAATAAATCCTACTGGATCAATATATAAAGAATACGAAATGACTAATAAAATATCAGATATTTCAGTAGTAGCTGATGGCACAGAATATAAATATAATGGTATGACAAAAGAACAATTATTAGAAAGTTATAAAGGAAATGGTGCTGGAAAATATAAGCATACATTTAAATTAGATGATAATGGAAATTACTATTGGTATTCATGTGAACCTGTACAATAAAGTATAAAAAAACTCCTTGCTTAATTCAAGGAGTTTTATTGGTATTAGAGAAAACCACAGGCTATGCCTGTGGTAAAAAAAGCTTTTAGCTATGAGTAAAGTAACAAAAGTAAAATCTCCCTTATGGTATAATGTAAATGGCGGCAACCAAATAATTATACGAAGGGAGATGTT
>JAGAIU010000054.1 GCA_017626395.1 Clostridia bacterium | reverse complement strand
TTTATAATTCTTATAAAAAATAGATTAGTTGCACTGAACTAATCTATTTGTATAACTGCTTGTCGTACAAAAAAGACTGTCATTACTGACAATCTTTTCGGTAAATTACTATAAATCAATAACTATAAAATTGTAATTTGTATTTTACTTTCCTATCTTAAATCTACTATATTTTTTGTCAAAAACTCTATATCAATGGTATATTTCTTTTTATTATTGTCAATATATACAGGAAATTGCTTTATATTTTTTTCTTTTATTATGTTTTCTGGATTTATCCAAATATTTTTACTTTTAAATATATACTTATTATTATCTAGTGGATTGTTCCATTCACAAATAATATTATATGGGCATTTTCCATTTACTCGGTATGAAGTATTTAAAACTGTTTCAACATAGTTCGCATATATTAATTCTCCATTTTCTTTTAATCTTTTTTCTAATTTTCTCTTATTAATTTTTACTAATATCCCTGTTCCTCCTATTATTAGAAAAATCAATCCAATTCCAGGAAATATTAAAAATAACAAGTCCAAAGATTTCACACCTATTTTGCTTGGGTTATCTTTGTCATAATATATTTTTATTTCTTTACCTTCATAAAAACTAGAAGAATAACTATTTAATATTGATTCGTATTCTTTTCCTTCAACAGTATATGAAACATATACTTCGTGATTTCTATTATGATTAGTATTTCTATACGATGATATTTCTGTAATAGTTCCTACTGTATCTACTTTATTTGCATAGTTAAAGATATTTCCAAACACAACCAATCCAATTATAACAAATATTGCCCCAATACTGGCAAATATAATCCATATTAAATTTTCTAACTTGTTTTCTTTCATAAAATCCAATCTCACTTTCAAATTACTATTTAACGATTAAATCTGTCAAAAATATTATATCATATAATCAAAAAATAATCTATATCCCCAACCAAAAAAAGCAAATCATTTATCTTATGATCTGCTTTAAATTATAAATTAAGATTATTTATTATCACTTATCATTTTCTTTTTAAAAATTATTACTGATACAACTAAAATAGTGATAGTATAAATAATAAATATTGCAATATTTCTTGCTGTTATACTTTCTAAATTATTATTCATTATTCCTTTTAGTATTGTTAAACAAGATTCAAAAGGCAAATATTCACAAATCTTTCCAAATACATTACCTAATGTTTCTCTCGGAAAATACATTCCACTTGTAAAGCATACAAGTTGAACTACAATACTTGATATTCCAGAAGATGCTTTTTCAGATGAAATACTACCTATTATTATACCTATCGCTATAAATAAAATTGCTATAACTATTGACACAAGTATTGTCCAAATAATATTTATACTAAAACTTAATCCTAATATTATTGCTAAAATAAAGAATAATATATTTTGTATTAGTATAATTGGAATAATTGATAACATATATCCTAATATATATTCCATTGGTTTCATTGGACTAATCCCTAATCTTACTAATAATGATGTAGTTCTATCCTTACTAATTAACATTGCAGTAAATAATGTTATGAAAGAAAATCCAAACACTACAATTCCTGGTGTGAAATTTTCTAATTCATAACTTGCATTAGGAATATCAAATTGCTGAAATATAAATAATAAAAATAAAGGTAGTATTATAGCAAATATTAAACTTAACGGATCTCTGCTAATTTCTTTAAAATTTCTTTTTGCAAAATTCATTATTCTCATATTATATTTCACCTCCTGTTGCTATTTTTACAAACGCATCTTCAAAGTTTTTAGCATTTGTTTTTTTAATTAGTTCTTCAGAAGTTCCTATATCTATCAACTCACCTTTTGCCATTATTCCAATTCTATCTGACAAACTTTCTGCTTCTTCCATATAATGCGTAGTCAAAATTATAGTAATTTTACCTTTTAATTTTTTTATTACAGACCATAATTCTTTTCTAGCAATAACATCAAGTCCTAATGTTGGCTCATCTAAAAATAAAATTTTAGGCTCATTTATTAAAGAAATTGCAATAGATACTTTTCTTTGCCATCCCCCAGATAATGTTTTTGCTTTTTGTTTCAACACTTCTTCTAATTTAAACATTTTTATAAGTTCTTTTATTTTTTCTTCTCTGTTAGGTATTTGATATACACCTGCCATAAAATCTAAATTTTCTTTTACTGTAAGATTTGGTGCAATAGCAGTTTCTTGTGGTGATACATTTAATATTTCTTTTATTTTTTGTCTATCTTTAATTATATCTAATCCACTTATTTTTATTTCACCGTCAGTTGGAAGAATTAATGTTGATAACATTTTTATTGTAGTTGTTTTACCTGCACCATTTGTACCAAGTAAAGCAAACAATTCTCCTTCTTCTATTTTCAAGTTCATATCTTTTACAACGGCTTTATCATTATACTTTTTAGTCAGTTTTTTTGTTTCAATAGATAACATATTATTTTCCTCCTTTTGGGAATACTTTATCTGCTAAATCTTCAATACTATCTGCTTTTAATAATGCAATTCCTTTTTCTTTATCACAAAGTACAATAATAGAATCCCCTGATTTTATATCAAACATATCTCTTGCCTCTTTCGGAATTACTATTTGTCCTTTTTCGCCTACTTTACTTATTCCTACAAATTTATCTTTTTTCATTACATTTCCTCCTTATTCATACTTGTTATACTTTTCATACTTATTATACTTTATAAAAAATAAAAATACAATATTTTCACTTAATTTTTTTAAATGTATTAAGGTTATTTCTCAAAATAAGAAATAACCTTTTTAATTTTAATAAGCAGGAGTACCATACCCAAAAATAACTTTACTATTGATATCATATTCTTTTTGCCTACACATATCATCTGTTGAGTTTCCCTCAACTGTATATACCTTTCCGTTCTCTACCTTTTCAACTATACCAACGTGATTAACACTACCATCAACTTCCCAATCAAAGAATATAATATCGCCCTCTCGTGGTATATATCCTTTTTCTTTCCATTGACCCATAGCCTTAAACCAATCTATACCATTCTGACATCCTGCAAACTTTGGAATAATATTTGATTCAATATATCCTGCTTGATTTGCAACCCAAGAAACAAAACAAGCACACCATTCTACACGAGAATTAAATCCATACCAACTCCAATAAGGTTGTCCTCCAACATTACCAACTTGTGATAATGCAATTTGAACTATATTAGGACTACCTAATGGACTACCATAAATAGCAGACGACCAGAGATTTGCATATTCTTCACTCATCAATTCAGCAAGTTGATTTTTCTGTGCAGTATTAAAATGATATTGACTTGCCATATCATCTGGACTTTTTGATGTTATTTTAATATGCAATATTTTTTTATCTTCTTCTATTCCATCTTCATTTTTTACTTTTTCAGTTTTAACCTCTGATGAAATAGTATTCATATCCCAAAATACTTCTTTTAATATTGCTATTTTATTATCATCTAATGTTATAACATCAACTTCATTTGTTCCTTTTGATATTTTAACTGTATATACTGCCAGAACTTCTTTCCACTCTGCACGATCTGAATCTATTTTATAATCATCATAGATATTATTATTTTGAATATTTGTTATTTTATTAGCCATTTCTTGATTTATCTCATTAACAACAGTATTCATAGTTTTACTTCCACCTGTATCTTCGCTAGAAAAGAATATACCAAAAATTGAACTACATAATAATCCTACTAAACAAATAATTATAACTGCAACTACTGCAACCCAACCTCCTGCAACAAGTGCAGCAATTAAGGCTTTTGTTCCTGCTATTATTGCTTTAACAGTTGAAATTGTTGCCTTAACTGCTACTTTTACACCTCTTGCCGTTGCTTTTGCAGTTTCTCGTGCAAGTTTTATTGCTCTTTGACTCGCTTTTACTGATTGTTGTGCTACTCTCTTGGTATTTTTAGCAACTTCTTTACTTGTTTTAATTGCAGTTTTAGTATTTTTTACTGCACCTTTTGTTGTGCCTTTTATTGTTTTCTTTGCAAGTCTTTTTTCTTTAAAAGCCTTTATTTTAATTTTTGATTTTTGGATATTATCTTTTGTTTGAATTAAAGACTTTTTACCCTGTTTATTAAATTGATGAACACTCTCATCAACTGTCCTATTGCTTACAAATCCTATTTTAGAACTTCCATATTCATTTATATTTCCATCTTCATTAGTAGCATTCTCTGCTCTTTCTTTTGTATGAACAATAGTATCTTTAAATCTTTCAGTAGCAATAGCAGATTTATCTATTGCTTTTACTGTTTTCTTTGCTACATCTCTAACTTTAATATCTGCCAAGATTAGCACCTCCTAACATAAACTTAATTACCCTCACCCGGTTTTGTTGTCATTAACTTATATAGTTTTGTATTAGTTGGGAATCTATTTATAAATGGTACTAATGAACTACCTACTTTTAATAATCCTTGTCCTGCACCAACATTAGTTATATAACTCATTTGTAAATCTGATATATTTAATAATTTAGCAAGTTCTAATCTATCTGTACTTGCTTGATTAAGCATTACAATAAACTCTGAATTTGCTAACATTGTTCTTGCAGTATGGCTTTGTAATAAGTCATCAACATTTTGAGTTATACCGGTACAATATGCACCATATTTACGAACTCTTTTCCATAATGTGAATAAGAAGTTTGCTGAATATTCGTGTTGGAATAATAAATATATTTCATCAATAAAAATAAAGGTATTTCTACCTTTACTTCTGTTCATTGTTATTCTATTTAAAATACTATCTAACACAACTAACATACCGATAGGAAGTAATTGTTTTCCTAAATCAAGTATGTCATAGCATATCAACCTATTATTTGTATCAACATTAGTATTTTTAGCAAAAGTATTTAAACTTCCGTCTGTAAATAATTCAATAGCAAGTGCTATCTCTTTTGCCTCTGGCTCACTTTGTTTTAAAAGTTCTTCTCTAAAATCTTGCAATGTTGGTGGTGTTCCTTGATAGTTTCCTTGTTGATAGTGTCTATATACTTGTGCAGTACATCTATCAATTATACTCTTTTGCTTTGGACCTAAATTGCTACCACCTATTAACTGTTCGCATAATGATAATATAAACTCTGATTTTAGTATAACAGGGTTAGCACCATCACCATATTCGCTATTTAAGTCCATAGCATTTATATGATTATTACTTGTAGCAGAAATGTGTATTACTTCGCCACCTAATGCGTTTATAAGTTGTGAATATTCTCGTTCTGGGTCAATCACTATTACATCTGCATTTGGATCACGAAGTATTACAGATACAATTTCATTCTTTCCTGTAAAAGATTTACCACTACCAGATACTCCTAATATAAAACTATTACCATTTAATAATTGTCGTCTATCTGCAATTATCATATTTTTACTTATAACATTTTGTCCATAATATATTCCGTTTTCGTGATTTATTTCTTGCACTCTAAAAGGAATAAATACTGCTAATGATTCAGTAGTTAATGTCCTTAATGCGTCTATCTTTCTAATTCCAAATGGCATTGCAGTATTAAGTCCGTCCATTTGTTGCCATTTCAATACTGCAAACTGACATAAATGTTTTCTTGCAGTAGTTAATAAACTTTCAGTATCATTATCTAATTGTTCTTTTGTATCTGCTGTATGCACCATTGTAAGAACTGATAAAAACATTCTTTGGTCACGAGTTGTCAAGTCATCTAAAAACTCTTTTGATTCATTCCTTTGTTGTTCCAAGTCATAAGGAATAACTGCACTAAAATTATTATTAGAATTTTGTCGTCTTTGCCAATTCGTGATGTTTGTTTCTACTCCTAATCTTCTATTTTCCACTTCTCTAACTGCCTCGTCCATAGGAACAGGAACTACATCAATACTCATCATCATATTTCTATTTAAGTCTGTCAATTCTGCTACCATATTATCTTTAATATAACTAGCATATTCTTTTAAGAAAATAACTCTACCATACTTATTTCCCATTTTGAAATAATCACTTTCAAACTCCATTGTATCTGGACTAATAAAATCTTTAAAACTGTGTCCTTTTCTCATATTTTGTATAAAGTCAAAAGTGAAAGAATTTTCTTCACCTGCCCTATAAAAATCGTGATACATACGAAGTCTATCAACTGCGTCAAGTTCTATACATTTTGAGCCTAATTGTGAAAAATGTGCAGATAAATCTGCACCAATTCTTCCAAAATAATTTCTTGCTTCTTCTACACTTTTTTTATTAACAGAAATTGTTAAAAACTTTTCTTGCGTAATTCCATTTGCCCCTGTTCCTTTATCTAAAAGCATTTTATTATACTCTTTTCTATATTCATCTAGGTTATCTTCTGCAAGTGGCAAAAGTATGTTTTTCTCAAAATCAACTTTATTTAATCTTCTATTCAGTATAGTAATCTTTGTTGTAGCACCTGTATCAAATGAATTTAATAATTCACTATACTCTAAAAACATAGCCTCTTTATCTGCTCTACTTGCAACTGCATAATTTATATCTGTAAATCTATAACATTTAGAAAACTTATTCTTTCCTACTTGAAATACTCCATCTTGCCATATTTTATTAACAGGAATTATATCTTGAACACATTTCGGTACTACAAATACTTCTTTATCCTGCTTAAACAACATTTTCAATGTTTTCATTCTTTAAATCCTCCTTTTCAATTTTGTCTTTTAATAATTCATAATAAAAATTAGTTGGCTTGAAAGTTAATCGTTTAGGAATTAGAAACTCTGACTTAATCCAAGCATATATAAACTTTTCAGCAGTCATTCCGTTGTATGTTATAAAGCCAAGTGCAGCAAAAGGTGACGCACCTAAAATACATACCCAAGATAATGTTTCTATTCCAAACTTACCTTTTAATAAAAAATAGAGTAGCACTGCTACCCCACAAGCCAATATAGAAAAAATGAACTGTCGCAAGGACAGTCCAAAGAATATACTTTCAGTATAGTTTCGTATTTCTCTATTTATCTTAACTTCCAATTTTATCTACTCCTTTCTTTGTTTTTTTGTTTAAAATTAAAGTCAAGTTCACAATTCATAATATTATTTTTTATAGTTCCATCAGAAAATTTAACACTATATCTATCACAATAAATATCTTTACCTTTCGTGAAATCAATGATAGTCACTATTTCGCCATTGTATTTCATATCAGTAACAATTTTTGTATTAAATAAAGCCTTTTTATTTATTTCTTCCAATTAAGTTCCTACCTTTCTCTATCTTTATTTTTATTAAAACTTTTTATAACACTTACTTTAATATCATCACTTATAGGTGAATCTGGCTCACCATAAAAATCATTATTTACAGCAGTATGCAAATCTAATTCACCTCTATCTAAATTAACATCTTTATAAAGGTTTCCCTCTTTATCTTTATAAACAGGTCTGTCCCAACTATCAATACCTACAAACTTTACTTTTAATTCTTCTTTTTTAATAAAAGTATCTGCTAGGTTTCCACCCTCAATTACTTTTTGATAATCGTTAAGTGCTTTTTTAATATCGTCATCATAATAATAGCCGTATCCCCAACTTAAATTATTATCTTTAATTTCATAGTTAATTCCTATTATATATTCTGGTTTTTCATCAACAACTCTTTCAACTAATACAATCGGCTGTCCATTTCTATCGCCTGTTAATAATACTGTCTTATCATTATAAGTTTCATACTCTTTACCTATAAAGTCATTATACTCATATTGAATAAGATTTTTATTATCTCTTATCCATTGCTCTAACATTTCATAAGTTGAATGTCTTGTATTTCTATATTCTTCACTTTTCATAAACTTTCCAGATACATAATCACAAAAGTCATAACTTATATCACACTCTGGTTTATCAGATTTCTTCAACATATCTTGTAGTAAATCATACCCTAAAACAAAATTAAGATATGCCCTTTCACTTGGCACATCTATATCTTTCATCATATAAGTTTCATCAATATACTCTTTTATATTTTGTTTTAGTCCTATTGTATTTAATGATACCACTTCAATACTCTCTTTATTTTCATAATCTTTTTTAGATTCATATATATTAACTAGATTTTCTTTATCATTATCAAAATTAACATCATCAGCCTCAATGATATATCCTTTATATTCCATTGTTTCAAACATTGCTAATCCCTCAAAATAATTCATAATATCTGGTGTATCTAGTTCTGTATTTTTATCTAAAAACTCTTTTGTAATACCATTATCTGCACAATATTGTAAATAATTTTGCACCCCGTCTTTATAATCAATATCTTCTGGATATAACTCGTGTATAGAGTTCCAAATACTATAATGAACTTCTGGTGTCATATACCCAACTTTCCAACCTTCTTCTAAAAGATTATAAATATAATAATCAAAATTAAAATCCCACTCTGGAACATTAGAATACCCCTCTGGATAATTTTTAGTAATCGGAGTAAATTCTATTGCTTCCTCGCTAGAAGAATTACTACAAAGAGTATTTGTTTCATTAGTATCAGATTTATATAAAATATAATCTACCTTTTTATCTTGATGTTCCATACTATCTTTTAAGAATTCTTCTATTCTTAATTTTTCTTTTTCAACAAATTCTTTCATATAATCATTTTCCTTTCTATAATCCCATCATTTCTCTAACAACACGATCTGATAGTTTAATTGTTCCTACTAGAACTAACATATTAAATATTAACTCACCTATATACTTCCAAACTTGTGTAACTGCTGCCGCACTTGCGTCAACAACAGGTGGACTAGACGCAAATAATGAAAATATAATGCAAGATAAAACTATAATTGCACCCTCTAAACAAACTGCACAATATGATTTAATAAAACTTTTACCAACTTGTTGTGTTGGCTCACCTGCAAATGTTGATAGTGGTACAGGTGCAATAGCAGTATATAAATACAATTTAAAGAATCTACCATATACAGTCATAATCATTATGAAAGATAAAACTGTTATAAATAAGCCACCTATCAATGTGACTGCCCATAATGGAATTGACTCAAAAAATCCACAACTTTCTACTGCTGTTATAATCTCTTGTGGCAAGACTGTTTGCGTTGCACTTCCAAATCCAGACGCTTGTACTATTGTTGTAATAACTCCTTGTATAATCTTAAATAATGCTAACATTAAATCTAATCCATAAGTTATTACTATCTTTGCTATTGCAAATCTTATAAACAATTTTAAAGCGTGTTCTGGTTTCTTAACTTCTGCAAATGAGCCACAAGTTTTCATTACACCAACTACAAAAAATAAAACTAATAAAGCAAGTCCTATTGCTTGTACTGCACCGTGAATATTTATAATTACATTCCATATCGTTCCACCTTTAAAGGTTTCTGGTGTCTGTGTAATTAAAGTCCATATTTCACTTAATTTAGAGTTCCAAGTTTCTAGTGCATTTTGTAAGTTTTGCACTACCCAATTATCACTCAATATTAACACCTCCTTGTAAAAAGATTAAAGGCAAGACTTTTACATCTTGCCTCTGTGATAATTCTTAACCTGTTATCATATTTAGAATTTCTTTTGCAAATGTGATAATAACACCACCTGCTAGTGTTAAAAAGCCATTTGCTCTTTGTGATGGGTCGTGGCTCTTTAATGATAAACCTATTTGAACAATACCAAATCCTAGTAAAATCATACCTATTGCTCTAATTAGTCCAAATATAAAGTTTGATAAGTTATTTACTACTGCCATAGGGTCATCTGCTGCTAAAACATTCATACTTGTTCCTATTGTTAAAGCAAAAATGCTAACTCCCATAACATACATTTTAAATAGTTTTTTTCCTTTACTGCTTAATTGTAATTTATTATTTTTTCTCATAATTCTATTCTCCTTTTCTTTTTAAATATTCTTCAATTTCATCAGAAGATATAATTTCATAATCTCCTGTGATATTTTCTAATTGTGTATAGTCATAATTATCAACATTTTCATCAAATATAATTGAGGCAACTGCTTGTTCTGTTCCTCCGTGCATATAAGGTTTAGCCTTACCATCTGTTGTTTTACTTACATTGGGGTGTTTTAAAATGTCATATTTAAAATCCATTATTGGTCTTTCCCCTCTTATAAATAAAAGTGCATATTTGTTATCTAATAATCTTACTTCGTCCGGAGTCATTAACTCTCTGCCACTTAATTGATAATTAGTTGAATAACTACCACTATGACCGGTACTTTTACCATAAGTGTCTAAATCAATGGTTTCTTTTCCTAAAAGTTCACTTACATATTTATGAGTAGATTGTTCATTACCACCTAAATATAAAAACTCATCACAGTTTCCTACTATTGATTCCCATTGTTTTTCAAACAAGGCTTTTAATTGAGCCAAGTTTTGCAGAATAATGCTTACAGATACTTCTCTTGAACGCATTACACTTAATATCTTGTCAAAATCATCTGGTAGAGAAACATTGGCAAACTCGTCCATTACAAAATGAACGTGAACAGGCAAACTTCCACCATATTTATGATCTGCCAAAAAAAACAACTGTTGGAACAGTTGTGTATATAATATGCTTACTAAAAAATTAAAACTTGTATCATTATCTGGTATTAAAGCAAATAATGCTACTTTCTTCTCACCTAGTGATGGCAAGTCTAATTCATCAGTAGCAGTTAATGAGGCTAAACTTTGAAGATTAAACTTTTCTAATCTTGAAGCAAGTGTTATTTGAATAGATTTTAAAGTTTTTGCACTACCACTATGATAGTCCCTATAATATTTAACTGCTATATGCTCTGGGTCTTTTTCTTCTAATCTATTAAATAATACATCTAATGGACTTATATAACTATCATCATCTTCGTGTACTTCACCTGCTCTTAATAATTCCATTACCATTGGAAAGTTTTGTTCATCTTCCGGTGCCTCATATTTTAAATAAAATACTAACGCTAATAATAACATTGACGCAGCAGTATCCCAGAAAGGGTCATTTGATGATGAACCTTTTGGTGTTGTTGCCTTAAACAAGTTAGTGACAAGTTTTTGAACATCATTATCACTTTTTAGATAGACAAAAGGATTATAACAAAAACTTCTATCCATATTTATTAAGTCTAATACTTTAACTTCATATCCTTGTTCTTCTAATAAATACCCTAAATCTCTTACTATCTCACCCTTTGGGTCTAGTATTACAAATGAAGTATTACATTGCATAATATTAGGCTTACAATAAAATCTTGTTTTACCTGCACCACTACCACCACATACTAAAATGTTAAGATTTCTTCTGTGTTGTTTACCATTTAATCCTAATACAACATTCTGCGTTAATAATTTATTATTTGAAATGGGTTTCTGCATATATTTTTTATTTATTACACTAGCAACGCCCCATTTTGCAGAGCCGTGTTCTTCTTTTCTACGATAATTTTTTCTAGTAGAAAGATAAATACTTATTCCCATAATATAACCTAATATAAATATAAGAATAACTTTTAAACTATCATCACACCACGATAAATTAAAAGGACTCTCAATTAACTGTGGAAAGTCCTTAATTATCTGTGGTAGTCCACCATTTACTGATGGTGCAATTAAAATAGCGACCCATATCGTAGGAATTAAGCCAATAGCATATACCCATTTTGGTGTTTCGCTAGTAGTGACGCCTGTCATCTTTCCTCAAACATTTTACAAGAGGGCTTTTTTTTTCTGGGGCGTCTATTGCTTTTAATAAAACTTCATCAACAGGTGCAGTTTCTCTTTGTTGTTTTAGTAGTTGATTTCTAAATTCATTTAAAGCATTTATCAAAATCCCTATCTCATATTTATCTAATTCTAATACTTTGATATTCTCTTTCATTTAGTATCCTCCTATCTTTCGTGTTCTCTATTCTTTTGTTTAGAAACTTTTTCAAAATGTTGTGTCATTCTTGAATTTATATCACTCATTGAACTTCTCATTGATGTTAATTCGTTTCTAATTTCACTAGCACTCATATTTTTTAATGAATCTGGAATAGTATTTATATCAATAGAAGATACATCTACTCCATATTTTTTACATAGCATATAAGCAGTACACTTACATTTAAAGTTATCTAGTTCTGGATTATTACTTTCTTCCATTCCTATTCTTGCAAGTTCTGTTGCGACTTCTCTAAATGCTTTTTGTATATCATCAGTTTTACTTATATATAAAACATTATCTTCTTTGTTCCATTCTGCTAATCTATTACTATTTGAAATACTATCAACTATTTTCGGATCAACAGGACAGTCTGTGACTAACGCAGTTAATTTAGTTTTATCATCTATATTTTGTTTTACTAATGGTCTTGCAGTAGTCTGTGATATATCAAAAACTTTCTTTGGATTATATGAAGTAGCAGTTGTTCCATCTGCTCTTGTATATTGGTCGCTCGGCTCTAATATAATAATGCTTTTTTGTCCACCTTTTATAGACGCACCAATTTCTTTCCAATCTGAATAATCTTTTAATTGAGTAGCGTTAGGCATTTTATCAGTTATCAACAAAGCATTTCCTACTGAATATTTATCTAATCTACCTTGAACATCTAAATAAGTTTTAAACTTGTCAGTATCTTGCACTATTTCTTGTGCAACCCTATCCATTGTTTCATAAGCAGTTTTTCTTTCTTCTTGAACTCTTTTTATCCAAGCCTCTTTATCAAATGGTTTCTTTTCTTGTCGTGAATTACCATTTGCATTATTTATAATATCTTCAAATTCACTCATAAACTAATTCCCTCTTTCTTTTGATTTTTTACTTTTATTTTTAGGTTGTTGATGTTTTGTTGTTTTATTAGGTGTTGGCTTATCTTTTGGTTGGTCAGATTTTGCTAATTCTGCTTGTGCCTTTTGTTCTTCTTTAATAGTCTTTATTTCTTCTCTAACTGATGGCTTTTCAGATTTAGTACCCACATCTGCCTTTTTGTTGTCTAAGGTAGGCTCTAACGGAGGGTTTTTTTCCATTTTCGCCAACTCCGGGTTTGACATTTCGTTGCCCTCCTTTGCGATTGGTTTAGATAAAATGTCATCAACTAATTTTTCTTCAACACTCTTAATAATTACACCTTTGTCTGCCTCTGCCTTACTATTTTTAGATTTTTGAATTTCATTCTTAATAGAAGCAGTATCAACAGTAGCAAGATTAAATCTTTCAACAATACGATTTATTTTACTTGCGTCTTCTGCTCTTACCATAACATCTATCATTCCATCAATACTTCCGTGCTTTTTATCAACTAACGCACAAAATAAAACACCATATCGTTTTGATTCTTCTGTGAACTTTTTTAAATCTTCTTCCTTAACTGAAAATACTTTTAATTCTTTTCCAGATTTAAGCATATTTTCTAGTTTAGTTCTTCCTTTTACCTTTTGTTTATCTTGTGATAAAGCATAAAGTGCAGCAATAACATTTTTTGTTGCAGCACCTGTAATTCTTAATGCAACCTCTGTTCCTTGTAAACTCATTCTTACAATAGATTCGGCTGCGTCACCTGATGAATTCATTTTTTTCCACTTCCTTTCCTTTTTCTTTTTCATCATTTAACTCTTGTAGATTTTCTTCCATTTTTCTACTTCTTTCTAAAATATCTTTACATAGCACCACCTCCTCTCGTAATGGCTTTATTTGTAAATTAAGTTCATCAATTTGCTTTCTTATTTCGTCCTTTTCTTCCTTACTTTTAGATTTTTTATGCTTGTACCATAACTTACTTCGTCTATCTATTAAAGAATCAAGTTCCTTTTCTTTTTCTTCCTTAAACGAAAAAAACTGCTCGTTAGTTTTTAATTCATTTCTAACGAGCAGTCTTGCTTCTTTTGATATTTCTTCCATCTTTCGTACATCTGCACGAATAGTTGGTGATAATTTTTGATAAGGATACTTTTTAGGAAATACTTTTAATAAGTAGCAATAATGAATATATAATCCATAAATACCTTTTCTTCTTGGTTTCTTATAATCAAACTTGTTATAAGATTTCTTATTACCATAAGCCTCAATAAATGGTACTCTTGGGGCTTGTGTAGTTTCTATTCTTTCTTTTATTCTTTCTATACTATAATCTTCGCCAAAATATCTTTCTATACGAATATTTTTCTTATATGGACTTCGTCTTATACTTAACTTGTTTGCTCTGTAAATAAGTTCATAGTCCATTGCTTTCATTAACTTTTCAAAATCTTTATAAGAATATGCCTGTGCAATAGCACGATCTAAATCATCTTTTGCAATAGTATAATAATTTGTTCTTTCTATTGTTCCTTTTTGATAATTAGCATAATTTATTTTGCTATTCCTACAAGCCTTTTCTTCTAAAACACTTAATCCATATTCTTCGCATAATGAATCAGATATTCTACGAAGTTCTGCATAAGTTTCTCTTTTATCATAATATCTCTTACCATCTTTAAATGATACAGAGTTAATTACAAAATGATTATGATAATGTTTTGTATTAAGATGAGTGCTTACAACAACTTCAAATCTATCTCCCCACATTTCTTCGGCTAGTTTAACACCAATAGCGTGTGCTTGTTCTGGTGTAACTTCGCCCTCTGCAAAAGATTGAAATGCGTGAAATCCTTGTATGCCACCCATTTTATTATATTGTTGTTTTGTTATTAACATTTCTTCCAATGCAGTTTCTGGCGTACAATTTATTCCAGATACATAATATTGTTTTTCAGTTTTAAAATCTGCCTCTATATAATCTATAACATTGTGCAGATTATAATAAGTTTCTTTTCCATATTCGCTATTAACTGTCTTTTCAATATTCATTGTATAGTCAATAACATTATTTAATCTTTTATCTATCTTCCATATTCCTGTCGTAGCAATTTGTATCACCTCTTTCCAATAAAAAAAGCAAATCTTTTTAGATTTGCTCATTCTTAAAATTCTTTCTTTAAATAAATTCTTTCTGATATCTTATATGAAATAATTAAAAATATAATTGCAATAATTGGGATTATAATAAACCAATATTTTTCAATAAAGTTTATAAAATTTATTGGCGTTTCAACATTTAGAACTTTTGATAATCCTGAAATAATACTTACAATACCAAATACTGCTATAAACAACCCTATTCTACCTTTTTCTATACCAAATTTAAAAATAATTGGATATAAAATAGATTCTATAATTATAATTGCTAATAAATACCCTGACATAATTGATATTATTTGTTCCAAATCAAGATTTTTATTTATATATCCAATAGTAATGTTTAAAACAAGTGTAATAATAATTGATATACCAACTAAAATCAAAGTTGCAATATATTTAGACTTTACAATATTTTTTCTTCCATTTGGCATAGTTATTGCATAAGCGTCCCACTTATTATATTCATCATAACTAAATGTTGACATAAATATCATTATACAAATCATAACCGGTAGAAAAGCCAAATCATAAGTTCCTTGCATAGCCATAAAGAAAAATATTATTAGCATTATTCCAATTAACTTCAAATTATTTTTCATTAACAATAAATCTTTTTTAATTAAAGCCAACATTATATTTCCTCCCCTTTAATAATAAGTACCATCAATTCATCAATAGTAATTTTATCTATTATATAGTCCTTATATTTTTTTATCATTTTTGTTTTATTTTCAACTAAAATTTCATAATTATATTTATTCTTTTTATATCTAACAATATCTTCTTTTTGTATATTCTCAAATTTATCTAAATCACATTTTAAAATCCCATAATTATCTAATAATTCATCTCTATATTTATCAAAAACTATCTTTCCATTATCAATAAAAATTATTTTATCAGCAATATGTTCTAAATCGCTTGTAATATGAGTTGATAAAATAATAGAATGTTCTTCATCTTGTATAAAATTCATAAATATATCTAATATTTCGTTTCTAACAACAGGATCAAGTCCACTTGTTGGCTCATCTAATATTAGTAATTTAGGTTTATGTGATAATGCTGTTGCAATTTCTAATTTTTTTCTCATCCCTTTTGATAAAATTTTAATTTTTTGATTTTTTGGAATAGAAAAATCTTCTAAATATTTATAGAATAAATCTTCATCCCATTTTTTATATGCTTCTTTCATAATTGTATTAACATCTGCTGTAGTCAATATTTCTGGAAAAAACATATTATCTAAAACTACACCTATTTCTTCTTTTATTTCTGATTCATATTTATTTATGTCTTTCCCAAATATTTTTATTTTTGCATTACCAATACTAATAATATTTAACAAAGACTTAATAAAAGTAGTTTTACCTGCACCATTTTCTCCAATTAAACCAATAATACAACCACTAGGAATTTCTATATCTATTTTCCCTAGTTGAAAATTACTATCATATTTTTTTATTAAATTGCTTACTTCTATTATATTTTTCATTTTTCATCACTCCCATATAAATAATCAAATAAATCTATTATTTCATTCTTGGATATGTTAAATTTGCTTGATATTTCAATAATTTTAGAAATATATTGTTCTATTTCTTTATTCGCTTGTTCTCTTGCAAGACCTGTATTTTTAGGTGCAACAAATGTGCCTTTCCCTTGAACAGATTTAATATATCCTTCTTTTTCTAGTTCATCATAAGCCTTTTTTATTGTCATAACACTTATCTTAATGTCTTGTGCAAGACTACGAATTGAAGGTATAGAATCTCCTTCACTTAATTCATCTGACATTATTTGTGTTATTACTGCATTTTTTATTTGTTCATATATTGGAGTTGAACTACTATTGCTAATAATAATTTTCATACTTCCTCCTTAACTGTTATAGATAGTATATAACACTATATAACATTAGTCAATAGATTTGCAAAAATATATTTTAATTTTCTTCATTTTCTTTCGGTAGTAAGTATCTTTTTTTTATACCTAAAATAATCTCATTCATAGCATTAACATTTTTCCAATATTCTGGCTCATCTATAAAGCCTAATGCGTTTGCTTTTCTTGCAATTTGATTAAGATTATTTCCATATCCTCTTAATTTTTTTAGTTCATCATAAAACTCAATAGGTGGCTTTTCTCTCGGCTCATATCCAACTATTAAACTCCTAACATAGTCAGATTCATTTAAACCTGCTTTGCTAGATTTTAATTTCAAAAGATAATCTTCATCTCTACTAAACCAAAATTGTTTTTTTACTCCACGATTTCGCATTTGACCACCTCTGGCTCATCATCATAATCATCATTATCTTTATCTCTCATAATAAGTAATCTTTCATACTCATTTATTCTATTGATTTGTAAACAACACATAAGGGTTGTCGTTACTAAACCACCTATAATTAAACCTAATATAAAAAATAATAATTCACTCATAATATCAAATCCTTTCTATTTTATTTTTTTATTGTCATATTTTTAAGGGGATTGGGGAGTTTCCCCACAAGCGAATTTATATGGGAGTATAAATTCAGTGCTGGCTAGACAATAATTCTACTCCCCAAAAGTACATTCCTGACAAATATGACAATAATACTCGCAGTTTTTACAATCACAATTCTCATTACATTCATATTCTTCTTCGTCATAATCTTCATCAATTTCTTCGCATTCCTCATCAAATTCTTCATTGATTTCTTGTACTGAAAAATCAATTACATCATCATCTTTTGTATCTAAAATATTATTATTAAATACATAATTTGTAATAATTTCTAATGCTTGATTTTCATTTCTTGCTTTAACTTTGAATACTTTTTCAGTTGTTTTTTTCACATTTACTTCGTAAGTTCTTGCATATTCTTCATCAAAATATCCTGCAACTTCTAGTAATTTTATAAAATCTATTTCTAAACATTTACACAATTTTATTAAGTTTCTTATATTGATATTTTCTCTTTCACCCCTTTCAATTTTTGAAATCTCTGCATAACTAACACCAGAATATTCATCTAATTCTTTTAGTGTTAATCCTTCCTCTAATCTTCTATTTTTTAATATATCAGCAACAATTAAATAATCTTTTTTCATAATTTTATCTTTCCTTTCCATATCTTTTTTTATAATTTATTCCTACTCTGTCACATAAAAAATCGTTGAAATCTTTACCAACTTTTGGTGGATCATCAACGACTTCATATTGTTTAGGTAGTATTGTTTTTAATGCCATAGTAGCAATTCTTCCTGCACTATCATTATCAAAATGCAGTACAATTTTTTTAATATTTTGATTCTGATTTAGATAATAATTTAATGCTAATGGTATCTTACTTTCATCAATTTTTTTAGCCGGTTGATATACTCCTGCTAATGATAAAAGATTCTCATTATACCACTCTTTATTATCTAACTTTAATAAAGTTGCATAAGATAAAAGGTCAATAGCACTTTCAAATAAGTGTACTGAATCGTTTTTATCTAATGAATCTAACTTAAATGAAAACGCTTTATGACTTCCATAAGCGTCTTGCATATATCTACTAGAATTAGTGGCTCTTACACCTGCATATCTTGGTGTTTTAAACTTATCATAACCAACAAATACAACATTATTGTTTTGATATTGTTGATATATTAAGTCATTATCTATACACTCTTGTATAATATCTTTATCAATTCCTCTACCAACTAAATACTTTATTACTTGTTCATTATCACTTGCTTTTTTAGGTAGTAATAACCTAACATTCTGCACTTTTTCTTTTTGCTTGTATTGTATTGGTGGACTTATTTTAGATTTTCCTAATATGATTTCTACTGCCTCAATAAAAGAATAATCTCTAACTCTTATTAAATATTCTAATGCAGTTTTGCCTCCAACTCCTTGTGAAAACCAATACCACATACCATTACTTATCTTCAAACTATCGTGTGTTCTAGTCATATATGTTCCTCTGCTAAAAGGTACTAATTCATCTGGCTCATAGTTTTTTAAGTATGTGTATAAGTCTAATTCTTTTACTTTCTGAATAACATCTGGTGGATAATATGCCATAATATTACCTACCTTTCTCTATCTTTTTTCTTCTCTTTTTGTTGTTCTAAAACATCTTCAAGCGTTAGTGAAACACTATCTTCTAGTACAGAGAAAATACCTGCGTCACAGTCCATCCACCCTTGATATAATTCTTCAAGTGGGTCTGGTAGTTTGTTTAATGCTTTTATTTCCTCTATATCGTATTTATCTTCTTGTGGATAAAATATTCCAACAAGTTCTTCTTTTATAGCAATTTGATAAGCACTATTTACTATTACTTCTGGCTCATTCGTTTTCATTTCTTCAATAAAATCTTTAAATTCTTTTTCTAATTTGTTATAAAGATTTTGTCTTATATCCATTTCATTCATAAACTTTCCTCCTTTAAAATTATTAAAAGAGATTAAAGTATTTTGCTTACTCTAATCTCTTTATTTTTATCTTTCTCTATCTTTATTCCTGTTATAATCATCAGAAACATCTTCATTCCCATCTGCAATTATTTCTTTATCTTTCTCATTTAAGTTAAGAGCAATATTCAACTCATCTAATCTTTTTGATTTAGTTTTAAGTTCTTCTTCTTGTGGGAATGGTCTAGTTATTTCCTGTTTAGCATTTTCAAATTGTTTTTTAGTATCATCTAAATTGTTTTTAGTATATTCAATTTTACTTTCAATACCATTTAAAACATTATCAATACGAGTAATATTTCCGTGAACATCAGCACCAAGTTCTACATCATAAGATAAATTATTTTTCATACTCAAATGAAATTTACGATCTGTTGTATCAAAAGATAAGTTCATTTTAAAGCCTCTATACTCACCTATTTCTATCGGCTCTGGATTAGTTTTTGCTTTGCAAATGTCAATTATTTTTTGACCTGCGTCTGCTTTTTCTATATATTCTTTTCCATCAATAACCATACCTTGAAAACCATCTGTTATCTTTGTTTTATCAGTAAGATGTTTAACATCTTCACTAATATCTTCTAATCTTTTTTCTAATCTTTTAATTTCATTAGGATAAAACTTTATAACTTTATCTTCCATTGCATATATTTGACTTAAATGTGTTTGCTTTAATAATTTTAATTTTGCTACTTGTGTATCAAGTTCTGTCTTTTCAATTATTAAAGGATTTCCTGCTGCTAACGCTTTAATTTCTGCATAAGATAATGCAGTTTCATCAATATCTTCTGCAAATCTTACAGGAGTTTTAGAGGTCATAATTTGTGAAATAAATCTTTGTTTATTCTCTACTAACTGATATAAATATGCGTCAAAAGTTCCCTCCGTGACATATCTATAAATATATACATCTGAATTTTGATTACCCTGTCTTATAATTCTTCCACTTCTTTGAATCAAATCACTAGGTCGCCACGGACAGTCCAAATCGTGAAGTGCGATTAGTTTATCTTGACAATTTGTTCCTGCCCCCATCTTCTGTGTACTACCCATTAGAACTCTTACTTGACCTTTTCTTACCTTATTAAATAACTCTTGTTTTCTTATATCAGTATTAGCATAGTGAATAAATGACACCTCATCATCTGGCACTCCTTTTTCTTTTAGTTTATTTTTTACATCATCATATACATTAAATTTGCCATCATTATGAGGAGTTGATAAATCACAAAACACTAATTGAGTTAAGTGTTTATCTTTATTTTCTTGCCATATTCTATAAATATTATTTGCACAAATTGAGGTCTTGCTTTCTGGGTCATCTGGCAATATTTCATTCATAAGTCTTTGGTCTAATGCTAATTTTCTACCATCATTTGTAATCTTCAACATATTATCTACTGTTGCATCTACCATTTTATTTCTTACTCGTTCTGCTCTTTCTGCAAGTTCTTCTACCATTTCTTTTTGAATCTCTGTTGGCTTAACAACAACATTTTCATAATGTGCTTTTGGTACAGGAAGATTCAACATATCTGCTGTTTGAATGTCTGCAACTTCTTTAAACATAGCCATAAGTTCTGGAAGATTAAAGAACTTTGCAAATCTTGTTTTTGCTCTATAACCTGTTCCCTCTGGTGCTAATTCTATTGCAGTTGTTGTTTCCCCAAAAGTTGAAGCCCAAGCGTCAAAATGTTGTAGATTTCTTTTTTCTAACTCATTATATTGAAGATATCTTTGCATAGTATAAAGTTCAACCATTGAATTTGATACAGGAGTACCGGTAGCAAATATAACTCCTTTTCCACCTGTTAATTCATCAAGATAACGACATTTCATATATAAATCTGAACTTTTTTGAGCCTCTGTCTGTGCAATTCCACCAACATTTCTCATCTTTGTATATAAAAATAAATTCTTATAATAATGAGCCTCATCAACAAAAATTCTATCTACACCAAGTTCTTCAAATGTTATTACATCATCTTTTCGGCTAGTATCATTTAACTTTGCAAGTTTAGCCTCTAAACTTTTTTTAGTTTTTTCTAATTGTTTTATAGAAAATCTTTCACCATTATTGTTTTTTAAATCTTGAATACCAAATGTTATTTCATCAATTTCTTTTTGAATTAAAGCACGTTGTCTTTCAGCAGACATTGGTATTTTTTCAAATTGTGAATGTGATATTATTACTGCGTCATACTCGCCTGTTGCTATACGAGAACAAAACTTTTTACGATTTGCAGTTTCAAAATCTTTCTTTGTAGTGACCAAAATATTAGCACTAGGATATAGTTGTAAAAACTCTTGACCAAACTGCTCTACTATGTGATTAGGTACAACAAATAATGATTTCGTACATAATCCTAATCTTTTTGATTCCATTGCTGCTGCAACCATTTCAAAAGTTTTACCTGCACCCACTTCGTGTGCTAATAAAGTATTACCACCATAAAGGATTCTTGCAATAGCATTAACTTGATGTTTTCTTAACTTAATTTCTGGATTTATTCCGTCAAAAGTTATATGAGAGCCATCATATTCTCGTGGACGAATAGAGTTAAATTCTTCATTATATTTCTTTGTTAATCTCTCTCGTCTTTCTGGGTCTTTCCATATCCACTCATCAAAAGCAAGTTTAATTTGCTCTTGTTTTGCTTGTGCTATTGCAGTTTCTTTTTTATTTAATTCTGCAACTCGTTTCCCATTTTCATCTTCATAATAATCAAATATTCTTACATCTTTTAGATTTAGTGTATCTTCAATTATCTTATAAGCATTTGCTCTACTTGTTCCATAAGTGTTATAAGATTTAACATTATATTTATCATAATTCTTCCCCTCAATATTCCATTGAGAAGTGCTTTTCATATAATGAACTTTGATATTTCTACTATTCATCCAAGATGGATTTAATAAATAATCTATAAATTCTTTTATATCTTCTGGTGGTATCCAAGTAGATCCAAGTCTTACACTTATTTCACTAGCACTCAAATCTTTTGGTATAACTTCTTTTAGATATTTAACATTTATTAAATATCTATCATCTGTTTCTGCAAACTTTTCTGCAATTTTTAATTTTTCTCTAACATTTCCAGATAGATATTCATCAGCAGTCACCCAATGATTTGGCTCACCATATTCTGGTACATTAAATATTTCGCCCTCTAAATCTTTGAGCATTATATCCATATCAAGTCCACATAGACTTTGCATATATTCAATATCTACTCTTGCTTTTTCAGATAGAGAAACAACAAGTGCATCATTAGCAGTATCAACACTTTGTATTTGTGTTTTAGGTCTTATAGTCCTTTTAGTAAACATATCTGCTTTTCTTGCTAGATTTCCATTCTCATCTAATATCTCTAATGAGCATAATAAATAATAACTTGAATCATTAGAAAAAGCAGAGTTGTTTCCTCTGCTATTTATTAGTCCATATTTCTTTGTAAAAGCGTCATATAAGCGATTTAACTTCGCTTGTTGATATTTTATATCTTCATCTGGAAAATCCTCTGTTTGATACTCTATAAGAGTTCTAACACAGTCCCTAATTTCTATTAAACCTTTAACTCTACTTTCAGTAGTGAGTGCTAATTCTTGTGGATACATTCGGCTATTTTCTCTAAAATAAACTTTATCATCAACAACTGTATATGAAAAGTTTTTAACTTCAAAATCGGCAGGAATAGATAAATCTTCTTCCTCGCCTATATCATCTATTTCATATTCTTGAACTTCTGCGTGTATATTAGTTATAGCCTCATTTAACATAGTTTCTAAATCTTGTTCTTCATTTGCAATACAAGCAGAATCATAACCAAATCTTGTAGAAATCATTTCCATATTACCCATTATCATATCTGGATTATCTACAAAATATTTATTCATCTTAATACCATTTTCATTTGTATCAAGATATACCCAATCTGGCTCTATATCAGTTATTGAATCTCTTTTTTGTAAGAATATAATATCAGATGTGACTTCTGTTCCTGCATTTGCTTTAAAGGTATTATTAGGTAGTCTAATTGCACCTAATAAATCTGCTCTTTGTGCTAAATATCTTCTAACAGTTGGATTCTCTTTATCTAGCGTTCCTTTACTTGTAATAAATGCAACAACTCCACCCGGTCTAATCTTATCAAGTGTTTTAGCAAAAAAGTAATCGTGAATTAAAAAGTTATTCTTATCATATTTTTTATCTATTACTTTAAAATCACCAAAAGGAACATTACCAACTGCAACATCAAAAAAACTATTAGGCAAGTTTGTATCTTCATAACCTTGTACTGCAATAGAAGATTTTTGATATAGTTGTCTAGCAATTCTACCACTAATAGAATCTAATTCTACACCATATAACTTACAATCTGCTAATGAGTCTGGTAGCATACCAACAAAGTTTCCTGTACCACAACTAGGCTCTAATATATTACCGGTTTTTAATCCCATATTTTCTAATGCTTTATACATAGAACGAATAACAACCGGTGGTGTATAAAATGCTGTCAATGTTGATTCTCTTGCTTGTGAATATTCAGTTTCATCAAGTAAGTTTTTCAAAATATAATATTCATTACTCCAAGAACTATCTTGA
>JAGAIU010000053.1 GCA_017626395.1 Clostridia bacterium | reverse complement strand
TTCTTACTTAGTTGTAGAAATTTAAACCAAGCCAAATAATTATTGATATATTTTGTGGATACACCATTAAAAGTCATTAACCATCTCTTAAAGCTACTGTGAAGAGCATTTATATGCTGTAAATGATAAACACTATCTATCATTGATTTTCCCCTAGGAACTTGCTTTAATTCTATGTTCAACTTCTCCTTTATTCCCATATATGATTTATGTGAATCTACACAAAAAGTAGCATCTTCACATATTTTATTGTCAAAGAAGTTAACTATTTGATTTGTTGTAATTCTACCATTACAAACAGCACCCATAAGGATATTTCCTTTTCTATCAATTGCTGTCTCTATGCAAATCTGCTCTTTTGATATTCCTCTTTTCTTCTTATCATTTTTACCTTTACCTCTTTTTCTAGGATTTCTAGGCATTACAAATGTAGTACTTTTAGAATGATTCCCTTTAAAAGACTCATTCGTTTATCAAAAGCAATTATTAAATAAATAAGTTAATTCAATATGTTTAATATAATACACATGTATAATATATAAGTGCTTTTTAACATTATAAAAGACTATGAAATCTTATGTAAAGGCTAAAGTTAATAGACCAGTTGGTCTAGCCTTTACAACGATTCATAGTCTTTTTATTTAACTTTTAAGCACAAATATACTAAACTAACTATACTTATATTTTTAACTATAATTAATAATTGTAGTATATATAAAAATATACCATATCAATAATTAAATTAAACTATCTATACGGTATATTTAATACTCTATTTAACTTAATAAAGCATTCATCTACTTCAACTATACCTTCAACTTTATCATTTTTTAATGATAAATTGATTACATCAAGTATACTATGACGCATGTAAAAAGACGTTTTAAGACCTACTCCTACTTCTTCAGCACATTTTCTTATAGAACGTCCTAATATCATTAATTCGCAGTATTTTAGCCATTTATCTAACCCTAATTTTGTATTAGAGAATGGGGACATAGTAAACTCATCAAAACTTGTACGACAACGTTTACATATATATCTTTGTCTTCCATTAGATTTCCCATTTTTATTTACATCTTTACATTGACATTTTGGGCACTCGTATCCTTTAGAAAATCTACTTTCTTTAACATTATCTCTAATTTCAGAAGAATTAAATAAAGTACTTAATACTTCTTGTGCTACTGAAATTAACTCTGTAAGTTCATTCTTTTTTAAATCTTTTATCATAGCTTTTATATCTATTTTTGACATAATATTAGGTATCCTTTCTGCAAATTAGTTGAAATATAGTTTATACCTATATTATAGCCTATTTTAGATATAATTAATCACAAAGTTAGCTAACATAGCCTATTTATATAATAATTTATAATCTCGAATATCACATATAATATGTAAAAATAAATTATAGTAGTCGAACTTAAAAAAGTTCGTAAATAGATTCTTCAAGGCTCTTGTTATTTTTAGTTATTTTTTTCAAATTTTTCTTTAATGTTGCCCAATACTTTTCTATAGGATTTAAATTTGGAGAATATGGTGGTAAAAATATTAGTTTTAGATTTTTATTAGCATTTTTACATAATTCGTATAATCTACTCTTACAATGAAATGTTGCATTATCCATTACAATAGCTTTATTTTTTTCTACTTCATTTAAAAACATTTCTTTAAACCATTTTTCGAAAAACTTACTATCCATTATTTTATCGTACACTAAAGGAGAGATAATCTTATCTCCACATTTTCCTGCTACTATATTTGTTCTTTTGTATTTTTTACCTGGTATTTTATCGTAAACTTTTTTACCTCTTATAGCTCTTGCATATTCTCTATAAATATAACCTTGTATTCCTGTTTCATCAATATATACTATATCTTCTTCGCTAAAGTTTTTTATCTCATTTAAATATTTATTTACTTTTTCCTTACATTGTTCTTTGTATGAAGTTGTCTTTTTTTTCGCGTTATATTTAATTTCTTTAATGCTTTTCTTATTGCACACTCACTACAATTAAACTCCTCTGCAATCTCAACTAAATATGCATCTGGATGTTTTTCTATATATTTAATTAACTTTTCTGGATAAATCTTTTTTGGTTTTCTAACCTGTATTTTTACTTCACCTAATTTACCTTCCTTTTCTTTATTTATCCACCTAGTTAGTGTTGTTTCAGATATTTTAAATACTTTACAAGTTTCTTTGTAAGTATGGCCTTCTCTTTGGTATTCTACTGCTCTTTGTTTAAACTTTATATCATAACTCATATTATATTTGTTA
>JAGAIU010000052.1 GCA_017626395.1 Clostridia bacterium | reverse complement strand
TGTTCTTCTACTTAATATTTCTATAACTCTTTCTATTTCACTAGCTCTTCCTATAACAGGATCAAGTTTTCCTTGTTTGGCAAGCTCTGTTAAATCTTTACCATATTGGTTAAGAGTAGGTGTATTACTTTTAGATTTAGAATCTAAATTTGCTGGATCATTATATGAATTAGATATAGGAGATTCTTCACCTAATATTCTTAATAATTCAGTGAATATTTTTTGTGGGTCAATATCTGCATCAATTAATATTCTTACAGCTACACTATCTATTTCTCTCATAAGAGATAATAATATATGTTCTGAACCAACATAATTTTGTCCCATTCTAACAGCTTCTTTTTGACTATTAGCAATTATTCTTTTAGCTCTAGGAGTAAAATCTACTTCATCTTCTTCTACAACAGTATTCATTACTCCATCTATTTTTACTATTTCTTCTGCAATATATTCAGCTGTAATATCTTGTTTTTTAAGTATTGTTGCAGCTAATCCTTCATCTTCTGCAATAAGACCATATAATATATGTTCTGTACCTATATATGAATAATTATGCTCTATTGAAAATTCTTTTGCATATTCTATAACTTTTCTTGCACTATCTGTAAATTCGTACATAGCATTCACTCCTTTCTATACATTTTCTCTTATATATTCTGCTCTTTTAACATTTTCTTGTTCACGTCCAAAGTGTTCTTTCATATTTTTTCTTAAAGTATTTTTTCCTATATTTTTAATTATTTTATCCACTTTATTCAGTTCAATATCTTTTATTTCGTCCATATTTATTCCCATACGAACATTAGATAACAGTCTCATCGCTTCCTTTTTAGACATGATATATGCGTTTTTTAATATACCATATGATCTAAATATATCATCTTTAACTTCTAATTTATCTTTAAGAATATCTCTTGCTTTTCTTTCTTGCTTTACTACGTAATTAGTAACTTGTTTTACTTGTTCTATAATATCTTGTTCAGTTATACCTAGAGTTTTTTGATTAGATATTTGATATATAGCACCTTCTCCATTTGTATTTTCTCCGTACATTCCTCTTACTGATATTCCTAAATTTGTTATTTCATTAAATATTTTGTTTAATGCTCCTATTTTCTCTAAAGCTGGTAAGTGTAGCATAACAGATACTCTCATTCCTGTTCCTATGCAAGTAGGACAAGCTGTAATATACCCATATGACTCACTATATGCATAGTCTAATTTAGAAGATAGATAATTATCAAAAGAAGTTATATTCTCATATGCTTTATCTATATTAAAGCCATTTTCAAAAGCTTGTATTCTTAAATGATCTTCTTCATTAACCATAGCTGTTATATTTTTTTCTTCATCTATTATTAACGCTGAATAATTACCATCTAATAGTTCTTTAGAGATTACATGTGTCTCAAATAATGAATTTTTAGTAACTTCATCCATGTTATTTAGTTCAAGTACATTATATTTATCTTTAACACCATTACTTATATATTCTAGAACTTCTTTTCTTTGTTTGTCTATCATATTATTTGGAAATCTACGACCTTTTATATTTCTAGCAAATCTTATTCTAGTAGTAAGTACTACATCATTTAAAATATCCATATTAAACTACACCTCCTTATTTTTGTTTTCTAATTTCTTTATTTTATCTCTAACTTTAGCTGCTTCTTCAAATTCTTCTTTTTCTATATGCTCTTTTAACTTATTTCTTAATATATCTATTTCACTTTCTTTTTTATCTGATACAACATTTTTTTCTTTTTTTATTTTTTCTTTATCTTTTAACATTCTATTCTTACCTTGAATTTTTAGTAACATAGAATCTATTTCTTTTTTAAATGTGTTATAGCACTCATCACAACCAAATAATCCAGTAGATTTATATTTAGATAATGTATAACCACATCCTTTACATTTAATTTCTTCAGGTAGAATATAATCAAAATCTAATACCATTGGTGAAAAGATATTATCAAAACTATTAAATATACCTAGTTTATGTGCACACTTTTCACATAGTTTTAATGTTGTAACCTCACCATTAATATTTTGTTCATAAGTAATATTTGCATTACTACTTCCACAATTTGAACATTTCATTTTTCATCCACTCCTTTTAAATTAAATTTACAAGTATATTCTTAAAGATATCTGCTCTAACTTGATCTCTTTTTAATTTATCTACTTGCCCTAAACTTTTTTCTGATAATGCTACACTAATGATAGCAGCATCTTTTTCGTCTATGATATTATACCCAAGTAGTTCTCTTAAGTAAATGTCTACAACACTTTGCGACATTTTACTACCTATTTTGCAAATTATGTTTTTTAAATAATCAGATTTTGAATGGCTAATTCTACTAATTTTAATGTAACCACCACCACCTCTTCTACTTTCAACATAAAATCCAAGTTCTGGTATAAATCTCGTTGATATAACATAGTTAATTTGTGATGGAACACAGTTAAATTCCTGTGCTAACTCACTTCTTTTTAATTCAATATACTGCTCTTCACGTATAGCATCTTTAATATATTCTTCTATTACATCTGATAAATTCATGTTCGCCTCCTTGTTAATTTAGCTTTGACTATCTTTGACTATTATATTATAAATATATGCACTTTGTCAAGTGCATATTCATTTTATATATTTTTTAATTATTTTCTGCTATAAGCTCAGATTCTTCTATTATATTTTTTAACTCTTCTTTATCTGCTTTTTCTATTTTACTAAATGAAACTTCTGTATAATACACCTTAATTTTTTCTTTGCCATTTTGGATTATTTCATTTTTATTCCAAGTATCTATACTGCCAAAAATACGTATTTTATTATATATCATTTCAGCCATGCACTCCCAAGATTCCCAATGTGAACGAACTTTGTTCTTTAAAGCTATTTTATTAGTAATAAACATTATTGTCTCCGATTCTGTTTCAACTTCAATATGATAAGTATCAATTACACTTATTCCTTTAATCTCATATCTTATTACATCATCTAAAATTTCACAGCTCATAACTCTCCCATCATATTCTACTTGCAAGTCCATATTCCAATATATAATGTATCCTGTAAAATAAATTAATCCAATAAGTATGATACATGAGAATGCTATTATAAATCTATTTCTTATTTTTTTATTTTTTTCTGATTCTTTTGCTATATTTATCATATTTTCATCTGCTCTTTCTTGATAATTTTCATCATTTAATTTCTCACCACTTAATAATTCATTTACTGTTATATCTAATTCTTTGCATAACTTTAACATTAAAGATGGATCAGGCATGCTTTTACCTGTTTCCCATTTTGATATTGCTCTATCTGTTATATCTAATTTTTCTGCTAATTGTGATTGTGTTAATTTTTTATTTTTTCTACATTCTGAAATAAATTTACCTATTTTAATTTGATCCATATTCTTTCCTCCTTTCATTAAATCTAACTATAATATATCTTTCATTACTTACATTGTAAACATACCATCAGTTGAGTTACCTTTCTCTACTACTAGTTGATAAAAAAGAGTGGCTTGATTTAGCCACTCTTTCAATTTTTGTAATTTATTTTTTATCATTATTTCTTATAGCAAATATAAAGAAAGGTCCTAATATTCCAAAAGAAATAACATCTAATACTGTCATTAAAATTGTACTCTTACTATATTTAGCATATACCTTATAGTGAGCTATAAAATTATATACTGATGATATAGCAGAAAATATAAAACTTGCTATTGCTAATGTATAAAACATACTTAAATCCACAAAAAACATTGCAATTAAAAATATTAGCGAAAACACACCTAGTGCTGTCATTGCTATTGCATGTTTATTTGATTTAAAAGCAATTCTTCCTAACGTATAATTATTCAAGTATGGAATCCATGCTAAAAAAGCAGATGCTTTTCCTTCTCTTTTAGCTAGCTTATTTAATCCAATAGAATTAAAGGCATATGATATAAATCCAACTGTAAATATTATTATATACATTAGTATCATTACAAATAGTAGTGTAACCATATATTATCTCCTTAACTTTATATATCGCTACTCATAAAGTCTTTTAACTTTTTACTTCTACTTGGATGTCTTAATTTTCTTAATGCTTTTGCTTCTATTTGTCTTATTCTTTCACGAGTAACATCAAATTCTTTACCAACTTCCTCTAGAGTTCTCATTCTTCCATCTTCAAGTCCAAATCTTAATTTTAGAACTTTAGCTTCACGAGGAGTTAATGTTTGCATTACTTCTTCAATATGTTCTCTAAGCAAAGTATCTGCAGCTTGTTCTGATGGAGATGGAGCATCATCATCTGGTATAAAGTTTCCTAAATTACTTTCATCTTCTTCACCTACTGGTGTTTCAAGAGAAATTGGTTCTTGAGAAACTTTTAAAATATCTCTTACTTTTTCAACAGGCATTTCAAGTTCTGCTGCAATTTCTTCAGGTGTTGGTTCTCTTCCTAAAGTTTGTAATAGATGTCTTGATGTTTTGATTAATTTATTTATTGTTTCTACCATGTGCACTGGTATTCTTATTGTTCTTGCTTGGTCAGCTATAGCTCTTGTTATAGCTTGTCTAATCCACCATGTAGCATATGTAGAGAATTTATATCCTTTAGATTGATCGAATTTATCTACCGCTTTAATTAATCCTAAGTTACCTTCTTGAATTAAATCTAAGAAGTTCATTCCTCTACCTATATACTTTTTAGCTATACTTACAACAAGACGTAAGTTAGATTCAATTAATTGTTTTTTAGCTTCTTTGTCTCCTGCAAGCATTCTTTCAGCTAAAACATTTTCTTCTTCAAAAGTTAATAGTCTAATTTTTCCTATTTCTTTTAAGAACATTTTAACAGGATCATCAACGTTTAAGTTATCAACAAAAGACATATCTTGCATATCTTGGAAAAGTAAATCTTTTTCAGTTTCGTCAATATCTTCAAGATTTGGTTCAATATCCAAATCAGCAACAGCTAAACTATCATCCTCTTTTTTATCTGGATCGTCTAGTTCTTCTTTAATTTTTCCTTCAATAATTAAATCTTTTTCATCATCTTCGTCATCTAATACTAGATTAACTTTAGCTTTATCTAATTCATCATATATTTTAGTAACATATTCTGAATCAATATTCTCTTTGCTAATAAATTCAATAACATCTTTCATTTGAACTTTTTTAGCTTTAATAGCCTCTTCAATAAAGCCCTTTACTTTTTCTTTTTGTGAAACTTCATTCACTTCTGTTGCCTTTTTTCCTTCTTTTTCCATTCTTCTTCAAACTCCTTTTTACTTTAATTTTGAAAGCTCAATTATAATTTGATTTAATTCATATTTTAAAATTTCGCCTTCATCATTTGAGATGTTTTCCCCAAGCCTTTTTAAAATTTCATCTCTTCTGGTAAATAGTTTTTCTTTTTTCTTATTCTTTAATACATCTTGAAGTAACTTTTCCTCATATCCTGAAATGTCGATATACATTATATCGGTGATTTCCTTTATCATATCTTCGTCTTGTATTTTTGATAAGATATCAATTTTATTTATATCATAATTATCCTTTAGGGATAATATGAAATCAAAAAGTTTTCTTACATCTTCATTTTCTATATCTGAAGATTTTATACTAGAAAATATTTCTTCTAATATTTTAGGTTTTCTAGATAGCAACAATGCAACAATATATTGTTCTTGTCTTTTTCTTACATTAGTTATTAGCTGCATTTTTTTGTTTAAAGTTTGCATATCTATTACCAAATTATCTGATGGCTTATTTTTTAAACCTTTTTCTACTTCTTTTAATATTGGTCCTGGACTCATTCCATATTTTTGAGAAATTCTATCTATGTATAAATCTCTCTCAATATTATTTTCTATTTTAGATAATATATTTGCTACTCCAGTTAAAAACTTAACTTTAGAATCAAAATTTTCTAAATTTAATCCTTTTTCTAAAATTGAAACTTTAAATTCAACTAAAGAAATAGCATTTTGAATACACTTATTTAAACGTTCTGGACCATATTTGTTTAAATATTCATCTGGATCTTTTGCATCTTCTTTGTCTAATCTTAAAACTTTAACATTAAGTCCATGACTTACTAATATATCTAGTCCACGCATAGTAGCACCTTGTCCAGCTTCATCTTGGTCATATGCTATTATTACATTATCCGTATATTTTTTTATTAGTCTTGCTTGATTTTCTGTAAGAGCAGTACCTAGTGATGCTACCGCATTTGGAAATCCAAACTTTTGAAGTGCAATGGCATCCATGTAACCTTCAACTATTATTATATTTTCAAGTTTTTCTCTTTTAGCAAAATTCATCAAGTATAAATTTTTACCTTTAAAATATATTTCATTTTCTGGAGAGTTAACATACTTAGGTATAGTCTTGTCTAGTACCTTAGCACTAAATGCCCTTCCGCCAAATGCAATAGTTCTATCTCTTATATCAAAAATTGGAAACATGATTCTTGAATAAAATCTATCATACATTTTTCCGTTTTTTTGACTTTCTAGTAATATACCTGATGCAAGCATTTCTTCTTTAGTATATCCTAAACTACTTAAATGTTGTTCTAGAGGAACTTTTCCAGTAGCATAACCTATACCAAATTTATTTATTGTTTTAATATCTAATTTTCTTTTTACTATATATTCCTTTACAGGATTATTTTCTTCTTTTAAAAGTTCAATTAAATTATTATGATAAAATATTCCAACATCTCTATTCAATTTAAATAAAGTCTCTTTTAGGTCTTTTTTAGTTGAATCCATTTTATTATAATAACTTTTAACTTCATATCTAGAAGTATCTATATTTGCTCTTTCAGCAAGCATTTCAACGGCATCCCAAAATTCAATATTTTCTACTTTCATTACAAAAGTAATAACATTTCCTCCTTCTGAGCAGCCAAAACATTTAAAAATTTGCTTGTCCATGGAAACGCAAAAAGAAGGTGTCTTTTCTCTATGAAAAGGACAAAGCCCCATATAGTTTCGTCCACTTTTCTTTAGAGTTACATATTCAGATATTACATCAATTATATCATTTTGAGATATAACTTCTTCTATTAAATCACCTGAATAGTATGCCACCTCTTCTCACCTTCCTTTTATGCTTCTATCATTTTTATTCTTTCTTCTCTATTATAGTAAATATTAGTTGTATTAATTATACATATTATAACTAAAAGCATTGTAAGTACTGGTTGATAATATAAAACATTTACTTTAAAAATAGTTATAACAGAGTATAAAGCAACAAATATCATTTTTACCAAAGTAGATTTTGTATCATATTTTCTATGTAAAGCTATTGCTAGAATTTCCATAAATAATATGTATACAAAACAGATTATATAAAATCTTGTAGATAAACCTACAAATCCATAGGCTTGATCCTTTATATTAGTAAAGCTAATATCTTTATTAGAATATATTCCAATTCTTAAATCATTTACAATATTTTGACATACTCCATTTCCTTGAGAAGCTAAATTCGTAATTATAATTCTACCACCATAATATATTCCCAATACCATTAGAGATATTATTACTAAAGATATAATTAGTTTACTAATTTTTATTCTTTCTATTTTATAAATAAAATAATTGTTTCTTTTTCTTTTTATAGTATTGTTAGGTCTACTAGATAAATTCAAACTAGTAGAATCTAAATTTGAAGTTATAAATAAAAGTGCTATTGCTACAGCTATCCATAGCAAATAACTAATTCCACATAGTGTACTAATCCCTATGCAAGCTCCTAGTAAAATAGCTTGTTTTATATATTTTTTATTCTTTATATTTAATTGCTTTAACTCATCTATTAATGTTTGCATTATATATATAGACATTAATAAGATAACAGCTATAAATTTAGAATTTAAATTCATTGTTTTATCATCTATAACATTAGGCAATGTAAATGCAATAAACATACCTAAAACAGATAATACATCGCTTTTTGAAACATTAAATATTATACGTTGAGTATAAAATCCCATCAAAAAAGCTAAAACAAAATATAGAATTAATGTTATTGTAGGATATAACTCCATACTACTATATATTTTGAAAAAAGTAGTTGCCAACATAACAAGTAAAATATATGTATATCGATATGCTGTTGCAAGTTTCTTTTGTAATTTTAATCTGGATAATTTTTCTCTAACATATGTATATAACGATACAAGCACAATAACTAACATAAAATATCCAAATTTTACCATTCCACTTGGTCCTTCAATAGTTGACACATTATTACCTATATACACAAAATCTGTTATTCCTAAAAATAAGACAAATACTGCAAATATTGCTACTACTATACTACGTGAAATTTTACTTATACTCATACTTTTTTACCACTCTTAATTATTTATTTTTATTGCTATATAGTTCATTAACGTATGCTAATGATTCGTGTGTACCAACATCATAGCATTCACCAGTAAATGCATAAGCATAAACAGGCATATGTTTATATAAATATGCTACAAAGTTTCCTGGTGCATCTATATTGTTTCCTTCTTCAATATATCTTTTGAATACAGGAACAACTTCTCTTGGATATAAATATTCAGCATAAGCACCATATTTTCCTTTTGGTTCTGCTGGTTTTTCTTCACATCCAATTATTTTCATATCATCATCAGTTTGTACAACACCAAGTCTTTTTAGTGTTTCTCTTTCTTCTTCTTTTACACAAACTGCTGGAGCATTTTTTGATTTTTGAAAATCAACAAAATCTCTAAGCTTAAATGTAAATAGATTATCTCCAGCTATAATTAATAAATCATCATCAATTTTAGCTTGTTCAATAGTAAATTGAATATCTCCTATTGCTCCTAGTCTATTTTCATTTGTTGTAGTGTTATCATTAAACACTGTTATTGGTTTTATGTTATTTTTATTATTAGCCCATTCTTCAAAATGTGGTGTATATTTCTTATTTGTAACCAAATAAATTTGATCAACTTCATCTAAAGTGTTAACCTCATCAACAATATAATCAATTAATGGTCTTCCACCGACTTCTAATAAAGCTTTTGGAAAGTTCTCTGTTAAAGGGAACAATCTAGTTGCATACCCTGCGCAAAGTAAAATACATTTCATAAAAAATCCACTCCTATCTCTTAAAGCTTGTCTTGTGTCGTTAATTACCACGATATTATATCACATAAAAAATAATTTTTCAATATTTTTCTTGTTTTATTATTAGACAACAAATTAGAAAAAAATGTTGCTACCCTAAGTAGCAACATTTAATGTTATTTTCACTTTATTATATTGATTCAATATCATTTAATTTTTCTTCGAATTCAGATATTCTTTGTTCTGTTTCATATTGTTCAATTCTATTTAAAGCATATAAATATTTTCTTTCTTGAGAAAGTAATGCTTGATATTCTTCATTCCAATCTTCATGATTTTTTAAATTGTTATGAACATCATCTAATTTTTCTTCTAGAACTGTTTTTATTGGTTCTAAAATATTAGCATCTTTTTCAACTTTGATTCCGTTATCTACCATATAAGTAATAACTTCAGCAAATAATCTTTCCCCTTGAAGATTTACAGCTTCATCTGTATTATCATGTAAAATATTTACAACTTTGTTAACTTGATCAATACCAATTTTATCAAAGATTGTATCTACTCTAGAATCTATGAATTGACCATTTTCACCGAATACTTCTTGTCCTTTTATAAATAAGTCAACATTATTTTGAATAATTCTTGCTTGTTCAATTGGAAGTTCTTCAGTAGCTATTTTTAAAGCATGTCTATCATAGTATTTTCTAAATGCACTATTGCACATATCTTGTGCTTCACTATATGGTTTGAAATATTGAGCATAATCTCTTAATACTTCGTGTTGAGTTCTATCTCCACTCATATTAACTCTTAATTCATCAATATTTTCTCCAAAATAAGCAGTAACTTTATGGTCTATACCATCAAGTTGATATGTTGGTTGTGCTACAGCTGCAGCATCAGTTGCTTGTGCTAAATCAGCTATCACTCCATTTTCTTGTGAGAAAGCCCCAACAATTGTGCCAACTCCTTGAGTTCCATCTAGGGTAACCTCATTTGAAACGTTTTCAAGTGTTACTGAATCAGCTTGTACAGGTTCTTCTTGTGGTAAAACTTCACCAGCATCTTGAACCCCTGATTTTAACATTAAATAGTCTTGTTTTCTTCCGAAAAGTTTTGCAAATGCATTTTTTACTGACTCAATATCCTCAAGAAATAGTTTCCATTCATTTTTCCAAAATTCAAACATTAAAAACACCTCTTTTGTACATAATATAACTATTATTATATGTAATTTTATTATATTAAATGCTAAATCAAAAAGCAATAACAAGAATGTTTAATTTTTATTTCAATAAAATTACAAACTTCATTTTAAATACAAAAAGGTGTTATTTTATCTTTACTATATATTGTAATAGTTTACAATAATTTTATTTAAATTCAAAAATATATTCTAAAAAAGCTTTAAAATCACTTATATCTTCTTTTACTCTTTTCCATTCACTTTTCCAAAAAGAATTCACATCACTCTTTTGTTCTATCTCCATAACGCTAGGATATAGCATTAATACATTACTCTTTTTAAATATCACTTTTCCAACCTCCAAAAAGTAACATTATTATACAAAAATATAAGTTTAAAATCAACGACAAAATTATTTCATTTAAATTACTTAATTAATTTTATTTTTTTATTTTTTTAATTTACCTACTTTTTTCTTTATTTTCTTTTTACATAATCTGACTCAATTTAAATTTTTAACATATCTTTATATGGAAAATTAGAAAGAGAGCCATATTCCCATATGTATATGTTCATATATCCTAAATTATTTAGAATACGGATTGCCTCTTTAGTTCTTATACCACTAGAGCAATATACTAAAATCCCTTTTTTTGTTTTATATTCATTTTCACACATTCTAATTTTTTCAATGGGAATATTTATAGCATTTTTTATATGCATTATATCATATTCTCTTTTCGTTCTTACATCTATTAAAATATTTTCTTGATTTTCTATCATCTCTCTTGCTACTTCGTATGTGATTAAATTATATATTAAATTTCTACTAGAGCATCTATTTCTTCTACGGCAAAAAAAATTAAACATAAATCTACCTTCTTTCATGGTACAATTTATGTTTAATTATTTAAATTTATTCTTATTTTACTTTTATTATCTCTTGTTCTGTGTTATTATCGTCTTTAAAGTATTTTTTTACTAAAGTAATTGCTATGCCTAAAGCTATAATAAATACTAATAGCGAAATTATCCAACCAACATATGGTATATTTTCTAGTATTGCTAAAAATATAAATGTAACTATTGCAACTAATATATTATTAGGTTTAATTTCTAAATCTTTATATTTTCTGTCTACTAAATCTGCTATAAATATTCCAAAAATAACGTCTTTTAACATAGTAAAAATTATCATTAAAGCTGCTGAAAATACAATAGTAGCTATGCCTAATTCAAGTAGAAGTGCTAATAGTACAACTCCAAAACATAGTAACATTATTAATGATAAATATCCTTTGAAGCCAACTTTTATTATCTTCTCATCTCGTAATTTATTCATTACTTGTTTAATTTTATCTTTTTTCATAAATATTAAAAGAATTAAGAACATCAAGAAGTTTGTTATTGCTATTTGTAAAATTCTTACCAAATAATCGCTAAAGCTTTCTTTTTCATTTTCTATTATATCAATTTGTGCAGTGGCAATATTTTCATCTATTTTTAAATTTGTATTTGGTGTATTAATTTCAAGTTGTTGAGCTATTTTAGCATTTTCTCCAAATGTCATATCTACAACATTCATTTTTAATTTACCATTTACAGTATTATTTATAGTTACGCTATTAATAGATCCTAAAACATTACCATCTATTGTACCATCAATTACCATTGAAGGAGCATAAACTATAACATTTCCTTTTACCACTGCTTCTTCACTTATAGTAAAAGTTCCATTACAATATACTAATACTGTTTTATCAACACTTGAATTTAAAATAACATTTCCTGCTGAAAATATAACTGCATATTCCATATTTGAGTTTATTCTAACCGTATCATTAGTATATAGCATTTGAATTCCTTTTAATTCAGAATTTACATCTATTGATGAAGATGTCATAAATAATCCAACTTGATCAATAGTTTTATCTAGTTCCATTCTTTGTTCAGACATCCTAAAAAACGGAATCGAAAAACTAGAATCATCTTCACTTAATTTATATACATTTTCAGTAATTTTTGAATCGTATATTTCTACAGCAAATACATTATTAATTGCTAGTATAAGTGTAAAAATAAATACTACTATTATATTAATTTTCTTTTTCAACATATTTATTCCCCCTAATAGAATTATTTTATACTAATTCATAATAAAAATCAATAAAATATTACATTGTCTCATTAATACTTTGTGAAATAATTCCGGCCATTATTTCAATTAATTCATCTATATCTTTAGGTGTTACTATATAATTTTCAGTATCTAATGTTGCTGCTATTTTTTGATATCTTTCTCCTCTATCATCAGTTACATTTTCAATCTTATTTAAAGCATCAGTTGTTATAGTAGCCATATCTACCACCATAGGAACACCTAATGATATTACTTTTGCATTAGTACTTTTCTCATCTATTTTAGAATTAATTCCGGTTATTCCCGAACCAGGAGTTATACCAACATTACTAATTTGAATCGAAGCTCCAACTCTTTTGATAGATTTAGACATCAAGCTATCAATAACAATTATATATTTAGGCGATACAATTTTAGCAACCGATGAAATAATTTCTGATGTTTGTATTCCAGTATTTCCCATAACACCTGGACATATAGCACTAACTTCTCTAGTATCTTCTGACAATATATTTTCAGTAAGTTTTAATATATGTCTTGTTACATCAATTCCTTTTACGACTTTAGAACCTAATGCATCTGGTGTAACATACATATTTCCAAGGCCTACTACCATTACAGATTTTTGCTTTTCGATTAAAGTATTTAAAAACTCTTTTAATTTTTCTATAACTTTTCCAGTATCATTTATATATTTTATATTCTCCATTTCAAAAGTTATATATTTTCCAATTTCTTTATCTATAGCTTGAGCTCCATTTTCATTAATAACATTAACTTGAGTAACTTTAAATTCTTCATATTTTTCTTCTGTTATCTCTATTCCATCGATAGCACTCATATTATTTATTACTTTATATTCATCTACTCTTTCATCTGCCATGTCTGTATTAAATTTAATTTTACACATAAAAAAACACCTCTATATATAATTATGAATATATAAAGGTGTTTTTATTCTATAACATACAAATTATCTTTTTAAGTCCTATTTCAAAATCCATATCTCCATTTTTTGTTTTTTGATCATATTCATCGAAAACATAAATTATATTTTTTAATTCTTGCTCAGTATATTTATCACAAGAGACTAAAAGTTTTTTTACAACAAACGGATGCAATCCTATTGCTCCAGCAATATTTTTTTCTCCTTTATCTTTTAAAAGTTTTATCATATATAATTGTTTATATTGTTTATATAACATTATATATATTTTTACTATTGGTTCTTTTTGCTGTAATAATGTATTAAGCTGTTCAATAGCAATTTTTTTCTTTTTATTTATTATATTTTCAAGTACATCAAAAATTTTAGCATTTAAAGTTTTAGAACATATACTGTCTATTATATCTTTAGTAACTGTTCCACCATTTCCAACATATATAACTAACTTTTTCATTTCGTTTATATTATTAGATTTATCTTCGCCACATACATTTTGCATGTATTGAGCATCTTCATATGAGATTTTTACATTATATTTTTTTAAAGTATTTATAATAAAATCTGTCATTTGTGCTGCATCTAAATGCTTAAACTCTATACATTCTGCAAATTTAGACAAAGCTTTATATTCAGAAAGTCTTTTATCCACACTTTCCTCAATAATTATTATTTTAATATCTTCATCAATATCTTTTATTATATTAGTATCAAATTTTAAGTTAGTGTTTTTAATAATTATTAGTTTTTCACTTCCAAAAAAAGTTACACCTTGTGTAATGGAAGGTAGTTCCTCTATATTATCATTATTAATATAAAATAAATTTACTCCTACTTGTAAATTAGAAAATTCTTTTTTAATTTTTTCCACTTTTTGATTTAATTCGTATTTTTCTTCACCATATAATAAATAAATATTGTTCATGCTATCTCCTCTTTATTTTAAACATTCTTCTTTAAATTTCTTTATACTTTCTTGTGCAATGCCTGCAAGTATACCATATTTTTCTTTTTTATCTCTTATTTTCTTTTCCAATGGTTTTAATATTCCAAAATTAGCATTCATTGGTTGATAATTTTTATTTTCTGTTGATACATATTTTGCTAAACTTCCAAGCATTGTATCTTCTGGGAAAGTTATTTTTTCACCATCAAATCTTTTAATTATGCTGTAAGCTACCATCATACCAGATGCTGCAGATTCAACATATCCCTCTACACCAGATATCTGGCCAGCAAAGTATATACTGTTGTTTTCTTTTAAACAGAAATTATTATCTAATAATTTACCACCATTTATATATGTATTTTTATGCATAACACCATATCTTTCAAACACTGCATTTTCAAGACCTGGTATCATAGAAAATACTCTTTTTTGTTCTCCAAATTTTAGATTTGTCTGGAATCCAACTAGATTAAAAGATTGCACTTCCTTATTTTCTACTCTAAGTTGAACGTTTGCATAAGGTCTTCTACCAGTTCTTGGATCTGTAAAACCTACTGGTTTTAAAGGACCATATCTTAAAGTATCTATTCCTCTTTTTGCCATTACTTCAACCGGCATACAACCTTCAAATATTTCTCTTTTTTCAAATTCATGTAGTTGTGCTACCTCAGCATTGATAAGTTCATTGCAAAAAGCTTCATATTCTTCTTTATTCATTGGAAGATTTAAATAATCCGCCTCAGGTGTATTTTTTAATCTTTCTTGCCAATCTTCTATTGTTTCATCTTTGCCTCTTTCTTGGTCATATCTATCTCCCCAATATGCAATATCCATATTTATTGAATCTCTTGAAACAATAGGAGCTGCTGCATCATAAAAATATAAACTATCTTGTCCTAATATTTTTTGTAATGAATTCATTAAAGCTTCATCTGTTAAAGGACCGGTAGCTATTACTTTTATTCCTTCAATCTTATCTATATCTTCTACTTTTTCGTATATAATTTCAATATTTTCATTTTTCTTTATTTTATCTGTAATATACTTTGAGAAAATATCTCTATCTACAGCTAATGCTTGCCCTGCTGGAACTCTTGCATTATATGCTGCTTCTACAAATATACTACCTAGCATTTCCATTTCTTTTTTTAGTAATCCACAAGCATTTGTTAATGCTTCAGATTTTAATGAGTTACTACATACAAGTTCAGCAAAGTCATCTGAATGATGTGCTTCACTTTTGCATTTAGGCTTCATTTCATATAATCTTACTTTTATATTATTTTTAGCTAAAATATATGCACACTCACATCCTGCAAGTCCTGCACCTATTACATTTACTATTTTGTCCATTTTATTCTCCTATCATATCTGTATTATATTATACAAATGGCTTTTTTTCAAGAAAAAACAAAGGATATAACAAATTGTTATATCCTTATATTTAAATTATCTATATAGACTAGTTCTATATTTTCGTGCTTCGCATAAATCTCTGTAGTTGTTGCACATAAACTGATATCTTTGCATAAAATCTTTTTTATAACATGCATTACTATAACAAAAAACTATTCCACATAATACTACAACAGCAACCGTTGTTATATTTTGTATTTCGCCTATAAGTTTATGATTAATTGATGGATTGCTACATGCTATTGAAAGTGCTATGTATCCTACTATTAAAACTATTATAGTAAATAGGGTTATAACTTTTAAAATATTAAAGTTCTTTTTAAAATCAGTATAAAACTTATTTATACCATACCTTCCATGCACTTCTAATGTATACATTTCATCATCTTCATAAGCCTCTTTAAAAACTCCGTATAATCTGTACACCGTTTTAGCATCATTTTCTACAAGCAGTCCCATAAAAAGATTTAACTCAAGCAAAATTAAAAGCATTGCACAACCAATACCAAAGTTTAAAATTAAACATCCTATAATTATTATAAAGCCTAAAATTGTACCTGCTGCAAAAAACTTTGGATTAATTAGCATTCCATTTATTTCGTCATCCTTTTCTAAAACTTCAACTTCCTTTACTTTTTTTGAATTACTCATATTCAAAACCTCCTAAATATTAAATTTAATATTTTGCAAAAGTTAAATAGCCTTTATAATTATAACTCTTTTTATATTTTATGTCAACTATTTCGGATAAAAGATAAGTATGCTTTACTGCATACTTATCTTTCTATAGAATTATTTTGTTTTTCTAAAAATAATATTGGCTTATTATTTTTATCAATATTAATATTCACTTCAAAATCAAATCTAAATATATATGTATCAGTATTTGATACATCCGTAATTTCAAATAATATAGTGTGTATATAAGAAAAACAATGATTTTCAAATTTATAGTTACCTACATCATCAGTTACTAATCCAAAATTAATATTCCATTTATATATCTCGTGTGGGGCAAGAAAAAAACCATTATCTAATTGAACAGCAAATGTAGAAATCCCAAACTGGTCTAAATCATATACTTTTTCAAAATGATTTTTTTCTATTTCGCGACTTATAAATTGCTCTTTAAATTTTATATTACCAATATTATTTGAAATATTTTTCATTACACACTGAATGTGACCATAATCATTAACACATTCACCTATATCTATCTTTCGTTCATCTTCTTTATAATTAGAGATTCGACAAGATATATATGGTTTTATTGAATCAATACGATTTTTTTCTCTCACTCTACTTTCGTGTTTAAAAGTTAAATATAAAGCAAACATAGTTATTGACCCGCCAATAATTGAACCAGCAAATCCTATCCAAGCATCAGATGTACCAATTGCATCTATAATTTGATAATTCTTTAAATACCTAGCTATCATTACTAAAACATAAGTAAAAATAGGAGAAAAAATTATAATAAATATTGTAACTATCAATACTTTAATATAATCTAATTTTGATTTAAACTCTTTAACAATTAAAATTATTGAGCAAATAAAATTAACTAAAGTCCAAGCTAATAATATATATACTTTCATACACCCTCCGTTTTTTATGCTATTTTTTTATAACATGTAACTTTTTTCTAGATTCTAATCAACACATATCAATCATTTTTTATAAGATATTTAAAGTATCCCTTTGAAAAATAACATTTCTTCGTACTTTAGTATATCTATTTCTTAGATTTAGCTTTGGGTTTAGTCCAAGAAATATATTTACATGGACTATTTTCTGTATTATTGTTATTTTCACAAACATAAAAAGCTCTTTTAGTTTTTGTATGTTTTATAATAACTTTCCCCCCACAATCTGGACATGGAGCATCTATACTTTCATTATATGGTTTTATATTTTGACAATCTGGATATCCTGGGCATGCTAAAAACTTACCAAATCTTCCTTGTTTTATAATCATAGTTTTTCCACATTTTTCACATACTACATCAGATTCTTGTTCAGGAATTTTTACTTTTTCTATTTTATCTTGAACTTCTGCAAGATTTTTACTAAATGGCACATAAAAATCTCTTAGCATTTCAACATAGTTTTGTTTAGATTCTGCGACCATGTCTAATTTATTTTCCATATCTGCCGTAAACTTTACATCTACTATATTTTCAAAATTTTCTTCCATTATTTTGTTTACAACAGTTCCTAAATCTGTAGGTACTAAATATTTACCTTGCTTTTCTATATATAGTCTATCTTCAATAGTAGAAATTGTAGGTGCATATGTACTTGGACGACCCACGCCTTTTTCTTCCATTACTTTAACTAAACTTGCTTCAGTATATCTTGCAGGTGGCTCAGTTGTTTTCTTATCTGCTTTTAAATCTTTTTGTTTTAATATTTCTCCCATTTCAAACTCTGGAAGTGCATTTAATTCATCATCGTCATCATCATTATCATTTTTGCCTTTAGCTTTATCGTCTTTTCCTTCTATATATAATTTCATAAAGCCATCAAATTTTATTATACTTCCATTAATATTAAATATATAATCTTCAACATTAACTTTTACTTTGGTTGTGTCATATACAGCAACACTCATTTGAGAAGCTAAAAATCTATTTAATATCAAATTGTATAATTTTTCTTCATCTCTACCAAGCTCTAAATTATTATCTACATGAGTAGGTCTTATAGCTTCGTGTGCATCTTGTGCATTATCTTTAGCTTTAAATTCTCTTGCTAAATAATATGAATTTCCAAAATTCTTAGTAATATAATCTTTGGCCATTTTTTTAGCATCATCAGATAATCTTATAGAGTCGGTTCTCATGTATGTAATATGTCCTGATTCATATAATTTTTGTGCTATCAGCATTGTCTTCTTAACGCCAAAGCCTAATTTTCTAGAAGCTTCTTGTTGAAGTGATGATGTTGTAAATGGTGCAGGTGGATTTTTTCTTCTCTCACTTTTAATTATATCTACAACTTTATATTTCTTTTTATCTATTTCTTTTAAAATCTTATTTACTTGTTCTTCATCTTTAAGTTCTATTCTACCATTTATATCTCCATAGAATTTAGCTGTTACTATATCATCATTCTTTTGCAGTTTAGCATACATTAAATAATAATCTTCTGGTTTAAAGTTTTGAATTTCTCTTTCTTTATCTATTATTATTTTTAATGCAACTGATTGAACTCTTCCTGCACTTGTACCTTTTTTTACTTTCTTCCATAATAATGGAGAAAGCTTATATCCAACAATTCTATCTAAAATACGTCTTGCTTGTTGTGCATCAACTAAATCAAGATTAACCGCTCTAGGCTTTTCAACTGCTTTTTTAACAGCATTTTTTGTTATTTCGTTAAATTCTATTCTACATTTCTCATTATCTGCAATATTTAAAACATTTTTTAAATGCCATGCTATAGCTTCTCCCTCACGATCAGGGTCGGTTGCTAGATATACAATTTCTTTACCTTTAGCTAATTCTTTTATTTGTTTTATTATATTAGCTTTACCTGTCATTGTCTTATATTCTGGTTTAAAATCATTTTCAATATCTACAGCCAATTTACTAGCTGGTAAATCTATAATATGTCCTTGTGAAGCAATAACTTCATAATCTTCACCTAAATATTTTTTTATAGTTTTTGCCTTAGATGGAGACTCAACTATTACTAATTTTGCCATTTAATCATAACCTTTCATTACTGATTTCTCATTATACCACAAATAAAATATTCAAATCAATCCTTAAATATGAGATTTAATAAATTTGCTAAACATCTAGTTGCAATTTCCGCTTCATCAATTGTATTTCCAGATGCTCCTACTTCTACTAAAAACGAGTTAGATTTTAAATCTTGATTGTATATAGAATTTCTAATTATCATTGGTCTAAAAAGTCCTGGATATACTTTGTTTGCTAGTATTTGTAATTCAAGTGCCAACTTTAAATTTTCAGCATAATATGGATTTTCTTCACCATCATATCCAATTCCCATAACAAACATGAGTGATGCTACATCATAGCCTTTAAGATTAGTCTTAGGTGCAAATTCTAAATCTTCTATTGCATCTCTATGAACATCTATTGAAATACTTATATTACTGTTTTCATTAATAAGTGCTTCCATCGTTCTTCTAGAATTAGAGTATGCACTATTATATTCTCCATAGTCATGTGGTGTCAAGCTACATACTGTGTTAATCCCTTTATTGTTTAAATTCGATGCTAGTGTACTAGAAATTGCAAGCATGTTATATCTTCCATCCGTCGTCCTTCTAGGACTAGTATATTCAAACTGGTACTTTTCACTGTTAGCATAAGATTCGGATGTGTGAGTTGTATATAATAGCACTTCATCTTTACCTTTTTCAAACACTGTGTTTTCACCATTTAAAATTGCCGCAAAATCTATATTTCTATTAGTAGAATAATTTGTAATATCTACTCCACATACATTTATTTTTTGATAAGAAGATGTTTCTGCAATTATTTTAATATCTTCTGATGTTATATTTTTAAATACAGCTTGTTCTTTATATAATTCTGCTAGTTCGTCCATAGCAATGAAATCTTGTCTTGTTGTATCTTCTATTTTTATTTCTTCTTTTTGCTCTATTTGTGTATATGTATAATTCTTACTGTTAGCAATCCCATTTAACGCTATGATATTTTCTTTAGTTATATCTAAATTATTTATTTTAGATATATTAGTAGCTAAACAAATTATATTATTACTGTTCATCACTATAGCTATACTTAATATTAATACAGCCACGATTTGATAATTTTTAATTTTACATACTTGATTATTAATTGAATTTAAACTTCCTGTAGTTTTATTTGATATTCTTTTGTATATTTTATTTTCTTTTTTATTCTTAAAAAAAGTAACCGCAATTTTCATAGAACATTTTTCTCCTATGTTCTATTCTATTACGATTACCTCAATATAATTACTAATCTAATAAATTATTAATTTCCTGACTATACTTGTCCAATAAACTTACTGTTTTTTCTTTTAAATCTATTACTTCTCTTTTCATATCTAAGAGTTTTTCTTTTTCCATTTCAATCAAGTGTTCAATTCTATCTTTTTCTTGAATTGCTTCACTTCTAGAATCTTCAATTATTTTCTTAGCTTGATCTTCAGCAGTTATTAAAGCACTTGCTACTTTTTCTTGTTTTGCTATATAGTCAGCTTCATATTTTTCTAATTTTCTTTTAACTAAAGAAAGTTCGTTAGCAATTCTATTTGCATCTGAACGTTCAGCTTGAATCTTGCTTTCATACTCTGCTTTCATAGCTTTTACGTATTCTTCAACTTCTTTTTTATCGTATCCGAACATCTCAGTTCCAAACTTTTTTTCGTTTTCCATATTCCTACCCCCAAAGCTTACTCATATATGTCCACATTATATCAAATTTTCAATTTCATTTCAACAATTTTTAAAAAATATAATCAAAAATTATATTATCATTTTTTTGACAAATAATATTATTGGTGATTATTATGAATACAAATTTAAATATTTCAAATAGTGAATATGATGATTTAATATCTCAAAAAGCACAAAAAAGTCCAATTTTAAGAAATGTAATTGCTGCATTTATAGTTGGTGGCCTAATTTGTGTTTTAGGACAATTTATTAATAACAAAATGCTAAATTTAGGTATAGATAAAGAAACTGCCTCTACTATAACAAGCATTTCTTTAATATTTCTTGCTGCACTCCTTACTTCACTTAATCTTTTCTCTCGTATAGGAAGATTTGCAGGAACTGGAGCAACTGTACCAATAACTGGATTTTCCAACTCCATTGTTGCACCTGCTATAGAATATAAAAGTGAAGGATATATTTTAGGACTTGGTGCTAATATGTTTAAAGTAGCAGGCCCAGTACTTGTATATGGGATATCGACTAGTGTTATTCTAGGCTTTGTATACTATTTATTAAATTATGTTTTTTAGGAGGTATATATTATGAAAATTGGTAAACAAACTATTAAACTTGAAAGCAAGCCTTGTATATACTCTACTTCTAGTATAGTTGGCCCAAAAGAAATGCAAGGACCACTTGCCCAATATTTTGAATTACATATAAAAGATGTTTTTTTTGAAGAAAAAAGTTTTGAAAAGGCAGAAAGCAAAATGCTTGAAACTTGTATCAACAACTTACTAGTAAAAACTGGTGTATCTCAAAGTGATGTGGATGTTATATTTTCAGGAGATTTATTGAATCAATGTATATCTTCTGGCTTTGCAATGAGGAATTTTGATATACCTTTTTTAGGATTATATGGTGCTTGTTCAACATTTTGTGAGGGGCTTCTTCTATCTTCTATATTAATAGAATCAAATGCTGCAAAGCAAGTAGTTGCTTCTGCTTCATCACACTTTTGTAGTGCTGAAAGACAGTTTAGAATGCCACTAGAACATGGTAACCAAAAAAGTCCACTTGCTCAATCTACAGTAACCGGTTGTGGCTCAGCTCTTGTAACTAATAGAGCAGTTGCAGATAATGGGATTCATATAACTCATGTAACACCTGGAAAAATAATAGATTTAGGTGTAACAGATATGTCTAATATGGGAGCTGCGATGGCACCATCTGTATATAGCACTATAAGTAATCATTTAACAGATACTGGTAGAACTATAGATTATTATGATTGTATTTTTACTGGAGATTTAGGTGTACATGGTTCAGATATGCTTCATGAACTATTTAAAAGAGAAGGAATAGATATTTCAAAGAATCATAAAGATTGTGGTGTATTAATTTATGATGAACAAAATCAAGATGTAAATTCTGGAGGAAGTGGCTGTGGCTGTATAGCAAGTGTTTTTAGCTCGTATATATTTAACGAATTAAAAGCTAAAAATTTAAAGAAAATTCTACTTATTGCAACGGGTGCATTAATGAGTCCTACTTCATCTAACCAAGGAGAATCAATTCCTGGCATTGCTCATGCGATTGCAATAGAAAACGAGGTGTAATATATGGATATTTTATTAAATTATGGAACAGTATTTTTAACAGGTGGAATAATTTGTTCTATTGGTCAAATACTTGTAGATAAAACTAAACTTTCTCCAGCAAGAATACTTACTCTTTTTGTAACCTTAGGTGTTATATTTACTTTCTTAGGCATATATGAGCCAATAGTAGAATTTGGTAAATGCGGTGCAACTGTTCCAATTTCCGGATTTGGTTATTCTTTATTTAAAGGCACAGTAAAAGCAATAAATGAACGAGGATTCATTGGTATATTTACAGGTGGAATTACAGCTACCGCTGGTGGTGTTGCAGCAGCAATCGTTTTTGGATTTTTAGCTTCCTTATTTGCTAAACCAACTATAAAATAATTTATATGTATATTATCCACACTATTAACACATACTATTTGTAGTGATTTAAAAGGAGGTTATTATGGATAGTTTAAATCAAATAGAAATTCAAAATATTAGACACATCTGTGGTCATGCAACTGAGTTCTGCACAAAAATTAATTATTATAAAACTTTAACTTCAGATACTAATGTAACTACTGTCTTTGAAGATATATGCAGTGAGTGTACAAATTTAAAATCTGAGTTATCAAATATGTTGTGAGGTGAATAAGATGACAGAGAAAATTGGTGTAAATGATGTTTTATCTACTTTAAATTCTACTATTACTTTAATTAATTATTCAATTCAACAAGCGAATAATAAAAATTTTAGAGATACTTTAATAGCTTCTAGAAATTCACTAGAAAATTATCAATGGCAAATATACTTAATTGCTAAAGAAAAAGGTTATTATGTGCCTGCTGCCCCTGCTGGTGTAGCAGATGTTGAACAAGTAAAAAATGCTATTGTTTAACAGAAAAGTACCCATAGCAAATGCTATAGGTACTTTTATTTTTTATTATAAAGAAATTTCATCTTTATCTACTTGTTTTTGTTGCTCTCTTTGTGCTTTTTGTTGTTCTTGAGTTGCTTCTTTCTTTAATACTTGTTGTGCTAATTTAGCTTTTTCATCATTTTCCTTTTGCATAATCTCAAGTTTTTGTCTTTTTATATCTCTTTGATCTAAAATAGGATTTAATTGATATTTAATAAAGAAATCTAAATACATATCTGTTGCTTCTTTTTTGCTTTTCTTTTTCTTTATTTTTGTACTATCAGTAGTTGATATAACGTAAAATTCTCCATTTTCATAATATAGTTGTTCTTCACCATCTGTAAAAACAACATATTTATCTGATGGAAGCTCTACCTTATCTATTTCTTGCATAAAGTTTAAGCTAACCATAGCTTCTTCTGTAAGTTTCTTTATTTCTGCATCAGATAATTTTTTATCTGAATTCTTTAATATTTCTTTTCTAAATTCTTCCTCTAAATTATCCTTTATAATTTCTTTATTTTCTTCCATAATATCCTCCCATTCTAAAAGCATTCAATGCATTTTTTAACTAAAAAATCTAATCTATTATTATCTTTAATAACGTATAAATACCCTATTAAACATTCAAATCCAGTTGCTTTTTTATATTCTACTACATCTACATGTTTAGATACAGTAGCAATATTTGTATTTCTACCCCTCTTATATACTGCTATTTCTTCTTCTGTAAGTAGCTCCATAATTTTATCTATTGTGGCAGCTTGTCCTTTAGCACTTACATACTTAATTGAAGATTTATGCAGTACTCCAGTTTTAGCAGTAGAAGTGCTTGCTAAATAACTTCTAATATACACATTATACACAGCATCTCCAATAAAAGCTAGTGTTTGAGCAGGTACAGTCTGGATATCTATATTATTTATATATTCTTCCATATTTATCTCCTAATTTATCTACATAATATTATACCTTAAAATATATAGTTTTGCAAGATTAATTTAAAAATTGCAATGTTTGAATAAAAGTGAAATTGACTTTGTCAATTTTATATAATATAATACTTTCAAAGAGGTGTTTTATTATGGCGAAAAATGTAAATGCTAATGCTCCTAAAGAAAAAAAGAGCATATTAATAAAAATAATATCAGCTATATTAATAGTATTCGCTGTATTATGTATTTTAGTTATATTTAGTAAATCTAATACAAATTTAATTCCTGGTGTGATTGGAATCGTATTATTGGTATTAACAATGAATATTGCTGATAAATTTAAAGTAAACAAGCATAATGCAAAGGTTATATCTATTATTTCTATTATACTAGATTTAGTAGCTATTATATTTGCATTTAAACATGTTATATTCTCATATGTTTTGGTAGTACCTGCACTTATACTTACTGCTAAATGTAGAAAATGTGATCCAAGAAATACATTAAGTAAAATTAGTTTCTTTATATCATTATTTTTCTTCTTTATATGTATCTTCCTATCAGCAGGTGGATATGTAAAAAGAACTACTATGTAAAAAATTAAGTTCCTTAAAGTTTAATTTAAGGAACTTTTTATTTTAATCATTATTTTTATCTACTGCACAAATAGCAGCATCTGTCGTAAGTATCATTGAGGATATAGAAACTGCATTTTCTAATGCTGTTCTTGTAACTTTAGTAGGATCAATTATGCCATTTTCTTTCATGTTAACAAAAGTATCTTTTCTAGCATCATATCCAATATTTGAAGGACTTTCTTTTACTTTTTCAACTATTACATCACCATTAGCTCCTGAATTTTGAGCAATCTGATACAATGGTTTTTCCATTGCTTTTAATACAATTTGTGCTCCTATTCTTTCTTCGTTATTTAAAGTATTTAAGAAGTTTTTCATTCTCTCTATAACTGTAATATATGCTCTACCACCGCCTTCTACAACACCTTCTTCTATTGCAGCACGTGTTGCAGATAAAGCATCTTCAATTCTAAGCTTTTTTTCATTTAATTCAGTTTGTGTAGCAGCACCAACCTCTATAACTGCTATTCCACCTAAAAGTCTTGCAAGTCTTTTTCTTAAATTTTTAATTTCTTCTTCATCACTTTGTGCTAATATATTATTTTTTATTTCTTCTATTTTTGCTTCTATTTTTAAAGAATCGCCTTTGCCTTGAATAATAATAATAGTAGTTTCTTTTGAGATTTTAATAGTTTTTGCACTTCCTAAATCTTCTAAAGTAACTTCTTTTAAATCTACTAATACTTCTTCATCTATTAGCTTTCCACCAGTAACTATTGCTATATCTTCTAATAATTCTCTTCTTCTATCCCCAAAACTTGGTGCTTTTATTGCTACCGAATTAAATGTACCTCTTAATTTATTTACTATAAGAGTAGCCAAAGCTTCTCCTTCTATATCTTCAACTATTAATAATAACGGCCTATTTTGACCAGATACCTTTTCTATAATAGGTAATATTTCTTGTACATTACTAATCTTTTTATTACTAATTAATATATATGGATTTTCAAGTACTTCTTCCATTTTCATACTATCATTTACCATATATGATGATATGTATCCACTATCAATTCTAACTCCTTCAACTATATTTAATTTTGTGTTAATACTTTTAGATTCATCTACAGTAATAACCCCTTCTTTTCCAATCATATCTATTGCTCTACTAATTAAGTCTCCTATTTCTGAATCATTAGCAGATATTGTTGCAATCTCTCGTATCTGTTCATTAGAACTTATATTTTGAGATATTTCTTTTATATTTTTTACTGCCTCATCTAATGCTTTTTGCATTCCTTTTCTAATTAAAATAGGGTTGGCTCCTGCAGTTATATTTTTCATTCCTTCATTTACCATATTATATGCAAGAACTGTAGCAGTAGTTGTTCCATCACCTGCTATGTCATTAGTTTTCATTGCCACTTCTTTTAACAGTTCTGCACCTAAATTTTCTACTTCATCTTCAAGTACAATTTCTTTTGCAATACTTACACCATCATTAATTATTACTGGTGGTGTAAACTCGCTCTTTAATGCAACATTTTTTCCTTTTGGGCCTAAAGTTATTTTTACAGCATCTGCTAATTTTGTAATACCTCTTTGTATCGCCTCTTTAGCTTCATTTCCATATAATATTTTCTTTGTCATATTCTCCTCCTTATATAATAGCTAGAATATCTTTTTCATTTAATACAAAATATTCGTTACTTTCATACACTATTTTTTTAGCATCATGCTCACTATATATAACTTTATCTCCTACTTTTATATCTACAACCTCATTACCAACACAGATAACATTACCTATTAAATTAGATATTGTACTTGTCTTAATTATTATACCGTTTTTTTCATATTCATTTTGATTCACTGAATCTACAATTATATTTTTTCCTATGCATCTTAACATTTTTATCCCTCCTACTATTATATATGCACAAGAACTTTTTATATAACTAAAAAAATATAGTCTTTCCAACAGAAAGACTATTAAATTTATTTTTTATTCAAATTTTATTTCTAAATCTGGTTGCCAAATTTGACCAACTTTTCCTTTAATTACACCAACATATACTTTTGCATTAAAGTCTTTTACATGCTTCTTTATTTTTTGAGAATACTGTTTTGCAAGTTTAATAACATGCTCATCATAAATAAAATCTCCTTTATAAAATACAATTTCCCCTTCTCTATAATATCCTCTAACTATATCTTCAAATTTTTCAATATCATAGCCTAAAGAAAGATACCATTCTTTATGACTCATATCACTGTTTTCTAAAAAATATATTTTTGAATTAATAATCATAAAAGCTACTCTACTTTTATGAAATTCAAGTTCTTCTTTTCTCATTATCCTTTCTCCTACTTTCAATTTGTATATTTTTCAATCATTTTACTACTCTTATCCCAAAGCGCACTTGCAATAGCACCATCTTTATCTTTAAAACTAATTTTCATTATTCTTTTACCACTATATGTTTCTCCACAAATAAAATCTTCACTTGGAGTTCCTAAAGCCAATTTGATTAGCCTTTCTGCACTTTTTTCAGGAGATATTGTAAATAGATATTTAAATACTGAATGATAAAAGAAATTTATTATTTTTTTACTTTCTGTTCCAAAATTACTTCTCACAACTCCAGGTTCAAATGCAACCGCATTAATTCCTTTATCTTTATATCTTTTATTCAACTCTCTAGTAAATAATATATTTTCAAGTTTTGAATTACCATATGCTCTTAAAGGAGTATAATTTTTCTCGTTATTCAAATCATTTATATCTAAATTTTTTCCGAATATATTAGCAGCTATGCTTGATGTTTGGATAATAGTTGCATTACTTTTACACAACTTATCCATTAAAAGATTTGTTAGTAAAAAAGCACTTAAATAATTTATTTGAAATGTTTTTTCATATCCATCTATAGTTATTTTTCTTTCATTTTGTGCTCCACCCGCATTATTTACAAGCACATCAATTCTATCATATTTATTTAATTCTTCTGCAAGTCTTTTTACTTGATTAAGTTCAGAATAGTCTACTAAATGAAAAGGTGCATCTAATTCTTTTGCTATTCTTTCTGTTTTTCCTTTAGAACGTCCCACTATAACTACATTATGCCCCATTGCTTTTAGTTTTCTTGCAGCGGCCGCACCTATTCCATCACTTGAACCAGTGATAACGATAGTCTTTTTTTCCATTTTATTCACCTCTATTAATTTATATAAAATTATATCATAAATTGAATATATGTAAAATTAAAAATAGACCTTCATTTTACTGAAAGTCTATTTATCTTAATAATTTAATTTTGATGTATCTATATCTATTAAAGCTTCATTTTTTCTAGTTACATTTATATCTGAAAATAGATATTGTTGTTCTATATCTACTTGTTTCATTTTACTTAGTTCTAGTACACCTAAAAAAGCTGTAACTACTTCTATATTTTCACAAGAGTGATTAAATACATTATTAAATACCATGTTTTTATTTTCATTTAAATATCCAACAATTTGTTTAACTTTATCTTGTACTGTGTATTTTTCATATACAGCAATTTTTTCTATTTCTTTAGCTTGTTTGTTTATTTTATTTTGGTTTCTAAATAAAATATCTGAGTAAGTATTAAAGATATCTTGTTTAGTAAATTTTTCACCTGTATATTCTATTTTTTTATTAAACTTAATTTTTTCAAAAGCTTTAACAAAAGAACCAAAATTTAATTTATACATTTCATTAATTTTTTCTGCTGCCTCTTTATATAACTTATATTGATTAAGTCTTCTTAATAGCTCTTCCTCAGATAATTGTTCTTCTTCTTCCTCTTCTTCAAGTTGAGGTAAAAGTTTTCTTGCTTTTATATCTAAAAGAGTCGCTGCCATTACAACAAATTCAGAAGCAACTTCTATATTATTTTCATTCATTTCTTGAAGGTATGCTACGTATTCATCTGTAAGTTCACTTAAAGATATTTCAAAAATATCTTTTTTATTTTTAGAAATTAAATGTAATAATAAATCTAAAGGACCTTCAAAGTTAGGAATATTAAATTTAAATTCTTCTATTTTTTCTAAAGTCATATTATTTTCTATCCTTTTCTAATTTAACTGCCACTTCTAAAGCAAGAGTTATCATTTCATTTAATCCTAATTGTCTTTGTTCAGCCGGTACAGATTGACCTCTTAAAAGATTATCTGTAACAGTAAACATAGCAAGAGCATTTTTATTTGCAATTTTAGCATTAGTATATAACGCTAATGTTTCCATTTCTACTCCCATAACATCTGTTTTAGATAAAGCTTCTAATATTGAACGTTCAGAATAAAAAGTATCTGATGTAAATATTGTTCCTATCTTTACATTTTTCATTTGTGAACTTAACTCTTTAGCTACATTTAATAATTCTTCTGAAGCTGATGGATATACATCATAGTTGTTAGCAACAATATAATTTGAATCTGAATCTGCATCAGTTGCAATTATAATGTCACCTAAATCTACACTATTACAAATATCACTAGCATTATCATTTGCAAGTGATCCTGCACTTCCTATTCTTATTATATTATCTACATCATATCCTTCAAAAAGTTCTTTTGAGTATATTCCTATTGAAGGAACTCCCATTCCACTACCTTGAACAGATACTGTAACTCCTTTGTACTTTCCCGTATAGCCATACATTCCTCTAACTTTATTATATAATTTTGCATCTTCTAAAAAATTCTCTGCAATATATTTTGCTCTCAAAGGATCTCCTGGCATAAGTACTGTCTTTGCTATATCTCCTATTTTTGCTTCATTATGTGGTGTTGGTGTATTAATTTTCATAGCTACCTCCTAAATACATCTAGATTATATACTATTTCTTTTTTTATTGCAAGAAAAAAATATGAGCAGATTTCTCTGCTCACTTTATCAAGTTGTTTTAATCATCTACATCTATATTAGAATTAAAACCTCTTCTATATAAATATGCTTTTTGCTTTAACGGTTCCATTCCTTTTAATTTACCATTTAAAAGCTTTTCTACTATTTTTTTTTCATAAGTAGCTTTATCAAAAGCATTTAGTTTTTCATATAGTAGATTTTTATTTATGCCTTTTTGCATAAGTTTCATTTTTATCTCATATACAGAATACTTTGGAATGCTTACACTTTGTCTAAGGTATGCATCTATATATTTAGAATCATCTATATATCCTATACTTTTTAAATATTCTGTTACTTCACAAATAGTATCTTCCTCTACATTTAATTTTCTTAGTTTGTTTTTAACTTCTTCTTCTGTACGTAAAGAAAGAACTAAATATTTTACAGCTTTTTCTTTTGCTTGTTCAAAGTCCATTTTTACTCCTAACTTAAAAGGCACATATAAATGTGCCTCTTATATTATTCTTCATCTAATTCAATTTCTTCAACTTCTGCATCACTATCTATTCCACCAGTCATACTATTTTCAAAAGCCATGCTAAAGTTTTCTCTAACTTTCATTTCGATTTCTTTCATTACTTCTGGATTTTCAGCAAGATATGTTTTAGCATTTTCTCTACCTTGTCCAATTTTTTGTCCATTGTATGCAAACCATGCACCACTCTTATCTACTATATTCATGTCTGTAGCAAGATCTAGTACACATCCTTCGTTTGAAATACCTTTTCCATATACTATATCAAAAACTGCTTCTCTAAATGGAGGTGCAACTTTGTTTTTAACAACTTTAACTTTTGTTCTAGTTCCCATTACTTCTCCATTTACTTTTATAGCTTCTTGTTTTCTAACATCAAGTCTTACAGATGAATAGAATTTTAAAGCTCTACCACCTGGAGTTGTTTCTGGATTTCCAAACATAATACCAACTTTTTCTCTTAATTGGTTGATAAATATTGCTACTGTATTAGATTTATTTAATACACCTGTTAATTTTCTTAATGCTTGAGACATAAGTCTAGCTTGTAAACCAACATGTGAATCTCCCATTTCTCCATCAATTTCTGCTTTTGGTACTAATGCAGCAACTGAGTCAATAGTTATGATATCAACAGCACCACTTCTAATAAGTTGTTCTGCTATTTCTAGTGCTTGTTCACCTGTATCAGGTTGTGCAACTATTAAATTATCTATATCTACTCCTAAATTTCTTGCATATACAGGATCTAATGCATGTTCAGCATCAATGAACGCTGCAATTCCTCCTTGTTTTTGTGCTTCTGCTATTGCATGTAAAGCAACTGTTGTTTTACCAGATGATTCAGGTCCAAATACTTCTATTATTCTTCCTCTTGGGAAACCACCAATTCCTAAAGCTATATCTAAACTTAATGCTCCAGATGGTATAGTATCTATACTAACTTCTCCTACTTCACCTAATTTCATTACAGCCCCTTTACCAAAATTCTTTTGAATTTGAGCCATTGCTATATCTAATGCTTTTTTTCTTTCTTCAGATATCATAATTTTTCTCCCCCTTATACGTATCAGAACGTTTGTTCGATTATTATTATACTATTAATTTTTTTGTTTGTCAACACTTTTTTTATACTTTTTTAATACTGCATTTTTGCTTGATATTTCAAGCTTTTTTAGGCATTTAGTATAAAACGAGTCAAAAATTTATTTATCTTTTGTACAACGAAATTATATCAGTTGTAACATGATTTGTAAACACACTTTTGTTCTATTTCAATCGCAAATTTTTATAAAAATAAAACAAAAAATAGAGGAATAATATCCTCTATTTTCTATTACATTATTGATTGATCTTCTTCTGTATTTAATTTTTGCATTATACTATCATTAATCATATTAATATCCGGTGAAGGCTTTCCAAAATAGTATCCTTGTACTAATCTTACACCAACAAGTTTTAATGTATCTAATATTTTTTTATCTTCAACACCAACTGCGATTAGGTTAATATCTTTAGAAATAGTATATGTAATTAAACTATTAATATATTTTTGCTTTTCAAAATCTTTGTGAATATCCTTTATGTATGACATATCTGGTATTATATAATCTATATCTAAATAACATATATCTTCTATACTCATTTTTTCTAAAGTGAAGTTATCAAATGCAACTTTACCACCTTTTAGATGTATTCCTGTAATTGTTTCTTGAATATCTGTTAAATCTTTATTTTCATAATTTTTAAATTCAATAACAACTTTATTTCTAGCCATCATATCATAAATTCTTGGCTTATTCACATAATTAACATAGCTATCGTAATCAATATTTACCATTATAATATTTGATTCTCTGTTAACAACGTTTTCAAATTGTTCTACTGCATTTGTAAACAAGATTTGTTGTAATTTATCATAATCATTATAATCTTTAGCTACTTCAAGTAATTTTTCTATTTTAATTTTTTTGTTTATACTTATTTGTGTTAATGCTTCATATCCATATACACATTGTTGTCTTAAATCTACTATAGGTTGATATCTAACTTTAACAGTTTTCTTAGTTATAATTTCATCAATTAACTCTTTTATTTCTTTACTTGTTAATTTAACTTCTTGTTCTTTTGAATCTTTATCGTCGTCTTCTTTTTCTTGTGCTTTAGAATTATCACTTACTTCGATTTTCTTTCTTGTACTTTGTGAAAAATATGTATTTGCAAATTCATAATATTTTTGTTTTATAACTTTAAAGTCATTATATACTTCTATACTTTTTGCTTTAGCATCTGCATCTTTTACATTTATTAATAAATAAAACAATTCTCTATCGTTATTTAAGCCATTTGCAAGAAATGTTAAATTTTCTTGAGTTACTTCTTCTACATTTAAGTATAAATCATGATACTTAATTAATGTACATATTATATTTCTTTCATTTTCACTAAAATCAAATCTACTTAAAATAGCTTGTGCTAAATCTATAGATTTTTCACAATGTCCTGCAAAACTTTCTGTACCATCTTCTGCAACTGTTTTTACATATGGTTTACCTATATCATGTAAGAACATAGCCCATTTTAATATTTTCTTTTGCCAGTCAGATACAGATATTTCAGTTACATTAGCATTTTCTATGCTTGATACTATATGATAAAACACACTATATTTGTGATACTTACTATTTTGTTGGCAATTAAATAAATTTTCACCAAATTCATTATATACAAATAGTTCTGGAAAATGTCTCATAAAAACATCTTGTTGTGTTATTTTAGGTAAAAAATATGATACATTTTCATCCATTAAAACTTTAGTATACAGTTCTGTTATTGTTCTAACATTATCTGCATACATATTTAAGTTGTTAATTATATTTCTTAATCTTCCTCTTTCGCTAGCATCAATCATAGTGGCAGATGTATCTGCAACATCCATGTCAATGACACCTTCATATACTTCATATTTAATCATTTTATATCCTCACTAAAAAAATTTTATTATATACACATATATATTACTATAAATATTTCCTTTTTGCAAGTATTTTAAAGTTACATATATATGATAGAATCACACTTTTTTCACAAGATTGTATTAATTTAGTTGACATTTTTACAAAAAAAATGTATAATATTTAAGTATCGTATAGTTAGTCAAACTATAACCCCGGAAATTTGACTTTCTAAGAGTATATTTTTAGGAGGAAAATTAAAATGAATAATACTACATATAGCGCAAAAGCTAGCGAAATTGAAAAAAAATGGTATGTTCTAGATGCAGCTAATAAGCCACTTGGTAGAGTAGCTACAGAAGCAGCTAGACTTTTAAGAGGTAAACACAAACCTACTTATTCTACACACATTGACTGTGGAGATAATGTTATAGTTTTAAACTCAGACAAAATAGTTTTAACTGGTAACAAATTAAATGACAAATATTATAGACGTCACTCATCATATATGACTGGTCTAAAAGAAGTTTCATACAAAGATTTAATGGCTAACAATTCTGATAAAGCTGTTATGTTAGCAGTAAAAGGAATGCTACCAAAAAATACTTTAGGTAGAGAAATGTTAACTAAATTAAGAGTATTTAAAGGTGCTGAGCACAATCATGAAGCTCAAAAACCTGAAATGTGGAATTTTTAGGAGGAATTAAAAAATGGCAAAAAAAGAATATATTTATGCAACAGGAAAAAGAAAATCTTCAATCGCAAGAGTAAACATTATTCCTGGAACTGGTAAAATAACAATAAACAAAAAAGATTTAAATGAAATCTATACTTTAGATACTTTAAAAGCTATAGTTTTAAAACCTTTTACAGTTGCTAATATGATGGAAAAATATGATGTAGAAGCTACAGTTCATGGTGGCGGTTTCGCTGGTCAAGCTGGTGCAGTTTCTCATGGTATAGCTAAAGCTTTAGCTACAACTGATCCAGAAGTTCGTACTGTATTAAAAAGAAATGGTCTTTTAACTAGAGATTCTAGAGTAAAAGAAAGAAGAAAATACGGTCTTAAAAAAGCAAGAAAAGCTCCACAATTCTCAAAAAGATAATATGTGGTTGGATACAATCCTACAAACTTTGGTTTGTGGGATTTTTTTTCAAAAAAACTCGGAGAATTTAACTCCGAGTTTTTTCTTATTATTTATTATTTATGATTTAAATATTTAATAATTGAATATGATGCATCTCTTCCAGATTTAGCTGCCCAAGCAACTGTAGATTTTGCTCCGACTATATCTCCACCCGCAAAGACTCCATTCATTGATGTCATATTATTTTCATCTATTTCTATTTGTCCCCATTTATTTAATTTTATATTAAGTTTTTCTAATAATTTTTCTTCAGGTTTAGAACCAACAGCCATTACAACATAATCCATATCTAATATGTAATTACTTCCTTCTACGTTTACAGGACTTAATCTATCGTCTCCTTCTTTCTTTTTAAGTTCTGTTTTTATACATTCTATTTTTTCTACTTTATTATTTCCAATAATTTTTACTATATTATTTTGAAATAAAAATTCTATCCCTTCTTTTTTAGCATCTTCTATTTCTTTTCTTTCGGCAGGCATTTGCTCTTCTGCTCTTCTGTATATAACACTAACTTTTTTTGCTCCTAATTTCTTTATTGTTCTTGCAGTATCCATTGCAACATTTCCACCACCAATTACTGCAACACATTTATTCTTATAATCTGGATGAGTATTATTTTCTAAAAGCTCATTTCCACCATATACTCCAGCAAGTTCTTCACCTTCAATATTCATTTTAGTAGATACATTAGCTCCTATTCCTAGATATATTGCATCATAATTTTCTTGTAGTTGTTCTATTGAGTAATCTTTACCAAGCTCTACTCCTTTTATAACATCTATTCCTAAATCTAATATTTTATGAATAGCTTTCTTCAATATTTCTTTAGGTAATCTAAATTCTGGTATACCATGATTTAAAAGTCCTCCTAGTTCATGATACTTTTCATATATTGTAACAGAATACCCTTCTCTAGCAAGAAAAGCTGCACATGTAAGCGATGATGGTCCACTCCCTATAACTGCCACTTTTTTATTTTTAATTTCATTATTTTTAGGAATTTGCCAATTATTTTCTATAGCTAAATCACCTAAAAAAGCTTCTATACTCCCTATCTGAACTGGCTCTGATTTTATTCTTCTTATGCATTTTCCTTGGCACTGCTTTTCATGAGGACAAATCCTTCCACAGATAGATTGTAGTACAGTAGTTTCACAAAATAATTCATATGCTTCTTTATATCGTTCTTCTTTAACTAATTTTATTGCTTCCATAGTATCATTTTGCAATGGACATCCACTTTGACATGATTTTTTTAAGCATACCAAACAATGACTTGCTTTTAATTTAATTTCATCTATTTCCATATTATTCTCCTCTTTTTTATCTTCTATTATATTACAACCTAGTATTAAAATAATGTCAAGGAATTTTACAACTTTTACACAAAAAAAGATTGCTATAAAATAATAGCAACCTAATACATTTCATAGTATCCAATCAATTCTTTATTTTGATTTCGTACTGCATAAATAATAGTATTATTTATTTGATACTGCATCATATCTTTATTTTTTTCAAGTGTCCAAACAGCATCCTTTAATTTCTGTTTAGTTTCTGGTTTATGAAAACTTAAAACAGATTCACCTATTAGATTATGATAACCTTTTTGTGCATAATGCTCTATCGCTTTTCGATTTAAATACCTAATAGTATGATAATTATCTGCAAAAATAATTCTTTTGTCCATATACTGAATGATATTAACTAATATTTCTTCCATATAACAGACCTCCTTTAAAATTTTATTCGAGTTTAAAATTCTTTAGATTACATAATTATACACTATTTTTATCGAAAATGCAAGCTTTCAAGCTTTACAGCACATGCATCTCTAAAAATTTAGCTACTCCATCTTCCTCATTAGTTAAAGTAACATAGTCAGCTTGTTCTTTTAAATCATCATTAGCATTTCCCATTGCTACCTTTATTCCGCATACCTCAAACATAGATACATCGTTTATATGATCACCAAAACATACCGAATCTTCTTTTTTAATGTTAAATAGTTCTAAATATTTTTTTATTGCATTTCCTTTGCTTACTCCTGTATTATTTACATCTATATAATAATGAGATTCATCTTTTTTACCTTTTAAATAACTATGTGAGCAATTTAATATTTGTAAATATTCATTATTTTTAACATACTCTATCATTTCACTCATTTGATTATAACTTGAAGCTTCCATAACAAGTTGATAAACTTCGTCTTCTACTTCATCTATAGAATTTATAACTTTATCATTCTTATTCATCTTCCTATTTAAATTTTTATTACTATATCTTATATTAGTACAATTTAATATATATCCGCCTTGTTTTTTATTTATAAACTCTATTGCCTCTTTTAACACTTCTTTATTAATTACACTTTTATATAATATTTCTTTTGTATAATAATTATAAATTTGAGCACCGTTACTAGAAATAATATGGGAACTAGCATTTGCAATTCTACTTTTATCTTCAACATATTGATTACCCCTGCCAGAACAAATTATTACCTTAATACCTTTTTCTACTACTTTTTTTATTATTTCACTAGTATATGTAGTAACTTCTTTTTTTCTATTTGTTAAAGTTCCATCAATATCTATAAAAATAACTTTTACATTATCTAATTTTTGCATAGTATCACCATTCCCATATCAATTATACATTAATTTTGGGATTTTGACCATAAAAATAGCTCCGTTTTTTCACAGAGCTTATTTTTTATTCTATATTTTTTTCTTTTATAATATAAATAGGTCTATTTTTTACTTCAAGATATGTTTTTGATAAATATTGTCCTATTATTCCAATTGAAAATAATTGAACTCCACTTACAAAAACTATTATACATGCAAGTGAAGGCCATCCAGTAGTTGGATCTCCATATACCAAAGTTTTTACTATAATAAATATTATTGCTAAAAATGCTATTAAGCAAAAAATCATTCCAACAACAGAAGATAATATTAATGGTGTTGTTGAAAATGCTGTTATACCTTCTATTGCATATTTAAATAACTTCCAAAACGACCATTTAGTTTTTCCAGCAACTCTTTTTACATTTTCATATTCAATCCATTTAGTATTAAAACCAACAAAATTAAATAATCCTTTTGAATATCTATTATATTCTTTTAATGATAATATAGCATCAACTACTTGTCTTTTCATTAACCAATAATCTCTTGCTCCGTCCACCATTTCCACATCCGACATTTTATTTATTAATTTATAAAACATTCTGGCAAAAAATCCTCTAATTAAAGGTTCACCTTTTCTAGTAGATCTTCTTGTAGCAACAGAATCATATCCCTCAACCGTAATTCCTTCATACATCTGTTTTAATAATGCAGGAGGATCCTGTAAGTCTGCATCCATTAAAGTTACATAGTCTCCTGTTGCGGCTTCAAGCCCTGCAAACATTGCAGCCTCTTTTCCAAAATTTCTTGAAAAAGATATATATTTAACCTTTGGATCTTCATTGCATAGTGTTTTTATTATCTCTAATGTTTTATCTTTACTTCCATCATTTACAAATATGTACTCAAAATCCATAGTAATACCAAAATCTTGAGCTCTAACTCTTTCCATTTCTTTATAAAATAAAGGCAATGCTTTTTCTTCATTATAACAAGGAACTATTACTGAAATTTTCTCCACTTTATCATCCCCTCTTTTTACCTAGATAATAAAATGATATCATTTTTTAATACATTATACAATACAAATTTTAATAAAAAATAGTATTAACTTTTTAGTTAATACTATTCTAGTAAATTCATTACATCAGCTTCTTCAGTTAAATCTAAATGATAATATGTATTAGGAATCTCACCATTTAGAATAGTTTCTGCCATAACAACCTCTTTTTCATAAAATTGATCGTTAACATATAAAGGAGCAATTATTGTAAAACAAGTTTTTATTTTCAAAATTATTCTATGCCTTGTTTGATTAATACCAACACTGTCAAATTGTGATATACAATCTATTTTAGTATCTCCAAGAGGAACAGTTTTAATATTTACTCTTATTCCTGCACCGCCAAGTAATCCTGTATTAAAAAATAATCCTATAGGTATTCTTAAATTTCCAGATTCAATATTTGCTATATTATTTTCTATATCTATTGCAATAGAATTAGATATTCGATTTAATTCCTTTGTATTCGTTCGTAAACCTATTATATTTCCATTTTCATTAAGAATTTCATTAACTATACTATCGTATGTGATATCGCTTAAATTTTGCCTTATGGCTTCTTCTGTAGATTTCATTGCAAGTGTATAAGCATTAGATTTGGTAAAATTTAATAACACAGGTTCTATTACTTGAATATACAATGTAGTTATACTAGAAAATATTATTAATAATATAAAAAATAAGACAAATGACTTTTCGCTTTTCATTTGTCTTAAAGATAATCTATAATACTTTATTCTCATTTATCTTATAATTAATATTTTCTGTCCTACATCTATTACATCTGGATTTTCTAATTTATTTATTTTAATAATATTTTCAGTACTAGTTTTGTACTTTTTTGCTATCTTCCAAATACTATCTCCTGGTTTCACTATATAAATGTTTATACTACTTATATCCTTTAAATTTATAGGAGCATCTTCTATATTTTCAACAGAATTAATACTTAATATATTTTCTAGATTAATTTTTACAGATATAGTAATCTTTATATCTATACTAGTTCCGTTTTGAATAACATTTAATTTTACATCCTCAACTTTAATATGAACATTTGAATTTTGCCAAGCAGAATCGATAGGGAAATTTTGATCTACCATTATATCTATTGTTTTACTTTCAAGCTCATTTGTATCCTTATTTTGAATTATCAAGTTTAATTTGGCTATTCCATTAACTTTTATATTATTATCTTCAAGCATAGGAATTATTCCATTTGTATCTAATGTATATTCTATAACTTTACTATTTTCAGGAATTATATCACTTATACTTTCAGTAATGTTAATTTCCTTTTCAATATCTGATTCGCTTGCTGTTATATTTACATCTTTAATATCATATTTTAAATCTCTAGTTTTACTATAAAAATCATCAATATACTCTACCTCTTCTTTTTCAAAAAGAGTTATATTGTTTTCTATTTTATAGTCTACATTTAGAGTTTTTTGATCAATATCTGGATTTAATCTAACATTTAAATCTCTTATTATATAGTCTATATTAAACTGTGATTTATCTGATATGTTATCCAGTTCCACCATTGAAGAAAAAGGAACATCTACTCTTTCATTACAAATATTTTTACCTTCTCCAAGATATAATATGCAAATCTCTAGTATACCTTTTAGCATTATTTTATTATAACTTTCTTTATATTCAGTATCTTTAATTTTACATTTTGTTTTTAGCATTTCATAAACAGCTGGTGATTCTTTTCCTAGCATAACATCTTCAGAAGATGTTATCATACTTCTTTTTTTCTGTTTTATATTATTAAAACAATTTTTGCACTTATTATATTCTATATCTTGACCACTTGGAAAATCTTTTATTATATCTACATTTACACTTTCAATAATTTTTGTATCAAAAGATACTTCATTTTTTATAGCTATTTTTCTTTCGTTGGGTAATGAATAAATAATATTTTTTAGTCTAGATTTTATTATTATATCTTCTTTATTTTTAATGTTATTTTTCTCTAAATTAGTAGTATATGGATATGATACATTTAAACCTCTTATATTCATATCTTCATCATTAGCTCTATAAATAACAGAATAATTCATTTTCCCTACAATTTTTATTCTACCATTATTAACCTCTATGTCATTAATATATGGTGTGGCTGATATATTAATAATTTTTATTGCATCAGGCATATTATCTGGAACTATAATATCCTGTTCTATCCATCTTTCATCTTTCTCTACTATTTTGGATTTATTTAAATTTAATTTCATATTATTAGTACTAATATTCATTTATACATCCTCCTTGTTACTATATATATATTTAGCTAAAAAAAATTTATTACATAGTAACAAAAAAATCTGTACAACATAATATATATTAGTTAGATGTTCAAGCATCTAGCATTAGATAAATTCTTTCTTACTATAACATACATTATATACTCTCCTTAAAAAAGAAGGCTGGATAAATTTCCAACCTTCTATTTTTTCTTTACTAATTTTTAGAATTTTTTAATATAACTTTTAACATCGCTATTATACTTGCAAATGCTGTTACTATATAGAATACTACATTTATATCTCCTGTTGCAGGTGGCTCTATTAGTTCTTCTTCCTCAACTATTTTTACATAGTTTACATTTATTACTATTTCACCATCCACATATTCTACTGAGATTTCTTTTTCTCCATCTATATAATATCCTTCTTTTTCTGGTAATTCTATTTCGTAAGTTTCTCCTACTACTCCATCACCTTCTAATGTTCCTAGTAAGTTTCCATCTTGGTCAAATAAGAATACTTTTACTGTTCCTCTTATTTTCTCCATTGTGATTTTTACTATTTGTTTTTCTATTTTATATGTTCCTTCTTTATCTCCTTCAATAGATTTTACTTTATATTTTTCTATTGTTTTCTCTACTACTTTATATTCTTCATCTACTTTTCCAGACATTTCTTCTTTTAGTAGTTCATTTCCCTCTTCATCTACATATACTACTTCTACTATTCCTGTTTTCT
>JAGAIU010000051.1 GCA_017626395.1 Clostridia bacterium | reverse complement strand
TTAGATGGACTTGTTTTAAATACAACAAAATATGAAGTTAAGTTTGAGCAAAAAGATTTAACTACAAAGATATATGAAACAAAATTAGATATTTCAAATGATACAACATTAGTTGAATTTTCTAAAACTGATATTACTGGAGATAAAGAACTAATAGGAGCAAAACTTACAGTATTAGATAATGAAAATAATATTATAGATACATGGACATCAACAGAAAAAACACATAAAATTGAAGGCTTAACAATAGGAAAAGAATACACACTAAAAGAAGAAATTGCTCCAGATGGTTATGTAGTTGCTACAAGTATTAAATTTACAATAAAAGATACTAATGAAATTCAAAAAGTAGTTATGATTGATAAAATAGTAGAAATGAGTAAAGTTGATATTGCAGGAGAAGAAATCGAGGGTGCAACAATTCAAGTATTAGATAAAGACAACAAAGTAGTTGATGAATGGGTATCTGGTAAAGAACCACACAAAATCAAAAATTTAGTTGAGGGAGAAACTTATACATTACACGAAGAAATAGTTGCAGATTCTTATGTAAAAGCAACTGATATTGAGTTTACAGTTACAACTGATAAAGAAACACAAAAAGTAGTTATGATTGATAAATTAGTAGAAATAACAAAAACAGATATAACTAATGGAAATGAATTAGAGGGTGCAGAACTAGAAGTTACAGATGAAGATGGTAACACAATAGATAAATGGACATCTACTAAAGAACATCATAAAGTAAAAGGTTTAGAAGAAGGTAAAACATATATCTTAAAAGAAACTACTGCTCCTTATGGTTATGAAATTATTGAAGAAATAAAATTCACAGTAACACCAGATAAAGAAAATCAAAAAATAGAAATGAAAGATATGCCAATACTAAAAAATGTAAAGGTAATTAAGATTGATACTGAAACAAAAGAAGTTATTAAAGACAAATTTATATTTGCAATATACGAAGATCCAGAATGTACAAAACTTATTAAAGAGGTTAAATCTAATTCAGAAGATGGAACAGCTTTATTTGAAGAATTAAGATATGGAACATATTACATTAAAGAAATAAAAGCACCAAAAGATTATGAATTATCAAACAAAATTGTTAAAGTTGAAATCAATGACAAAGGTATATTCGTAGATGATACACAAGTAGAAGAAACTGAAAATACAATAGAATTTACTTTTGAAAATAAAAAGATAGAAGTTCCTAAAACAGGAGTGGAAAGCAAAATAAAATTATTTGCAGGTTCAATTATTCTATCTTTACTAGGAATAGCTTATATTATAATTAAGCGTAAACAAAATAAAGATAAATAGTAAATGATGGAGAGCTAGATTATTAGCTCTCTTTTGAATATTTGAAAGGAATGATAAAAATGATTAAATTAGATAAATTAGAAAAATTAGGTTGGGACTCTTTATCTTTTAGAGCGTATATTGTTAGACCAGAATTAGAATATGTAAGAGAAGATATTGTAACACATATAGATGGAATGGATTTTGATAGTCAATATATAAAGGATTTCTTTATGAATATATATGTTGCTAATCCTGATGAAGAAGAAAAAATGCAAATAGGTTCTATAAAAGGAAGATTTTTTACACCTATGGATTTTACAAGATTTGGAATAACATTGAGTGATGTAGCAGATTGCAGAGGTTGGGATTTTGAGGCTATGGCTTCAGCTATAGTTGGTAAAGATGGAAACATCAAACAAGAAATTGCTGATGAAGATGATACAATAGTTTATATAGAGGACTTTTATATAAACAAACAATTCAGGAATTGTGGTATAGGCAGTTACATTATAGATAATCTTGAAGATATATTATATTACTATGCAAATACAGTTATAAATAAAATAATAGTTTTACCACAGCCACGAGTAGTAAATAAAAGTAAGGGACTTCAAAACATTTCAGAAAAAAATAAGAAGAAAGATTTAATTATGAAAAAATTAATTTCTTTTTATGAAGAAAATGGATTTGAATTTATAAAAAATACAAAATATATGTTAAAGAAAATAAGGTAAATTAAGGGTTAGAGAAATCTGGCTCTTTTTAATTTGTTAAAAATAGGAGGTGTGAAATGCCTAGAAAAAGAAACTTAAGAATGGAAACATATAACAAGTTAATAAGTATTGGGAAATCAACAGAAAAAGATATTTCTAATTTAAAAATAGAAGATTTAAAAGAAATAACGAAAGACCCTGATGTTTTAAATATTATTGCACTGCGAGAGTTTATTAAAGACCATAATACAATAGGGTATTTCAATTATCAAGAAACGAGAAAGGAGGAAACCGATGGCGAATAAATATCAACTAATAAATGAAATGGCAAGTGAAACATTGAAAGAAATTACTCAAAATGGAGAAAGTTGGATTAAGTTTTTAAATACAGCGAGTAGCAATTACAAATATTCTTTTAATGAGCAAGTGTTAATATATGCTCAAAAACCAAATGCTACTGCTTGTGCAGATATAGAAACTTGGAATAAAAAATTACGAAGATGGGTTAATAAGGGTGCAAAAGGTATTGCATTATTATCAATAGAAAATGGTAGAAATGTATTAAGACATGTTTTTGACATTTCAGATACACATAGTGGAATAAACAAAGAGTTTAAGTTGTGGGAAATAAATCCTTCTTATGAAAATGGAATTATAGAAACATTAGAAAACAGTTTTGGAAATTTAGAAGTTAAATCTAATTTAGCAGAAGCAATATATTCAGCATCTATAAATTTAGTTGAAGATAATTATCAAGATTATTTAGTTGATTTAAAAGATGTTTTAGATGGTAGTTTATTAGAGGGAATGCAAGATGTAGATTTAGAGGGAAACTTTATTGTCTTACTTGCAAAATCAATATCATATATGGCAATGAAAAGATGTGGTATTGATCCAACAGAACATTTTAATGTATCAGATTTTGAAATGATTAGTAGTTTTAATAATAAAAGAGTTGTTTCAAGATTAGGTGCAGCAATAAGTGATATTGCAGAACAAGAATTAAGAGAAATCTATTCTAGTGTTATAAATTATGAAAAAAATTACAAATTAACAAATCGTACATTTGTTAATAATGAAAAAATAAATTATCATAATAATGAAGAAAAAAATAATGAAGGGAGAAATGATTATGATAGAATTAACATACAATCAAATGGGAGATTACCAAATACCACAAGTAGCATTACCAAAAACGAAGAAAATGGCACAGGGGAGATTCTCAAGAATGAGGGAGAAATTCCTAAAAGAACACAAAAGAGGGTTATACGAGGAATTAATGTTAGATGGCAAGATGGAAGAACATTTAGGAGAAATAGAACAAACAGCTCAAAAGAGAATGAAACAGATAATAACAAGTCTAGCAGAGAAGAACCAAATAACAGAGGAAATGAAAAGAGAGAATCAAATGAGTTGGGTACAAGCAATGAACTCAATAAAGAACCAAGCCGAAGAAATGATAATGTCAGAACTAATTTACAATTAAATCTTTTTGAAGATACTTATGTACCACCAATTAAAGAGTTGCCAAGTGTAGATACACAAATAAATAATATTCAAGCACAAGCAGAAGTAGAAAATACTCCTGCTTTTTCTTTTACTCAAGAAATGATAGATAAAACACTTATTGAGGGCAGTAATTTTTCACATAGTAAATATAGAATTTATGAACAATTTAAAAGGAGCTTATCATCAAAGGAAAATATAATATTTCTAAAACATGAATATGGTATAGGAGGCTCAAGTTCTGCATATTATGGTGCTGATTTTGGACAAGAACACGATAGCAAAGGAATAAAGCTATATAAGGGTTATAAAGATGATAGAGCAGAACTACTAATAAATTGGAGTAAAGTTGAACAAAGACTTAAAGAAATTATTAGATTAGATAGATACTTTAATGATGAAGAAAAAATAAAATACCAGGAATGGTTAGAAAATGACTATGAAAAAGAAAAATGGATGCTAGATAGAGGATTAAAAGAAAACACAAATGATTTTATAGATATATCTAGTATAAATATTGAAAAAAATTATAAGTTGAATAATGGAAATTATTTTCATTTTCATACAAACGATGAGGGATATTATTATGCAATATATGACAACAGGGGAACAGAAATTGATGGTGGACTTTTAGAATATTCAGAAAATGAAGACAAAAAGACTTTAGATGATATAAGAAAAGATTTAGCAGAGTTTACTGATATTACAGAATTAGCAGATACAAGCCTAGAAGAAGTTAGTCAAGAATTTATTGATAATTTAGAGCAAGAAGCAGAACTAAAAGATATTGCTGATAGAGTTGAAACCCAAATAGTTGCTAATGCTATTAGTGCAGTAAAAGAATTAAGCGAAGATCCAAAAACACAATTTAAAATAGGACAAATTATTTATTTAGAAAGTGATAGAAAATATAGAGTTGAGGCTATTAACAAAGAATTAGATGAAATTGTTTTATTAGACCAAACAATGTTAGAAACTGCACATTATCCAATTATGAGAAATGAAAGTTATTTACGAGCAGTTTCACTTTATCATAGTAATGAAAAAAACTTTGAAAAAGAAATTACTACTAATAAACAGGAAATAGTAGAACCAAAACCTAAACAAGAAAAGGTTAATTATCACATTGATGATAAATTATTAGGAGAAGGTACACCAAAAGAAAAAGTAAGAAGAAATATTGAGGCAATAAAACTTTTACATAAGCTAGAAGATGAAAATAGATTAGCAAATTCTGAAGAACAGAATATTTTGTCGAAATATGTCGGTTGGGGTGGACTTCCAGATGTGTTTGATGAAAGTAAAGATAATTGGAGCGAAGAATATAACGAATTAAAAGAAATTCTTACAGATGAAGAATATAAGTCAGCAAGAGCTTCAACATTAACTGCTTTTTATACACCACCAGTAGTTATAAATGCAATATATGATACTCTAAAAAACATGGGTGTTGAACAAGCAAATATTCTTGAACCAAGTTGTGGTACAGGAAATTTTTTAGGAATGTTGCCACAAGAAATGCAAAGTTCAAAATTATATGGAGTAGAACTTGATTCCATAAGTGGTAAGATAGCAAAACAATTATATCAAAAAGCAAATATTAAAGTTCAGGGTTATGAAAAAGCAGATTTACCAGACTCATTTTTTGATATAGCAATAGGAAATGTTCCATTTGGAGATTTCAAAGTTAATGATAAAAGATACGATAAAAATAATTTCTTAATACACGATTATTTCTTTGCTAAAACTTTAGATAAAGTTAGACCAGGAGGAGTAATTGCATTTATTACTTCAAAAGGAACAATGGATAAAGCAAGTCCAGAGGTTAGAAAGTATTTAGCACAAAGAGCAGACCTTTTAGG
>JAGAIU010000050.1 GCA_017626395.1 Clostridia bacterium | reverse complement strand
TTTTTTAAATCTTCAACAATTTCTCTGAAAAAAAAATAATAGGCTTTCTCTGGAATTCCATCAAAATAAACATTAAATAGTTAGTTCTCATCTAAATATAAGTTTTTATTTAAGGTTTAGAATACATACGCTTTCAACATGCCTAGTATGTACTGAACGAACATACTGATTTTGCATGTATTCTTTTAAATAACATATTATTTGAATTTTTTTAACCTTATATGTCTGCGTGTAACGAACATATTATATTTCTACTTCAACTCTTACTCTAACATACTTAATGAGTTTCATTTCTCTCTTTATTCCTGTAGTATCAAAATAAAAAAAATGTTGATCACTTTCAAAATCTAATAAAGATAAATACTTATCAGATGGAATGTGATTGTTTTCTACAATGTGTTCAATTTCTTCTGTTCTAAAAATTGTATTTTTAAAATCTGTCTTACATATAAATCTTATCATAAATTGATCTTTTTTTCCAGCTTCATCAAATCCTCCTACTACTATATAATCTACTAAAGCATCGAATACTTCTTCATCAAAATCGTTTAATATCTTATTACTATTAGATTGAACAAATTGAATTATTTTAGATATACCATTTTCTACTTTATCATCATCTTCTTTCAATAAAGTATATGATTCAATTTCTTTATCAACTTTATCTATTTTCTTATCTAAATCTTCAATTTTATTTTGATATATATCTTTACTTATTGTTCCATCTAACATGCAATCAAGCAAACTATTCTTTCTGTAATTCAAATTATCCTTTTTCGTATTTAATTCTTTTAACTTTTCAATTGGAGTTTTATCTCTCATTGCATTCTTTATATTATCAAATAATTTTTTAGTATCAAATTTATTTTGTTTTACTAGTAATTTAAATGAATCTACAAATGCTTTTTTTACTACTTCTTCTTTAATTGTTTTACTATCTACACACGAATGTCTTCCGCTACAAACACTTTGAATACAAGCCCATGACCTATCTTTTGTATTAGCATTTCTGACAATATTTTTTCTTCCATATGTATATCCACAAAAGCCACACCTTATTCTACTACTAAAGATTCCTTTTCTTCCTACATTTCCTAATCTTCTACCAGAAGCTCTTGCTCCTTTTTTTGATTTAATTATTTCTTGAACTCTGTCAAAATCTTCTCTAGAAATAATTGGTTTATGATGATCTTTTATATAAAACTTATCAGCTTCACCATAATTTTTTAATCTCTTGTGACTTATAGGATCTAATGTAAAAGTTTTACCAACTAATGCATCTCCTACATATTTTTCATTATGAAGAATTCCATATATAACTGTATCATGCCATTTATCTCCACCTCTATATGTTTTAATATGCATATCAGTTAATTTTTGAGATATAATACCAGCACCATATCCATCAAGATACCAATTAAATATCATTCTTACTATATCAGCCTCTTCTTCTATAATTGTCATTTCATTTGTTTCTGAATCATATCTATAACCTAAACAATTATTACAACCGATTAGTTCTCCTCTTTGAGTTTTCATTTTTTGTCCTAATTTAACATGGTTAGAAATTGTTTCAGATTCCTGTTGTGCTACTGAACTTAATATAGTTAATAATAATTCTCCAGTCATATCTAAAGTATTAATGTTTTCTTCTTCAAATAATATTCCTACATTATGTTCTCTTAAAAGTCTTACATATTTTAATGTATCTAATGTATTTCTAGCAAATCTACTAATTGATTTTGTTATTATTAAATCAAATTTACCTTCAAGGGCATCATCTATCATTTTAAGAAATTGAGTTCTTTTAAAATCTTGTGTACCAGATATTCCTTCATCTGCATATAATTCAACATAAGTCCATTCTGGATTTTGTGTAATTTTATCAGCATAATATTGTTTTTGAGATAAAAAACTATTTAATTGTTCTTCCATATCTGTAGAAACTCTTGCGTATGCAGTTACCCTTAATTTTTGTATTAATTCACCGTTTTTTCTATTTATTCTGCCATCAGTCTTCTTGTAAACTGTAATATCCATATTATCACTTCCATTCGTGCTAATCATAATATTTATATAAATATTTATCTAAGGTGCAAAATTTCTAATAAATTGTATTTTATTTTTTCTAATTTGTCTTTTTCAATCAAATTATTATTATATAAACAGTTTAATACTTTTAAATAATAGATATATTCCAAAAAGTTTTCATTAATTTTCATAGAATCACCTACTCAATAGTTTTATATTCACCATTTATATACATTACTTCTTTTAGATGAATATCAAATCTTCTATAATCTTTTATTTGTTTCGTTTTAATAAAAAAATCAGTTAACTCTTTTGTAACTGATTTCTTACTCTCACCACCAACAATCATTGTTGTAATATGTCCATCATTATCTATTATCGCTCTATATGTTTTCTTTTTCATCTTGCTCTCTCCTTTTTAATTCTTCTTCCATTTCTTGGTCAGCCCAATCAGCTACTTTACAAGAACATATAGTAAATAATCCTATTAATATTAAAAATATGATTCCTAAAATTTTACCTATCATAAATATATTCCTTTCTTACAACAATTAACTTTTTCCAAATAAAAAAAATCACCGAAGTGATTTTATTTATATACTGCTAAATCTGTAGCAAGTGCAAATTTGATTATTGAGCTTTCTTTTATATGATCGACCATTCTTTCACCACAAGCAAATTCTTTCTCAAAATTACGCAATTTGACCCCATTAATAAAATAGTCTTTAAAGAATCTTTTTTCATAATATGAAAAATCTTCAATTATTTCATATATCTCGTTGAGCTTTTGATTATATTCTCTATTGTATTCATCCCTTTTCTCAACATAAGATTCAATACCAGATCTATTTGTTGGCGAAGATTGAACTTTAATATCAAATAGTCGTGAAGCGATTGGAGGGGGCAGAACATTCCTATATTTGTACTTTATCATGTTTAAATCACCGATGTATGCTTCTACCTTTTCTTTAGTCTTCACATAGTCGAACATATCTAGTTCTTTTAAACTCAATAATTTCATA
>JAGAIU010000049.1 GCA_017626395.1 Clostridia bacterium | reverse complement strand
TACAAATACTATTCCTACTACAGATAATACTGCAACTGCTGCTAGTGCAATTACTGCTATATCTCCTGTATTTGTTACTTCAAATATTATAGTATCTGGTGAATTTTCATCTATTACAAATGTCATTCCTTCCATATCTTCTTTTAGTTCGTATCCTTCTGGTGCTTCTACTTCTATGAATTGATACATTCCATAGTATGCGTCTTTTATGCTATATTCTCCATTTTCACCTGTTACAGCTTCTTTTGCTAGATATACCATTTCTCCTTCTGGATTTAGAACTGGTTGTCCTTCTTCATCTATTAATATTATTGAGAATTTACATCCTTGTAATGGTTCACCTGTTTCATCATCTAATTTTCTTACTATAACTTCATTTATTGTTTTTCTTCTGTTATCTACTTTTTCTGGTGGATTTAACCATTTATATTTTCCTGTTTCCTCATCATATTCGTAGTTTGCTACAAATGTATGTGGTTCAGTATTTAAATCGTAGATTCCTGGTGCTTCTATTTCTGTATATGTATATGTTTCTCCTTGTTTTAGAAGATCTATTAATACAGATGCTTCACCATTTTCATCTGTTATAGAGTGAATTATAGTGTTTCCGTCTTTATCTTTTATTTCAAATATACAATCTTCTATAGCTTCTCCAGTGAAGATATCTGTTTTAACTATAATAGATGGTCCTTCTATCATTTCGTCATATAATGCTCTATATACAATTTGATCGATAGAATCTCTATTTATATCTAAAACTACTACTTCTTCTGATTCTTTATATCCTTTTGGAGCTTCAAGTTCTTTTAGATAGTATTTACCAATTGGAATTTCTGGAAGTTCATACATTCCATTTCCATCTGTTACTATTTCAACTTCTTTTATACCATCTTCTGTTCTTTCTTTTAATGATTTTGTACATTCTTCATCTGTATAAATACCATATTTTGCTCCAACTAATGAGATTTTATTATTTGCTTTAATATATTCTATAGCATCTGCTTTTGTTTTATCTTTAAGTTTGTCCATAAACTCAGCTAATTTTGCATCTACAACTTCTTTATTTATTTTAGTACCTTTTATTCCAGTATTTTCTGCATCTGCAAATGATGATGCACTGAATTTAATTAATACTACACTTCCTGCTTTAGGTGATGTATTTATTATTGTTAATCCTGATACTGTTACTTTTGGATCTGTTGTATTTGTATGTTCTATTACAAATTCATGTTTAGAAGTGTCAGCTATATATGGTGAGCTTACATCTAATTCTTGTGCATAGTATTTACCTGCTGGTAAATTTACTTCAGATTTTAATGTAATTTCTGTGCCATCAGCTTCACATTCTCCAATAATTACATCTACTAAATCGCCTTTGCTAATTAGTATTCTTTCTTGATTGTAGTTTTTGAATTCTTGATTTGCAAATATACCAACTACAACTTGTATTTTTTCATCTTCATCTATAATAAATTTAGATTTTTCAAATTCTTTTTGAATTATAATTTCTGTTGCTTGTTTAACATTTTGTAATTCTTTTACAGTTGTTTTAATTTTTTCATTTTGATCATCATTTGTTACAACTATATCTGGAATATTTGTATCTGTTACATATCCAAGTGGTGTTTTTGTTTCTTTAATTTCATATGTTCCTAAATATAGTTCATCTGTTGTTGCGATACCGTTTTCATCTGTTGTTATAACGTATGTTTTACCAGCTTTTTCATATACTTCTTTTCCATCTGGAGATATTACATCGTATTTTAGTTTAATAGTGTATTCAACACCTTCTAAACCTTTATAGTTATATTTAGGTGTTTTAATTTCACCATATTCAATTATTTCACTGTCTGTTTCTATATCTGTTAACATTTCACCAGTTTTAATTACTTGAATTTTTCCTTTTAAAGGTTCATTTTCAACTGGTACTGTATATATTAAGTTTCCTCTTTCGTCTTCTTCAAGAACAATTTGATCTGTTACAGATACTTTAACTCCTGCCACTTCTACATTTCCTAAATCTGCTTCGTTTTCTGGAATAGCATATTTTGGATTTAAATAATATCCTTTTGGAGCTTCTGTTTCATATGCAACATATTCTCCACTTTCAAATTCTTGTGGTGTTATAAATAAACCTTCAGAATTTGTTACAAATTCGTCTATCATTTTATCTTGTGTAGTATCATATTGAGTAACCCATTCTTTATTTACACAATCCCAAAATTTAAATTTAGCACCAGCTATTTTAATTCTTTCTCCTGTTACACTATCTACTTTAAGAATTTTTATATGAGTTTCTACTTCTTCATCTTCAACAATTCTTCTATATGTAAATGTTTCTTTATTTTTAGTCATTTCTATTGTATCTGGTTGTATTTTTAAATAACTGTTAGAATTTGTATAATCTTCTGTTAATTCATATTTTCCATAAGGAATATTTGTAAATATTGCTTCACCTTCTGCATTTACAGTAGTTGTATGATATTCTACTTTAACATCATCTATTAATGTTAATCTTAATACAGCTCCCATAGCAGGATGAGCTTCTGTACTTCCTATTTCTTCTCTTTGTTTAATTACTTTTAATTCTGTAGGAACTATAGCATTTTTAGCTGTAATTGTTACTACAAAATCTCCATCATCGTCTGTTTGAGCTTCTTCTGGATTTACTTCATAAACTTCATCACTTTTAATTGTACTTTCTGAATTAACTTTTTCTTTTACATAATATACTTGATATGGTAAATATGTTGTTTTTTCAGATTTACCATCTTCATTAATTGTTAATTCAGCTATTTCATCTGCTTCATTACATTCTATTGTTGGATAAACACCAAATGTACACCCCTCTACTGAAGCATGTCCTGTTTTACCATCTATTGCAATAAGTTCTTTTTCTACACTTATTCTTATAGCTTGTGTATAAACAGCTACACTTTGTGTTTCTTTTATTTCACCAGGAATTGCACATGCAATTGGTTGGTGTAATTTATCACTTGCTTTAGAAACTACTAAAGCATCTTTAGCATCTTGAACTGTTTTTGTTACTTTAAATACAGATGGATCATTTAAATTTCCAACTACAGATTTTGTCCATACAAGAACTGAACCATCAGCTTGTTGTTCGAAATGTAAAGAAGAATCTGCTTCTGTATATTCAAGTGCTATTCTAGAAACTTGATTCATTTTATTTATATCTTGAATATATGATTCAAATCTTTGATTTGCTTCACTCCATTTTAACTCTATAGCATTATCTTTTGCATCTTGATCTGTTGCATAAGAGTATGATGGCATTCTCATAGCACTAAGTATAGTATTTCTTAAATTAATATATATTTGGTCTACTCCATCTTTTTTAACATTATTTCCGCTTAAGAAATAATTTTCTATTCTTTCTCTATCAGTACTGTTATCTACCATATATCCATTGGCAGCTATCCAAGCAGCATATTGAGTTGCAGTCATATCTTTGTGATGATCTTTAACTATTTCTGCTACATACCAGTGCATACCATCCATTACAGTAAATCTATATGAATCTGGCATATCCCAATACATATCTGCTTTTTTTACTACTGGATAATTGTATCCAAATGTTAATACATATTTAACTGCTCTTAATTGATTTTCATCAAAAGTATCGCCGTCTCTTGTTCTATCTAGTTCTGTAGCGTCATATGTTTTCATTCTAGTTGAAGTTAATTGTTTACTTTCTTCATATTCTCCAAATGGTACACCCCAACCGATACAGTATCCTGCAGTATATGCAATAGCATCAGACATTAAAAGACTGGCACTATCGTCTGATAATACAAGAGCAAATACACCGATTGCTGCACCACCACCTGTACCGCCTCCACTTAATTTACGATCAAATGGATAAGGTAATGTCGAGTCAGAACCCTGTCCTTCATTATATCTTCTAGCACCATCATATGTTCCATCGTCATTCATGCCATAACGCATAAAACAATCTATACCATACATAGTATTATATGTGATGCCACCTAATTCTGCTTGTGCTGATATGTTAGAATTTTTAAGTTCATCTAATGCAGGCAGTTTCAATGTAGTGCTAAACATAGCAGCATTTACATTTGAAGAAATTAACATCATAACAGCAAGTAAAACTACGGCAAGTAATGCTTTCTTTTTCATATATAATATCCCCTTTCATCTAAGCTATAAAAAATATATTTCAGCTAATATATGCTATTATATTTTTTCTCAATAATATTTTATATTGAATAAAAAAGAAAGTGAAGTATATTCAAATTTATATTTTTATTTTTTGTCTTTTTTTACTTTTAAATTTCTTTAATATTTCAAATTTATTACATAATTATATCTTTAACTTGCATTTTCTATTATAGCTCCTTCTAAACTAAAAAAGAACACTACTTTCATAGTGTTCTTTACTTTAATTTTTATTTTCTAGAATTTTTTCTATTTCTTAGTATTACAAATACTATTCCTACTACAGATAATACTGCAACTGCTGCTAGTGCAATTACTGCTATATCTCCTGTATTTGTTACTTCAAATATTATAGTATCTGGTGAATTTTCATCTATTACAAATGTCATTCCTTCCATATCTTC
>JAGAIU010000048.1 GCA_017626395.1 Clostridia bacterium | reverse complement strand
TATTAATAACGCTTGTGAGTGTTGATGATACATATCTTTATTATTAATGCTACTACTAGAAATTTGTGGCTTTTTAATCATACTACTAGCCATTTGTGTACCTGACTTTATTACACCCATTAATGAGCCACCACTCATAATCGCGTTACCACTTGCGACCCCTAAGGCCATACCAATTGAAGATAAACCTAATTGTATTGCTGATTGTAATTTATTATTTAAAACTTCCATTGAGTTTGATTGGCCGATTGGGATTTGTACACCAACTTTGATTGTTTTAGTTATAATCAATGTATAATTATTATTTTCTATACAACCGATATACCATGTTAAAGTACCGTCTGACCAACCAATAGAAAATTTAATATCTAATGTTCTACCTTCGAATACATCATTAGGTATTTCTATTGGCTCTGTCATAGGTAGTATTAATGTATATTTAGTATAGTTATCATTATCTAAAAAATTACTATATTTTGCGTGTATTGGTGTACCACTATAATATGAATACATTGTAATATCTGAATTACATTTATATCCGTTAATACCTGTTTTTGTGTTTCCAATAATTAATCCGTCACCTTCTGATTGATGTGTTGATTCATTATATCCTTTTATAAAAGTCATATTTTCAGTAAGCACTTTTTGAATAACAAAGGGAAAATATATTAAAGCATTAATAGATTTAAAAAATCCACCTGTAAACCAATCAGCCACCGTACCACCTGTTAATTGATTGTGTATTACGTAAAATTGGTTATTGTTCATAATAGCAACAGCATTAATTTTATTATCTAATGCGCTATTATTTGTACTATCGTTAAAATATATTCCTTGTGGTAATGTTGTTGCCATATTAGTTACTTACCCCCTCTACATACGAAATAGCGATTTTATAACCACTACCATTATAACTAAATGTACTTCCGTCACCGATTGCTGTATATGTAATATCGCGTTCAACATCTAAATTAAGTAAGTTATCTATAATTTGTGGATTATAATAATCTTCTTCACTAATACGTTTTAATTTAAAAAATGATTGGGTGTTATATAAAATAGGATCTCGTGCTTGTTCTAAAACGTCAACGTGCATAGATAATTCTAATAAGTCATTTTCTTTAAGTGTAACTTTAGCAAAATAATAACGTATCATATCATCAACAATCGTTCCACTCGTATTGATTCTTACACGCGCATAATTACATCTATTCGCTAAAGAAAATTTAGATGACGCTACCTTCTTTAATGAAATAGTGATAACAGGATTTGTTTTATCGAAATATTGATTAAAGTTTTCATCTGTAAATGTTTCTAAAACTTTTAGATTCTTATTAATCGTGTTTCTACTAGAAATACAATTATATAAAATAATCTCTATCATAATTACCTCCTAATAAAAATATGGATATGTTTTTACATACCCATATTATACAAAAGATTTTAACTAATTTAATTATGCTAAATAGAATACGACAAAATTTTCATTTAGATCGTTGTAGTAGTGTGCGTCTTGTTTATAGAACATGTTAGTAAATTCACCTTTTGCGTTTCT
>JAGAIU010000047.1 GCA_017626395.1 Clostridia bacterium | reverse complement strand
TGTTAATAGTACAATAAAAGTAACCAAAAAAGCTCGTATAATAATTACCAATTTTGGTAGTTAGTATATCAGCGACGGTTACTTTTTATTTATGTTATAATCCTTGTAAATACAAGGAGAAACATATATGAAAATAGAAATAGAAAAAAATTTATTAGGAGAACTAAAAATATATAAGGAGCTAAACATGAAGCCGAATTATTCTGCATTGCAAAGAAAATATGGCATTGATAGACACACAATTAAGAAACATTATATTAATGACGGAATCAAACATAAAGAAAGGAAGCCGAAAATGAGTAAATATGAAAAATATGAAAAAGAGATATTGGAAATTATGCAAGAACCAGAGGTTACAATAATGGCCTTATATCAATATTTAAATGAAAAATATGGTGAACTTGAGTTTACATATAGTGGATTAAAAGCTTTCACTTTAAAAAAAGGAATAAAAAGAAAAGGAAAATCAACAGAAGCCCATGTTAGGTATGAAACAAAACCTGGTGAGCAGTTACAAGTAGACTGGAAAGAAGATTTAGAAATGACATCTATCACAGGTGTGATTTATAAATTTAATATTTATGCAGCAACTTTAGGCTTTTCAAGAGATCATGAATATATTTATTCTAAAACAAGAACAACTGAAGATTTTATAAGATGTACAATTGATGTATTTAATAGATTAGGTGGATTACCCAAATATATAAAAACCGATAATATGACAGCTGTTGTTTCGATCACGAATGGATGTAAGAAAAAACATCCTAAAATACTTCAATTTGAAAAAGATACAGGTGTAAAAATTAGGTTATGTAAAGTTAATTCACCAGAAACAAAAGGTAAAGTTGAATCTGCAAATAGATTTATGCAGTGGTTAAAGCCGTATAATCATCGATTTAAAGATGAATCGGAATTAATAGAAATTGTTAACAAAATTTGCGCTAATGCAAATAAACAAACCAATCAAACAACAAAAATACCACCAATAATTTTATTTAAAAAGGAAAAAGAGTATCTAGCCCCTATACCATCAAAAATACTATTAGATAGTTATATTTCTAATGTAGAAACTCAAGCTGTGCCACCAACACTGTTAGTTTCATATAAAGGGAATGGATACTCTGTACCTAAGAGTTATATTGGAAAACGTGTTAAGCTTGTTCCAACTTCCAACCAACTCTATATTTATTTTAACACAGAATTAATCACTATACATGAAATTAGTTCAAATAAATTTAATTATCAAAAAGATCATTATATAGAAGCTTTAAAGACTAGCGTAAAAGATAATAATAAAGATATAAATGAAATAGCAGAAGAAAATTTGAAATTATTAGAAAAAGTAGGAAAATAATATGGGAAAATACAGAAGATACAAGAATAATCGTTATTTAACAACAAAAGAAGAATTAAAAATAATTGAATCATATAATCCAACAGATCAAGAGATGGATGAATTAGATAAATGGATTCTAGAAGGTGAATCATTTAATAGTAACCCGTTCATGATATATGATGAAAATGATAGGTTATCTAATTTTATTGAGGCGTATCGTTTTTGTGAACAGGTTAAGGAGGAGAAGTTAAATGAACAATTATAATAAATTAATCAATAATTTAGAAATACTTGGTCTAAATAAATTTGTTGAAAATTTAGATCATTATATTGAATACATAAATAATGGTTCAAAAACAATTATAGATGCTTTATATGAATTAACAGAATTCGAATGCAATATAAGAATTGAAAGAGCGATGAATGCTTGTGTTAAAGTCGCTAACTTCCCTTTTCTCAAAACATTTGATGACTTTAATTTTGGTTTTCAACCATCTATTAATAAAGATCAATTATTAAACTTTAAGTATTTAAAATTTATTGAGAATAAAGAGAACATAATTTTTATTGGAAGTCCTGGCGTAGGTAAAACTCATTTAGCAACTTCAATTGGAATTGAAGCGGCGAAAGCAAGATTTTCAACTTATTTTATTTCATGTAGTGATTTACTTTTACAATTAAAAAGAGCGCATTTGGAAAATAGACTCGATCAAAGAATTAAATTTTTTGCTAAATATAAATTATTGATTATAGATGAGGTTGGATACTTACCATTAGATATTGAATCATCTAATTTAATATTTCAATTAATAGCAAAAAGATATGAAAAAAACTCTACGATAGTAACAACAAATAAGCCATTATCAAGATGGGGTGAAATATTTGGTGATCCAGTGTTAGCCAATGCAATTTTAGATAGACTTTTACATCATTCGAATATTATTAATATTGTAGGTAGATCTTATAGAACTAAAGATATTATAGATGAAGAAAATTAACCAAAATTGGTAAATGTTACAAGAGCGTTTTTGGTGAAATTTATATTGACATTAACAATTAACCACAAATTTCTTTTATCAAACCCACTTCCATACTCCTTAGTAAGCTCAATAGATAATCTTTCTATAAGTTTATCTCCATACTTTGCTCTTTCTTCTCCACCTTGGTACTCAACAATTAATTTACCTATGTTCCAATACGTAAATAATAATGTTGTATTTACATAGCTTACTACTTTCTTTTTAGATTCTTCGATAATTCTTTTCACTTCATTAATTACTACTTCTTCAGAATTAATTAATTTTGTCATTTCTATCCTCCTATGTAATGGTCTCTAGCTAATGGATTTTTAACTGTAATAATATGCTTATAATGAGTCCAACTCAATTCGGCATTCACTGAGTGCCGAATTGGGAAACAATAATAAAATTGTCTCATATTTCTAATATTCCTTATTTTAAAATTGTTTCCATACCTATTTGTTAGTTCAATAGATAATCTTTCTATAAGTTTATCACCATACTTTGCTCTTCCTTCTCCACCTTGGTACTCAACGATTAATTTACCTATGTTCCAATAC
>JAGAIU010000046.1 GCA_017626395.1 Clostridia bacterium | reverse complement strand
TTATTAGCACTATTAGGTAGCCCATATTTAACATGGGATTATGGTAATCCTGAATGGTCTGTTATTGGAACATTATGGCACTCATTTGAGTGGATATTTTTTAGAATAGCACCATTATTAATTATTATAATTACAATTATATTAATAATATTATTTATAAAAAGAGAAAAATAAAACGATTAGAATATTAAAATATTCCCGTACATTAAGATGAGAAAAAATCTCATCTTTTTTTAGTAATATTACGAACAATTGATATTTCTAAAATATGATATAATGTTATATGAAAGTGAGTTGATTTTTTATGAATAAAGATGAAATTCATAACCTTGTAAAAGAACAACAATCTAATATATGTCAGATAGTGGCAATTAAGGATAATAAAATTGTTTATAGTGATACTTGGAATGAGTTTAAATCAACTGATAATGTTCATATTGCATCAGTAACCAAAAGCATTATATCTTTACTTATTGGAATTGCAATTGATAAAGGAATGATAGAAAGTGTTAATCAAAAAGTATTAGATTTTTTTCCTAATTATAAAATAAAAAGAGGAGAGAAAACAATACAAGAAATAACACTTTATAACTTACTTACTATGACAGCACCTTATAAATTTAAATCAGAACCATGGTCTAAAGTATGTATGAGTGATGATTGGACAAAGGCAGATCTTGATTTACTTGGTGGCAAAAGTGGAATAACAGGAGAGTTTAAATATACATCATTAGGCATCCATATATTAAGCAGTATAATAACAAAAGTAAGTCAAATGACTACATTAGAATTTGCAAACCAATATCTTTTTAAACCACTTGATATAGAAGCTAGAAAAAGTTATACAGTAAAAGATAAAGAAGGACATATAGATTTTGTAACATCAAAATTGCCAAAAGAAAACGGATGGTTTTGTGATCCTGACGGAATAGCAACAGCAGGATTTGGATTATGTTTGTCGGCTATAGATTTAGCTAAAATAGGACAAATGTGTCTTAATAAAGGAAAATATAGCAATAAACAAATAGTATCAGAAAAATGGATTAAACAAAGTACTACACCATATGTAAAATGTGATGAGAAATTTGCATTTATGCAATACGGTTATTTATGGTGGATTATAGATGATAAAAAGAAAATATATTCAGCTATTGGTGATAGCGGTAATGTAATATATGTTAATAGTGATAAAAATATCGTTATATCAGTAACATCTACATTTAAGCCATTAGTATTTGATAGAGTTGATTTTATACAAAAGTACATAGAACCAAATATTTTAAAGTGTTCGGAAGATTAAGATATTCCGTTCGCAATATGGATATAAGGCGAAACAAAAAAGAAAAATAGAAATGATAAAACTATTTTCCTTTTAATATGTAAAAATCTTTAAACATTTCTGCCAATTCTTGTGGAGATTCTTTACAACCATTTTTAATCCAATAATAATAGATATTATATAATCCACCTGATATGAATGAATATGTGAATTCTTCATTTAGTGAATTTGCTTTATTTAAAAATATTCTATCAAATTCATCTTTTAAATGGTGAATCATATTTGCTTTATATAGAAGAATTCCAATATCTTTGTTTTTTTCTAAATGAGTAAATAATTTAATTAAATAATTAGTAAAATCATTTGGATCAAATAATATTTTACTTGTTTTGATAAATTCATCAGTTAGTTCATCTAAATAATATTTTACTATTTCATCTATATTATTGAAGTTGCGATATATAGTAATATGAGATAATCCAGCACGATTTGTAATATCTTTGTTTGTAATCTTATTAAAATCTTTCTTTTTCATCAGAGATATTAAGGCATCTGCTATATCTTTTTTAGATCTATCACTTTGTAATTCCATTGTTATAAAACACCTCTTTTTCTAACACTTGCTTGCGTAGATATTGTTAAAACAAAAAATATATAATATAATTAAGATGTTATAAATGTAACACTTATTTTTGAACAAGTCAATAAGGAGGTATTTAAATGACTACAAAAAGATATGTTATTCTTGGTATTGTTGCAGTTTTGGGAATTTGTCTAGGTAGATTAGCAGTTAGAGCACTTATGAATTTACTTCTAGGTGGAACTTTATTTGGAGGTAATTTTCTATGAAAAAAGGTAAATTTGTGGGTTTATGTATATTCATATTTGTATTAACTTTCATACTTGGAATTATTAGTAAATTTGCTATTCAGCCATCGTGGAAAAAAGAATATTCAGTAAAATGGTCTGATGAGATTGGAACAAGAATATCAGATGTATCATATGATTCAGGAGAAGCAAATAAATTTGATTTGTATTTACCAAAAGATAATACAAAAGAAAATTATGGATTGGTTGTATATCTTCATGCTGGTGGATTTACATCTGGTGATAAAAAAGATGATGAGGATATGTTAGCATGGTTAACTTCAAAAGGATATGTAGCAGCAGGAATCAATTACACATTAAGAACAGAAGATAACGATAAAAGTATTTTATCTCAGTCAAATGAAATAAAAAGTGCAATTCCAGTTGTAATAGAAGAAGCAAAAAAACATGGATACAATATTGATAAGTTAACAATGGCAGGTGGATCAGCAGGACATTGTCTAGCTATGATATATGCTTATAGAGATGCAAAAGATTCTCCTGTTCCAGTAGTATTTACTTTTGGAGCAGTAGGACCATCGAGTTTTTTTAGAGAAGATTGGGATAATTATGGATTAGATAAAGATGCAGATGAAGCAATTGAAGCAGCTGCTGGATTGTTTAGTGTTATGGGTGGAGTTGAAATAACTACAGATATGATAAAAAATGGTTCATATCAAGAATTAATGAAACCAGTATCAGCTTATGCTTGGATAGATGAAAATTCTGTTCCGACAGTAGTTGCTTATGGTAAATATGATAGAGTCCAACCATATAAAGGATCTTTAAGATTAAAAAAGGCATTAGAAGATAATAACATTGATTTTAAATATTTTGAATTACCACATTCAGGTCATGGACTTCAAAATGATGATAAAGTAGTAAAACAATGGATGGAAGCTATTGATGAATATTTAGCTAAATATATGCCAGTAGAAAAATAGGAGTTAATTATGAAAAAAGTATTAAAAATTATAGGAATTATATTATTAATAATTATTGTTTTAATAATACTCTTAATAAAAATATTAAGTAAAATACCTTCTGTACCTGATGATTATGTAAAAAAAGTTCAAACTGGTGGAGATATAGAAGCAAAATATTTAGCTATAGGGGGATATGAAGTAGAACATTTGGAAAGTGTTACATTTTCTTCATTAGAAAAATTTGAAGTGTACTATCCAAAAAATATTGATGAAATGGGTAAAGTACCAGTCGTGATATTTCTTAATGGAACTGGAACTCCCGCTACAAAATATCCTGCTCTTCAAAAACATTTAGCTTCATGGGGATTTATTACCATTGCAAATGAAGAAAGTAATTCATTCTATGGAGAAGGTGTAGAATTATCAATTAGGTATTTACAACTTGTAGATGTTTATGAATCAAATGATGATGAAAGTCCACTAAAAGGTCATATTGATTTTGATAATATAGGAGTGACTGGACATTCTCAAGGAGGAATTGGAGTAATAAATGGTATTACAATTCACCCACATTCTGATATGATAAAAGCAGCAGTGTTATTAAGTTCAACAGAAACTGATATGGCAAAAGCTTTCTTGTGGGATTCAGATTCATCACTTATTAAAGCAAATTCATTAATGATTTCTTCAACTGGAGCAACTGATTCTAATATTTCTCCATTAGATAGTATGAAGAAAACATATGATAATATATCAAATGATGTAACAAAGGTGCTCGCAAGAAGAAATGATTGTGATCATGGCGAAATGCTTTATTATGCAGACGGATATGTTACTGCATGGTTTATGTGGCAATTACAAAATGATGGAGAAGCATCTAAAGCATTTATAGGAGAAAATCCTGAGTTATTAAACAATAAGTTGTATCAAGATCAAATTATTAATTTAGGAAATTAGTTATATATTAATCTGTTCGCAATAGGTTGCTAGTCCGCAAAGATTATAATTAATTAAACAGGTTTTATACCTGTTTTTTTCGTGCAATAAATTAAAAAAAGGAGGTATTTACATGAATGAAAATACAATAAAAATAATTGGAAATGAAATGGTTAAATATTTAAATAATTTTCAGATGTCTAAATTAAATGAAGTATTATATAAAACAATTGATTTAGATTATTCTGATAACATTTCTAATAAAGATTATTTAGATAGATTTTTAAGTGCAAAGAAATTAGAAGGCATATCTAATAAAACTTTAATTAATTATGAAAGATATATATTAAAAATGTATGATTCAGTCAAAAAGGATATAAGAATAATTGATGCGAATGATATAAGAAAATTTTTAACGGATTATCAAACTAAAACAAATTGTATAAATTCATCAATGGAAAACATAAGATGTTCACTAGCAAGTTTCTTTAGTTGGCTTGAAAGAGAAGATTATATATTAAAAAGTCCAATAAAAAAAATACATAAAATTAAATCTGATATTAAGATAAAAGAAATATATTCAGATGAAGCGATAGAAAAATTAAGAAACACTTGTGATAATGAAAGAGATTTAGCTATTATTGATTTACTTATATCTTCTGGAATAAGGGTAAGTGAATTAGTACACATTAATATTTCTGATCTTAATTTTGATAATTGTTCTTGTAAGGTATTTGGTAAAGGTAACAAAGAAAGAGAAGTATATTTCGATGCTAAAACTAAATTACATATTCAAGAATATTTAAATAGTAGAAATGATGATGAATCTGCATTATTTATAGGTAATATAAAACCTCATAAAAGATTAGGTACTAGAGCAGTAGAAATGATGCTTAATAAGTTAGCTAATAAAGTAGAATTAAATGATGTATATCCTCATAAGTTTAGAAGAACATTAGCAACTAAGGCAATTGATAAGGGTATGCCAATAGAACAAGTTCAAAAATTGTTAGGTCATACTAAAATCGATACTACATTACATTATGCTCAAGTTAGTCAAAGTAATGTTAAAATATCCCATAGAAAGTATATATGCTAAGCAATTAAGAAAAAAACTAATTTTGTGATATAATTATATATGAAGAGTGGTGATTTATTATGGTATATGATGATATTAAAAAAATATTTATTACTAATAATAAACTCAAATTTAAATTATATAGCTTAGAATATATAGTTGAACAAAAAGAAAATTGTGTTGAAATATATGCTATATACTATGAAAATAGAAAAAAGCAATATAACTCATTTGATGAATTAATGAATAATTTTACAGTTTATAATGAACTACTTATTAATCAAATGAATAGAATTCAAATTATTAATTAAGGAGTTAATATTATGGGATTATTTGATGATTTATTTGGAAATGATAAAAAGAAAAGTCAACAAGCTTTTGGTTTATTTTCTTTTATGAATGAACAACAAGAAAAAAACAATAGTGAATATACTGATGAAGAATTAGATGCTTATGGATTAGAAGATTGGCAAAAAGAAGAAGTTAAAAAAGGAAACTATGATCCATGGAATTTTGAAGAAGAAGATTTAGAAGAAGATGATTATTATTCGGAGGATGATTAATAATCATCTTTTTAATTGGAAATCGTGTGTAAATTGACAAAACTATGATATAATTATATTTGAGATATTTAGGTGGTGAAGTTATGGGAAGTTACGAAAGTGAATCTAAATTAGAAGATAGAATGATAGACCAATTAAGAAAACAAGGATATCAATATGTTGAAATAAATGATGTAACTGAATTAGAAAGAAATTTTAGAGAACAAGTAAATCTTCATAATAGGGGAGAACTTAAATTTAAAGATTTGTCTGATAAAGAATTTGAAAGACTTATGGTAAAAATATCTGGTAAAGGTGTTTTTCAGTCTGCTAAAGAATTAAGACAAAAACAAGATATTCAAAGAGATGATGGTTCAATTGTTTATATTGAATTATTTAATACTAAAGATTGGTGTAAGAATACTTTCCAAGTAACTCATCAAACTACAGTTGAAGGTAAATATACTAATAGATATGATGTAACTATTTTAATAAATGGACTTCCTCTAGTACAAATTGAATTAAAACGAAGAGGAATAGATATGAAAGAAGCTTTTAATCAAATTAAAAGATATAAAAGACATTCATATTTTGGATTATACAAATTTATTCAATTATTTATTATAAGTAATGGTGTAGATACAAAATATTTTGCAAATGGAGATCAAGAATTAAATTATGGTTTCACTTTTTACTGGACAGATGTTAATAATGAAAGAATAACAAATCTAGAACAATTTTGTTTATTCTTCTTAGATAGATGTCATATAGGTAAAATGATAGCTAGATACATGATTATAAATGAAACAGAAAAAATGTTAATGGTTATGAGACCATATCAAGTTTATGCTGTTGAAAATATTGTATCTCGTGCTTTAGATACAAATAACAATGGCTATATTTGGCATACTACAGGCTCTGGTAAAACCATTACTTCGTTTAAAACAAGTCAAATACTTGCACTAGAACCATCTATTAATCAAGTATTCTTCTTAGTTGATAGAAAAGACTTAGATAAACAAACCTTAGATGAATTTAATAAATTCGATCCAGGTTGTGTTGATATGACTAATCAAACAGATAAATTAATACAACAAATTAAAGATAGTACTAAACCATTGATAATTACTACAATTCAAAAAATGGCAAATGCATGTTCCAATCCTAAATATGCAAGTGTTATGGAAAAATATAAAGATTTAAAAACAATCTTTATAATTGATGAATGTCATAGATCTCAATTTGGAGATATGCATAGACAAATATCTAAAACATTTAGTAAAGCTCAATATTTTGGATTTACTGGTACTCCTAGATTTAAAGAAAATCCATCACAAGATGGTAGAAGTACAGCAGATAT
>JAGAIU010000045.1 GCA_017626395.1 Clostridia bacterium | reverse complement strand
TGAACTGAACCCCTTAAAGTAGACACAAGTAAAAAAGACTTGTAAAATACTACTTTAAGGGGTGATTTTTATGCAAACAAATAATAGAAAAAATATGAGTTATTCATTTGATATAAAATTTAAGGCTGTAAGAATGTATTTAGAAGAAGGCATTGGAAGTACTACAATTGCAAAGGAACTTAATTTAAGCTCTAATAAAAGAGTTCTCTTATGGGTAAAAAGGTATAATGAATTCGGAGAAGATGGATTAAGAGAACGTAGAGGAATTACTCGAGGGTTACAAAAAGGTAGACCTAGAAAGCGACAGCTTTCACTTGAAGAAGAAAATCAAAGGTTAAAAGCAGAAGTTGAATTTTTAAAAAAGTTATTAATTCTAGAAAGGGAGTGATTAGCAAATCTAATATATTTAGAACTATACACCAATTAAAAAGTAAGTATAATATAAGTACTTTATGTAAAATAGGCAAAGTTTCTAGAAGTGGTTATTATAAATGGCTTAATTCAAATATAGTCAATGACAAGGATTTAGACTTAAAATATAAAATATTAAAAATATATAACGATTCAAAGAAAGTTTATGGTTATAGAAGAATTAAGATAGGATTATTTAGAGCCTACGGCTTAATTGTGAACCATAAAAAGATAATTAGGCTTATGAAATCTTTAAATATTCACTCTGTAATAAGAAGAAAAAGATTTAAATACTATGCACCTAAAACTATTGATATAGGTAGAGTTGAGCCTAATCTATTAAATAGAGAGTTTAATTGTAATTCTCCTAATCAAAAATGGGTTACAGACATAACTTATTTAAAATATGATAATGGTCGTAAAAGAATGTATTTATCTGCTATTGAAGATTTATATAATAGAGAAATAATAGCTTATAAGATTAGTGATAATTTAGATATGTCATTTGTTGAGAATACTTTAGGCGAAGCCTTTAAGAAAGTTAGCACTGGCGAATTCAGAAATTTGATTATACATAGTGATCAAGGTGTTCATTATAAATCAAATATCTATAAGTCTATACTTAAGAAATTTGGTGTTAGACAAAGTATGTCTAGAAAAGGAAATTGTTATGATAATGCATGCATTGAAAATTTTTTCGGACATCTAAAAACTGAATTAATTTACCAGAATTCATATAATTCTAAAGAAGAATTAGTTAAATCAATAAATGATTACATATATTGGTATAATAATTATAGATTTCAAGCTAAATTAAAAAATATGACACCTGTGGAATACAGGTGCCATATGATTTCATAGAGAGTCTTTTATTAAACTGTCTACTTTTTGGGTATCAGTTCAATAAGTATAGTACTTTTTTATTATATTCTTTGACTTTCAGTTTTTCTAACTTCTCTCCAAGAAAGTTCCCCTCTATGTAATGCTTTTATAAATATTTCTGCTGATGCTAAATTTGTAGCAATCGGAACATAATATACATCACATAATCTTATTAAGGCTTGAATATCTGTTTCATGTGCTTGAGATGTTAAAGGGTCTCTTAAAAAGATAACTAAATCTATATCTTGAGAAACTATAAGTGAACCTATTTGTTGATCTCCCCCTAAAGGACCTGAAGCTAATCTATGAATATTTAAACTCGTTTCTTCCATAATTCTTTTTCCTGTAGTTCCTGTTGCATATAATCCATAATTTTTTAAAATTTCTTCATATGCTATACAAAATCCTACCATAGTATTTTTCATTTGATCATTTGCTACTAACGCTATATTCATATTCTCCTCCTAAATATATTAAAAGTTTATTTTTTTTCTTCTCATTCCTACATTTAAAACCAACCCTAAGTTTGCTAAAGATGTTAATAAAGAACTTCCTCCATAACTAATAAAAGGAAGTGTTACACCTGTAACAGGTATTAGAGCTACTGTCATACCTATATTTTGTATAATTTGATATGCAAACATACCCAAAACTCCAATTACTATTAAGGTTCCATAAAAATCTTTAGCTTGCCTAGCTATATAAATTATTCTAGTTAAAAACAATGCATATAACCCTATAACAAATGCCATACCTACTGCACCTAGTTCTTCTCCTATAACAGCAAATATAAAGTCACTTTCTTGAACAGGCAAGAATCCTTCTTGGTTTTGGCTACCATTGTATAAGCCTTTTCCTGTAGTACCTCCTGAACCTATAGCTATCATAGATTGCATAACTTGATAGTTACCTGTTAATGTCGGGTCCTCAGGATTTAAAAATGCTTCTATTCTTTGTTTTTGGTGTGGTGCCATCATCATATACATTAACGGTAATGCTACAATTGCACAAATAACAACTCTTTTTATAAGCTTTATATCAAGCCCTGCAGTAAATAACATAGCTGCTATTATACAACAAAATACTATCGCTGTACCTAAGTCAGGTTGTGCAAATAATAATCCTATAAAAGGTACTGCATATATTACTACAGGTATTATTTCTCTTAAATTGTTTAATTTACCTCTTTTTGATTCTACAATCTTTGCATAACTTAAAATAAAAGTTAATTTTACTAATTCAGAAGTTTGAAAATCTAGTGGTCCTAAATTCAACCAAGACCTAGCTCCTCCTCTTTCTGCTCCTATACCTGGTATTAAAACTATTCCTAATAACACTAAACTGATTACAT
>JAGAIU010000044.1 GCA_017626395.1 Clostridia bacterium | reverse complement strand
GCCCGATGCATTTACAGGATATAGAGAAATTCCGTGTTCTGTATAGTAATCTCCAAGACCATTTTCTTTAATCTCTTCAATTGTAGCACCATCAGTTAGACACTTAACCATTGTAGCAATCATTTCTACATGGCCAAGTTCATTTCTACAAGTATGTTATCAGTTAAAAAGACAACAATATAATCTTGAGAGAAAAATTCTCTTTTAAGTATCGACCGCCTTTTTCTTTCTTATAAATTACTTGCTTTATTATAGTTGACAATAAAGCGTTTTTTTCTTCTGCTGTCATATCTTTTGAATATTTACTTATAACATCTTCTAAAATTGGTATAGCTTTCTTTTTACTATATAAATCTTTAGTTCTATCTTTTGACTTAGATAGTTCTGTTTTTTGATTTAATAATATTTCTAATTGTTCATTTAAAGTATTAGTTCTTTTAATAAATAAATCTTGAGTATATGCTCCAGTCTCTACTAATTCGCAAGCTTTTTCTATTTGGCTTTTTATTTTATCTATTTCGTGGTCTATTGCTTCTATCATTTCCTTATTAGTACATATTTCTTTTTTTACTGCTTCTTCATAATTATTAACATAATTTTTATATTCACTCATTATTATTTTAAGAGATTTTAATATTTTGTCTTCTACAAGTTCTAATTCACTTGATACACACTTACATCTAGGTCTACTACACATTAAAGTATCTGTATGCGGTGGAGTTATGCTTTCTTCTATTGTAGTTATAGCTTTATCAAACTCGTTTGTTTCTATATTTAATAGTTTTTTTAGATCTTCCCATTTATCAGCGTGTGGTATACAAAATTTCTCGTCGTTAGAACTAAACCAATGATCCACAGAGTTTTTAGAAACGTGCAGAGCTCTAGCTATATCATTAAGACTATAATTTCCTTTATGTTCCCTTAATAATAATCGTAATTTAGGCTTATCTATATCATAAATACGTTTAGCGGTAGGTTTAGCGTCTTTTCTTAAATAATACGGACGTCTGGTCATATTATTACCACAATAGCCACATACAACTAAACCTAATAAAGGGTTTTTCATTTCTTTATTATCTGGCACTGTTTTAAGTCTGTTAGATAAAAATTTAGCTTCTATCTGTTGTTTTATATCTTCGCTGAGTATTGCTTCGTGTTTACCTTTAACAAGCGTAAAATCGTCATTATTAGGGTTTTTCTTAACAATATGTCCATTTACTAATGTCTTAGTAGTTTTACGTCTGTCCCACGTCAAATAGCCGTATATAGTGTAACCCTGTAATATATTTCTAACCATATTAGCGGTCCACTCTTTAGACTTTCTAGGTTTTATTTTAAGATAATTAAGATAGTGTGCTATATTAGTAGCTCTCATATCATTTAATATAATCTTAATATTTTCTCCTGGTTTAAAAAAGTTATGAGGTATATGTATATTGTTTATATCTATATTATAGCTAGCTGCTATACTTTCCAATGTATCATTTTCTTTTATTTTATATGGTAATGATTTACTATTAACTGTTAATCTTATTTCTTGATCTACTTTTAAATCTAAATTACAAGTGATTATATCTTTCTTATGTGCTCCAAACAATTTAGCTATATCTGATATAATCTCGTTTTCTTTAACAGTGTATGTAGTATTTAGTCCATTTAAGAATAAATCAGCTAATAATTTTACTACTTTAGACTCTGACTCATTTTCTACTAAAACATAACCTTTCTCGTTAGGTATTTTCTGTTTATTATAACCGTATGGCAATACAGAACCAACGTATTTACCGTCTTTAACACTTCTTAATCTACCACGAGCTAATATACGTTTAGTATATTTTAAATATTTTCTAGCTTGATATAACCCGTCTTCAAAATAAGATAAATCGTCCTCGTTATCTAAATTATATATTTTCATAGGAGTTATTATCTTTGTGTTGGAATATTGAAAAGCTTGAGCTATTATTCCCTGGTCCATAGTATTACCACGAGCTAGACGTTCTATTTCAATACATACAACTCCTTTTACACGATCTTCTTCTATTAAAGATAATACTTCTTGAATTACTGGACGATCTTCGATAGTATCTCCAGACGCTACCTCTCTATAAATATTATGCTCTGGTATTGGCTTACCGAAAATACTTACAATAAAGTCTTGTAATTCTTTTTCGTGTCTTTGTAAAGTCTTTTCTATAGACTCGTCTTTATAATAGTCCATATCTTTACGTGATTTTCTTAAATATATTATAAACATATCTAGTATCTCGTCGACAGTAAGGTCCCTAGATACGTTCATTATTTGTAAAAATGTATCTAAATTCATTATAGCACTTTCTTTCTTTATAATTTTATGCTATAATCGTATAGAAAAACCTATACAATTATAGTTGGTTGTTTCTTCTATTATTGTTTTAAGTGTGATAGCTTTTATGGTTTTTCATTTCAACGCTTCATGTTCACGCATGAGGCGTCTTTTTTACTTTTCAATAAAACAAATTAGTTTATTATGATCTAAACAATTCAATGATATTGTTTCTTTTGTAGCTCTCTTAATTGTACCTACGATTTTATTGTTATCTATTAAATCGTTATTGTTAATAATAAATGATGTTCCGTTTTCTAGTTCTTGATTTAAACTTATATCAAATGCTTTTAAATAACCTTTTTTACATATAATAGCTATAGTATAACTATCGTTATCATAGCTATATATAAGCCCATAATCATAATTGTTACATAAATTATAATATTTTAAATCAATTTTATTAGAAATTCTAATATATCTATTATTTTCGTTGTCATAAGCATTAAAATAATAACTATTATTTTTTTCGTCTACTTCAATACTTACAAATTTTCCTTTAAAACAATTAAATATATTTTTATTACGTTTAACGTTTATTAGTTGCATATCAACCTTTTTTGTTTGAAATGTTCTTTTTTTGAATAAATTAAACATATTTAATCTTTCCTTTCTCCAATATTTACCATTCAAACAAGAAAACATACATTTCAAGCAATAGTTAGCACATTTAACGGCAAAAAATGGTAAAATGGTGTATTAAAATTTATAATATACCCCTAAGGAGGGGGTTAGTATGAAAACTAAATATGATGTGTTATATGAAAAACTACTTAATGATCATATTAACATCAGTTTATTTATTAAACTACTTGAGTATATCAAATAAGATATACTCTTTTTATTTATCTTCTTTATCTATTATAAATTCTTTGTTTTTTTCTATAAACTTCATAAGTTTATTAAAATTTTCCTCTGATAAATCTTCGTTCTCAAAAAAGTCATTTTCTTTTAATGCTTCCTTTAATTTATCTTTAATATTATTTGTAGCTTTTCTTTCGTCCCACCCTAATAAATAATTAGCGTCAACATCAAGTGCACCACATAATAAACAGAGAGTATCGGCGTCTGGCTTACTTGTTCCTTTTTCCCAGTTTGAGATAGCCGTATTGCCAAATTTCGCTTCGTCTGTACTTATCAATTCAGCTAATTGCTGTTGGCTTAATTTTTTATTTATACGTGCATTTCTAATATTTTCTCCTAATGACATAGTTCTTACCACCTCTCTTTAATTAGATTATAACATTTTAAAAACGTCAAGTAAATACAGAAATTCAAGAAACTTGAATTTTTATTCAAAAAATGTATTGACTTTCTTCAAGAATTATGGAATAATGAAAATAACTTCAAGATACTTGAAGTATTCATAGGAATTGGAGGTGCGATATGAAAGTTTATGAAAGACTAGCAAATTACATTAAGGAAAATGGTATTAAACAGTCTTATGTAGCTGAAAAAAGTGGAATACCAGAAAACACTTTAAGTATGATCCTTAATGGAAAAAGTCGATTAGACGCAGATAAATTGGAAGATATTATTATAGCTTTAAATATAGAGCCTAGTTTAATAATTTTACCAATTAAGAAATCAACAACCGAAACATCAGACACTAACTAACATAAAATTTAATGAGGTGTTGAAATGGAAAAAAACGAAAGCTATCACACAATAAAAAACTTAACACTAGGTCAAACAGAAATTGAGATATGTATAGAGAATATTCCAACAGTAGAAGAAAAAAGAAATCATTTAATCAAGATATATGACGTCGTAAATGATATAGCTAGAAAAGCTGAAAAGCGTGGCGTTGATACTTCTAAATGGTTTTATACAGAAAAACAATTAAAACTCTTAAAACAAGATCCAATAAATGAATTTATCTAGTAAATCAATTTTAAAAAAACAAAGGAGAAACAATTATGAAAAAGAAATACAGACTTAAAAAATGGGTAAAAGTAACCCTAAATATATTATGCACAATAAGTGTATTTATAATACTTGCTTTATTAGTAAAGAAAGAAGTTAATGACTTTGAAGATTTGGCTAAGCAATGTGATAAGGAATACGGCTATACTTGTACTTATTACGATATTAGACAATACTCTTTAGGTAAATAAATTATGTATGTTAAAGAAAATAAAAAAAGATTTATGAATTGTACTAGAACTCATAAATCAAGTTGTAAACTTTCTTATAATTTACTCTCTAATTGTACCATAATTTGGGGGTAAAAGTCAAAAAATGGACGATTGGAGGTAAAACATGGAAGCCGTTAAAGAAAAAGACAATTATATAATGCACGCAAAATATGATGAGCATTTTAAACTACTTACTGACTCTGAATTGGGGCGACTTATAAGAGACGTAAATAACTACGTAATAAATGGTGTTTTACCTCAATACTCTGATAATGACAGAGTTATCAATATGGCCTTTTCTTTTATGAAAGCAACTATTGACATTGAGAAAAAAAACTACATTGAAAAATGTAAAACAAATAAAAGAAATGGACAAAAAGGCGGTGCTCCAAAAGGAAATAAAAACGCCGCTAAAAAACAACCGAACGGTTATGAAAACAACCCAGAACAACCGAACGGTTATGAAAACAACCCTATTGATAATGACATTGATATTGATAATGATATTGATATAGATATTGATAATGATATTGATATTAAAAATAAAAAAAGTGTGTGTGATAAAAGCGCACGCGCAAAAAAATTTTATTGTCATTTAGGAAGTGATTATAAATCGGAGTCATGTTTCTACTGCATGAAAAAACAAATATGTCCTAATAAAGAGTCTACGGAATTTAGATTAAACCACCGAAACGAAACTTTCGACGAGTGGAATAAAAGACACGAAGATTATCGGGAACAACTTATTGAGGACTTAAAGTCCAGGGGGAAGGATCCAGATATAGAGCTTATCGACTATGACTGGTTAAATGAAGATAATGATATAGATTAAAAAATGGAGGAATAATTATTATGAAAAATACTATAACAAAACAAGATATAGATAACATTTTAAAAGATACACTAATTAAAGTTGAACAATACGGAGATAAAACAACAGTTTTAAAAGCTACGTTGCCTAATAACTTTGTAATTGTTGAAAGTTCTAGCTGCGTAGATCCTGCAAACTTCGATATGAAAATTGGAGAAGAAATATGTATGGACAAGCTAGTTAATAAAATTTGGGAGCTTGAAGGCTATAAGCTTCAATGTCAAACTAAGGAGGTAGCAGAAAATGGAAATAACTAGCGTTAAAGTAAAAAAAATAAATGAAGAAAACTCTCGTTTAGTTGGAGCTGCTTCTGTAGTTGTTGATAAAGAATTTATTATCAAAGATATAAAAATTATTAAAGGAGACGACCGTCTATTCCTAGCTATGCCTAGTCAAAAAATGCCAGACGGATCCTACGCAGATATAGCACACCCTCTTAATGTTGAGTGCCGCAAAAAATTTGAAGATATTATTTTAGCAGAATATGATAAGTGCTAATGAATTATGGAAGCCAATAGAATACGATACTCGTTATCAAGTATCAAGCTATGGACGATTTAGAAAGAAAAACCCTAAAAATGGTTATAGATATTTAAAACCTTTTAGAAAACATAATCTATTTTTAGTAAAGATTAAAGATAAAGATTTTAACTGTGCTCGATTAGTTGCTAATGCTTTTATTAAGCAATTAGCTTCTAATGATAGAGTCTATCATAAAAATAAAATAGAATTTGATAATTACTATAAAAATTTAGAAGTTGTATCTTTAAAAGAGCTTGGTAAACGAACTGGCTATATATCAAAATCTAAACGAGTTGTAGAAGTTAAAAACGGCGAGATTATAAGAGACTGGCCTTCAAGTAGAAAAGCCGCTAAAGAATTATACATTTCTTATCAGACCGTTTCCGACTACTGCAATAATAAGGTGGAAAGCCCTATGTTTAATCTTATGTGGGAAGACGATTATTTTGACGAAGTATTAGAGCCGTTTAAATGGGAACATAAAAAAAGAAAGGAAAAAAAGAAATGAAAACTAAAATCAAAAACACAATAAAAGACATCATTGATTATACGCTAACAAATGAATTTAAAGCTTTAGTAATGATTATGTTATTTATGTTCTTATGTGTTTCCCTATTCTGGGGTGCTATATGTACAGTAATGACTAATGACATTACAGAAGTTGCTACAGAGCAAAAAGAAGAAAATATAAAACTTCAAGCAGAATATGACAAGTTATCTCAAGAGTACGCTCGTATGAAAATGGCTTACGAGGAAACTTATGAACTATTTACTACTTGTCAAGAGTCTACATCTTGGTATGAACAATTTTATTATGACAATGTAGATCCAACAACTGGAGAAATTGAGGGGGAATATTATGAGTAGTATTATTTGTTTATTATTAGGTTTAATATTAGGCTCTGGTTTATGTTATCTTGCCTTTAATCAAGTTTTAACTGCTAAAGACGATATTATAGAAGATTATAAAAAAGGTATAGAACTACATAACCAAAGAGAATTAAAACTTATATATATAAATCAGTCTACTAAAGATTATGTAAAACAACAACAAGATATTCTTAAAACTGTACCTATTAAAGTAAAAGAAATTACAGACGAAGCTAGTTTACAAGCTGGTAGATATATGGCTTTAAAAGATATAGAAAAAACTATTATTCAATTAGAAAAGAACTCCGAAAGCTTAGTAAATAAAAAATAAGGAGTGATGTTATGCCTAGAGTGTTTAGAAACAAGTTCGGTCGTAAAACTGTTAGACCTTTCAAAAAGCAAGACCTAAATAGTATGATCGTAATTTGTAAAAAAAATAAAAACGCAGCCGAAGAAGAAGAAAACAAAGAACAAGTTTATTTATGGGATCGTAACTATATGATACTACACCTAGGTAGAAATCTAGCTTTTCGTATAGAAGATCTATTACAGTTGAAAACTGATAATTTTAAAAATGGAGGTATTTATACAAGAGAGTTCAAAACTGGTAAAGAACAAGCTTTTGAACTCCACCCTTCATTAAGAAAAGATTTAGAAGATTATATAAATAGAAATAAGCTTGTTGAAGGAGAATATTTATTTAAAAGTCGTAAAGGTACTAATATACCTATTACACGTCAAAGAGCTTGGCAGATTATTAAAGAATTATCAGACGAAGTTAAAGTGTCTTATATTGTAGGCTGCCACTCCTTACGTAAGTATTTTGCTAGAGAGTATTACGAACAGACTGGAGATTTAATCGGTTTAAAAGAAATGTTAAACCACTCTAGCGAAACAGTAACATTAAGGTATATATGTTGGGAAGAAGACGACAAAAACATCAAACGAAAAAACTTTTATTTAGGAGGTTAAAATATGTTAGAAGTAAATAAAATACATCTCGGCGACTGCTATGAACTTATTAAACAAATTCCCGATAATTCAATAGATTTAATATTAACTGTTCCTCCTTATGATTTTCACTGCGGAACTATAAATAAGACTGGTATATTTAAAAATAGATATGTTGCTCCTGGAAAAGAAATCGTAAATATGAATATAAATAGTGGTTACGATATGTCTATACTGAAGGAATTTATAAGAGTATTAAAAAATATAAATATATTTCTTTGGTGCAATAAAGAACAAATAAAAGATTATTTAAACTACTTTTCTAATTATGATGTATCTTTTGAAATATTAACGTGGCACAAAACAAACCCCACACCATTAACAAAAAACACTTTTTTACCAGATACAGAATACTGTTTATATTTTAGAGAAAAAGGAAAAGTAAATTTAAACGACGGTTACGATTTAAAAAGTAAATATTATATTACATCTACTAATAAGGCAGACAAAGACAATTATTTACACCCTACAATAAAACCGTTAGAAATAATAAAAAAACAAATATTACATACTACCCAGGAAAATGATATAGTTTTAGACTGTTTTTGTGGAAGCGGAACAACTTGTCTAGCTGCACAAGAAACAAACCGACAATTTATAGGTATTGAAGTAGATCCGAAATACCATAAAATAGCGGTTAATAGGCTTAACGGTATTTTAGCAAATGGTCAGATGTCTATCTTCACTAAATTTTAAAAAACTAATATCAATTTTACATAATGAAAATATGTAAATTGATATAAAAAATAACACTTTCCTGATGTCGGGAAAATGCTTATAAAATCTAGGTAAAACTACTCTTTTATAGGGTGGCTAGTGAATTTAACAGAATTATGTCATTTTGTAAAATTCAAATATATAGGAATTGAGGTGTTGAAATTGAACAAAAAGGAAGAAGTTATCAAAGAATTAGGACCTATAGCAAAGGTTTTAAATATAAAAATAGATTATGTAATAGACTCTAAACGTGAGTATCTAGTTTGTGATAACACCAAAATATGTACAAGTTGTACTAGTGTATATGGAATAAGAGAAGAATTTTTCGGTTATGTATTTTTAACTGAGTGGAAACATAGAAGTTTAGGAGCTTTTGAAAATCAAGTTAAAAGACATATAAAGCAATATTGGTATGACGATAATTTTAATCAACCATACTATAAAGGTTTTTAAAATGACTAAACTAAGAGATAAAATAGTTGGTTATATTTCTCCTAAACAAAGAAAAATAAATACACTAGAAAATAAAGTATCTACTCTTGAAGGGGTAATAAAAGACGAATTATATAATCTATTTATCGAAAAGCTGGGAGAACCAGCAGAAATGAAACGTCTAAAAAAAGACAATAAAAGATTAAGACAACAAAATAAGTCTTTAAAAGAAATAATTAAAAATAGTTAATTAAAAAGGTGGTGCTAGTTGTGAACTTAAAAGAAATGCAAAAATATGCTAATGCGTTATCTGAAATTAGAGTTAAATGTAATTGTAGTCATACTTTATATTTTCCAGCTTATGGTCCAGATGTGCAGATTTGTTCACATTGTGGCCATAAAGTCTATAGAAATGATCGTATAAAATTTAAAGAAATATTATCTAAATGTATTAAAGTAAAGGAGGTACAAAATGGGTAAAGCTTATAATAGCAAGTGGAAAGTTACACCACTTACAGTTAATTTTAATCAAAAACAATGGAGACAAGACTTCGGAGCTTTTATTAGAAGTAAATTATTCTGGGACGGTACAACTTTAGTAACAAGATCTAAAGCAAAGTCTAAAGGACCTAATTTAATTACTAAGGGAATAAGAACTTTCGAAGTATATAACGCCTATGGTGGTAGTGTTATAGTTGAATATCAAAACGAAAATGAAGTTTTATATACTACTCACGAAGATTTAATAAAACAATATTTTGAAGAAAGGAACATCAATATTTATGGAAAATAAAAAAATGAATTGCTCTAATTGTGGAGCCGTTATTGAAGATACATATTACAAATGTTTAGATAATTGTTTACAAGTTAATTTCTTTGATACAGAAGAAGAAAATTGCTTTTGTTCTGAGGAGTGTTTTTGTAAATATATGGAATTAGAACAGTTAGAAGTTAACGAAGAAAATGACGGAGAAGAAATTTAAAGATAAATGCGATTTATGTGGTAAATTTGATATTTTAAAAGGTTATAATGGTAAATGCCTTTGTCCTAAATGTATCGAAAAAGGACCACAAGAAAATTGTTCTCCACTCCATCGAAAAAACGAAAAACAGTTAAGTATATTTGATTTGGAGGTAATGTCTCGTGGAAATTGATACAGAAAAAGCAGAACAAGCAATAAAAGAATTATCAGACGTTTTTACAAAAGCATTTATGCCAGTTGCTGAAGCTATAAAAAATATATCAACTACACTTTGTCATACATTTATTGATACTTGGGAAAGCATTAAGGAAAAAATGCCCGACTTTGAAAAAATGAAAATTTCACGAAAGCGTTTTGTTAAACTTTTAATGAGTATTGGTTATCAAAGAAACGAAGCCAATAAAATTGCTTGGCGTTATCACGAAGAAAAAGGAAAATATACATTTTTAGATTTTATCATTGAAAGTAACAAGAAGGAGGTATAATCAATGTGGCTTAGTATACTTATAGGAGCACTAATTGTATGTGCTGGTTTATATAGAATTGCCGAAGCAATAGAAAAAAATAAAAAGTAAGAAAGGAAGGATCTAATTTATGGCTGGAATTACAGAAGCAGCCAACGGAGAAAAATCACAAATAGACTTCAAAGAAATAACAAGCTTTATCGTCGAAGAATTATCAAAGAGAAATCTACTACGTAAAGGAGCTACTACTTATCAAAATACGGAGTCTCTTTTATACAAATATAACGACTTGAAAAAATCAGTTGAAGACCGTGAAGAAGAAATCGAGGAAATTAAAACAACTGGACTACGTGGAAAATCAAAGAGCATATTTAAAATACCAGAAGGAAGTCATAGCGATTATGATACTATCGAAGAAGATATAATAAATGGCTTAATATCTGACATCAAAAAGACACAGTTAATTATTAACCGCATAGACAGAATATTAAAGAAATTTAAGTCCGATAAATATATCGACATAATTAAATTAAAATACTTTGAAAATAAAACGCAGCAAGATATAGCTGATTATTTCGAAAAAGATACTACTACAATATGGAGAAATAACAAGCGTTTAATCAATGAAATAAAGGTTTATCTATTCCCTAATGATGTTATTAAAGAACTTAACTATTGACAAAATGCAATAACCCACGCAATAACCCCGCAATTGACATAGCAATTTTTATATAATATAATTGGTACAATGAAATTATTAGGAATTGAGAAACACGTCTGTTTTATAGGCGTGTTTTTTTAGTGCTTATTTGAGGTGGTATTATGGCTAAAGACTTTGCTAAAGAGTTCTATCGTTCTACTGCATGGCGCAAGACTAGAGCTTATATATACAATAAGCAACACGGAATATGTGAACGTTGCCACGGCGAGTATGGACCTGGCGAAATAGTACACCATAAAATATATCTAACTCCCTATAATATTCATAACCCAGCTATTACACTGGGAGAGGACAACCTAGAGCTATTGTGTAGAGTATGCCATGCTATAGAGCATGAGTCAGAGCTGCCAACAGATAAGAGTCTTATGTTCGACGACGAAGGTAATCTAATAGAAAGGAGCGTTGATTATGATATTAACCGTCTATACTAACTATCTCATTATGACTTATGACATAGTCTTTAGTGGTACCAAAGAGGAGCTCGCTAAAGCACTAGACGAAGGACCAGTCTTTCTGAGTACAAAGGAAGGAGCGTCAGTCTTTGTTAATCCGATTAACGCTGCACTGATAGAAATAAAAGACTCCCCCCTTTCTTAAAAAAGATATGCTTCACAGTGAACCGCGCTTGAGTCCTTTTTCGGACCGCTTCGGTCGTGTGAGGGGGGTGTAGTCAAAGGTGGTGGAAAAATGGAAAATGAAAATCTTAATTCTAAAGAATTAAAAGAAGTTCCCGACTTTTCGACAGAGCTTAAAAAACTTAAAAAAATATTCAAAAACATACCAAAAGATAAAAAGAATTTGGTACAAAAGCTTATCGAAAGTGCTGCTTTTATGTCCGTTGAGTTAACTAAATTAGAAAATTACATCAGTGTAAATGGTGTATCAGAAACATACCAAAACGGAGAAAACCAGTACGGAACAAAAACCAGTACAGAAGCCAGTGTGTACAACACTATGATTAAAAATTATACGTCGATCATAAAACAATTATGTGAGTTATTGCCAGAAGGTTTACCAGCAACAAAGGAAGGTAACGCTTTAATGAATTTCGTTACTAAGCCTAAGGGTAAATAATGAATTACATCAGAGAGTATAACGAAAAAATACAGTCTGGCGAAATAATAACTAGCCGCAGAGTCAAAAAGGTTTATGCTCGATTAGTTAAAGAACTGGACGATCCTAATTGTCCTTTTTATTTTGACGAAAAAATAGCTAATAGACCTATAGAGTTTACAGAAACTTTTTGCAAACAGTCCCAGGGAGAATTAGGCGCAGACCTAAAACTGGAATTGTTCCAGAAAGCTTATGTACAAGCTCTATTTGGTTTTTTAGATAAAGAAACTGGGTACAGAAGATTTAACGAAACAATGTTTTTGGTAGGACGTAAAAATGGTAAAACAACTCTTTTATCTCCTATCGCGTTGTATATGTTAATGGCTGACTATGAAGGTGCAGCCGAAGTATACTCAGTAGCAACAAAGAAAGAACAAGCAAAAAAGGTTTTAACCGAAGCTTGTAATATGGTTAAACAAAGTCCAGAATTACGATCCGTTTTGAAAAAAAGAAGAAATGATCTTTACTTCAATGCTACATCTTCTATCTTTGAAGCTTTAGCGTCAGACTCTAATACGCTTGACGGTTTAAATAGCCACGGCGTTATTATAGACGAATTACACGCTATCAAAGATAGAAATTTATACGAAGTTATGAAACAGTCTATGACTGCTCGACGCCAGCCGTTATTAGTTATGATAACTACTGCTGGAACAGTTAGAGAGTGTATCTATGACGATACTTACGATTATGCTTGTAAAGTAGCAGACGAAGAAATAAAAGACGATCACTTTTTACCTATTCTTTATGAACTAGATAATCGTAACGAGTGGACAGATCCAACGTGTTGGTTAAAAGCTAACCCAGGACTAGGAACAATTAAAAGTTATCATAATCTATCTATTGAAGTTGAACGTGCTAAAAATGATCCTAAAAAATTACCAGGTTTATTGTGTAAAGATTTTAATATTCGTGAAAACGATAGTAACGCTTGGTTAAGTTTTGAGGAAATTAACAACACAGAGACTTTTAATATGGAAGATATTGAGAATACTTACGCTATCGGTGGTTGTGATTTATCAGCTACTACTGACTTAACTTGTTCTACATTACTTATCAGAAAGCCTAACGACGAAAAAGTATATGTGATACAACACTACTTTCTACCGCAAGTAAAGCTTGATAGATTAGACGAAAAGAATACACAAGAAGCGCCATACAAAATATGGCGTGATAAAGGTTTACTTACTGTATGTGAAGGAAATCGTGTTGACTATTCGCAAGTAACGGACTGGTTTGTACAAATGCAACAAGAATTTAAAATTGATCCTATATACGTTGGTTATGATAGAGCTCTAGCTGGTTACTGGGTTGACGAAATGAAGTCAAACGGTTTTCAAATGGAAGCCGTAGCACAGGGACCATATACTTGGAGTCAACCAATGCGTGAAATGGGCGCAGCTTTTGCAGATAAAAAGGTTAATTATAATAACAACCCTATTTTAAAGTGGTGTTTAACTAATACTGCGGTTAAAAAAAGTGGTTTGAATAATATACAACCAGTAAAAATAAACGAACGTCGAAGAATTGACGGAGCCGTATCTTTACTTAATGCTTGGGTTTTATACGTTAAGTATTATGAAGATTTTATGTATAGTGTGGGGTGATCAAATGAAACATAGAGGCTTATTTAAAACTATATTCGGTGGTAAACCGAGTACATCTAATGACGCAACAGGTTTTAACATTTATAGTCTGTTAAATACTTTTAACTCTACTTATCAGATAAATACGGGTAACGCTTGGGATATGGACATTGTACGTAGTGCGGTAGACGCATATTGTAGAAACTTTGCTAAATTAAAAGCTAAACATACAAGAGTTGGTAAAACTGGTAAATCTAAAATTGAAAGATTATTAAATTACCGTCCTAACGATTTAATGGAAGCTTATAGCTTTTACTATAAAATAGCTGCTAATTTAAAACTTACTAACAATGCCTTTATTTACCCAGAATACTCTCCTAATCACGAGTTATTAGGTTTTTACCCTTTAATGTCTAATAAGATAGAATTACTGGAAAAAAACGGACAATTATATTTAAAGTTTTTATTTAAAACTGGAAAAATAAAGATCGTTCCATACGAAAATATTATACACATGAGAGGTCAATTCTTTGATCACGATATTTTCGGTAGTAAGAACTATGCTTTACTTCCAGCTCTTGATACTGTCTTAGCAATAAATCAGGGTGTTTCTAACTCTGCTAAATTGATTAACAGTATTAGAGGTATCTTGTCGGCTAAGGTATCGTCTAAAGACGAAGATTTAGCAAAAGCAAGAGATAAGTTTGTAGAAAACAACTTTAAAATATCTGCTAATGGTAGTGGTGTTATCGTAACAGATACAAAAATGGACTATACACCAATAAATGAAAAATCAACACCTATTTCTTCTGAAACATTAAGTTATACGAAGAATACTATTTATGATTATTTTGGAGTTAATGAAAGTATAGTACAAAACAAGTTTGACGAAAATCAATGGAACGCTTTTTATGAAGGTGCTATTGAGCCAGTAGCTATACAAATGTCTCAATGCTTTACTAATAACTTATTTACTGAAAATGAGCGTAACTTTGGTAACGAAATAACTTTTGAAGCTAATAGATTACAATATGCTTCTAATAGTACAAAAATAAATGTTGTTAAAGAATTAGCTCCTTTAGGTGTATTAAGAAAAAATGCTATTTTGGAGATATTTAATATGGCTCCCCTTCCAGGAGAAGAAGGAGAAAAAGTTATACAGTCCTTAAACTGGATCAACGCTGAAAAAGCAGACGCGTACCAAACCAATGAAAATGATACGCCACCAAAAGAAGATAACAAAAATAATAATGAAGATCCTATTGACGAGGGAGGTGGAGAAAATGGAGACGAATAATACAGAAAAAAAAGATATTAAAATTGTTAAACTTAATAATTTTATTAGTTTTGAGCTTTTAAGAAAAATGAAAGAAAAAGAGCCAAACACTAAATTTATTTTACCTAATGGAAAGGAGGCTGTTCTAAATGACAAAAAAGAACAACAAAAGCCTAGTAAATAAAACTGGGCGTGAAATAAGAGTCTTCTCAGATTTTAAGTTAAAAGAACTTAGAAACGACGACGGAGACGAAAGACAAGATTATGTACATGGCGTCCCAGTAGTATTTAATACTCCTACTTGTCTTTATGAATTTGAGGGAGTAAAGTTCTATGAACAAATAGACCGCCATGCGTTTGATAGTTGCGATATGTCTGATGTAATATTCAACTATAATCACGGAGGCCCTGTACTTGCTAGATTAAGAAATAATACTCTTAAACTAGCTATAAATGATGTCTGTATGGAAATGGACGCATTTCTTGGGGGTACTAATAATGGTAGAAACACCTTAGAAGAAATAAGGGGTGGCTACATAGATAAAATGAGTTTTGCTTTTGTAGTAGCAGAAGACGGAGACGAATACGATCCAGCAACTCATACAAGAACAATAACTCGAATTAAAAAGCTATATGATGTATCAGCGGTTGATATACCAGCCTATGATACAACAAGTATTTCTGCTAGATCTTTCTTTGAGGTGGAGTACGAAAAAGAAAAAAGAGCTTTGGAGCAAGCCAGACTTAGAGAAATATGTATAGCAAAATCTAAAATCTAATAAGTTCGATAAGGAGGAAAATAAAATGAACGAAACAAGATTAAAAGAAATTGAAGCTAGAAAAGCTGAAATTAGATCACTTTTAGAAGATACATCAAAAGACGTTAATTTAGAAGAAATTAACAAAGAATTAGATAGCTTAAATAAAGAACAAAGTTCTATTGAGGAAAGAGCTAAAATTGCACGTAGTTTAGAAACTGGAGAAGAAGTACCAGACCGTGTAGAAAAAGTACCAGCTATTGAAGAAGCAGAAGAAAGGAAAGGAAAAGATAATATGAATAAAGAATATCGTAGCGCTTACTTAAAACATTTAAGAGGTGCTGAAATGACTGAAGCTGAAAAAAGAGCTTTTACAGTTAGTGGCGCTGGATCAGTAATTCCAGTAGAAACTGCTAACGAAATTATTAAGAAGTTAAAGGATCAAGCACCTTTATTAAATGAAATTACATTATTAAATGTAAAAGGAAATGTTAAGTTTGCCGTTGAAGGTGTTAAAACTGACGCTGCTAAACATACTGAAAACGCTTCTATTAGTGCTGACGGAGACACTTTAGTTACAGTATCACTAAATGGTTATGAAGTAACTAAAAAAGTACAAGTATCTGATAGCGTAATGACTATGAGTAACGACGCTTTCGAAGACTGGTTAACTAGTATGATTGCTGAAATGTTAGCAGACAAAATCTGTACTTTAATTATTAAAGGTAGTGGTACAGACGAAGCTACTGGTGTTGAAAAAGCTAATACTTGGGGAGATACAAACTCTGTTACTGTTGCCGCTGCTTCTTCATTGACTGAGGCTAACGTACAAAAGTTAATGTCTTTACTTAAAGCTGGTTATAGCAAAAACGCTAAATTCTTAATGAGTAATGAAACATTATTCAATGACTTTATGCCTTTACAAAATTTAGCTAAAAACTCTATCGTTACTGAAAGAGACGGTGTTTACTATGTATATGGTAAAGAAGTTATGTTGTCAGAAGATGTAGCAGCACACGAAGCTTATCTAGGTAACTTTAAAAAATATGTTGGTAACTTATCAGAAGATGTTACTATCGTAAGTGCTTTTGATATTGATACTAACTCTTATAAGTATCTTGGTAAAGCTATATTTGACGGTAAAACTGCTATCGGAGAAGCTTTTGTTAAATTAGTAAAAGCTGCAGTTTCAAAATAAAATTAAAAATTAAAGATAAGGAGTGATATTATGGCAAATAATAAATCTATTAGCGACGAGCTAATGAAAAAAGCACGTGGTTTTCTTAGAATAACTATTGAAGACGACGAAGTTATAAATACTGAAATTACTACTCTTATTAAAGCTTGTAGACAAGACTTAATAAGAAACGGTATCACTTCTACAAAAGCTGAAAGTGAAGAAGATAGTCTAATAGAAACGGCTATACTTCTTTACTTAAAAGCTGAGTTTGGGTTAGATAATAAAAATTATGAAAAATATCGTAATTCTTATGAGACTCTACGAACAGAATTATCACTAACGAGCGACTATGTAAACGAGGTGGTAAAAAATGTGGAGTGATGTCTTATATCTTTTAGAAGAAATTGAGAGTTTGGACGAGTTAAATCGTCCTCACTACTCTTATAAAGAAACTAAAGTATATGCTAATAAAATATCAGTTAAAAGAAGTGAATTTTACCAGGCGCAAGCTGCTGGCTTTAAACCAGAAAAAAGTTTTGAAATAAGGACCATAGAATTTGACGAAGATAAGCACACAAAAGTTAAGTACAAAGATGTTACATACAAAATACTACGTTCTTACGAAGTAAATAGTGAGATAACAGAAATTGTATTAACGGGGCTTAATAATAATCGTGAGCTACAATAAAATAGAATTTATAGACACATCAAAAGAAGTTAAAAACACTATGGTTAAGCTTTCAAAGTCCGCCCTTCGTGCTTCTGCTAAAGTAGCTGGTAAAGCTATTAAAGCTGAAACTCAAAAACGTACAGGCCGATTATCTAAACAAGTTGGTTATTGGGCTAAAATAAATCGTGATACTGGACAACCAGAGTTACAAATTGGTTACTATTCTAAAGCGCAAGCAAAAAAGAAAGGTAAACAAGTATCACACGCTAACCCTGCTTGGGCTGAGTTTGGTGTTAAATCACATACTATTAGTATTAAAAAAGCTAATACTTTAAGCGACGGTAATATTAACTATGGTAAATCAGTTAGCCACCCAGGACTTAGAGGACAAAGTATCTTACGTAATAGTGTCTTTAATAATATAGACGCTATTAGAGAAGCACAAGCTGAATACTTAGCAGCACTTAATAAAACTATTGAAGCAGCTGGAGGAAAGATTAAAGAAAGTGAGGAAATTGAAGATGTATAACTTTTTTATTGCATTGCAAAAATATGTTAATAGCCAAAAGATTATTCCACTGTATTATGAAGAAGCTTCAAAAAAAGCGTCTTTTCCTTATGGTGTAATAAGTGATCCTATTAAAACTAAATTACGCTATGGCGAATTAGTATACTTCGACATATTTATATGGACTACAGAGCCAAACACTGGTATCGAGTTAGAAAAAAAATTGCAAGATCTTATTAAACTTCTTGACGGTAAAATTTTCTCGGAAGAAAGAGCCGTTATATACTTTGAGGAACAAAGACCAATATCTGATCCAGAATATACATTAATAAAAAAACAAATAACATTTAGTATTAGATTATTTTAAAGGAGGGAAAACTAATGTTAAAAGTATTTACAGAAAACGACACTAAAAAAATTCAAATTGACGAAGGTATCGTTGTATTTAACTTAGGAAAAGAAAACGAGTTAATACTTGGACCTACTCGTGGTGGTGTTGAAATGACTATTACACCAGAAATAAGAGATATAGATTTTGACGGTAAGCGTGGTAAAACTGCTGGTATGCAAGTTATCGACGGCGAAGACGCTACTATCAAGGTTGTATCATTATGTTGTAGTCAAGATGTATTGCTAAAAGCTTTACCTAATGCAACACTTGACGAAAGCAAAGTAATTAAACAAGGAGATTTTGGACCTATTACACAAAGTAAATATATTGATACTATTGATGTAATTACACAAATGCTAGATAAAACTTATAAGATCCTTACATTTAATTATGGCTTACACGAAGGAGCTTTTACTTATAAAGCTGCTCCTAAAGCAGAAAATGAACATAATCTTGAAATTATACCTCACTATACTATAGATGATAGTTCAAGATTATATCAAATTAAAGATAGTGAAACTTGCCCTATAACAGTTGGAGAATAAATTTAAAATGTTATTCTCCTTTTTGTTTTCTATTTGAGCGATAACAAAAGGGAGAATAAAAAAGAAAGGAAAAAATAAAATGAAAACTAAATATTTATTATTATTAAGTGAAATTATAGATAAAATGGACATTAAAGAAGAATTACAGAATTTAGATTTTAATACTGGAGATGAAAAAGAAGATCGAGAAAAATTAGGAGCTGCTCTTATAACTTTAATAATTACTAGAATTTATAAATGTGAAAAAGAAGTCTATACTTTTGTAGCAAATTATAAAGGTTACTATCCTTCTAAACCAGTATTTACTGATGAAGATACAGAAGAAACAAAAAAAGAAAAAAATAAAAAGTATGAAGAAGAATTAAAACTTGCTTTAGAAAAAGCAGAAAATGAAGATATAATCGCATTATTTAAGGAAATAAGTAAATTGCCTGGTGTTGCGAGTTTTTTATCTATAGCGTAAGTATCGGCACTGCGGAGGTCTTACGAATATTATATAAGCATTATGGCGGTATTGACTGGTTTGAGGACAAACCGTCTTTTTTATTGGGCGAATGTTTAGATAATGGTATCAAAAAAGAAACTGAATTACCTAAACTAATTAACGAAATTGTTAAAAAATTATCGCACGAAAAAAGCTTTGTTCCACAATTAGAACAAAAGCCAAAAAAGAAAATGCGAAGCGCAGAAGACATCATGAAAGATTATGGTTTAGGAGGTGTTAAACTTGGCTAATATATTTAGTTTATATGGTTCTATTTTTATAGATAATGAGAAAGCTAATAAAGCTATAGACGGTACTACTAAAAAAGGAGAAAGCTTTGCCTCTAAATTAGGTGGAGTTTTTTCTAAAGTTGGTAAAGGTGCTCTTGCTTTAGGTGGTACTTTGACTACCGCTGCTACTGCTATTGGTGGTTTAGCTATAAATACATCAAAAGATGTAGATCAAGCTATGAACTCATTTATTGTACAAACTGGTATTGCAAAAAATGAGTCTGGCGAGTGGCAGAAAGCCTTAGAAGATATATACAAAAATAATTATGGAGAGAGCTTCGAAGATATAGCCAACTCTATGGCTTTAGCTTCTCAAGAATTATACGAGTTTGATCCTTCACAAATAAAAGCGGTTACAGAAAACGCTCTCGCGTTACGAGACGCTTTCGGTGTTGAAGTAAATGAGTCTATAAGAGCAACAAAAGCTTTAATGACACAATTCGGAATATCAGCAGACGAAGCGTATAACTTAATGGCCCAGGGTGCACAAGCTGGTCTTGATTTCTCTGGAGAATTAGTCGACAATATTAACGAATATTCTGTACAGTTTGGTAAATTAGGTTTATCTGCAGAAGATATGTTTAATATATTTCAAAGTGGTGCAGACGCTGGAGCTTGGAACTTAGACAAAATCGGCGACGCTGTTAAAGAGTTCTCCATAAGAGCAATAGACGGCTCTAATACAACTATAGAAGGCTTTACTAAACTTGGTTTAAATGCTGACGATATGGCTAAAAAGTTTGCTGCTGGTGGAGACACTGCTAAAGAAGCTTTCTATCAAACTATAGACGCTATTAAAGCAATGGACGATCCAGTACAACAGTCTATCGTTGGTGTTGATTTATTTGGTACTATGTGGGAAGATTTAGGGCCAGAAGTTGTAACTCAATTAGGATCAATTAGAGAAATGTACGACGGTACAGTAGACTCTATGAACCAGATTAAAGAGGTAAAATACGACGATATAGGAAGTATGTTTGAAGGCTTAAAACGTAACGTACAAATGCTACTACTTCCTTTAGGTAACGCTTTAATGCCTTTAATTGTATCTATTATGAATTTAATTATGAATAATATGCCTTTAATAGAAGGTTTGATAAATCAATTAACGCCAGTTATTACTCAACTATTTAATGCAATTATTCCGTCGGTACAAACTATTGTAGAGACGGCTTTACCAATGCTCGCCACTCTGATAGAGACAATTTTACCTATATTTATTAGTTTATTAAGCACTTTACTACCTCCTATTATGCAAATAGTAGAGGCTTTACTTCCAGTCTTTGTAGAACTTATAAATATGTTATTACCACCTATATTACAAATAGTTCAAATGATCCTACCTTTATTACTTAACTTAATTCAACCACTATTACCGTTACTATCTCCTATACTTCAATTACTACAACCTTTCATTGATTTATTGATGTTAATATTACAACCTTTAACAGAATTACTTAACTTAATACTTCCACCTTTAGTAAGTATATTAAATGTAATTATACAAAGTATTATTCCAATGCTATCAGCACAGTTTACTTATGTAGCTAATATTATTGGTAGTGTCTTTGGTACTGCTATTAGTTATATAACATCACAAATACAAGTTGCTAAAAATATATTTATGAATATTATAGACTTTATTAAAAATGTATTTACTGGTAATTGGAAGGCTGCTTGGCAAAATGTTAAAAATATATTTAGTAATATAATTAGTGGTATTGGTAATATCTTTAAATTACCTATTAACTTCATAATTGACGGTATGAACGCATTTATTAAAGGTCTTAATAAATTAAAAATTCCAGACTGGGTGCCTGGTGTTGGTGGTAAAGGTCTTAATATACCTTTAATTAAAAAGCTTCGTGTAGGTATGGAATATGTGCCTTATGACGATATGCCAGCACTACTACATAAAGGAGAACAAGTCTTAACTGCTGACGAAGCTAAAGATTATAGAGAAAATAAGAACTCTATCGTTAATAATAATGAAACAAATAACTTTAACTTAACTATAAACTCAACAGAGCCACTATCTCCAGCAGAAACTGCTAGACAAACTCGTAAAGCTTTACAAGAATATAATCTAAGACATGGAAGGGCGTGATTAAATGGAAAGAACTTTAATATATAAAAATCATAAAGGAGATATGATTACTTTTACATATAAACCGCCTTTTCTTCTTAGTATCTGCGACGGCTTTCACGAAACAGTTGGTACTGTTAATAGTGTAAGTTCTGCGTATGGTGTTGGTACTACTTGGAACGGTACAAGTATAGGTCAAAGAGATTTAACTATCAAAGGTACTATAACAGATAATATACAAGAAAATAGATTATTATTATATGATATGTTTCCTCTTAATAGTGAAGGTACTCTTTACTATTATGAAGGAGATATTGAAAGAAAAATAACTTGTCTTGTTGAAAAAGTATCTATTCCAGAAAAGAAAGGTTTTACAAGAGACTTTTCTATATCTTTAGTATGTCCTAACCCTAGATTTTCCGCTTTGGCTGCTACTATCTTATCTATGGCTACCTGGACACCAGCTTTTAAATTTAAACTTGTTATACCCAAAAATAAAGGTATCAAGTTTGGTACTAAAAATACTACATCTATGGGAACAACAGAAAATACTACCGAAATTGATTACGGTATGACTATCAAATTTAAAGCTAATGATACTGTTAAAAACCCATATCTATTTAATGTTACTACACGTGATATTATACAGATAGAAAAAACTATGTCTGCTGGCGATCAAATAATAATCACTACTCACATAGATAATAAGAACGTTATTTATAAAAACGCCGTTACTGGCGAGGAAGAAAACATAAACTATCTAATAATGTATGGTAGTAAGTATTTACAAGTACCTAGCGGAACTAATACATTTAGAAGTGGTGCAGACTCTGGAGAGGACAATTTAGAGACTACAATAGAGTTTTTACCAGAATATGAGGCGGTGTAATTATGGAAGCTATATCATTAAATGTATATGATCGTGATTTAAAGCCGCTTGGTGTTATAGACAGTTATAGTTCTCTACGCTGGCGTCGTAAATATTTTGAAGCTGGCGAGTTCGAACTTAGTTTAAACCTTACTAAAAACAATTTTAAACTTTTAAATTATGATAATATCATAGTTAGAAGTGATTTAACAGAAAATGACGAGTTCGGAATTATAGAGTCTTGGAAGTTTAAGGACGACGGAGACAAAGTTACTATAACTGTATATGGTAGTTTTGGTTTATCGTTATTAAAAAGAAGAATAATAAAGACACGTATAAATTATAGTGGTAACTATATAGGTGGTTTTAGAAAGCTCTTAACTACAATGAGAGCTTTTTCTTTATTAGAAATTACAGACAGTGATATTACTAGCGATAAAGTAGATTTTCAATGTACATATAAAAATGTATATGATTATCACGAAAAACTATCAAGAGCTTCAAATATTGGAGCTAAAATTGTCTTAGATTTAAAAAATAGAAAGTATAAATATGTTAATTATGTCGGTAAAGACCGTACAGAAGAACAGAAAGTTAATACTAGATATGAATTTAGCGAAGATAAATCAAACTTAGACGCAGCAGAATATACATATAGTCGTAAAAATATGATTACTGATGTTTTAGTTGGTGGAACTGGCGAAGACTCAGCTAGAATATTAAGAACTGTAACGAAGGTTACAACAGATACACACGACTTTGATATTAGAGAGGCTTTTGTAGACGCAAAAAGTCAAAGTAATAAAGATTTATCTACTACTGAATATAACGCTATATTAGATAATTTAGGGCAAGAAAAAATAACAGATCCTACCGAAAACTTTGAGGCTACTGTACACGCTACTCATTATAGAAAATACTGGGACTTAGGAGATATTGTTAATATCAAAAAAGAAACTTGGGAAATAGCACAAAAACAAAGAATTACAGAAGTTGAAGAAGTTATCGAAAAAGGAAAACACAACGTAACACCAGTTTATGGTACACCTATTGCAGAAACGTTCGAAAATGAAGATTAAAAGAAAGGAAGGACATTATGGAAAAGTTTAGTTTTTTTAACGACATAAACGACGACAGAGTCTACTACGCAGAAGACTTCGCTCGCCACTTAAAAAAATACTTTACAAATGGTATTTTCAACAATGAGTTAAAAGTCATAGCAAATAATGATATGACTATCACAATACAAGAAGGAGACGCCAATATTGAAGGCTACCGTTATACTAATACTGGGGATCTAATTAAAACAATAGAAACGGCCGACGGAACATTAAAAAGAATTGATAATGTTGTTGTTCGATTAGATTTAACTAATAGGTTAATATCAGCTCAAATAATCAAAGGGGCTTTCTCTGATAACCCTTCGGCTCCAGCTTTAGTTAGATCCTCAACTATTTATGATATTAAATTAGCTGAGATATATGTAGGTGCTAGTGTAACATCTATAACACAGTCTAATATTACAGACACAAGATTTGAGGAGTCTGTATGTGGCGTGGTTGCTTCTACCGTAGAAACATTAAACACAGAGGAAATATACGATCAATTATATACTAAATATAATGAGTATATAGCTGCAACCGAAGCTTCTTTTACAACTTGGTTTAATCAAATAAAAAATCAACTAGACTCTGACGCTGCAGGACACTTAACTAATCAAATAATGGAGATAGTTGAAAATGGTTTAAAAAGTGAGGTTAAAACACTTACACCAGGTAATTGGTTGTTAAATAGTTCCACAAATAGATATGAATATGATATAATTAAAGCTGGTATCACGGCCAATACCTTAGTTACTGGACATTTAGACTTAGATAATCAAATAAAGCTAAATGACGCTTATATTAGTTCATATAATGGTGGTTATAAGATTATAACAAGTGTTAAACCTATTGAAGATATTTCTATAACTATAACTTATGAGTTATCTAATTATGATTTAGAGGAGGCGTCTTAATATGATAGGTATGATAAATGTCGGTAATAAAAAATCAGTAAATATTAGTAAAGTATATGGCGTAAGAAGAAATATAAAATCGTCTTCTTCTGCTTGGGAAAGAATTAAGGACTCTGTAGGTTTAGTAGCTAATGCTCAAGTGGGAACTACTGCGGTTGTTAATAACTTCGATAGTATCTACCCATGGAGTGATATAATTACTTGTAATTATAATAATACTTCAAAAAAGATAGTTGCTTACTATGGAGACGCTAATTTCTCCTTTACTGGTAGTAATGGACAAGTATTAACTATTATTCCAGAATTTTATTATAAAAGATATGTCTCTGACGGCTACGAATATGTCTTAATATCAAAGGACAATTTAGACGGCTTTGTTAAGAGCGATAAATTTATGATAGGACGTTATACAATGTCTGGATCAAGTTCTGGAGTATTTAGTAGAAGTGGTTACTCTCCACTTGTAAATACTACGATAGCTAATTTTAGGCAATATGCTAAAAATTTAGGTTCTGGTTGGCAACAATTAGACTGGCACTACTTTATATTACAAATGTTATATTTAGTAGAATATGCAGACTATAACGCACAGTCAAAATTAGGAGCTGGTTTTACTAATGCTAATAACACAGGAGCTATTAAAAGTGGTGGCTGCGATAAACTAGGTATGAAGTCTGGTAGTGCAGCTGGAAACGATACAAGTTCTGTAATTTATCGTGGTGTTGAAGATATATTCGGTAACGTATGGCAATTTGTTGACGGTATCAATATAAATAATTATCAAGCTTATATAAATTACAACCCTAATACTTATGCTTCTGATGTATTTACTGGAGATTATCAAAAACTAGGTTATGTAAATAACTCTACAAGTGGTAGTTATGTTACAGGCTTAGGTTATGATCCAAAACACCCTCTTGTAGCGTTAGCTACTGATGTTGGAGGAAGTAGTAGCACATACACTACAGATTATTACTGGTGTGCTAATGAGAAACGTATCGCTCTTGTCGGCGGTGCTTGGCCTGATATTTCTCGTTGTGGTTTGTGGTGTTGGAGTTGTTACCACGACTCAGCTTTTTCGGACCTCAGCATCGGAGCTCGACTTCTTAAAACTAGTTAGCGGGGGTTTGGGGGCGGCCAGCCTCCCATAAAATAAATTAAATTATATACCGACTTAAAGTCGGCGACGCGCCATTTAAAAAATGGGACTTGATGTGTAAGCTTCGATTTTCTCTTGTTAGTCGCTC
>JAGAIU010000043.1 GCA_017626395.1 Clostridia bacterium | reverse complement strand
TCTTTTTCAGATACAACTACTTTACCTCTTTCAGTATTTCCTGCTCCTTCTGCAACAGCTTCTACAGCTCCTTCATAAACATAACTATTTATATGTTTAACCATTCCAGCTTCTTGTGCTAAGTCATTGTCTACTGTCATTAATTGAACTGTATCTAATGAAGTTTCTAATATATCTACTATTCTATCTTCTACTACTTTTCTGTCTAATAATGTATGTTGTGGTATTGCCATAGTTCTCACCATTCCTTTTTAATTTTTTTATCTTTGAGATAATTTGTTATATAGTTCTCTATTTTCTGTATATAACTTTTGTCTTTCAGCTAATCCCATTTTACTAAATTGTTCTTTAGTTATTGAATTACCTTTACTTGTACTAGACTTTGGAGTACTACCCTTAAGTCTTTCATTAACAAGCTTTTCAACCGCTTCATTAAAAGCGTTTTTAAATAAGTCAACTCTTTGTGTAGTTGCTTCATCACTATCACTTATTAAAAAATCTGCAAATTCTACAGGCAAGTTATTAGAAGCTAACACTTTAGAAGTAGAATTAACTCTTTTTTCATATTCAAATTGCTTCTTAAGAGCTTCAAATTCTTTTCTTTCTTCTGCTAATTTCTCAGCTTCTGTAAGCTTAGCTTTTCTTTCGGCTTCAAGTTTGGCTTCTTCTGTTTTCTTTTGCCATTGAGCAAATTTTTTATTTAATATCTTATCTAATTCTTCTTGCGTAAAAGTCTTTTCATTTTTAACTTCTACATTCTCTACTTGTTCAGTAGTTTCTATATTTTCTGTTACTTCTTCATTAACAACGTTGTTTTGATTTTCCATTATTCCTCCTAGTTTATAGACATAGTAGTCTTTAATTTTCTAAGTTGTTCTTTAGTGTCTGCAACAGATAAAAAGACATAAAAAAAAGAAGCTTAACAGCTCCTTAACTAGTATCATTTTTAGTACTACTAATTTTGTAACTAGTATCAATTTTAGTACTGGTAGTAGTACTAATTTTAGTACCTAAGAATAAACATAAGAATAATATATATATATAGTTAATTTTGCTTTTACTAAACTAATTTATATTTATTCCGTAATAGGTATCATGCAGCTGCGGCAATTTGGGTGTAAAGGCGGCATATTCTTTCCTACTACAGCTTCTTCAACTTTTATAACTTTACCGTCAAGTTCTTTGCATATCTTAGAAGTCTTTTTATCTAAGAAAGCACTAAACTCATAATACTTTATATCATTATCTAAATAGTTTTGCTTAGTTGCTTCACATTGAACCCATGCGGTTTCAGTTCTAACAAGTCTTAAAGCATTAGAATATTCATTATTTAATTTATCAGCCATTACCCTAGATATTTCTTGTAAACTCTCTCCCCTTATAAGTCCTTTTTTAAGTTCTTCTTTTAGAGTAAGAGCTAATTTTCTTCTGTTCTCCCATATTCTTTCAGAGAAGCTTAACCCACTCCAGTTAGTTTTTACAACTTGTTCAACTAATCCTATATTTATAGTTTCAAAAGAAGCATTTATATTAAGAAGCTTATCAAAATATTTATAAGTATCTATATAAGCTTCTACAAGCCTTTTATTTAGCTTTTCTTCCTCTTTATTAAACAAAGTATCAAGTGCTATATTAATAGCCTGTAGAGTGGCTTCTAACCGATAATTTTCATAGTTGCCTATATTTGTGTTATTTGCATAAAAATAAGCAAGTTCTTTTTTAATTTCCTTGCTTGTATCTACAAATAATTTTTTTAATTGTTTTTCTAATTTTAAAGTATCTTTTTCAACCTTCTTGTCATGTAGTTCTATTCTATTTTGCCAATATGTTCTGCTTTTTTCGTTTAGTATAGGCTTACTCATTGTCTATCACTTCTTCATCAGAGAATATATCGTAACTTATAGCTTCTTTACTTTTCTTTTCTTCTATAGATTCTAACTCCTTTTGAACATCTTCAACAAAAGGCAATTGAGCTAATAAAGTTTCATCTGATATTATTCCGTATAAGTTTTTAACCATAGATACAGTTTCACTATCATTAGCAGGGATATTCCTAGTGAAGATAGGAGTTATTTCTGTATAAGTAAAGTCTGTATTAGTTTTAAGTTTTAAGAAATGCACCAATAACTCTATGCGCTTCATTAATCCTTTTCTAAATTTAGATTCTTTTATACTTGTTATGTTTTCCATGCCTTGAAGCTTGAACTTTATAGCTATGCCACTCAGATTACTAACAAAGTTTTCGTCTGACATATCAACTATATTTGAAAATCTTAATATATCTCTATTTAATCTATTTTTATAGTTTTCTAAAGCACTATCATTAATGTTTTTCATTAAATATTCAGCTTTAGAGTTAGTATCTGCAAAATTTAACACTCTATTATCTTTAAAATTAAGCGGCTGACCTTCTTCATTTTCCATAACTACACCACTAACAACTAATAAGGCATTAGTAAAATATTCAAAATCATTAGCTGTGTCAGAGTTTGTTAAGTCATAAGCATCTATTAAACTTAATACTTTTTCAAAATCTCCTATACGCTGTCTATTGTTTTCATAAGTACAAACAGGCACACTCATAAAATAATGAT
>JAGAIU010000042.1 GCA_017626395.1 Clostridia bacterium | reverse complement strand
GATGTTGTATATTCATCTCCAATATTTCCTGTTCTTGTTTGCTTTGGTGTAATTTCCTCTTTTGTTACTTGGTCTATGAATTTTACTTCTAGTCCATCAGAAACTATTGTTACTGGTATTGGAACTTCTCTTTCATTTCCAGCTACATCTATTACTTTGAATGTATATGTTCCTGGTGTTGTTACATTGTATGTTGTTGTATCTGTTGTAACTTCTGATCCATCTGGTAATATTATTTTTGCAACTCCTGAAGCATCATCTGTTGCTTTGAAGTTTATTGTTGCATACCTATTTGTTTCTGTTGGTTGTGTTATTCCAGTAGTTTGTCCTTCTGGATCTACTTTATCTATCCATGTTATTTCCATTTCTTTTGTTACAGTTGCTCCGCTATTATCTGTAGCAGTAAATGAATATGTTCCATTTTGAGAAACTGTATATGTAGTTGTTGCTGCACTTGCAGTTGAATTATCTGGTTTTAATATACTTGTTATTGTACCATCATCATCTGTAGCATTAGCAGTTATTACTACATCTGTATTTGTCCATGTTGTTATATCTGGAAATAATGTCATGTCTGGAGCAATATTTGAGTGTAATAATATATGTGTTACAGGTCCAACATTTCCTGCATTATCTATTGCTCTAACATGTAAATATGTATTAGGTCCATTTCCTATTGTAGCAGTTAAGCTTGAAGATGTAGTGTCTATTGTAGTATCTACATCTGTTGTTGCATTATTATCTACTACATAGCTATATCCTTTTACTTCACTTGTATATTCTGCAGAAGTCGTATTAGATGTAAGTTTTGTACCATTAGTTTTATCCACACCTTCAACATAATATTCGTATATAGTTCCATTATCTACTCTAGATAATGTCATTGATACACTTGTTTTATTTCTTATTACGTTACTAGCAGATACAGCATCTGGTGCTTCACTATCTGCAACGTTATTATCCATTGAATAATTCAATTCTGTCATTTGTTTTAAATAGAAAACAGCATTAGCTAAAACTTTTCTTTCATCTTCTGTTGATTGACAATTTGAGTGTCCAGTTTGAACCATTACTGCATTATTATTTCTTGTAACGTAGTAATATGGGTTACCTGTTCCTGTATAGTTAGCTATAGCAGCAAAATCACTATACTGTGCTCCATCTGTTAATTGCATAGCAACTATTCCTTTAGCAGCATTCGCACAAGTATGTGTGTTAGGTATAGTTAATTTTGTACCTACTGGTAAATTCCAAGGATAACTAGTTAATACATCGTTTGTTACAACAGTAGCTGTTGTTGATGCATATCCCCAAACATTATCTATATCATAGTTTGATGTTTTTGTTCCAGGCCCACTCCAACACCCAGTTTCTATAGCAAAATATTCTCTAATTTTATTTAATCCATGCTCATAATTATATCCAATTGTATCATGTCCTGCTACAACACCAAATCCAGCATTTAAGAATTTCTTTAATTCTTCAACTGCTGCATCATTTGGTTGATCATCATAATTTCCATTAGTATCCCATGTTCCAAACATTACAACGTCATAATTCCATACCATACTTGGAGTATTATTAAATGCTGATGATGAAACTGGTGTTACTTTAATTAGTTGTCTTGCATTTAATGGGTTAATACCTAGTGCAGCAAAAGTTGTAGTTACACCATCTTGTGTCATGCTACCACCTTCCATCCATACTTTCATGGATGCTGACTTTGGTAATGTTTGTGTTGTTCCGTCTGTGTATGTAAATGTTACTCTTGGTATACCAGATGCTTCTGGATATACATTTAGTACATTTACAACTTCTAACTCATTGGTAAAGTCTACACTTGAGATTGGTTGATATGTTCCATTAGACTCTTTTCTATACACCTTGTATGAATAACCATCTACGTCTCCGCCTTCTACATTCCAATCTAAATTTATTTTACTGTCCGAATAGTTTGGTGTAGCTTCAATTTCTAGTACTGCTGCCGCAAATATTGAAAGATTTGCAGCTATAATACCCACGACTAATACCATAAGACTTAAAATTTTAATCTTTCTACTCTGCATTAATTTCTTCATATATCTCTCCCCTTAAAAAAATTGGGACTAAAATATTTCAACATTTTAGCCCCTTCTCATATATCTTATATCAAACCTCTATTGACTGCCTTACATTATTATAATCTTGTATATTTTGGTGTAGAGAAGTCATACCTAGTAATAGGCTCCCCAGTTGGTAAACTCAATTCTAATGTATTAGTCACTAAATCTGAGTAACTGTATGATAGTTTACTATCTGTTTCTGAATCTCTGAACACGAACAGATTAGTATATGTACTATCTATATACCCTCTCCTTTCAATACATTTATTTCTTCCTACATTTGCTTTAACGCAAATTTCTTGACCAACATAGTTTTCTACGTCTTGCTTGATTTTCATAAGTGAATCCTTTGAAACCATATTATATCACCTCTTACAAGGCGAATTATACCACTTTTTATCGAAAGTGTCAAAGTAAAAAAAGTGTACTCATAGTAAATATGTAAAATAGGATAGTGCTTTTAATTAGTACTATCCTATTTTGAATTTTAATGTAACATTTATGTTACATTTATTCTTTTATGTATTTTAATGCTTCTTGTAATTGTAAATCCTTATCTCTGTCTATATACGAATCATTTTTTAATTCTTCCGGAAGTTCTACAACTATATTAGGTTCAATACCATTGTCTTGTATTACAACACCACTCGAAGTAAAATATTGTGCTGAAACAATAGAAATTGCTCCATGTCCTTTTATAGGTCTTACATATTGTACAACACCTTTACCAAATGTTTGTGTTCCAACAACTATACCTTTTCCAGAATCTTTAACTGCACTTGCAAATATTTCAGATGCACTTGCACTATTTTGGTTAACAAGTACAACAAGTGGAATATCTATTTCTTCTTTATCATCTGTTTTAAATACATCTTCCTCTCCAGCTTTATTTACTAATTTTAGCACTTCAGCTTTAGGTAATAATATATTTAGCATTCTTAAAGTATCATACACATATCCACCCGGATTGTTTCTTAAATCTATAACTATTCCTTTTACATTTTGAGCTCTTAATTTATCATATTCAGCTCTAAATTGATCATATATTCCTATATCAAAAGAAAATACTTTAATGTATCCAATGTCATCTATAATATCTGTAGATACATTGTTTTCTGTAATTTCTGTTCTTTTTATTTCTTTTTCAAGAAGTTCTTCTCCTCTATAAATACTTAGTTTAACTGTAGTATCTTTTTCACCTTTAATAGCATCAACAGCATCCATATATGTATCAATATTTACATACATATCATCTACTTTTAAGATTATATCTCCTGATTTCATACCAGCTTCTTCAGCAGGAGAACCAGGCATAACCCCTAAAACTTTAATACCTTGTGTTTCACTATCAAAAGTTAAATGCACACCAATTCCTACATAATTAGCATCTGCTCCACTATTTAAAGATTCTTGATATTCTTCTTCATTTTCATAATACGTGTACACATTTTCTAAAGAATTTACCATTCCTTCAATAGCTCCGTCTATCATTTTATCTTTATCATAATCATAAAGATAGTCATTTTCTATTATTTTAGCAGCTTCTTCTAATCTATCTATTTGCTCTTGAGTAAAGACATTACTAGTTATAGTATTAGTCATATTTGGTTTTATAACAACATACAGAGCATATAATACAACAACACTCATTACTATAGCTATTGCAATTGATATAGCATTAGACATTACTTTTGTTTTATCTATTCTATTTTTCTCCTCAAAATCATTGTTAAACTCGTTATTAAAGTTATTATTTTCTTCCAATTTTCATATCTCCTTCTCTTTTGTTAACTACATAATATTATATCTTAATAAAAAAATATAGTCAACACTACTTTTTTATTATGATTCTTTTTACAAGAATATGTTTTAATTTTTCAAATTTCTTTTTACATAATTTTGTCTATATTCCTTGACTTATATATTATTTTATTGTATAATTTAATAGTAAATTTAGAAATACTTAGTAATAAACTATTATAATATAAAAGTATTTCCCAAACTGGAGGGAGGGAAAGTAAATGCCAGGTATAAAGATTAAGGATAATGAAAGCTTAGATAACGCTTTAGCTAGATTCAAAAAACAATGTGCTAAATACGGAGTTCTTGCTGAAATAAGAAAAAGAGAACACTATGAAAAACCTAGCGTAAAAAGAAAAAAGAAATCAGAAGCTGCTAGGAAAAGAAAACACTAAAATTTAAAAGTTATAAAAATGTAAATTTTTATTATTATATTAATACATCTTTCAAAAGATGTATTTTTTTTATATTATATAAGAGGTGATAATATGTTAAAAATTGGAATAATAGGATTAGGGCTGATGGGTGGATCTATTGCTAAATGTTTATCTAAAAAAGAAAATGTTGCTAAAATAATAGCATATGATAAAAATATAGAAGATTTAAAAACAGCAAAGTCTGAAAATATAATTACAGATTATGCAACAAAAATTGATGAAAGTTTTTCAAATTTAGATTATATATTTGTTTGTGTACCTGTGAGCTATACTGTAAATTCTGTTAAAGAGTTATTACCATATGTATCTAAAGATTGTTTAATAACAGATATCGGTAGTACTAAAAAGAATATTGTAACAGAACTTGAAAAATTAAATATCAACTATATTGGTTCTCATCCTATGGTGGGAAAAGAAAAAAGTGGACTAACTTATGCAGATTCACACTTATATGATAATGCATATTTTCTAATTACTAAAACAAGTAATACAAAGATTAAAAACATTGAAAAAATAAAAGAGATAATTTTACTTTTGAATGCTAAACCATATGTTATTCCTCTTGAAAGACATGATGCTATTGTAGCAACAATATCTCATGTTCCTCATATTATAGCATCTGCTCTTGTAAATATGGCATCTAATTTAGAAGATGAAAATAATAATTTACGAACTTTATCTGCTGGTGGCTTTAAAGACATAACAAGAATTGCTTCTTCTGGTCCTCAAATGTGGCAAAATATTTGTTTAGAAAATTCAGAAGAAATTTTAAAAACTTTACAAGCTTTCAAAAGTAATTTAACAGAAATTGAACAAAATATTTTAAATAAAAATTCAGATGATATATATACATTTTTAGAGTCAGCTAAACTTTTTAGAGATAGCATTGATACAATGAAAAAAGATAACGAAATAGTTATGAAAATACAAAATACACCGGGTGAACTTCAAAGAGTTATTTCTATACTTACAGAAAGCAACCTTAATATTAGGAATTTATCTATTCAAGATGATATTGATGAAAAACACGGCACTTTAAAATTATATTTTGATAATATAGATAAAAAAGATTTAGCATACTTAGTATTAAAAAAAGAAAACATGATATAGTTTTTATATCATGTTTTTTTCTTCTTCTGTTAAGTATCTATATTTTCCTGTTTGTAGTGTACCAAGTTCTATTTTTCCTATTTTAGTTCTTCTTAAATTTAAAAGATTTATTCCTACACTTTCACACATTCTTCTTACTTGTCTATTTTTGCCCTCGGATATTATTATCTCTACTTTATTATTTCCTATCATTTTTGCTTTAGCAGGCTTTGTGAAATAGTCCCCAATATCTACACCATTTCTTAAATTTTCAAGTTGCTCTTTAGTAACATTAGTATCTGTAGTAACAACATATGTTTTTTCTATTTTGTTTTTAGGATGCATAAGTTTGTTTGAAAACTCACCATCGTTAGTTAAAATAAGCAATCCTTCTGTATACATATCTAATCTTCCAACAGGATATACTCTTACATTTTCATGTACTAAATCTATAACAGTTTTTCTATTAAACTGCTCACTATTTGTAGTAACATATCCCTTTGGTTTATTTAATATAATATATACCTTTTTTTCTTCTTTAGATATTACTTTATCTTCTACTTTTACAATATCTCCATCTGCTACTTGTTGCCCTAAATTAGTAACTACTTGATTATTTACTTTTACTTTTCCACTCTCAATTAATTCATCTGCTTTTCTTCTTGAACATATTCCACATGATGCAATATATTTATTTAATCTTTCCATATTATTCACCTTTATTTTATTTTTTCATATTATATATTATCATAAGCTTATGTTGATATAGATTTAAAGCTGCATTAATTTGCAGCTTTTTCTTTATTTTCTAAACTTGTTAATATATTTTTAAAATATTCTGGTAATTCAGAATCAAATTCCACAAATTCATTAGTTGAAGGATGTATAAATCCTAAATATTTTGCATGTAGCATTTGTCCTTCTACTTTAAATTTAGGATCTTTTTTACCATATACTTCATCTCCTACTAAAGGATGATGTAAATGTGTCATGTGAACTCTAATTTGGTGTGTTCTACCCGTTTCAAGCTCCGCTTCTATTAAAGTTACATTTGAAGCATAAAACCTCTTTAAAACGCCAATATGAGTCACTGCATTTCTAGAATTTTTATCTGTTACAGCCATTTTCTTTCTATCTCTTGCACTTCTTCCAATAGGTAAGTCTATTGTTAGATTATCTTCTTTTACTATTCCTTTTACCAAAGCTACATATTTTCTTTTAATACTATGTACTTTAAATTGTTCAGATAGTTTTTTGTGTGCATTATCATTTTTAGCAACAACTAAAATTCCACTAGTATCTTTATCTATTCTATGAACTATACCTGGACGAATAACACCATTAATTGAAGATAGATTATCTTTATGTGAATACATTAAAGAATTTACCATTGTACCTGTATAATTTCCATTTGCTGGATGTACTACCATTCCTTTAGCTTTATTTACAATTATTATATCTTCATCTTCATATACTATTTCAAGTGGTATTTCTTCGGCTACTATGTTTTCGATTTCTTTTTCCACAATTTCAACAGTTATATTATCATTAAGTTTTACCTTATATCCAGATTTAACTTTAGCACCGTTTACTAATACTTTTTCTTCATCTATTAAATTTTTAATATAACTTCTAGTTATATCTTCATCTTTTAGAATTTCGCTTAAGTATACGTCTAATCTTTTAGATACATTTTCTTTATCTACAATAAAATTCATCTTTACTCCTATTTATTAAATAATTTTTCTATATCTTCTTTTAAAAAATCGTATTTTTTATTACAGAAATTACATGTTAGTTCTAATTTACCAGTTTCTTCTAATACTTTTAATGCTTCTTCTTTTCCAAGTGCAACTATTGTGTTTTCTATTCTTTCTAAAGAACAGTCACATTTAACTTTAACTTCACCACTATATACTGTTTCTATTTTTTCATCTCCAGTTGCGTTTATAGCTATGTCATCTATTGTTCTACCTTCTGACATTAATTCTGTGATAGAAGGCAACTTAATATTTATACTTTCAAGCTTGTCTATTACTTTATCTTCACAATCTGGTAATGGTTGAATTATATATCCACCGGCTTTTTGTACATTACCATCTTTTCCAATTAGCACACCAACTGATACTACTGATGGAGTTTGTTCAGAAACATTAAAATAATATGCAAAATCGTCCCCTATTTCACCAGTTAATAATTCACATGTACCAACATATGGATCTTTAAGTCCAATGTCTTTTATTACTGTTAATGTTCCAAGTCCAATTCCTTTTGATACGTCTAGTTTTCCTTCGTTATTTAAAGGTAACTCAACTTCAGGATTAGTTATATATCCTTTAAGTTCTAATGCCGAATTTGCACACACTACTATATTTCCAAGAGGTCCATCCCCTTTAATTTGTATTGTTAATCTATCTTCATAACTTTTTAATGTAGAAGCAATCATTGATGATACAATCATAACTCTACCTAAAGCTGCTGTTGCTAAATTAGACAAGTTGTGTAAATCCCTTATTTCTTGTACCATTTCTGTTGCATCTATTGCCATTACTCTAACACTTTTGCTATATGCTAAATATTTCTTAATACTATTCATTTTAATCTCCCTTTTTACATAATATATATTTTACCAAAATTATACTATTTTTTCAAGATATTATGTATTAAAGAAAGATATATGATATAATAATTTTATAAAGAGGTTTATTATGAAGAAAAATATATTTACATATATATCATTATTTTTATACATAGTTATGTTTGTATCTTTATTAGTAATGATATCAACTAAAGGAATAGAAACAGGAATTACTAAAGAATATGAAGCAGAAGAAAATAGTTTCTGGAATGGTAATTTTGAAGGTTATGTGGTTAATCTGTGTTGGAATAAAATAATAATCTGGGTAATAGTAATATCTTCTATTTTACTTACAATTCCTAGAATAAATAAAGTAAAGTTTAAAATAATAATCCCTATGATTTTTCTAGTACTGATTTGTTTTATTCCCACAAAGAAAAGTTATTCAAAAATTTATGGATTTAATTCTAATTCAACATTAACATATCGTAACATTTTTAATAATGTTATATTTACACAGGATTTTGTAAACGGTAATCCTATTGAATAAAAAATATGAGCTATTTTTTATAGCTCATATTTTATTTTCCAGATTTCTTCTTTCTAATTGTTTTAGTAAGTGTAATTATTGTTCCTTCATTTACTTTTGAATCTATAATTACTTCATCCATAAATGATTCCATAATAGTAAATCCCATGCCAGCATGTTCTGTTTCAGGCTTAGATGTATATGCTGGTGTCATAGCAAGATTTATATCCTCTATTCCTTTTCCATAATCTATTATCTTAATTATTACTTTCTCATAATCATATATATACGATTCTACTATTATTTTTCCTTCTTTATCTTCCTCATCATAACCATGATCTATAGCATTAGTTACTGCTTCAGATAAAGCTGTTTTTATATCCATAAGTTCATCAAAATGAATATTTAATGTAGATAAAAAAGATGTAATGGCAACTCTTATTGCAGCTATATTTTCTATTCTAGACTTCGATTCTATTTTTATATAATTTTCATTCATGTTGTACACACTCCAATTTTATATTAGATAATTCAATTAACCTTCTAATGCTATTTGATGCATTTATTATTGTCATTTTTGAGTCTAGAAGTTTTATTAAGTTATACCTTCCAAGTATAAGGCCTATACCACTACTATCCATAAATTTTACTTCAGATAAATCTAGTACTAATTCATATGGCTGATATTTCATTATATATCCATCTATAATACCTCGTAATATTCTGCAAGAATTCATATCTATTTCTTCTTGTAAAAAAATAGTAAGTTTTCCATCTGCATAATTGTATTTCAAATTAATCACCTCTTTTAAAGCTATTATATCAAAGAAGATTTAAGAAAAATGTTGTAATATGATTGCATTAAAAAAATCCTTAGAAAATTCTAAGGATTTTTAACAAGTCTTGCTTGAACTACAAATCTACCATCTTTAATTGAATAATCACAAGTAGAAAGTGTTAATATTGTATCTTCCGCAGTTACTTCTACACCTGTTCCATATCTACTTTTCTTAGATATGCTATTCAAAAAGTTTTCATAGTCTGCTGTAGAATTAAAAACAGTATCTATATAATAGAAATCTGTATTTGTTGTATAAGCAGTAAATATTTCATATGTGTAAGTCCCTTCTAATGTTGCAAGTTCTATATATTTATGTTCATCATAAAATTCTTGTCTTTTATAATTTAATAACGGAGTAAATCTATTATCTGTTTCTGTGTTATGACCATATATTATTATATTAGTCATAGCTTTATCTAAACTACCAACATCACATCTATAGTCTAAATAATTTTCACCCCAATTTTTAGTTACACCATCTCTATCTTCTCTATAATATCTTGTATTATCTGTTCCTTGAAAAATAGGATAATCTATTGAAGTTCCTGGCACTTTAAGCCAAGCAACTGCATCTTTATATGTTACATTAATAGCTTTTAGTTCTTCAGATAATTTTCTATTTTCATCTTCTGATGTTGTTACAGCAGCACTTTCATCTCCAATAAATATATCAAATCCTAATTCTTCACCTGGACTTTCTAAATTACGATTTGAGAAAACATTATTTAAAATAAATGCTCCTACTCCTACAACAGCCATTAATATTATTACTATTATCAATATTATATAACCAATATTTATCTTTCTTTTTGCCATATTAGCCTCCAAACATATGTTAATTATATCATATATAACTACCTTATTCAATAAAAAATCCCATTCTTACGAACAGGATTTTTAAGTTTTATATTATAAATTTATACCGTTATCTTTGTTTGTAAAGTTAGCCATTTGAGTATACATCATAGTAGATGCTACATCAGTATGTCCTAATAACTCTTGGACTGTTTTGATTTCAGCGCCATCTTCTAACATATGTACCGCAAATGAGTGTCTTATTGTGTGCGGTGTAATTTCTTTTTCTATTTTTGCTTGATCTTTGTATTGTTTTAAAATTTTCCAATATCCTTGTCTAGTCATTTTTTGACCATTAGTGTTTATGAATAATGTTTTTTCTTCTTCTGTTCTAATTAATAGTGGTCTTATCTTATTCATATACTCTTTTAAGCATTTTAAAGATAGATTTCCTAATGGTATATGTCTTTCTGTATTTTTTTTCTTAACTTTAATATATCCATTAGTTAAGTTAACATCCTCAACTCTTAAAGAAATTAATTCAGTTACTCTAATACCTGTAGCATATAATATTTCAAGCATAGTCTTGTCTCTTTGACCTTTTAGTTCAGAAAGATTTGGTTGCTCTAATAATTTTTCTATTTCAGCTTTAGTAAGTATTAGAGGCTCTTTTCTATCTACTTTAGGAGCTTCTACGTTTTCTGCTATATTTGTTTCAGCAAGTTTTTTGTTTACTAAATATCTATAAAAAGCTTTGATTGAAGCTGTACTTCTTGATATTGTTGAATTAGATTTTCCCTCTGCCATTAAATGATTAATGTACTCTTGCATATCCTCTTTAGTTAAGTCAAATATTTTCTTTCCTTGTGCTTCAAAATAATTGCTAAATTGTACTATATCTCTTTCATAAGATGATAGTGTGTTTTGTGACGCTTGTCTCGCTTTTAAACTGTCGATAAATTCATCAATTATTATTTTCATTTTCAGTCCTCCATTCGTAATCAATAGTTATTTTACACTATTTCTATGTATTTTGCAAGCATTTTAGCAAAAATTATGTAATGTTTCTATGTTTAGTAAAAACTGTTATTAAATATTACTAAACATACTAATAACTAGACTACTTGTAAGCTGTTCAATGACCAATGAAAACGATATTAAAGAGAATGAAATGACCAACCAATATAGCTGTTTTATAACATCTTTTAAAGTAATTTTATTACCAGAATTTATATCTGAAAATAGATTAATAGCATTTGTACAGATTATTACATATCCAATCAAACTTAAGATTAACGGTAATATAACGTTCACCGCTACTGCACCTATACCTTTTAAGATTCCAAAAATCGAAAATATTGTACAAAGATATATCCCTGTTACTATTGCTTTAATTATCATAATAGCACAAATTATCAGTGGAGATATAATTGTTATAATCGATGAGTATATTAATCCTATAAAAAACAAATTATTTTTTAATCCATTTGCTATTACATTTATACTTTCAAAATTTTCTTGTTTAGTTTGCTCAAGAATATTTCTTACTATATCTATATATTCTCCTTTTATATCGGTAAATATAAATAAAACTATCCCTATTATTACTCCTAGAGTATAAACTAATAATATTTTAGATATAATAGCTATATTCTCACTCAAATACTTTTGTACACTTTTATTCATAAAAAATCACCATATAACACTCTATGCTATATGGTGAAATCTTATGCAAATTTCTCTCTTTCGCTAACAGCCAGTCTATCGCATCTATTATTTAGTTCATTATCTGCATGACCTTTTACTTTTAAGAAAGTTACTTTATGTGTCTCCATTAATTTTAGTAATCTTTCCCATAAATCTATATTCTTAACTTCTTTTTTATCTGCTTTTTTCCAACCATTCTTTTTCCAAGAATAAATCCAGCCTTTTTCAATAGAATTAACGACATAAGCACTATCACTATATACTTCTACTTCACAAGGTTCTTTAAGCATTTCTAGCCCTTTTATTACTGCCATCATTTCCATTTTATTATTAGTAGTGTCTTTCTCACCACCTGAAATTTCTTTTTCTATATTGTTATATATTAAAATAGCACCATAGCCACCAGGACCTGGATTCCCACTACAAGCACCATCTGTATATAATATTACTTTCTTCATAAATACCTCCATTATTGAAATAACTGTATTTTTATGCTAAACTTATATGTATATATTAACATAGAAATGTGTGAATAGCAAGAAAGAAGTGAAATTAATGAAAATAGTTGGAATAGTAGCCGAATTTAATCCGTTTCATAACGGACATAAATATTTAATTGAAAAAGCTAAAGAGTTAACAAAAGCAGATCTTGCAGTTTGTATAATGTCTGGTAGTTTTACGCAAGCTGGAAACATTAGTATAATAGATAAGTTTAAAAGAGCTAAAATAGCTATACAAAATGGTTTTGACGTTGTTATTGAACTGCCTACCATATATGCTACAGCAAGTTCAGAATATTTTGCATATGGTGCAATAAATATATTAAATGCTTTAGGATGCATAGACTACATTTGTTTTGGAAGTGAAACTGGAGATACAAAGGTACTTATTTCAATAGCAAAAAAGTTACTAGATAACAACGATAAAATATGGAATATAATAACTGATGAATTAAGAAGCGGGATTTCATTTGCTGCAGCTAGAGAAAAAGCTATTTCTAAATTTCTAACAAAGAAAGAAATTGAAATTTCAAATACTTCAAATAATATACTTGCTATTCAATATATAAAAACACTTCTTGAATTAAAAAGTAACATTACACCACTTGCTATAAAAAGAGATGAAGGTGATACTGTTATTAGTGCAACAAAAATTCGTGAATTACTAAAAACAGAAAAAGATATATCTACTTATTTGCCATATGATTTATCTAGTGATAAGTTAATTTTTAACGATGAACTTTATACATTGTTAAAATACAGAATTATTTCTTATGGTAAAGAATATCTAAAAAATATTAATGAAGTGAATGAAGGGTTAGAAAACAAAATATACGATGAAATAAATAATTCACCTACTTATGATGACTTTATAAAAAATATTAAGAGTAAACGATATCAATTAAGTAAAATTAAAAGAATTATGATAAATATTTTATTAAATATAAAAAAAGAACATTTTATTGAATTAAATACAAACTCTAATATATATGCTCATGTACTTGCTATAAATCCTAAAACTAAAAAAGATATATTATCTTTATTTAGTAAAAGTTCAAATATGCCTGTCATTACTTCTTTAAATGACGATTTGATTTCTAAATTAAACTCACCAATTAGAGAATCTCTATTGTTAGATATAACTGCTACTAATATTCATAGTGTATTAACTAATGATGTTATTAATAAAGATTATACAAATAAATTATAAAATAAATATAAAAAAAGAACTCTTTCGAGTTCTTTTTATTTTACTATATTAATTCAATTATAGCCATGTCAGCGCCATCACCACGTCTAGCAACTAACTTAACTATTCTAGTGTATCCACCTTTTGCTTCATATTTTGGAGCAATTTCATTGAATAGTTTTTCTGTTAAATCAATTGTGTTTCCTTTAGCGTCTTTTACTTTGTTTAATGTGTTAAACATTTTTCTTCTAGCAGCTAATTTAGAAGCACTATCAACTTTAACTTCTTCTTTTACTACTTCTCTTACTATAACTTCATATTTGTTTCCGTTTTTAGATGTTTTTGTTTCTTTAACTTTTTTTCCGTTTTTATCTAATTTAGCTCTTGAAACTGTTTTTTCTTTAGTTTCGAAGTTGTCTTTTTCTTTTATAGCTAAATCGATTAAACTATCTGCTAGAGGTTTAACTTCTTTTGCTTTTGCAAGAGTAGTTTCAACTCTACCATTTAGGATTAAAGAAGTAACTAAGTTATTTAGCATTGCATTTCTGTGAGAAGTTGTTCTTGAAAGTTTTCTTGTTCCTGGCATTGTAAATTTCCTCCTTTAATTAGTCTTCTTTACTTTTAAATTCAAGTCCTAAATCTGCGATTTTCTTCATTACTTCGTCTAATGATTTTTTACCTAGATTTCTAACTTTTATCATATCTTGTTCAGTCTTACTTACAATATCTGCTACTGTATGTATTCCTGCTCTTTTTAGACAGTTGTATGATCTTACAGAGAATTCTAATTCTTCAATTGGTGTTTCAAGAAGTTTATCTTTTAAAGATAATTCTTTTTGAGACATAATTGACATTGTTTTAGCAATTTCTGATAAATCTATAAACATTTCTAAATGTTCGTTTAATATTTTTGCAGCCATACTTAGAGCTTGATATGGTTCTATAACACCATCAGTCCAAATATCCATAGTTAATTTATCATAATCTGCATTTTGACCAACTCTTGTTTTGTCAATTTGAAAATTCACTTTTTTAACAGGTGTAAATATTGAATCTATTGGTAATGCATTAGTTGGAAGTTCAGCTTCATCATAGTTAGCTCTATCTCCAGCTCTGTATCCTCTACCTTTTATAGCAGTCATATCAATATTTAATTCTGCATCATCATCTAAATAAGCAATGTGTAAATCTTTGTTTACAACACTTATTGTAGAATCTGTTATTATATCTCCAGCAGTAACCTCACATGGTCCTTTTGCTCTGATAGATAATTCTTTTTTCTCTCTATCGTCAGATTTTAATCTAACTTGTTTTAAGTTTAATATTAAATCCGTAACATTTTCAGTAACACCTGGCATTGTTGAGAATTCATGTGCTACACCTTCTACTTTAATAGTATCTAAGGCATAACCTGGTAAAGAAGAAAGTAATATTCTTCTTAATGAATTACCTAAAGTAATTCCGAAACCTCTTTCTAAAGGTTCAACTTCAAATCTTGCATAAAATGTATCTGCATCTACGCTTACACATTTTATCTCTGGTCTTTGCATTTCAATCATTTTTATTCCTCCTCCTAGCACGCTCTGATTACACGCACTATTATTAACTAAATGATTCTATAAATTATTTATCTTTTAACTAGTTTTTAGAGTATAACTCAACTATTAGGTTTTCTTGAACGTCTAAGTCTACATCTTCTCTAACTGGTTTTCTTAAAACTTTTGCTTCCATAGCATCTTTGTTAACTTCTAACCAAGATGGAGCAGCTTTTAATTTGTTAGCTTCTAATGTAGTAACTATAGCTTTATTATCTTTTTTAGAATCTCTAACTTTAACAACATCACCAACTTTTAATATATAAGATGGAATGTTTACTTTTCTACCATTAACTTCTAGCATTTCGTAGCTTACTAATTGTCTAGCTTCAGCTCTTGAAGCACCAATTCCCATTCTATAAGCAACGTTATCTAATCTTAATTCTAATTGTTCAAATAGAACGTCTGAAGTAACTCCTTCTTGTCTGAAGGCTTCTTCATAATATTTTCTGAATTGAGATTCAGAAACTCTATAATATGTTTTTGCTTTTTGTTTTGCTCTTAATTGAAGACCGTATTCAGATAATTTTGCTCTGTTTTTTCCATGTTGTCCTGGAGCATATGATCTTCTATCAATAGCGCATTTTGTTGTATTACATCTTTCGCCTTTTAAGAAAAGTTTAGAACCTTCTCTTCTACATTTCTTACATACTGCGTCTGTATATCTTGCCATTTTAAATTTACACCCCCACTATACTCTTCTTCTTTTTGGTGGTCTACAACCATTATGTGGTATTGGAGTAACATCTTTAATCATGTTAATTTCCAATCCTGCAGCTTGAAGTGATCTTATAGCTGCTTCTCTTCCAGAACCAGGTCCTTTTACAAATACTTCTACAGTTTTTAGGCCATGTTCTTTAGCTGCATTAGCTGCTGCTTCTGCTGCTTGACCTGCTGCGAAAGGAGTATTTTTTCTAGAACCTTTGAATCCTAGTCCACCAGCACTAGCCCAAGATAAAACGTTACCTTGAGAATCTGTCATTGTAACAATTGTGTTGTTAAATGAAGATTGAATGTGTGCAGCACCAGTTGATACATTCTTTTTAACTTTTTTCTTTGATACTACTTTTTTAGCCATTTCTACTATACTCCTTTCTTACCTGCGATTGCTATTGCTTTACCTTTTCTAGTTCTAGCATTAGTTTTTGTTCTTTGTCCACGAACAGGTAATTTTCTTTTGTGTCTTTGTCCTCTGTAGCAGTTAATTTCCATTAATCTTTTAATGTTTAATGCTACTTCTTTACGAAGGTCACCTTCAACAACATAATCTCTTTCGATTATTTCTCTTATTTTAGCTTCTTCTTCTTCTGTAAAGTCTTTTACTCTTTTTGTAGTTTCGATACCAGCTTCTGCTAGTATTTTTCTAGATGCAGGACGACCAATTCCATATATTGCTGTTAGTCCAATCTCTGCAACTTTGTTTTTTGGTAAATCTACTCCAGCTATACGTGCCATTTACTATACCCCCCAAATTAACCTTGTCTTTGTTTGTGTTTAGGATTTTCACAGATTACACGAACTACTCCGTTTCTTCTGATTACCTTACACTTTTCACAAATTTTTTTTACAGATGGTCTTACTTTCATTTTAAAATCCTCCTTAAAAGTTTTGTTAATTAATTTAACAAAAGTAAGTATAAAATATATAATAAATAATCTCTTGAAAATAAAAGGAGTTAGGCTTTTCCTTTTACAGCCGCTTCAAAGAAAATTATTTATAACAAAATTTAAATAATAGGTTATTTACTTTTTCTCCATGTGATTCTGCCTTTGTTTAAATCATATGTAGAAAGTTCTATTCTAACTTCATCACCTGGTAAAATTTTAATGTAGTGCATTCTTAATTTTCCAGAAATGTGTGCTAGAACTTCATGTCCATTTTGAAGTTTTACTTTGAATGTTGCATTTGGTAATGCATCAACAACTACTCCTTCAACTTCTATAACATCATCTTTTGGCATTCTCTTACCTCCCTATTATTGATAATCGCTCTTTTAGAGCAAAATATAACACATATATTATAACTTAATTCCAAAATAATGTCAACTATTTTATTGATTTTTTTGAATATTTAAATATTCTTTTGAAATAAAAAAAGAGTAAATAGAAATTTTTAATCTATTTACTCCAAATATTACTTATTTCTTTAGAATTGTTAGTATTTCTGGACCTTTTTCTGTAATTAAAACAGTATTTTCATAATGAGCAGCTAAGCTACCATCTTCTGTTATAATTGTCCATCCATCATCAAGTTCTAATATATCAGGTTTACCTTGTATTACCATAGGTTCAATAGCTAAAGTCATACCAGCTTCAATTCTTACACCTCTACCAGCTTTTCCATAGTTTGGAATACCTGGATCTTCATGCATATCTTTTCCGATGCCATGACCTTGGAATTCTCTTACAACACTATAACCTTGTGAAGCAACATATTCTCCAATAGCATGAGATATATCTCCTATTCTGTTTCCTACTTTTGCATATTTTAATCCTTCATAAAAAGCTTGTTTTGTAACTTCAACTAATCTTTTAGCTTCTTTAGATACTTTACCAACAATAAATGTTCTTGCAGCATCACCATTGTATCCATTTTTATATGCAACAGTATCGACACTCACCACATCACCTTCTTGGATAATTTTGTTTTTAGAAGGTATTCCATGGATAACTTCATCATTTACTGACACACATATAGATGCAGGATAAGGAGGTACTCCTTTTATTCCAACACTATACCCTTTTTGTGCAGGTGTTGCACCTAAGCTTCTCATTTTCTTTTCTGCAATTTGATCAAGTTCTAAAGTAGACATACCAGGTTTAATAACTTTTTCAAGTTCTTCATAAACTAGTGCTACTACTTTACAAGCTTCCCTCATAAGTTCTATTTCTTTTTTATTTTTAATTGTAATCATTTTTTCACTCTTTCTAGTTTAATTTTGCATCATCTACAACAGTTTCTGGATTAGCTGATGCATCAACAGTCATTAGTAATCCTTTTTCTCTGTAAAAATCTAGAATTGCTTTTGCATTTTCTCTATAAGTATTTATTCTTCTAGATAATGTTTCTCTAGTGTCATCTGTTCTTACACTTAGATGTCCACCGCATTTATCACAAACATCTTCTACTTTTGGTGGGAAATCTATACCATACATTTCTCCACATTCTTCGCATTTTTTTCTTTCAAGTATTCTTTTGAAAGCAAGTTCGTCTGGAACTGTTAATTCCATAACTTTAGTTATTTCTCTTCCTAATTTAGCAAGTAACTCATCTAATAATTCTGCTTGTTTGTAAGTTCTTGGATATCCATCTAATACAAATCCATCTTTACAATCTTCTTTTTTTAGTCTTTCTTCTAATAATCCTGTAATAATTTCATCAGAAATAAGTTCACCTCTTTGTAGTTTTTCTCTTATTTCTTCATTTTCTGTAGCAACTGCTCTTAACATATCTCCAGTTGCAATATGTGGTATGTTTAGTGCTCTAGCAAGTATTTCTGATCTTGTTCCCTTACCAGTAGCTGGTCCACCTGTTAAAATATAAATCATCTTCTATCACTCCCATTTCGCGACAACTATATTATTGCATAAATTATTTTAAAAGTAAAGTTAAAAAGAAGTATTTTTTCTATAATATTTTATATTCACAAGCTCTAATCAATCTATTCATAATTGCTGTGCCAATATATTCTTTTTTTACACCCTCAATTATACAAATATCTAAATCCATATCATCTATTTTTCTCAGGTCTGAAAATACATTTCTAGATATTTCCATAAGATTAGATTTACTACCAATAGTTATGCACATTATCCCCATATTTTTATATGCTTCTTCATGTTCATTAAAACAAATAATTCCAATTTTCTTATTTTCATTATTTCTTTTAAATTCTTTAACTTTGTTTATCATTATACTATCTTCGTCGCTATATTCTAATAATATAGTTTTAGTATTAGGAGCATAATGTCTATGCTTCATTCCAGGAGATTCTACCTTCTCATTTTCTTTAACATCTTCAAAAATGTGTTTATCTAATTTTACTTCAAGTCCTATTTTTGTAATGTCTTCTACAGATATCTTTCCTGGTCTTAATATATTTACAACATTATTTTCGTCTACTTTTAAAACTGTAGATTCGATTCCTATATTTGTTTTTCCACCATCAACGAATATATCTACCTTATCTTTTAACTCGTTGTATATATCACTAAGTTCTGTTCCACTTGGTTTTCCAGAAACATTTGCACTAGGAGCCGCTATTGGTTTTCCTGATGCTTCAATTATATTTAATGCAATATCATTATCGGGCATTCTAACACCAACAGTATCTAATTTAGCTGTAACAGCCTCTGGAAGTATTTTTTTACTTTTAAGTATTATAGTTAGTGGGCCAGGCCAAAAACTATCCATAAGGAGCTTCTCTGTTTCTGTAGGTGCATATACAATATCTTTTAACATTTCTAGATTACTAATATGTACTATTAGTGGATTATCTTGTGGACGACCTTTAGCTTCAAATATTTTTTTAACAGCTTTGCTATTAGTTGCATCTGCTCCAATACCATAAACTGTTTCTGTAGGAAACACAACTAATCCGCCTTCATTTATTTTATCTGCTATTTTTTTTAGTTCTTCTTTTTTTATGTTTTCTTTAAAATCATATAATGTACTCATAACCCATTTTTTCTCCTAAAAACAATTATACCATAGACGTCAATAAAGCCTAGAAAGTTTTTTTATTCTTTCTAGGCTTTAAAATAAAACATTTTAAAACATTCTATTGTTTTACTGTTCGTCATCGATGAAATCATCATCTCTAAAATCTTTTAGATCATCATTTTTGTTTTCTCTTAATATACAGAATAGAACATATCCAATAGCAAAAACTATAGCAACTGCTAAAATGATTAATCCATCTGTACTAAATAAGCCACCTGTTACAGGCATTTTTAAGTTATTTTCCATTTGTCATATACCTCGCTTCATGGCTAATAATATCATATACTTATATATATGTTCTTCAAGTAAGTGATTATTATTACTATATACTATATTGTCTTAATTATATTTAGTTAAAAAATCTATACTAAATATATTAAAAAGTTTTTCAGTATAATTTAGTATGAACTTCTTATATATAACATCCGTCATGTCATAATAGTAATAAGTCCCATACTTTATACAAGCATACTACTTAAGAAATTAAGTTTAATTTCTTTATAATAGTATAATTTATATGATCATATATTTTTACTATACAATATTTTCATAAGATTATATTTCGTATTTATACCTAAACTTACTTTGTCCAATTAAGGTAATTGGCTCTCTTAATACAATATAATCTTCCTAAAATATTTGAATAAATCAAATAATACCTTTTTGTAGTATCAATCAAAACTATAATATTTAACTTTAAGAGCTCTCCTTTTATAGAATTCACTTCTATCTCTTTTTTATAATACTTATCTCTTTTTTAAACTTATAATTTTTCAATCTCTACAACTATATCAACCTCTCTTCTTTTACGAAATATTAATAGTTATAATATCTAAAATATATATTACAAATACTTTTAATTTATTTTTTAAAAATTTTTTCCGTTCACTTTTTTCCTTTTTAATTTTAATCTATTCGTACTAATAATATACATTTTGTAGCATCACATATTTTTATTATTATCCTCATTTAATATTACACCTCAAATTTTTTCCCACACCTTCCATTCCATTTCATACTGATGTGGAGTTACTACATATTACTCTATAGTGTTGGGGGAACTATATAATTTTGTATAACCAATTCTATATTGTAATTACCAAATTAAAATATTTTATTATCTATGTAATTTTCATTTGTAAATAATTATACTTCCTTATTTACTTAATCTCATATTCATCGACTAGTTTGTTATTTATCTTGTTGATTGAATTCTAACACAATATTTTTTGCTATTCAATACCCCACTTTTTCTTTTATGTAGCCTAAAATTTATAATAAAATCTAATTAAATGCTTTGTTACAAAATTGTATAATTTATGTAATATATATTACAATTTAAAAGTTCGTTTTTTCAGACTTTGTTGAAATTTCAAGCTTTTTAGACAAAATAAAAGTACTAATATTTTTTAATATTAGTACTTGACATTATGTTTAATTGATAAGAAAGTCTTCTAATGAATCGATTTCAATATCTATTTTAACCATATCTCCTTCTTCACTAAGATCAATCTCATATCTGTTTGAGTTTAAGAAATACTCATCTGGTACATCGTATATTTCTACATAATACTTACCAAGTGGCAATCTATACTCATTCCATCCTGAATATCCATCATTATCTTGTAATATCTTACCAGTTTCATCATAAAGCTTATATTTAAGTTTGTCTATAGTCTCTCCTTCACTATTTACAAATGAGATTTTAACATCTCTTGTATCAACATTGTCTGACAACGAAGTAACAGTTTTAGAAACAAGACTATTATTTGCTAGGACTGCATATTTTTTCTCATTTTTCCCACCGGCATATATTCTTGTATAAAGTTTTGGTGTAGTAACACTGACATTAAGTTGAGAAAAATATTTTTCGTTTCCTATTACTTTAACATAGAACGGTTCACCTGTTGCGACTTGAGATATAGCATTTCCATCTTTATCACAAGTATATATATTACTTTCTTCATAAAAGCTTGTAGCTTTAAATTCAGTTATATCTTCATATGCTTCTCCCATGTACATTTTTACATATTCATCGGGATCAGTGTGAGTATAGAACGGACCAATTAAAGTTTCATTTCCATTATCCACAACTTCCACACTATCAACATCAAATCTTGAATAACTTAAATTTTCATAAGTATTTTCAGCAGCATATTCTACAAGTTCTTGAGCTTTATTTACTACACGTTCTACCATTTCCTCATATTGTTCTTCACTGGCTCTTATTTTGTCTAAAGAGAATGTACCATTAGATATATCTTTTATTTGGTTTATAGAAATCATTTCGTATACTGCAAGTTGTGTTGCCATATATGCTTCTTCATCATTTTGCAATCCCATTTCTTCATAACTTACATATGGATATCCATTTAATAGAATAGTTGTTACTTTATGACCTGTTAAAAAATGTGTATAAACAACTTCTCCTTCTGGCATGTTATCATTATTATAAGTTACAGCATAAGCTACTTTTCCATCAATTTCTGCATAAGCTATTTTTACGTATATTCCATTTAATTTATCTACCATATACTTATTTAGTTCACCTGTTGTAATTTTCCCTCTTTCACCTTCTGGTAATTCGACAGTTTGCTGTACAGCATTATTATTTTGCTCTTCTTTAATGTCGTATTTATCTACTATCACACTAATTCCAAAAACAATAACAAGCATACATACTGTACTAATAGTTGATGTGATCAAATCTTTCTTTCTTTGCTTTTTTAATTGATTTCTTTCCGCTTCAGGCAATTGCTTTTCCGCTTCCATGCTTTTAATAGCTTCTTCGGTAAAAACAAATCGCTTTACACGCTCCTTAAAACTTCCAATAGTTTCTTTAATCTTATTGGATTTCATATTCATTCCTCCTTTTTAAAATATTTTTTACAGAAATATTATATCACACGAAGGCTTTAAAATCAAATATTTTACATAATATACTGATGATAATAAAAAAATGTCTACATTACATTGCTGTAATGTAGACGCCCGATTAATAAGCTTCAAATTAAGTTTACTAATTTTAGAGAAAAGGAATCACTTCCCACTTGAATTATAACACTATTGTATATTTTTGTCAATTTATATTTTTTAGGTATAAAAAGATAGCCTTTCGGCTATCTTCTTATTATGCTAATTAATTAGTTTTCTTCTTTTTTTACTAGAGTTATTATTCCATATCCAAAGATACTTATTAATGATACTGCTAGTACTATTATGAAGTTTTCACTTACGAATCCACCAGTTACTGGTAATTCAGCTTTAGTATTGTATACTACTGCTTCTATTAAATCATCGTTGTCTATGATACTGAATTCATATTCTGTAGTATCCATTATATATCCATCTGGAGCTTCTATTTCTTTGAAGTAGTAAGTTCCGTATGGTAATTTGCTAGATACTGCTATACCGTTTTCATCTGTTACGATTTCTTCGATTACATTTCTTTCAGAATCTAGTACTGCGAATTTAACGTTTGCTAGAGGTTCGTCAGTTCCTTCTACTAATTTAGTTATTTTTAATTGTCCTCTGTTATAGTAGTTAACTACATTTTCAATTACATTTTGTCCATCTTCTACGATTGTGAATTCATGTAATGAACTATCTACTATAATTCCTTCTGGAGCTTCAATTTCTTTCCAGTAGTAAGTTCCTTTTTCTAGTTCTTCAGATTCAGCTATACCTTCTTCGTTAGTAGTCATGTAACATACATGTTTTTCATCTAAGTCTAAAATTTCGAATTTAACTCCTGCTAGAGGTTCGTTGTTTTCATCAACTTTAATTATTTTTAATTTACCTTGTTTTAATTCATTAACAACTGTTTTCTTAATAATTTGTCCATTATCTGTAAGTACAAATGTGTGTTCTTCTGTATCCATTACAACATTTTCTGGAGCTTGAGTTTCTTTATAGTAGTAAGTTCCTAGTGGTAATTCTTTAGATACTGCTACACCATTTTCATCTGTTGTAATTGTATCTACAACATTTTTGCTTTCATCTAAAATGTCAAATTTAACATTTGCTAATGTTTTACCAGTATTATCATATTTAGTTATTTGTAGTTGCCCTTTTGCAAGGTGGTTAACTACTTTAACTGCATGTATTTCACCAGTATTTGTAATTTCAAATGGATATTCAGTTTTATCTACTATATATCCTTCTGGAGCTTCTATTTCTTTATAGAAGTATTTACCTGGTTGTAATTCTTCAGATACTGCTATACCATCTTGTCCTGTTGTTAATGTTTGTACAACTTCTTTATTCTCATTTAAGATTTCGAATTTAACATTTGCTATTGCTCTGTCATCATCGTTAACTTTAAGAATTTTTAAAGAACCTTTTATTTTTTCATTAACAATATCTTTTCTAACAACTTGTCCGTCAGTTTCTATTTTGAATTCATATTTGTTAGTATCCATTATAACGTTCTCTGGAGCTTCTATTTCTTGGTAGTAATAAGTTCCATATGGTAAGTTTTGAGCACCAGCTAAACCTTTTTCATTTGTAGTTATTGTTATTAATACATTTCCTTCAGCATCTAAGATGTTGAATTTTACTCCTTCAAGTGGAGTTTGCTCATCGTCAGTTTTTACGATTACTATTGTACCTTTATATCTATCATTTGTGATAGTTTTATAGAATGTTCTATTATCTGCATCAACAGTAAATTTGTACATAGTGTCATCCATTATGTATCCTTCTGGAGCACTTGTTTCTTTGAAGTAGTAAGTACCATAACCTACATTTACAGAAGCTTTACCTTCAGCATCTGTTGTTACAGATGTTACTAGGTATCCTTCTTCATCATATATACCAAAAGTTACGTTTTCTAGTGGTTTGTTTGCATCATCTACTTTGGTAATAACTAATTTTCCTGTAATTCTTTCATTTACTACTTTAACGTCTGATGTTTCACCAGCTTTAACTGTTACGTTAGTAGATTGAGATTTTATTACATATCCTTCTGGAGCTTCAAGTTCTGTTAATATATAATCACCAGCTGGTACATTATAATATGTTATTCTACCGTCAACACCAGTTGAGAAATCTCCTATTACTGTTCCATCAGCTTCAGATAGTCTAAATTTAGCTCCAACCACTGGTTGATCATCTTGGTCAACTTTTATAAGTTCAATTCTTCCGTTTGTTGAAGTTTTAGTCCAGTTGATTGTTACAGATAAATCCATATTGTTAGGAATAGTATCAAGTCTTACATAGTCTTGAACGTTTCCTGGTTGTGTATAGATACATCCAATTTTTCTATCAACATCAGCTGCAAATTTTACTTTGAATGATGTAGTTTCTTCATTTCCACTCATTCTTACATATACAGAGTCACCATTTGCAATAGAAGTTTTGGCATTACCATTAACGTCTGTTATTATTGCAGATGCTGGAGCATTTTCTAAAGTTGCAGTTATTGATTTAACTGTAGATTTAGCTGTTCCGTCAACTCTTACAATGTAAGGTCCCATTAAAGCATCACTACCTATGTAATTTAAAGCAGCACTTTCAGTGTTAACTACTAAAGTAGGAACTTCTGTGTATGGTTGAGTTTCAGCCATAGCAACTAATTTTTTAGCTGCAGCTACTGATCTGTTGTAGAAATCTTCTTTACCAGCAAGTGGTGTAACATTTTCTACTCTAAATATTAAACCAGCTTTTAAAGATTCACCAGTTCTGTTAAGAACTTCCCATAAAGCCATTTGAGTAGCCATATATGCTTCTTCATCATTTGCACATCCTATTGATTCTGGTGTACAGTTTGGGTAACCATGCATTAATATTGCCATACCTTGGTCAGATAGGTAATCTCTAAATGTCATAGTTCCACTTGGTAAACTACAAGTATAGTCTATACAATATGCTGTTACTCCACCTAAAGTTGCATTACCATAGAATACGTTCTTTTTATTGTAGTTATCGTATCCTACTGATACAGCACTTTTAGAATAGAATTGTAATTCGTTTGCTGTAGCTTTAACAGCAAATGGACTAAACTCTAAAGTAAGTAATGCTATTAATAAGAATATACTAGTAATTTTAAGTTTAAGTCTTTTCATATTTTTAAAATATTTTACCATAAATACATCCCTCCTATAAAAACAAACCTATAACTTTTAAAATCTAGTTTACACTAATATTATACCACAACAAAGGCTAACAGTCAACGTTTTGTTAACTGTAAAGCGGCTATTATTTTACATAATATTAGTGTTTTTCTAAAAATCACGATTTTGATTTTAGTTCACATAATTATTATACCACGGTTAGAGGGTTTTTGTCAAGATTTTGCAACATTTTAGTAATTTTTATGTAACATTAGTTTTTTTGTATTTATTTGGTAAATATTTTGTAAAAAAATAATATTTTCGTTACAAAAAGAAAAAAGTGTGAAAAAAATCACACTTTTTTAATTTTTCATAGCCAAACTATTACCTGATTCATAATTTTTCATAGCTTTATTAAATACTAATATAGCAGCAGTTCCATATACAAGTCCAACAGCAATTATTAATAATAATGAATATATATTAAAACTTTCCATTAGATTTGCTGGTATATATGCTAAGTATGCAACTGGTACTACTGTATATAGCATTACTTTAATACCTGTTTTAAAGATATTTTCTGGATATGTTGAAAACGTAATAAGCAACATTTCTACATATCTGTTAGCAATTGTTTTAGTATCACCAATCCATACACTTATAGATCTTGCCATAATTTCTGTAGAAATAAAGAATATACTACCAAACATTCCAAGTAAAATAACACCTAGTAGTTTTCCTATATCTCCACCAGTAGCAATAGCAGCTACTACAACACCGTATAGCAAATCTCCAAAAGCAGAAAAATTACACTTAGATGTAGCAACATTTAATAATAAGTTTTTTGGTTGCAACATATAACTGTCCATTGCACCAGTAATGATATAGTCATTTATCTTCTGTATTCCTCCAAAAAAGAAATATGCAAAGCCATATGCTATTGTAGAAAAAGACCATAGATACAGCACGTTATTAAATGTTATACCACTATCACTACCGGTATTTTTAAATACTACTCCCCAAAAGACTAAGAAAAATATATTGTTAATAGCCATAAAAATAGTTTGTACTAAAAAGCTTACTTTATATGCCATAGCAGATTTTATACTTATCTTTATAGCATTAAAGAAATATCTAATATTATTTTTAACCTCCGTTAACATTTATATTTCTCACTCCTTTCCTATTTAGTGCATATGCACAAGCAAAAACGCCTATTAAAGAAATTATTTGTGCTAATATAAGTAATAATGAATTTTGTAAATTAAAGTCCACTAAAATCTTTCCTGGTGGATATACAATATATGTTGTTGGCAAAAACTTAAGTATATTTTGTACAGTCTGTGGAAAAAATTCTAATGGTGTAAATATTAATAGTAAAATAGCTTTTGATATAACTAAATAAAACGATTGATTTTCTTCCGTTAAAAAAGCTAATAATCCTATAAATACTTGTAGAAATATATCTATTAAAAGTCCTAACCCTAAAGATACTATGAACAATAATATTTGTAATGGTTGTATGCTAATACTTCCTGCCATTACCACTCCCATAACGATACCAAAAATAAAGTTCACAACAATATTTATGATACATGTTCCCTCTTGTGCAATTATATATTTCATAATACTTATTGGCTTAGTAAGCAAATTAGCTATATCTCCACTTTTAATCATTTCTGAAACTTTCAAATAGTTCTTCTTTCCTACTGAATAAGCAACAAACTCACCAACTATAATGTACCATATAAGTTCAGCTTTGGTATATCCAAGTATTGCCTTATCTTGCAATATAAAATCCCATAAAGCATTAAAAACAAATATGTGTACAGCAAATGACAAAAGAGAAAAGAAATAATCTATTTTAAAGTTCATTTCTGATTTTAAATTAAATCTGAATACTTCAAAATACTTTCTCATATTTATCTCCTTTCTTTGTATATGTTTTTTATAACATCTTCAAGTGGTGTTGATTCAATCTGAATATCTACAATATTGCCTACAGAAGTAAAGTATGATAATAAATCACCTAGATTTGTTTTAGTTGTATCTACTATAAGTTCTACTTGATTATGATTAATTTTTTGAACGTTATACTCTAGTTTTTTATTATTAATTGCTCTATCATATGATATCTTAATAATCTTTTTAGATAAATATTTAGACTTTAATTCCTCAATAGTTGAATCTGTTACTATAGTACCATTATTTATAATAATGATTCTATTACACAAAGCCTCAACATCTCCAACATCATGACTTGTTAAAAATATAGTTGTACCTTTTTCCTCATTCATCTTTCTTATGATGTCACGTATTTTAGCTTTCGCAAAAATATCTAACCCTATAGTAGGTTCATCTAAGAAGATAATTTCTGGATTATTTAATACACTTCCTGCTATCTCACAAATCATTCTCTGTCCTAAAGATAATTTTCTAACTACCTTATCTAAAAGTTCGTGTATATCAAATAGAGTTGCAATTTCTTCAATCTTTTCCTCTGCCTGTTTTGCATTTAAATCATAGATACTACAAAGTAGCTTATAGCTATCTCTTACCGTAAGATGCATATACAATTGAGATTTTTGTCCAAACATACAACCAATTTTGTATGCTAGTTGTTTTCTATCTTTAGTTGGATCAAGTCCTGCTACTCTTATTTGCCCTCTTGTAGGACGAATAATCCCAGTTAGCATTTTAATTGTTGTGCTCTTTCCAGCACCATTAGGTCCAATAAAAGCTATTATTTCCCCCTTTTTAACTTTAAAAGAAACATCTTCAACCGCCTTTACAATAGTTTTTGTTTTTTGTCCAAACATCTTGCCACTTTTTAAAGTAAACTCCTTATTTAGATTTTCGACACATATCTGCATCTCGTATCCCTCCTTCCAATTTCTAGAGAATATCTATCCTCATATTAATTTAGATAAAAAAAAGATATTCTCACAAAAAGCTCTCTAAAATGAGACTCCTTTTGTGAAAATATCTTTAAGTGTACCTTATATATTAAGGTTGTGCAGCTCACATATATTTGCTTATGCACACTCTCATGTATGTTTGTATTGTAACACATTTTTTGTTTTATGTCAACACTTATTTTAATTTTTTTATTTTTAGGCATGAAAAAAGCTAGGATATTAACCTAACTTTTCAATAAGCTCAGCTACAATGTTTACTATCTTGTCTGCATGCTTTTTATCTGTACAATAATGTACGTCAACAGCTCTTGCAGAGTAACCTTCAAAGTAAGCTCCACCTTCAGTGAGGTAATTTTGCTTTAACTTTTGAGCTACAAACATTGTTGCCTCTTCTTTACTAGAGAAGTACTTAGCTTTGTCTGGATTACTGTCAACAGCATTCCAACCATAAAGATTGTTTCTATTAACAGCATATTTAGATGTTCCCCATCCACTTTCCAAGCAAGCTAGTCCCATCATATAAAGAGCATTTACTCCATGTTCTTTTTCTGCTTTAACAAAAGCATAACCCAAACCATGTAATGCTGTTCCTTCCAACATTTTGTCTATATCTTCTGCTGTTACATTTGAAGGAATTCTTAAATCTGAATTTACATCTAAATGTAAATTTTTGATTTCTTTCTTTTCTATGATGATTTCTTCTCCATTGTCTACTATTTGAATATACTGGCTTTTTAAAGAAGCATAAACGCTATCTTTATATTCAGTAACTGGTGCACTGTTTAATGCAATTCCAACTACAAAAAATCCAACTATTCCAATAGTAACTCCTCTCTTTAGTTTTGTAACTAAAGAAATCTTTCTTTTTTTCTTACTCCCCTTCTTATTCCTTTGTGCTCTCATAAATAACCTCTTTTCTTTTTAAATTTAGCAATAAATTTAAACATCAAAAAGGAGAATATTTTACATATCCTCCTATTAAGTTTGATATTTTAAAAATATTACTCTATTATAATTATACCATATTTTACCGTTTATGTAAACTCTTATGCACAAAAAAATACAGATAGATAAATTATCTACCTGTATTTCTATAGTATGCTGCCCAAGCCTGTTTAGTCCTGTTATCCATATTTGCATATTTTTTGTTAGGTCTTTCAAATCCCCAACAAAATGCTTCTGTAGCCTCAGTTACAGAATATGGATTGTTGAACGTAGACTTGTAGCTTGCATAGAATTGAGAACTGTTTAACTCTTTTACAAGGAATTCTAATTGAATTGTTAAGTCTGTCCATTCTGTTCCTTTAGATTTAGCATAGTCTTTCAACTGTTGCTTTCTTCCAAATGACCATTGAACAAGACCAATTCCTTCTCCATTAGATTCAATCCTTGCTGGGTTCAATCCTGACTCTTGGTATAGGTTACCTATTATACCGGCTGTTTGTATTTCAGTATATCCAGCATCTCTTAAGTAATCCCATACAATTTGCTCTCTAGTTCTATTTTCTGTAGAACTTGTGGAACCTCTCGATGTAACAGTTACATCCTTTCTTTCAGCATCTGCTACTACTGGTGCAGTCTTTGGTTCAGCTGTTTCTTCAGTATTTTCCTTTTTAGTTTCCTCATTTGTGCTTATATCTGAAGAAAGCTGATACTTCTCTTTTAAACTAGCATATACTTCATCTTTTTGTCCATTAACAAATGCAGAATTCATAAATATGCCACCTAAAAGAAAAGCAACTAATGACAAAGTCATTACTTTCTTAGCTTTCATAAAGCCCCTCCTTTTTATTCTTTAAATTTTGGTACATGCTTTAAATTATTTTTGCATCTAAATTTTTACCAATATGCATTAATTATACCATATTTTCTTTATTATGTCAATCATTTATAGCAACAAAAAAGAGCCTTGTTGGCTCTTTTTATTGTTTTTATATTATTCTACTTCTTCAGTAGTTTCCATTCCTGGAATTCCTGTTCTTCTTTGTTTTTCTGCAGCGGCTTTATCTCTTCTTAATTGCCCCTCAATTTTTTCTACTAAAGCATCAATTCCTGAATATAGATCATCAGTGTTTTCTTGAGCTAAGTAAGTACGTGATTTGTATTCTATTCTCATATCTACACGTTGTTTACCTTTACTTTTGTCTGTAAAAGTTACATGACAAATTGTGTTTTCATCAAAGAATTTATCTAATTTCTTGATTTTCTTTTCTGTAAAACTTCTAATAGCGTCTGTCACTTCAATTCTTATTCCAGTTAAGTCTAATTTCATAGTAATCACCCCTTCATGATTATATTATACATTAGATGAATAAATAATTCAAGTAAATTATAGCAAATCAAACATATCCATTTGCTCAGATCTTGGCATTCCATCTAAACATCCAGATAATCGTAATGTTTCGACAGCAGCTTTACCAAGTTTAGCTTTTATTGTCATATCTTCTATTGAAGAGAATGTACCATATTTATTTCTGGCTTCAACAAGTTTATTTGCATCAACTTCACCAAAACCAGTCAGTGATGAAAATGGTGGTCTTATTCCATCTTCTTCAACAACAAATTTATTTACAGTAGACTTATACAAGTCTACTGGTAGGAAATCTATTCCTCTCTCATTCATTTCTAAAACAAGTTCAAGTATTGGATACATATTTTTATCTTTAGGTGCAGCAGCATTTCCAAGTGTATCAATTTCATTCATTTTTGCAAGAACTCTTTCTTTACCATATAACATAGATTCACTATCAAATTCATCTGCTCTAATTGACATGAAAGCTGCATAATACGCTTTAGGAATATGTACCTTAAACCATGCAATTCTAAATGCGTTTGTAACGTAAGCTGCAGCATGGGCTTTAGGGAACATGTATTTTATTTTAAAACATGAGTCTATATACCATTCAGGTACATCATGTTTTCTCATTTCTTCTACCATATCTGGTGTAAGTTTTTTAGGTGCTTTACCTTTTCTTACGATCTCCATTATTTTAAATGCAAGACCAGGTTCTAATCCCTTGTTTATTAGATAAATCATTATATCATCACGTGTACAGATAGCTTCACTTAATGTTACTGTTCCTTCTTCAATAAGAGTTTGTGCATTATTCAACCACACGTCTGTACCATGAGATAATCCTGATATACGAATTAATTCCTCAAATGTTGTTGGCTTTGTATCTACAAGCATTCCTCTAACAAATTTTGTTCCAAATTCAGGTACACCATAAGTACCTACTTCAGATTTAATTTGTTCAGGTGTTACACCTAAAGCATCAGTTGATGAGAAAATCGACATTGTCGCTTTATCATCTAGTGGAATCTTTGTTGGATTAATTCCTGTTATATCTTGTAACATACGAATAACTGTAGGATCATCATGGCCTAGTATATCTAGTTTTAATAAGTTTCTATCTATTGAGTGATAATCAAAATGTGTTGTTACAATATCTGAATATGGATCATCTGCTGGATGTTGTACTGGACAGAATTCATATATAGTTCTTCCTTTAGGTACAACTATTATTCCACCAGGGTGTTGTCCACTAGTTCTCTTTATTCCTGTACATCCTTGAGATAATCTATTTATTTCAGCAACAGGTACATGTTTTCCTCTTTCTTCATAATAGTTCTTAACAAATCCATATGCTGTTTTTTCAGCAACTGTACCTATAGTACCAGCTTTATATGTTGTTCCTGTACCAAATATTACTTCCGTATATTTATGTGCTTTTGCTTGATATTCACCAGAAAAGTTTAAGTCTATATCTGGTTCTTTATCTCCTTTAAATCCAAGGAAAGTTTCAAAAGGTATATCCATACCATCTTTATCTAAATCCGCACCACATTCTGGACATTTTTTATCTGGTAAGTCAAATCCATTTGCAAATCCATTATCTGAAAAATCTGAATATTTACAATTTGGACATCTATAATGTGATTTTAAAGAGTTAACCTCTGTAATACCTGTCATATATGCTGCAAGAGATGAACCAACAGAACCTCTCGAACCAACTATATACCCATGATCATTAGAATCCCAAACAAGTTTTTGAGCTATTATATACATAACGGAATATCCATTGGATATAATAGAGTTTAGTTCTTTTTCTAATCTGTCTTGCACAATCGATGGTAATGGATCACCATATAATTTATGTGCTTTCTCCATCGCTATATTTCTGATATCTTGTTCACAGCCTTCAATGTGTGGCGGACATTTTTCATCTGATATAGGACTTATTCTATCACACCAGTCTGCAACTAAATTTGTATTAGTTACTACAATTTCAAAAGCTTTTTCTTTTGGTAAATAATCAAATTCTTTAAGCATTTCATCTGTTGTTCTAAAATATAATGGTGCTTGCATATCTGCATCATCATATCCTTGTCCTGCTTGTATAATTCTTCTATAAATCTCATCTTCTGGATTTTTGAAGTGAACATCACAAGTACCAACAACTGGCATACCAAGTTTATCTGCTAGATTAACAATATCTACGTTAATATCTATTAAATCTTGATGTGTTAGTTTAATATATTCTGGTTCTTCGTCTTTTGGACGTTTACCTTCTTTTTTAATTTTCTTACCAATTCTTTCATAGAATTCATTATTTCCTAGAGGTTGTATTTCTAAATAATCATAGAATTTAGCAATTTCTTCTATTTGACTACCATCATTTCTACCCACTCTATAGTCTAAAATCTCTTGATATAATTCACCTTGTTCACAAGCAGAACCAATAATTAATCCTTCTCTATAACGTTTTAACATTGAACGAGAAATTTTAGGTTTCTTATGGAAATTCCATACATGAGAATATGAAACAAGTTTATATAAGTTTTTTAACCCTACATAGTTTTTAGCAAGTATTATAACGTGATGTGGAGATAAATTTTTAGACTTATCTGTTATGTTTGTAAATATATAATCATTTATTTTTATTTTTTCCTTATCACAGTCCTCTTTCATTCTTATGAACATCTTAGCTGTTGCTCTAGTATCATTAATCGCTCTATGAGCACCATCTAGTGGAATGCCTAAATATTCAACTAATGTTCCAAGCTTATGATTTTCAACTGCATTATATAATTCTAATGACATTTCATATGTATCTATAACATATGGTTTAAACTCAAGTCCTAATTTTTTAGATTTGTTTGCAATAAAGCTAATATCAAAATGTGCATTATGTGCAACAAGAACCGAATCTTTACAAAATTCTAAAAATTTAGGTATAACTTCATCCATTTTAGGAGCATCTGCTACCATCTCATCTGTTATATGTGTTAATTCTTGTACATTAAATGGAATTGGCTTTTCTGGATTTACAAATGTTGTAAATTCATCTATTATCTCTCCATTTTTTACTTTACACACAGCAACTTCTGTTATTCCATCAGTGTCTGCATCAAAACCTGTTGTCTCTAAATCAAATACACAATATGTATCAAGTTCAGGAATTACGGGTTCAACATCTTTTACAAGATATCCTTCAACACCATATATAACTTTGATAGGAGCGGCATCTAGTATATCTTGAGTCGTAATTTTTCCTTCTTTTTGAACTAAATCTGCATAGTTATCTACTATAACATGATTTGCTTCTGGGAAAGATTGAACAACACCATGATCTGTTATTGCTACAGCCTTGTGTCCCCATTTAATAGCTTGTTTTACTAAATCTGTGGCTGATGTGATAGCATCCATTGCACTCATTTGAGTATGTAGATGTAGTTCTACTCTTTTTTCTTCTGCATTATCCATTCTTTCAGGTGGCTTTTCACCTTTACAAATGTTATTTACCATTACAGTTAGTTCGTTAGAATACATATCTATTTGTGGTCTTCCTTGAACTATTATATATGATCCTTTTTTTAACTTTCCATCCACGTCTTCAAATTTTTGTTTATCTAAAAACATTTTACAAGATACCGTACTAGTTCTATCTGTAACATCTATTGTTAATAATATCTTTCCACTTCTTAATTCTTTTCCTTCTTTAGCAATAAGTTCTCCATTTACACAAACTCTATCGCCACCAGGAACTATATCTTCTATTTTAGTAAATACAGGATTTACTATATTAATACCAAAAAGTACATTTTCTGGTTGAGGCTCTTTTGCCATTTCTCTTTCTTTCTTTTCTTCTTCTGAAAGAGGAACTCTTGGTACAAATTTAGGTTTCTCTGTTTGTACCGGTGCTGGAGCTGGCTTAGGAGCAAGATTAGATTTATCTTCTTCTACCTTAAATCCCTCATTTAAGTCTTCAAGTCTAATAATTTTAGCACCTGTGTCGATTGGAGTTTGACATCCTGGTATTTCTTTAAATGTTATTTTATGCTCACCACCAAATTGCGTATCTACACAAAGTTTAATATAGTCGTCTATTCTTTTTAAATATAAAAAATTAGAATATGGTTTTTCTAATACTATATTTATTCCTAGATTATAATTATCTACATTAATTTTACAGTTTTCAAATATATCTTGAGTATAATCATATTTTTTATTTATATTCCAAATAATATCATATACATCTTGTAATTCTACATCTTTAGTTTTACCTGTATACTCATAATTAACTTTAAAGCTTGAAAGTTCGTACTGTCTTTTAGCACATCTTTCAAATTCTTCAATTTCCGCTTGAGGAATATTTTCGTCGCTATATGAATCTAAAATAACTGCATTAAGTTTTTTAGAGAATTTTACTTCTTTAACGTTAGCTAGATTAAACAAGTTATTTTCTCTGCCACAATTTTTAAATACATCTTTTACAATCTTATCCAAAAAATACCCCTCCTTTTTTCTTTTCCAATTATACTATTTTTTTCATGATTTGTAAACGAAAAAGAAACAAAAAAGGAAAGTCAATTTGACTTCCCCTTCACTTTATATTAAAGTTTCTATATATTTATCTTTATGAGATTTTAAAAATAATTTAAATTGCTTTTCTTCCAACTCTTCAATAATATTTTGAAAATTAAATTTAGTTAATTTAGTGTCTCTATTATAATAATTTACACCAATATCTATTTTTACTCTACCAATTCTTTCATCATAGTATTCGCCAGTTGAAAATTCTATTTCTTTATCCATACACATACCGTTTTCTATAAAATACCTGGTAGAATTTTTTGAGGTATAACATTCAGCGATTCTCTCTTTAAGATAGTAATCTTTTTGAGGGTCACGTTTTATATTATATTCTTCTTTTATATCTGCATCTATCAAAATACCTTTAAAGTGCTTTTCAACATCTTTTATATCTGTTATATATTCTATAGTTCTAGCTTCAAATTTAACACCTTGTAACGTAGTAGCATCTAGCATAATAATATGCTTTTTAATAAGTTGTATAACAGGCTCTACTTTTTCTAAATGTCTTTGTCCATCCATAGTACGAATTACAGCACAGTATCTAGTTAAAATAATCTGATAATTTAGATTTTCACAAACTGTAATTTTTTCTAGTTTGTTACTATCACTATTTATATAATCATCTACTATGCTAGTATCTTTTTCTTTAAACAAAGTAGGTCTTACTTCATACATTCTAGCACTATACCACTTATATCCGTATTGCCGTAAGAGCAAGTATCAGCTCTTTTTCTTTAATTTTGTAATTTCTGTCTGTTAAATAATCAATTCTTATGATTTCTTCCTCATAAACATCCTTTTTTAAATCATCCTTTTTTAGATTTTTCATAAATCCATACCTCCTTATAAATATTAATTTTTAAGTTTAAGTTTTTTAATGCTTTAGTATTATACCTTGTTTTGATTATTATGTCAAGTTATTATCTTTTATTGAGCATAAAAAAAGAAGTATTTCTACTTCTTTAAAACTTTTTAATCTTAATTGCATTACCTGATTCAAATAATTCTACATGATTTAAAGCTTTACCTGTACCTATTGCAACACAAGATTGTGCATCTTCTGCTATCATAACAGGAATACCAGTTTTTTCTGCTATAAGTTTATCCAAGCCCCAAACCATTCCGCCACCACCAGTTATATATATTCCTCTTTCAGAAATATCTGCAACTAGTTCTGGTGGAGTTTCTTCTAATATAGAATGTACTCCTTCAAGTATTTTTTCAGCACATTCAGATAATGCATTAAATGTATCATCTGATGTAACTTCTATTTCAACAGGAAGACCACTTGTTATATCTCTTCCTTTTACCATCATTCTTTCTGTAACAGATTTTGGATACATACATCCAATATTTATTTTTATATCTTCAGCTGTTCTTTCACCTATAATTACATTTCTTGTTTTCTTTATATATTTAATAATAGCTTCATCAAACTTATCTCCAGCCATTTTAATTGATGTACTTTTTACCGCACCACCAAGAGAAATAACTGCTATATCTGATGTTCCACCACCTATATCTACTATCATGCTACCATATGGCTTAGAAATATCTATGCCCGCACCAATAGCAGCTGCAATAGGTTCTTCTATTAAATATACTTTTCTAGCTCCAGCATGAGTTGCTGCATCTATTACAGCTTTTCTCTCAACTTCTGTAACTCTTGAAGGGACACATATCATGATTTTTGGTGCAAAAACAAATTTACCGCATACTTTATTTATAAAGTATTTTAACATTTTTTCGGTTATAGTATAGTCTGAAATAACACCATCTTTTAATGGTCTAAGTGCAACAATATTACCTGGTGTTCTACCAAGCATCTTTCTTGCTTCTTGTCCTACTGCTAATACCTGATTGGTATTTTTATCTATCGCCACTACTGATGGCTCTCTTAGCACAATTCCTTTACCTTTAACATAAACAAGAATTGTTGCTGTTCCTAAATCTATACCTATATCTTGTCCGCCAAAAATCACTATATTTCCACCTCTTTCTGTTACAATTATATTACATTTAGTGACGATTTGCAACCTTAATTTAGAAACTTATCTATTAACTTATTTTACTATATTTCATTTTTGTAGCCATGCCACCTCTTAAGTGTCTTTCAGATTTATTTATTTCTAATACTTTCTTGACTTCACCTGCAAGAGATGGATTAAATTTTTCTAGTCTTTCTGCTACATCTTTGTGTACTGTTGATTTACTTGTACAAAAATTTTTAGCTGTAGCTCTCACAGTTGCTTGATTTTCAATTATATAATTAGCAAATAATTTTGCTCTGCTTTCTATATCACTCATATAACTGCCTCCTACTCAAATATATATGTTGGATTTACACTTTTATCATTAAAATAAAGCATAAAATGTAAGTGTGGATCATCAAGATACTCTCCTACTGAAGTATTACCCACCTTGCCAATTTTTTGTCCTCTTATAACCGACTCTCCTACTGCAACATATACATTACTATCTAAATTTGAATATACACTCCTGTAACCGTTTATATGTTCTATCTCAATAGTCATTCCATAAAACGAGTCATTATACACACTTTCCACAACTCCTTTTTCGATAGCTTTTACCTCTGTATCATTTGCAGCAGAAATATCTATTCCATCGTGAGTTTTCCATTGTTGCAATGTTTTAGAATATATAACTTTATCTGTTGAATACATTTTTTGAACTTCACCTTCTAAAGCTGGCCAAAAAACTAATTTTTCTTCAACTTTTTTAGTTACAATCTTTTCTTCTGCTTTTACTGCTGTAACAAATTCTTGATTATTCTCTATATTAGTAGAAACTGTTACACTACTTATATCTTTGGGTTCATATTCTTCTACCTTAAAAAAATTCTCATACCTTAAATTTAAACTTGTAGTTAAAAGTAGCATCATAACCATACCTATAAATATTTTTCTTGCTCTCTTTTTTGAAACGTTATTTTTAACTTCTTGCTGATATGCATTTGCTCCTACTCTAGTTTTTACTTCTTGTTCTATTTGAGCATTTTCATCTTCTAAAGACACATTAAACTTAATTAGTTTTGCTTCTTTTTTTGTTTCTTTTCTAAAAATTTTTTCAAATATCTTTTTTACCTTATTGTTTATATTTATTTTCATATTTCCCCTCTTTTCATTTGTATATCATATCCATCTACTATTTCTACATCTGTATAATAGTGATGTATTATCTCATCATATGTACTTCCCGCCTTAGCATATGTATTAGCACCAACTTGACTTAACCCCACACCGTGTCCATATCCTAAAACATTAAATTTTATTGTTTCTTCATTTACTTCTAACTTAAAATCTGTAGATTTTATGCCAAACAGTGTACGAAGATTTTCTGCTTTTATTTTATATGCACCAACAGATATATCTTTTACTCTCCCACTTTCTGTATATTCATTTATTCTTATATTCAAAAATTCATCTTTACTTAAATCTAAAATATATCCATTATCTATTAACGTCGATTTAAACGTTGCATATGATATTTCTACACAACTATTTCTGTTTTCGTAATATTCATCTTCTACATTTTCAACAGATTTTAAATATGGTATATCTATATTCGACCATATAGCTTTAGCATTTTCTGTTCTATTTGGACTACTTGCATGAAACAAAGCATTTATTATTTCGTTATTATATGTAATTACTTGATTTTCCGTTTCTACTATTGCTCTTTTTATCTTATTTATTCCTTCTTCTATTTCTTGATCTGTGTATCCTTTATTTTTCCATCTTACTTTAAGTTCTTCAATATCTGTAAATGCTTGGCAATGCCTATAATCATCACAAACATCTCCTTGCTCTTCTACTGAATTAATTATCTTGTTAAATAAATATGTTCTAGCCACAACTGTTTGTGCCTTGATTGCTTCATATTCGTATTTAAAAGGGATTTCTGATGCTACAACACATAACAAGTAGTAGTTCAGATTAACCTCTTCTATTTGCCCATTCTCGCTTCTTAAAAGTTGTATATTCTCTTTAGATTCAAAATTTATTTCTTCCACCTCCTTTTCTTTTGTAATATTTTCTTCCTCTTTCTTTTTTCCTATAGCAAGTACAACAATTAAGATTAGCAAAATACATGATGTGTAATACAAAAAAGCAAGCCTTGTTTTCAAGATATACCACCCTAGTATATATCTATTCAAGACTTGCTCATTTATTATATTTTTTATATAAAACGACAAAAAAAGAACAAGTAAAAATTTACTTGTTCTTAATTATTATTGTATATCATCTGCTGCTCTTTCATCTATATCATATAGAATAACAGTTCCTTTTACAAATTCATATACATCTTGTGTTTTAATAGCCCAAATTCCCTTTTCAAGTTGTAGTCTTAAACTACTATTCTCTGTAACTGGTTGACCTATATTTGTAAATCCTAAATATCCTTCATAATCCCATTGAGTTGTATTTACACGAGAAGCTACAGATTTGTTATTTGAATTATATGAAATTGTTTGACCTAAATTTGAATCCACGCATTCAATTTCAAATTTAACACCTATATACCCATCTGTAAGTTTATTATCTATACTTTCACCATTTTTAACAGCTATTGTAGTATTAGGTAATTTAAACTCACCATACCAAGATTGAATATAGTTTGTATCATCACTACTCATCATTTTATCTGTTAAATAAAATTCACCTGACGAACTTGCTATATTTAAAGCTTCCTGCTTGGTTGATAATGATGAAACGTTTGAAGTTGTACTATTACTCTTATATCTATATCCATCATTTGGTGTAAAGTATATTGTATAATTACTTCCTTCAAATCTCTTATATTTATCTGATGCATCTTTATAATATAAAGTTATATCTCTAATTAAAGTAGAACCATCTTTTGATATATAATAATATGTAGGCTTAATTTTAATTTTTCTTGAACCATTTACTCCTGCACTTGCTGTATAATATCCTGTTGTTTTTAAATCAAAAGCAAATCTATATCCAAGTTTTGGTGCCTTCATATATGAAGCTGTTGTATGTTTATATGGTCCTAATGGTAATGTCGTTGTTGTAGCAGCTCCCTTTATTGCTATATTATTTTCTTCTTGTACATTCATACTTCTATTAACTAATGTAGTATACTCTTTATTTTGATTTATATATACTATCATTCTTCTTATACCAGAATAATAATTTTTTCCTGTTAAAGAGTTATAGCTATCTGCATTTCTAAATACATTTTTATATGATAAATCTGTACAATCTGATATTTTAAAATCATAAATTCTTGATACAGTTCTTACATTTATAGTCTGCATTGCAAAATAATATCCATCTGCATAAAATCTTTTGTTTTCAGTATAATATGGATCATTATATGAAGTTACAGCATTTATATCGTTATCAAAAGAAACTTTATTATTACCAGAATCATTTATATATTTTCTATCAGACGAGTCTTGAGTCTTATCTATCTGTATAGCTACTTCCTGATCTACTACATATTGTAACAATTCGCTAGAGTTCATATTTGAAGCTTGAGCTAGTACTATTATTTTATGGTTAGTTGCATCTACAGATAATGTTTCATTTGGTGCAACAGTACCAGTAAAGTATGTATAACCATCTCTTTGTCTTGCAGTATTTCTTATTCTTATTGCAGTACCTTTATTGTATGTTCTACCATTATGTATAATATCGAAATCAAATATTAAATAGTAGTAGTCAACAAAATCTGCTATCATATAATCTGTCACATTATTATAGTATGCTAAATCACTATTTGTACATCTTAGTTTAATTTCAAATGATGCATCATCTGCAAGTATTACCGTAGATGATGATGTATTTGAATGATTTATTGTAGAAGCACTAGTTGTTGTAATTTCAGGCATAGCCATTTGTATTGGAGTATAAACATTTATAAAATGTTCATTTTGAGAAACTTTTTCCATTCCACCAAAACTTTGTCCACTTAGCACATTATAAGTTGTATACACTACTGTTCCTTTAGCACTTCTTAGACCATTATATTTTTTATAATCTACTATAAATCCATCAGAAACGAAATCACTTTCAGCAGATTTTTCTGATGTAACAAAATCTATTGCATTATTTCCTGGAATTTCAGTTGTTGTTGAAGTCGCAAGTAAATTATTTAGCTCATTAGTTATTTCTGTTTTAGCAGCACCAGTTACCGGTAAATCTATCGTTCCACTCAATCCAGACAACACTGTATCATGCGAAGAACCAACTAGATTTCCAGATATTTCAATACCATTTTTATTTACATTATCCGAAGACATCAAATACGAATTCTCTAATCTATATACTGTAAATTTATTTACTTGATATCTAACAATTCCATTTTCAATAACTTTCTCATATGCTAAATCTTTTACTATATACTTAGGTGTTACGAAATATGGTATTAATTTACCACCAGCTGGTACATAAGTAATTTGAGTAAGTAATTGTGCATCATTATTTGTAGATACATTGGTATTACTTAAAAGTAATGGTGCTATATCGCTTGAATCAATTTCTGTATAATAGAAATCTATCATTGTGACATCATTACTATTTGATTGAATTGTAGTATATTGACTAGTAGCTGTAGAGTTGTTATATGGTATATCTAAACTACTAATTCCAGCTCTATATGTACTCTTTTTTTGTTCCATTATTTCATATGCATCATCTAAACTATACATAGTACACACATTTGCACCTAAATACGTGTACATTTTTGCATCAGATTTTACAACAAGGGATTTAGCTATCCTCATAGTTGATGAAATATCATGATTATAATATTCATTATATTCTATTTCTGCATCATCTGATGTTGTTTTGCTAAGTAATGATACGTTACCACTTGCATCTATAACTTCTTGAGTACCACTTGAAAGATTTGTTATTATATTACCTGTATCTTTATTTATATGTCTAACAAAAACTTCTCTACCAGTTTCATATCCGTATATATTTGGTATAAATACTAAATTTAATATTATTAGTGCTATGAATAATTTTATCTTTCTCATATTAATCACCTGCACTAACTATACCACTATTTTGTTTTACCAACATAGAATATATAGTCCCTTCCTTGTTAAATAATGTTTGTGACTCTTCATTTTTCGACATTGCAACATCTAAATACAATGTATATTGCTTTTCATCATATGTTATCTTTCCATTTTCTAAATCATAATATAATAAATTGTCTGTTGTATCTGAAGATTCAACATTAAATTCAATTTTAGTTCTAACTCTATAATTTTCACCATCAAAATATATACATGGTAGTTGAGCTACTACTGTACCAGTTAATTTAATTTTATTAGCTTTAACGTAATTTACATAGTCGGATAAAATTTGGTCATCAAATTTATCCAATGCATATTTTTTCATTTTTCTTTTCATTTGCTCAACTGTTATATTTTCATAATTTATATTTACTAAATATCCATAGTAATTTTCAACATAGCTCTTTATTTGACTATAATATTGTTTGTTATCTTTAAATAACTCTATTGGTGAAATAAATCCTTCTTGACCATCATTTATAAAAGGAGTTTCATATGTATCCTTTTGAACACTTGCTAGTGTATAAGGATAACTTGAAGCATTTTCTGGTATTTTATCTTCATTTATATTAATTCTTGCACTTCCAACAGTTATTGTGTTGTATTGTTCTGCAAAATTTACAATTAACTCATTTAACTTTCCTTTATATAATTTTTGATTTCCATTAATATTTTTGGTATTTACAGTTATTACTTCTGAATTTATTAAATCATATACAGCAAGTTTTTGATCTGCATTGTATGCATTAATATCTTTTACTTCAACTCTAGCTTCTGTATCTGGTTCTATATTTAAAATTTTAGCTTTTATATTATATAGCCAAACTAAAACTTCTTGATATTTTACTTTATCATCAGCATTTGAAGCATTTACTTCATCTCTTGTAACTATCCCTTGTTTTACAGCATACTCTACCCAAATAGCATTAGGATATGTTTCTTCTGTCGGTAAAGCTATACCTTCTATATTTTGTACATTGTATAAACAAGATAATATCATCTTAACTGCTTCGGATTTAGTTACTTTATCTCTTGTATTACAATCACCATCATCATATACTTGAGAAAAACCATATATATCCATTTTCTCTTCGTATTTTTCGTACTTACTATAATTTATATTTAAAATAGTGTAACCTAAAAATCCAACAACTAAAATTACAAGAGCTATGACTATAGTTAAAATTACTACTCTTATTTTGTACTTTTTATCTTTCTCTTTTCTAATCTTTAAACGTTCTTCTTCATTTTTATATGAAGGAACAAAGCTTTCTTCCATTTAGATTACACCTCCTTTATTATGGATTACAAATTGGGCAAGGATAAAATCCAGTAAATATTTGCTTTTCTGAATTTAATGTTCCTGTAGTTACTGCTGTGGCAGCTTCTTGTCTTGAATATGCATATCTTGGTGACATATCATCTATCTTTGAATATTTATATTCAGGACATTGTATATCTTTATGATATAAGTTCATATTTACTAGTGAATTTTCTCCAGGTGCTGTAAAATAATATCTTGTTGCTTGATTTAAAGTGCTCATACCATAAGCTTTAGTATTTAAATACTTATTACCTACAGATATACCTTGTACAAAAGCAACCATTCCAACACCATCTATCATACCATATAAGTCTTCTTCTGTTGTGTCAGGGAAAGAAAAACTATATGTTACTCCAGCTTGTTTTGCATAAAAATTATTTGCATTGATTGAATAAGATAATTCACTAGCAACAACATTAGCTATTATTGAGTCTTTCATATCTAATAAATGTGATATTATTTCAGACTTTAATTGATTTTTTCCTTCTGCTGTAGCAACACCCGCTACTAAATTATCGTTATTATTTGGATCATCTACATAGAATGCTTCAGATACTATTTCCTCGTTGTATACATAGTCATATCCTCTATGGACTATCATCTCATCTAATGTAAATTCAACTGTATGTGTAGATATAGCCTCACCTGTTGTTCCACCCGGTACAAGACTATATTCCATTCCATTTCTTACTATTGAATATGTATATGTAAAATATCTTTTAGGTCTTAATACCCTTTGAACACTCGAAGTTCCGTCTTCTGCTGTTATTGTCTCATTTTGTGAAATTCTTACACCATCATATTCTATTACAGCTACTGCTGGTACAAAAAGGCTAAAATATGATTCTGCCACTTCATTTCCACGTACTCCTAATGTTTCATACATAGATTCAAAAAATGAATCTACACCAACTTGAGCATTTACATTTATTTTTTTATTCTCTTTACCAGAATATCCATAGTCTATGCTTTTGTCTTCACTTTCAATTTGTTTCATCTCAAAAGCCGCATCTTCGACTGCCGCTTCAATTATATTCTGATAATATAATTCCATTTCTTCAGCTTTTATAGTAAATGTTATATTTATATATAAAACCATCATAAATGGTAACATTATTGCTATAAAAATCAAAGCAAAATCTGTTATCTTCACCTTTTCACCTCCTATATTTCAGGAACTGTAATTGCATTATTTATCTTAATTACTATTTTTTGAGAACTTACACTAGCATTTTTTGAAAAATTACCTTGTATACAATTTGAAGGTAAGAAACATTCAAATACGTTATACTCTTGACTTCCAAAATAGTTATCAAATTTACTTTCGTCTAACACAAATTTTAGTATATATTCTCCTTCATCTGTTCCTTCTGAAATCGAAGATGGAGAAATATAACAATTTGGATTTGTGCCAACTAAACGTACATTTTCTGTCAATTTGCTAGGTATATTACTATCATCATGATTTAACACTTTTACCTTAAACTCTAAAATTCTATCTTGTGCTATTTGGAAATTATATTCAGGGAAGCCTGTATTTTCTCCAGCATCATTTGGATTTTCTAATTTTATAGTAATAAGAATATCACTTTGATATAATTGACTTACTGTTGTATTTTCCCAATTGTTATTTTTTATTGTTGCTCCATAGGATATATTTATTTTCTCTTTTGGAACAGTTGAAACTATAGCACTAAGTAAAGCAGATGCCATAGTTGTATTAGTATTTTTTATTCTAACGTTGAATCTATCTCCAACATCAAAGAAAAATGCACTATTTTTTAATGTATTATCTTTTGATATAACTGTACTTGTTTGACCAGTTTCATCATTAAATATATCTTTATTATAATATGATTTATATTGTTCTACATATGTTTCTTCACCTTCATCTGCAGAAGCATTATCTGGATCAATAGTCATTACTTTCTTTTGTGCTTCAACTTCTATATCATACGAATTTCCTGTTGAAGCAAGTCTTTCGATGAATTTGTCATACATATTTTGATCTAAATATCCATTTTGTGCTACCTCATCAACAAACATGGTAACAGTTTTAAGAGCTACGTTGTATGACATATCATCTTGTCTTTCAAAGTAATTGTATAATGGAAGTATAATAATAAGAATAACAAGTAAAATCACAGCTATAATCATGCTTAATGCATCCTTCATTGTACTCCTCCTTCCATTTTACCACATTTCTTGAAGTTCTTCTTCTGTAGCTTTTGTTATATTTATATAAGTAATTTGACTATTACTGCTTTCATCTACAGTCAGTATATATTTATCTGTAAGACTGATTTTTTCTAGCAATTCTTTATATGTAATAGTATCACTAGTTAATATTACAGGTGATTCATTCTTTGTATTTAAGTTTATATTAACTACTGTATTACTGTTATATGTTGAATCTGAATATCTATCTTTTTTAACATAGTTATAATAATATGAAATGACATCTTGACCATTTAATATAAGATGTCGATTAACAGGTACGTTTACAAGTACTGCACCATTACTAGACATATGCATATAGTCATAAGCTTCCTCAGAATAATTCATTAATGATGAAAATAGAAAAATTGTTATAGATAATGCTACAACAAATATCATAGCATACACTCCAATATATATTGCCTCTGATGCATTGTCCATTCTCATCACCTCCTATATTCTAACAAAAGTTATTTTTGTTTTTATTACACCATCATATTCTACTTCTTCAACAGTTGAAGAAAATTTATCATGATAAGTTAAGAATTCATTATTTAGTTCATTTTGTAGATATGTTACACCATCTATATTGTTTACATCTATACCTTGGTAAGTTACAACTACAAATGTCTCGTTATAATATTTGTTAGCACAATTAATTACATCCATTCCTGTTACAGTTGTGTTGTCATACATAGCATATCTACCAAATTTTGTTGTAACATTTGTATCTGTGCTATCTACCTGTCTGTATATCTCTTGCATTTGAGAAAATATACCAATTACAGCAGATATAATTATCATTGTTACAAATATACCAACACCAAATGTTATTGCTTTATTAGCCGCTTCTCCCAAATGCTAACCCCCCTTTTTATTCAATTTTATATTTAACTTTATCTACTTCATAGTTTTCTTTTATTTCTTCTTCTGTTAATGCTCTATCATATATTCTTACTGAATATATTGTTCCTTTAAATTGAGTATTAGCTCCTGCTCCAACAAGAGGTGTACCTCCAAGTACAAAATTCGAACCAGTAGCAGGTTTTGTATAACTCAAATTAAAATCTTTTCCTTCTACTTCGCCATTTACACCTAAAAGTTGTGCAAAAGTTTCAAATGCCATACCAGATTCATCTGTACTTAATTCTATTTTCCCAAGCGAACCAGATATAGAATAAATTTTATTTGCTTGAATAATATTATTTCCAACAACAGAAGAGGCTACTATATTTCCTTCATCATCTGTTGTATAAACATCAAAAGATACTTTTCCTTTTTTATTTGCAACAGCACTATTTAACTGATTAAATACTAGTCCTACACCACCATTATTAATGTTACTTAATACTGATTGTTGTGGATTATCTACGTCTGTAACACTGTCAAATTTAACAACAACTTCTATAGTCATTTCATCTAAATCAAATTCTTTAAGTGATACATATTCTTTTCCTGTAAAATGTAGTCCATTATATATCCAGCCTGATTCATCATTAAAATCAAATTCTGCTAGTGCACCATTATTTCCAGCACCGCTTATATCATCCCAAATTGGTGAACTATTAGAATGTACAGTTGCATTATTGTATTCACCATCTAGTAATACAACTAGTCCATTAGTAATGTATGAATTTACAAGTGTCGCCGTTTGTGAATTATCTCCTTCCGGATTATAATTTTGTATATCATCATCTATAAATTTATCTCTATAAGCTTCTGCTTTTACAGTTCCACCATAATTTACATATATTCTAGTGTTATTATTTCCAGCTACTCCCATTGTTATTGCATTATATAATATTGTAGCCATAGTAGTATTCTGGTTTTTTATAATTACACTAAACTCATCACCTTTATTCATTGTATATATATTAGTATTACTTGGTGTATCTAGTTCATATATACTAGATATTGCAGGTAATGTAGCATAGTCTATATTCTGATATTCTGCTAAATTAGTTTTTGTTGTAACTCTTTTATCCATAGATGATATTACAGATAAAATTTGTGTTTCTGTATATTTCTTTTCAGATAAATCATATGCTAAAACTAAATTATTATATGTTCCTGCATTTTTACCTTCACTTATAACTATTTGTCCCGCATCGTATTGGTCTTTATATAAATTGTAATCAAACTTAGCACGTATAGTTTTTAAATCATCTGTATATGAATATATAACAGGATTATATTTTTTAGCTGTATGCTCCATATAAATATCATAACTATTTTGAGTAACAGCAAGTTTAGATAAATATTCTGCATACATATCTGAAGTAATATATCCTTTTGAGTTAACATTTTCCACAAAGTCTGTAGTCATTTTTAAAGCTAAAGCATAAGATATATCATCTTTTTTTTCATAAGCAATATAGACAGGTAATATAAAAAATATAACCACTGCAATTAAAATAGATATTACTCTTTGAAAAACTCCATCCATATTATACTCCTTTAATTGTTATGATTTTTACCCCAGCATCAGGATCAATCTCTTGAACATCTATTGTAAAATCTTGATTGTCCATTATATATCTCATAGCAGTATTGTAACCGCTTTGTCTTACACTTATTTCTTTGCTGTCAATTGTAATATTACCATAGATTTGTACATTTTGGTTTTCATCTAAATATTTAATATTTTGAATTACCATAGCAACATTTACATCTTCTGCATAATAATTTAAAAGGTTTATTACACTTGTTCCTTTTATATTGTTTCCCGTACCACTCATAAGAAGAGTAGATTCAATATCACTACGATAAACTGTACCATAGTCTTTTCCGTCTCCTACGCCTCTTACAAGGTCAAGACTAGAATTAAAAAAGATAATTATAGCAGAAACTGTCATAACACCAATCAGAGTTGTTACACCAATCATAATTGCTTTAGATAAATTATCTTCATCCATAGCTACTCCCCCTTTCTATAGCTACATTTTAAAAATAATTTTTTTATAACCTTTAAAATATATCTATATATAGGCTTCAAGGTATATAATGCAAATTATATACCTTGAAACAATTTATTAAGATTAATTTTCTCTTGTAAATCTTATTCCTAATACTACATCTCCGCTTGTGCTTCTGATTAATTCAGCTCTATATCTAGCACTATTTGGTACATAGTTTGTTGTGTCAGAACTATCTGTTAGTTTACTTACTTTTGATTGAACATTTTCAGAATCATATTCTAATGCTTTATCTAATTCTAATGTTCCATTACCTCTAGCTTTTCCATATTCTAGATAATCTGCTCCGTTAGTAGCTTTAACTTCAAGTACCATATCTCCTGAATATAATTTAACAGCAGATATTAATTTAGAACCTGTAACAACTCTATCGTCATATTCAACTGTAAGTTGGCTAACTAAAGCATCTGATAAGCTTACCATTCTATCTGTTGCATCACCCATTAAATCCAATCCTATATTTACCATTAGCATAACTGCGGCTATAATAAGGATTGTAATAAATAATCCAACACCAATCATAATTGCCTTTTGTGCATTATCCATCTCTATTCCTCCTTTGCACTAATTCTATTAAAACATCTTTCGATGATTTAAACTAAAATGACATTTGTCCAAAATAATTTACCATTTGTAATATACTTACCAATAATAATGGTGCTACTAGATATCCACCTATTAAAAGTACTAATGGTGTAAATCCTAAAACTTGACCAATTGAAGCTTTTCTTTTTACTAAATTTTCATTAGCATCTTTTCTCTTTTCATAAAAGAATGCTCTTTCTGTTTCTAACTCATCAAAAGCCGCTTTTACTGGAATTCTTGTAACTGCTGATTGTAATTGTTCAACAATTCTTTGGAAATCCTTATTTGGTACAGAATCTTTCAATTCTTCCAAAGCTTGTTCAGCACCAGCTTCATAGTTATTTAAACATGTTGCTATCGGTTCTCTAAATGCATAAGAGAATCTACATAGCCACTCTAGAATTGTTTGGACATCAACTCTATCGATATGCATAAGCATTAATATTATTGATTGGAACTGCATAATTTCATTTTCTTTATCCATTTTTCTAACACTATTTTTTAATTGTAATGTTATATTTGGAATATAATATGCTATTGCTCCTACCACCATTGCTATTATAACATGCCAGAACTTTAAATACGAGTTATTTACAGTATTTATTTTATCATAAATTCTATCAACAGCCTCATTATCTACTGTCCCTGTTGCTTTATCTGTTAATTGCTCTGCTAGTTGCTCTTTAGTAACGTCTTTATTTTTATATTCTTCAATATAATCTAAGTCAAAAGCAGCAACTTCTTCGGCAGCAGCTTGATCTTCTGCACTAAGCTTTCCAAGTGATAAAAACTCATTTCCTAGTTTAGTATAAGCAGAATTTTTAGTAATTAAATTCATATTTAATATTAAAAGTATTGTAAGTACAAATCCTACAAATGCATAAGTAAATTTATTTACGTATAACCATTCAATTGTAAGATATGAATTCGTATCTTTAATTAAGTTAACTTCTTTTTTATATTTAGCAGTATGTGATTTTGTTTTAAAAGCATCAACTATAGCTCTTATAGCATCAATTTTATATAATCTATCTTGCCATCTAATTTTTGAAACTCTATCAAATTTAACTTCTTCACCGTCATCTCTTAAAACTCTAAGTAGTAAGTATGATAAGAATATTGATACTATTATCAAAGACTCCATAACGAATCCTATACTACTATTATAGAAGTTTGAAAGTGCGGCAAAGTTAGATGTTGCCCAAGATTCTAGTGGCTTAATAAATATTAAAGGTACAACTGCTATTATTGTTAAACTTCTAAATGTACTTTTTAATTTATCTTGTTTTAATATTTCAAGATATATTTCATTTAATATATTATTTAAATTCTTTAAGTAGATAGAAGTATCTGCTACTTTTCTATCTCCAAGTTCATAAGTTAAAAATGAAATACCAGCAAATAATTTTAAAAATCTATTAGGTGCTGTATCATAATATCTTTCAAGTTCAACTTCTGGTTGGTCAGATATAATTGCTTCTCTTATTCTTTTTAATTGAGGAGCAATCTCTTTCTCACTCATTTCATCGATTGTATCTGATAAAGCCTCATCTACCATTCCATGCTCATGGAAAGCATGTCTTAATGTTGTAAATGCTTCAGGCATTTGTCTTAATATTTTATTTGATACAGATGTTATTGTTAAATCTATGACTTTTTCTGCAACTATTATTATTCCAACTAGAACAATAAGAATCATATATAAGTCGTTAACAATATTTACAAATACAGCAAGTGTAACAAACATAACTACCAAAGTTATTGCCATTAGTCGTCCTGTATTTCTTCTAAGTTCATATTCAGTATAGTCATTTGACATTTCGTATTTTAATCTTATCTTTTTAGCATAGTACTTTAAAAGCGGCATTTTAACGAAAGTCATATAAAGCATTTGATATAATTTATCAAAAGTATCTTTAAAACTAACTTTATTTTTTACTACTAATGTATCTTTAGCATGTAATATTGTACTTTTACTATATTTATTTTTTAATACTGTATAGTATATTAGCAAACTTGCAAGGCCTACTACAGAAACAACAATCAATACAATTGCTATATTAGCCACTGTATCACCTCCAAGCTATATCTAAGAAATCATCAAAAGCTTTTATATCTTCTGCAGACATATTATCTCTCATTGCTTTAATGTTTTCTTCACTAATTGGATTTTTAAATACATATTTTCCATCTATAAATTCTACAATATTTCTATAAGTATAGTTTTTAGATTGTGTCATATGTTGGAAATACTCAACAGCATTATCCATGAATTTATCTAATTTTTGATTTACATCTTTTACTTTTCTATAATCATTGTTATAGTTATATGTTTGTTCTAGAGGAATACACTCTGTTATTCTCTCTATATATCTTGTTCCATCAACAGCTCTCTTTAAATGAACATCAAAGTTAATAACTTGAACAACTTGTACTTCTGCAACTTGTTCAGAATTAAACATTCCTATTTTTAGTAATGAGTTTCTAAGTGATGTAATTAAGTTAGGGAATGTTTTAGCATGGTGTGTAAATAATGTAAATTTAGAAGCAACTTGTGCCATTTGGATCATCCAAGCAGCAACCGGATCAGTTGCAACCTCTCCTAAGATGTTTACTCCACCATCTGTTTTCTTTTGAACATCAAGACCTTCTTGTCCTGTTATTGTATCTGTTTCTCTTAAAGATAATATGTTGTGATATGGATAAATTTTTCTTAAGTGTAATTCGAATGCAGTTTCCTGTACACGAATTGTAATTGTTGGATATAAGAATTTCATTATAGCCATCAATAATGTGGTTTTACCACAACCTTGTTCACCAGTTACTGCTGTAACTCTTGCACCTCTTATTAAGTATTTTAGCAATTCAACAACTTTCTCTTTATTCTCATGAATTAATAATTGTTCAGGAGATATTAAAGTAGGTGGTGCGAATTTTCTTACGAAGAATGCCCAAGATTCTGAAAAGTTAGGTCTTAAAACAACAACTCTGGAACCATCTTTCATTTCGTTAATTTTATATCCAACAGACTCAGATAATTGTCCTGGATTATTATATTTATATATATTTTGACATACTCTTTTTAGTTCAGCTTCACTACCAAAAGATAAGAATGATAAATATGTAGCTTTACCTTTATAGAATATCCATACAGAATCGTATGACATTGGTATCTTGTGCTCATTCATTTGAGTTAAGTAGTCATCCATATCTGCAAGTTGATCTAAGAATGAAGGTGGAATACCTGATACACCACCAGATACACCATCGATATTCATATCTCTAATATCATCTACAACACTATATCCTTTATATTCTTGATATATTCTTTGAACTACTATTTCAAGTTTATCTTCAAATGATAATGTTTCTGTTGAAACTTCATTTGTAAATATCTCATCGATTTCTCTAGCTGTAATAACATATGATGGTACAGTAGCATCGAATTCATATTTAGGATAATCTAAAGCATATTTTGTTATTATTTTAGTTAAAGCTTCTGATTTATACGTCTTTTTGTATATATGCATCAATATTTCAAATTTATCTTGTGATGTTAGTTCATTAAAGTTATTAAATGGTATTGCATGGTTGATGTTAAAGTTATTTACTTTATAATCATTTTTTAGCAAGTCAAACATTAATGATTTAACATATTTTTTATCGTTAACATCAGCATATCCCGCTCCTTTAAGAGCTCTTTTTAATTCATATTTAACATTTTTTCTTCTTTCAAATTCTTCTTCTGATAATGCTAAATCATATAAATTCATTCTTGTAATTTCATCGAATTGCTTCTTTATATAATTTTGCATAGTAGTAAGACTGTATGTTGTCTTTTCTCTTGTTAAACTATCTTCTACCATTTGATCAGCACCAGATTTTTTTACTCTGTAATAAAAGAATCCTGCGATAAATGCAATTAAAAGTAGTATTAACAAAATATTAAATATAAATGCAACTGACATCATATCACCCCTCTTACTCTTTTATTTTTAATTTCTTTACTATTTCCTCAACTATTTCTGTAGCTCTAATTATAAATTCACCATTATAATCTTTTGGAAGTGCATTAATATTTTTATATAAGAAATCTAGTACATTTCCATCATTACATGCATCAGCAAACATATAATTATGTGGTAATACATATAATGGATCTGGCAATTTATATTTTAGTTTTACATTAAATACATTATATTTTGAACCAGCTTCATAATTTCCCAAAACAAATATTTTTGTTTTATCCTTTATTTCAGCAATTCCATCTATTTTCTTTAATATATTATTTAATTTTTCAATTTCTTGAGGAACTACACAAACTATAACATCTGCTTGAGTTAAAACTCTTATAGCACTATCGTCTGTTGTAGTCTTTGGTAAATCTATAAATACAAGATCATAAACTTCATCTGCATTTTTAGATATTAAAGGCATACTTAATAGATTTTCTCTTGCTTCAGTTGTTGTGTTAGCAACAGCACTATAAAGTATATCTAGTCTTCCTTTTAATACTGGTTTAGAGTAATTTTGAATTATATCTGGAGATAATTTATTACTCTTAATTAATCTCATTATTGCATTCATTCCAAGGTTAGAATCATTAAAACTATTTGCATTAACAAGATCATCATATAATGTGTAAGATGATGCAATTTTTTTACTATTAGAGTTTGCATCAATTAACAAAGAAGAAGTTTTATGAGTAATCCCCATTAATGAGCTAACTGCAATTGCTACATGTGTACATCCACTTGCTCCTTCTTCAGGACTCCAAAATACTATTTTAGCCATTAATTCTTCCTCCTTTTAACTTGTTTTAAGATATCTTTAGAAGATATATCTCCTACCAATTTTGATATAAATTCACACATAAAGAATAGATATGCTTTTGTGTGTTTTCTAACATCAATTAGGCCACTAAATTGTGAATCTATATTTACCATTGTATCTTGTTCATCTATACTAACTTCATATACTTCATCTGTCCATTTAACAGCATAATTAGCTATTTTATCTTCTAGATAAGTATTAGCAGCTCTAGACATATATGCACGATAATATATCTTTGAAAATGTAAGTTCAACTTCAGGATTTACCTCTCTCATTTTCTTAACTAAATCTTCGTTGTTTCCAACTGATACTAGATTTGTATCTATAAACATATATGATTTATTCACAGATAATGATTTGAATTTATCATACATATCCGCATTTTCCACATCTATTAAAACATAGCTATATAAATTTATATCTATATTTTTTTCTTTTAGATATTCATCTAAACTTTCATACGAATCAAATCCAATTGCAAAATCTATTTCACCATATTGTGTAACATAGTGGCTATCTCTGTCTATAGATGGTACTATGTATTTGTATTTATTATCTTGTGTAGCATCTATAACTAAAACAGATTTATCTAATATATTTAATGTTCTAGCAGTAGCTATTACAAAGTCATACTTATCTACATATCCATACATTCCGATTACTTGCATTTTTATACCTCCAATTTTTATTTACCTTCTAGTAAGTTTTCTCTTTCTGTTTGTTGTGTAATTATTGATTGTTGTGCTCCTGTTACTACGTTTTCATAGTTTTCACTATTTTGAGATTGGTAATTTTTAATTCCACTCTCAATTGTAGATCTTGCTTCAGAATTTAATCTTGCAAGTTCAGTAGTAGCATTTTTTAATAAATATTGGTTAGATTTCATTGCACTCATAACTTGTGTATTTGGTTGATAGTTTTGTGTTGTTTTAGTTGCAGCATTTGCAAAGTTTTTATATTTATATATAAAGCTATAAAGTTGAGCTGCTGCTTCTTTTTCATCTAATTGAGATATTGTATCCCAGTTATCTGCTATTAAAGTTTCTATATAACCTTTTGTTTCACTCTCTATATCTGCAGATGTTTTAACTTGTGCGTCACTATCTGTATATTTTAAAGCATATAGTTTTGAACCGCTATATAAGAAAGAATCTACAGTAGCACAGTTTAATAGTTGTATTTCATCTTCAGATAATTTACACCAGAATGTTGTATCATATATTTTATCTATTGTTTTTTGTGCAAGAACGATATAATCTGTACCATTTGGGTACATAATTCTTATATCTACGGTATCTCCTTCTACTAAATCACTAGGCATAAGAACAGTATTTATCTCTACATCTCTTACGTCTGCAGCAACGATTTCGTCACTTACCATATCTCCTGTAATAGGTACTTTAGCAGCTATATTATATTTAGCTGTAAGCCCTACGACACTACTTGCATCTACAACTCCAGTTGGAACAGTAGCATTATTTACATTAACCGTTTCAATCATATCACTTGTTATAATTTCACCTTGAACAATATTTCTCTTTAGAACCGCAACTGGTGTAGTATAGTTTTTAATATAGTTTTTGTTTGTACCATTTTGATATGATCTAATAGTGAAAAATGACCACACCCCAATACCTACAGCAACTGCAATACCAACACTTGCACCTATAACGATCCCTTGTATAGTTTTCTTTTTAATTTGACTCATTCCTATCATTTGTTATCAACCTCCATAAACTATTAAAATCCTTATTTTTCGGTTAGTTTCCTGTTAGTATTGTATCTCTAAAAAGCGAAAAAATCAACCGCGACAATTTAAAATAAAGGTCGTATTTTGAATTGAAATAAAAATGTAATTAGTATGTAATTAGTTTGTATCATTAAATCTAAAAAAATGTAAAGAAATGTAGAAAAAATTAAGTTAAAAAAATTAAAATATATAATAAAAAAATTAAAGCCAATTTACAAAATGTAAATTAGCTTTTTAAATTATAAGAAAAAATTTATTTATAATAAATCCAAGGTATTCTTTTAAATTTGATTTGGGTAATTCCATGTTTGATACTATATTACTTTCCCCTATTTTTTCACTGGTAGTTTTATCATAAACTTCTAATTTTCCTACCACCTGATTAATTTCTATGCCTGCACTTAAGTCCTCATTATATGTGATAACTTGTTCTGTATCTGTTTTTTGTCCTTTGTTCATCAATTTATATATATCATTCTCTATTCTTGTTTCAAGTTTTTGAGAAATGTTTTTATTTACATCTATTTCATCTAAAATAGTATTTGATGAGCATATTTTTTTTACCTCGTAAGTTGAAAATCCATAATCTAGTAGTGTTTTTGTTTCAGCTGTCCTTATATCTGATGTTGGAGCTTTGAGTACTACACTAATAAAAGTAGTATCTCCTCTTGTAGCTGTGGCAACTAAATTATATAAAGCATTTGATGTATATCCCGTTTTAAGTCCTGTTGCACCATCATAAAATCTAATTAATTTGTTTGTACTACTTAATCCAAACTCTCCGTTTCTTAAAGTGTCCATCCATATTGAAGTATAATTTAATATATTAGGATGTTTGTTTATTAGCTCACGTGCCATAATTGCTATATCTTTAGCACTAGTATAATGTCCTTCTTCATCTATGCCGTGTGAATTCACGAAGTGAGTATTCTCCATCCCAAGTTCTTTAGCCTTTTCATTCATCATTGCGACAAAATTTTCTTCGCTTCCGCCTATTAGCTCTGCCATAGCTACAGTAACGTCGTTTGCACTAACCACACATATAGCTTTTAGTGCATCATCTACCGTTATTTGTTCACCTTCTTTAAACCAAATTTGAGAACCACCCATTTCAGATGCTTTTTTACTACATGTTACCATATCTGTATAAGATAATGCACCTGAATCAATTTGCTCCATTATAAGAAGCATTGTCATTACTTTAGTAACCGATGCAGGTAGCATATGCTCATCCTCATTATTTGCATAAAGTATTTCACCAGTAGTTGGTTCCATAAGAACTTGACACTGTGATTCAAATTCAAAAGTTGGTGTTGCAACTGTTGAAACACTACTTTCAATTGGCTCTTGTTTTTTCACTTCATATATATAACTTACAGAATATAAGTAGTTTATACTTATTATATTAATTATAAAAAATGATACTAATATTTTAGATAATTTAGTCAAAAAATCACCTCAATATATAGTATTATTTTATACTGCTAAATATTCTAATTTTAGATATAAAAAACTGCTATATTAAATATAGCAGTTAAGGTTTTTTCATAAAACTAGATTATATTAATCTGATTTTACTCTTCTTCTTTAGAAACGATTTTTTTAAGATTTGAATTAATTTCTGTTGTATTTCTACAAGTTAATATAGAAATTAAAGCGAATTCATATACAAGTCTTAATAATAAGTTCCCTACTAATAATAGTATTATTGCAACTATTGGATTAGAGAATAATGTAAATATAGAATTTAATGTTATATATATAGCAGCAATTAAATATGTTACTTTTAATAACATTTCTACTAACATTTTTTTGAAGCTTAATACATCATATAACCATGCTACAAAACCTTTAAATTTTCCATCATTTTTCTTGCTTAAGAAAGTGCAATATAATGCAATTCCTCCACCTATTGCTAAAAGAACAATAAAAATCATTCCAACAGCTGCCCACATAGCATCGTTTGAGCTACTAGAAACACTGTTTAATATTTTGTTATTAGCACTATATAAAGAATTCATAAAATCCCCTCCTTGCTTCAAATATAGCATAAAGAAGTAAATTAATCAACAATTGTTGCTAATTTGTCATATTCTATTTCTACCTCAAACGTTCCTGCAACGTATGGAGCAACAGTGTATTCGTTAAAAATCACTACAAAACTATTAGGTGTTAATACAAAATTTTTATAATTTTCCTCTTTTTTTTCTAGTCCTTTTGCCAGCCATTCTTCATTAGAATATTTATTTATTAATTCATTATTCTTAAGCTTTTCATAACATTCATTATATAAAATATTTAATACATTGTTATCTTTAGACATTAAATTTTCTATATCTATTATTTCATCATTTTTATATACTACAGTAAAAACTTCATTTAAATCATGAGTTATTCCAGTATTACTAATTACATTAAATTTAAAACTAATATAATCCATATATTCATATGTAGAAAAAGATATTTCTAACTTTTTTACATCCGATACATAAGGTGAGCTTTCAAACTTATTTTTATATACCTCTATTTTTTTTAATATTTCATCGTTTACACTCTGATATTCTGTTACAGGATAAAATATATTTATACTCTTTTTTTCATCCTTTTCTTTTATATTTTCTATTTTAAATTTATCTAAATTACTAGATACATCTTTAACTGTAATTACTTCATTTTTTATACTAATTATTCTTGAAGAAGCTATTATTACTAGGCACAAAAAAAGAGCAAGTAACTGTTTATGGTTCATAACATCACCTAAAACATTATATGCTCTTTATTATTTTTTATATCTATTTTTCATCCAAATCAAAAGGAACATTTAAGAACTGTTCTACTTTTCTTGCTGTAGCTATACCACCAATATATGTTATTATATCTATATTTTTGCACATATCTATAATATATTGTAGGCAAATTCCACATGGAGTTAAAGTATCATCAAACCAGTCATTTTCTTTTCTTTTTCCAACTATAGCAATAGCAGTAAACTCTGTGTCGCCATGAGAAATTGCATTTTGTATTGCATTTCTTTCAGCACATACAGAAAGATTTGGTATTTTTTCATCTTCTACATTCACTCCTATATACACTGTCCCACTTTTAGCAAGAAGTGCTGCACCAACCATATAACCAGTTGCTGGAGCATATGCATTTTTACAAGCATTCTTTGCTATATTAATTAAATCTTCTTGTGTCATATATACCTCCTAAAATTTTATTAATTCTACTATGTTAGGTCCAATTAAAACTAATTGATATACAATTAATACAAGTATTATTCCAAGTAAAGCACTGTAGATCATATTAATTGTTTTAGCTTTTGTATTTCTAACTTTCATACCAAATATCATAAAACTTAATAGCCCACAAATCGCAGCTACTATATAGCTTTCAGTTATTATACATGCATATGTACTAAGACCAAATGCTAAAGCAATGTTAAGGCTTGGGCCAGAATGAATATAGTTTTCACCTTTACCTAAAAGTCCTTTTAATATAACTACAAGTATAGCTATCATAAATATTATTGTAAATAGTATATGTGATTTTGAAGCAAATATAGAAGAAATTATGGCTGTAGTTGCATTTGTTAGCTTGTCCGCAAACAAGAAATATGCAACTATTACAGATATTGTTGAAGATATTAAAACACCACCGGCCGCAATATCTTTTGCAGCTTTAGCTCTATCATCATACTTATCTGTTACTAAATCTACTATATATTCTGCAACAGAATTCATCATTTCTGAGAAAATAACAAATCCAATTGTTAAACATAAACACACAAATTCTGTTCTATCAAATCCAAGTACTATACTTGCAAGTAGTACACATATTGCAATCAAATAGTCAATTCTTAAATTTCTTTCTGTTTTAAAAGCTCTTATAACCCCATCTACCGAATGGCTTAAGGCTTTAAAAAAGTTCTTGTTTTTTACATCTTTTAATTTTTCTAAATTTTCTTCTTTGTTTTGTTGGTTATTTTCCATTTACCTCTCCAACTCCTATTTTATTTAATATTTTTTCTTCTAATGCTCTCATTTCTCTTTTTTCTTCTTCTATCTCATGATCATATCCAAGTAGATGACATACTCCATGAGTTATCATATAAAGCATCTCTCTTAATATTCCTGTTTGATATTCTACTGCATGTTCTTGTAAAACATCTATACAGATTATTATATCTCCAAGTTCCATTTCTTTAACTTTTTTGTTATTATCCAATGTTGCCATACTATTAATTTCTTCTCTTTCAAATATAGGGAAAGATAGTACATCTGTTGGTCTATCAACATTTCTATATTCTTTATTTATTTTATGAATAGTTTCTTTATCTACAGCACTTATTGATATAGATACATTTTCTACATCTATATTTTTTTCTTCAAGTGCTGTTTTAATAATTGTTTCTACATCTGATTCAATATTTCTATCACATTTCTCTTTAATGTACTCTACTAGATTATCATCTAAATCTATATTAATTTTACTCATATTAGTTCCTTTCTTTAAAGTATCCAACTTTTTCTACTACATCAAATACAATTCTTATAGTTACTTTTTTATCGTCTTCACTATCTATAAATAACTCTTTATTTATGACTTTAGCTTCTTTAAGGCTCGGTAATATTTCAGAATTGAAATACTCCTCTGCCTCAACATTTGCAGTAGAAATTATCTCATCTTTAGAGCAAACTCTATCTTTTAAATTATATATCTTAAACGTATAAAATGAAAAAGATATATTATTTCCAAACAGATTTATGTCGCTACTACTTTTTATTATATCATACTTTAGTGATTTATCCAAATAATTTATATAATTTTCTTTATCATTTATGCCCACACCTATACTATATTTTACCTTATCTGTATATTCTTTTTCCTGTATGTTATATTCATAATCTTTTTTAAATTCGTAGTTTGTTTTCAGATATACTTCTCCTTGTGCTGGTACATCTTTTGTTTCAAGAAATTCACTATACACTTTTCCTTCAATTAATATTCTTCCCTCTTCCACATAATCCCCAACAGATAAAATTGGTGTACCATTTTCTGCAACTATCTTTTGTATAATTCCACTTTTATTTGAAACTATATCTCCAATAGCAGTATTTCTTATCGATTCTTCTGGAAGTTTTGTCTTCTCAACTATATTTACAACAGCATGAGTACCGTCTATATCTATTCCAACCCATGCTATATCTGAAATAGTTACTCTTAAAGAATTAATAATTTTCTTAGTTTTCAAATTAAACTTATTTCTTCCAACATATAATCCCGCTTCTTCTAAAGCATTGTATATATCTTCTGTTGCTATATATGTATTTCCTACTATATCTATTTTCCATACAAACTTAGTAGACAGTACACTTATTACTAAAAATCCCAATAAAAGAATTAATGCTAATTTTCTTTTTCTAAGTTTAAACCACTTAAAATACATACCTTTTTTAGAAATTATTTTAACCTTACATTTAGTTTTTTTAGCTATTTTCTTTAAAGATTTAAAATCTTTTATAGCTATATTAAACCTAACCATCCCATTTAATATATTTTTTATATTCCAAATTTTTATATTATTTATTTTGCATAAATTAATAAATCGTTCTGTGAAAAATCCTTCAATCTGTACTTCTATTGTACCATTTATTCTTTTTATTCCTTCTTCTAGTTCCATATACTTCTCCTATCTATTTAAATATCCAATATTGCTTATATTTCCAGATATTAAAAGTTCTGAATCGTTAATTTCGTTTATATTTAAATTACTCCCATCTAAAACTATATAAATATTTTTAGATTGAATTTTTATATAATTATCATAATAATCTACAATGTTGTTATATCCTTCAATTAAGATCTCTTTATTTTCTATCATTGTTATCTTTGTTAAATTGTGTGCTAATTCATCTGGAACATTTAATTTTTCTAAAAACTTTTCTTTTGCAGCAGATATTTTATTTTTAAAATTTATTTTTTTTAGAAATTTCTTTCCTTCTTTTCTATCCAAAATTATCACTCCTTCTAAATTATATTTTTATATTTATATTTTATTCATAACTCATTTCACTTTTTATGTTATTTTAGTGGTTATTTTTCCTTTAAATATTGACAAATTGTTAGAATTTTAGTATCATACTACCTATATGTTTGGAGGACAAAATGTTAAGTATAGCTTTATGCAATGACAATTTAGAATATGCTTTATCTTTACAAAAGATATTAACCAATGAATTTTTAAAGCAAAAAGTTAATGCAAGAATTAATTTTGTAACTAGTGATTTAGAAAAAATTGAAAAACTAGTAAAAAATAGAGAGATAGATTTTTTAATTTTAGATACCGAATTTAAAGATGAAAATTTTAATAGTGTAGAATTTGCTAAAAGATTAAGAAAAACAAATAAAGAGTTTTATCTTGTTTTTTTATCTAACAATTATGGATATTTATGTTCTGCTCTTTCTACCAAGATTTTTGATTATTTATTAAGACCATTAAAAGCAACTACAATTCATGATTTAGTTACTAGAATTAAAGATGAAATTTCACAAAACAATATGTTTATTAATATAACCAAGTGGCAAACAATAAAAGCAAGTGAAATTATTTATATGGAAAAAAGTGTTAATAGAACAGTTATAACTACTACAAAAGGAGATATAACTTGTACAAAAACTTTAGATAAAATGCAAGATACTTTACCTAGCAATTTTGCTAGGTGTCATCGCTCTTTTATTATGAATAAAGATAAGATAATTTCTTTAGATAGAAAATCTAAAGAAGTTTATTTAGATAAAAATATTGTATGTCCAATCAATGATAAATTTTATATTTAGATAAGAAAAAAGACTATGCTTTAAGCATAGTCTTTTTAAAATACCATTACCTCATTATTATCGCTCTGTCTATATAAGGAACCTTTTATGCCTCTACCTTCATCTGTAAAAGATCCAAAACTTTCAAGTTCATAGTTCATAACTACAGGTCTGTTGTCTAATAATACAACCTCTTTTAAAAGTTCTTTTTCTTTAATATGATAGATAGATTTTGAAGATAAGGTAACTTTAGCTGCATCTTTGAAGAAAATATTTCTTGGAACAATGTACTGATTCTTTAAATCCATTATATGTATTGGACTTCCTTCAGCACCAAGAGCTTCATATATAGAAGCTTGTATTATCCTTTTTCTTCCTAGCCATACTTTGTACCCAAAATGATGAATTAATCTTATTGTCAGAATAGTTCTGTTATATCTATCCTTTTCTCCTACCTTTTCAATTACGCATAATTTAGTAGGCATATTGATGATAGAGTCATCATCTCCCCAGTAATAGTTAATCACGTGTGGAAATTTCATACGCGTCCCTCCTTTTTTAATTAAAAAATTAATATATATATTTATTCAACAATAGACATTATACCATTTTATGTGTTAAAAGTCAAATTATGTAAAGTTAGAAGGTAAAAAAATATACGCTACTTAGTAGCGTATATTAATTTTTCATTATTGAGCTTTTTCAAGAATAGTTTTACCATTGAATCCATAGTATCCGCTAGTTAATTCAATAACGTTTACTGTTTCATCTCTATTTACATATTCTTTTACAGAATAACTAAATGTTTCTTTACCATTTTCAACGTTATATATTCTTACAGTTTCACCATCTTGAACACCTATGTAATTTTCAACATAGAATATTTTTGTTCCTGGTGCTTTTTCTACTTTAATATTACCTTCTTTATCTACAATTGATACTGTTGATTCAACACCGTTTTCAATTGTTAGGTAATATTCATTTGCTAAAACATTATCATCTGTGGTTAAAGCAACTTCTTTTCCTTTTTCAAGAATTAAAGTTCTAGTTAATGTACCAGATTCATCATATCTTCCAACTAATAATCCAAATCCTTTTTGTGTGTATTCATTTACACCAGTCATTACTTGTTTACCTTTAAAGTTATATACTTCATATTTTGAAGATTCACCAATTGGATTTAGAACTAAATTTTGTAAATTGTTAATGTTATTTCCGTTAAATTCATAACCTTCAACTTTTACTTCTTTTTTATTTTCATTTATAATTCTAACACCATCGTTATCATTTATAATGAAGTATACATTTCCATCAACATCTTGTACTGGATTAACTTTTGTTGTACTTTCTAAGATCTGTTTAAAATCTGAATTGTATACTGTATATTTATATTCTCTAGTACCAGAAGTTACATTTTTTTGTTCTAGTACAACATATTTTTTAAAGTATACTCTTGCATCAGATGAATAATCTGTTGAAGTATCAATTTCTGTTTTTAATTTAGCTTCTTTATCATAAAAACTAATTTTACCATCAGTTTTTAATATGTTATATGAAAAGCTTACACTTTCCATTCCAGCAAATACTTCTTGAGCTGTTTCTAAATTAAAGTATCTTTTTACACCATCAACTGAGATGTATATTACTGTATCATAATCTTTATTAAATTTATTTGAATAAGAAATGCTATGTAAAGCATTGTCTGTTTCCATTAATAGATTTCCTTTTTCATTTAAGAAATAATATTTGTTATCTTTTTGACATTCAAATACAATTTCAGTAGCTTCTTGAACTGTAGTTATAGATATATAATCGTATGTTGGTTCAATTACTACTTTACCTTCATGATTTATTACACCATATTTTCCATCTGTTTCTACTTTATAATATTTTCCTCCAACTACTTGAATGAAACTATCATATACTCCAAATTTTACTACTGTGCCTTTATTTTTATTTATTAAAGCCATTTGTGTAATGTTGTTATTTTCACCTGTTAATTTTGATACACATGTAACGTCATAATAAAAATCGTCCATAGAAGTATATCCTTCATATGTTCTTACCTTTCCATCTAAATCTACAAAAGTATATTTGTTATCTGTTACATTAACAAGTTTTTGATATCCTATTAGATTTGTATCCTTATTATCTTCACCTTTGAATAGTCCTTTAATTGCAAACACTGCAACTAAAATTACAATTACTAAAAGAGCTATTTTTACAATAGGTCTTTTTAATATAGCACTTACATCTACCTTAGCTGCATTTTTTGCTACATTTCTTTTTGATGTTGTATTATTTTCTGTACTCATATTTTACCTCTTTTCTTTCTCTAAATTTCTACGTATATCGTACACTATTTTATATTTTTTGTCAATATTTTCTACGTATCCTATTTTAGTTATAGCTTAATTTTCACACTGCTAACATTATCTCTATAAATTAAATAAATATTGCTTGTATCTTGAATATTTTCACATTCAAAAATTATACTATCTGCTATAGTTTCTTCATTTTCTAATTTGCTATAATATGATAACTCGCCACTAGCAGAAGAATCTGCAAAAACTAGTTCTTCTGTTTGAGAATTATATATAAAAAAATTACTTAATGTTACTTTTAAATCATCTTCTAAACTAGTAACTTTAACATCAACTATACATTTATTTCCATCAAAATTCATATTATTAACTGTAAGTTTTATTTTATTATCTATATTAACTTCTTCATTTTTATAATATTCTAAAAATGTTTCTATTTTGCTTGCAATAATATCATCTTGTGGCTCTTCTACAGGAATCTTATTATAATTTACAATACTAAATATAATAGCCATAATGGAAATAATAATTGCTATTATTGGAAGCTCATGTTTGTTTTTTTCTTTTGGATCACTCTTTTGTTTTTTTCCGTATATTACAGATAATATAATAGTACAAACAGCCATAAAAATAGTAATTAGCATTGTTTTAAAAAACGGTAAAAATGCAAGCATGAAAGATATAATTGATAATATTAATATACTCATTTATATTTTCCCCCAATTTCATTACAATTTATACTCTTTAAATATACAAAAATTATCTAAAAGCCAATTTATTTGTTGCTTTAATGTATGTTTTCCAAAATATAACATTTCTAGCATATCTTCAAAATCATTGCCATATAATGCCCTATATTCCACTTTAAGTACTTGTATATAGTCATGTAGATAAACTGGTTTAACACCTTTTATCTTTTGGTATTTAAGCATCTTTTTAAATAATTTTTTATATTCTTTGGTTAGTATATACATTGCTTTATTATAATCTTTAGCTTTTGTAGCCTTTCTTATTTTTCTTTCTAATTTTTCACTTTTCATATTCATCACATAAAAAATATATCATATATGTTAAAGTAATTCAAGACAAAAAAATAGCTCATATTTTATTATGAGCTATTTAAATATTAAACTTAAGCTTTTTTGAATTTCTTTACAAATTTATCTATAGTATACCATAAGTTTGATGCTATAAATATTGAAGAATATGTTCCTTCAGCTACACCAATAACTAGTGGTATTGAGAATTGTTTTAATGTTTCTTGATCTTTTACAATAGCAAATACAAGAACAACTCCTATTGATGCTAAAGTTGTTAAAGATGTAATTATTGTTCTTTTCATAGTTTGATTTATACTATTGTTTATTACCTCTTTTGCGTCATTAGATTTTGTAACTAATCTTTTATTTTCTCTTATTCTGTCATAAACAATAATTGTATCATTAATTGAGTAACCAATTATTGTTAGTACAACTGCTACGAATGTAGAGTTAATCGGGAATTTGAAAATTCCATATATTGCAAATAAGAATGCAACATCAAACATTAATGCAAGTACTGCAGATAATGCAGCTGTGTATCCTAATGTTTTAAATCTTATTCCTACGTATACTAGTAATAATACTATAGAAACTACTACAGCAACTACTGCTGAATTTAATAATTCTTTACCATATGAAGCTTGTACATTTTTTACAGTAGCTTCTCCCATATTTGTATATTTATCATTTAAAGCAGTAACGACTGTATCAGCCATTTCTTCTGATATTATTTGTGTAGTTATAGAAACTGAATTATTTCCACTACTTGTTGTTTGAATATCTGGTACTTGATTTGTTATTTGTGATACTATTTTTTCAATATCACTTGTTGAATATTCTTCATTAAGATCTACTTGTATTCTTGTACCACCTTTAAAGTCTATATCGAATTTATAGCCAGTTACAACACCATAAATTATTCCTGCTAAAACAACAGCTAAAGAGATAATGAAGATAACATTTTTGTGTTTTACATAGTCCATTTTAAATTTCATGTTATTTTACCTCCTTTTTTAAGCCAAATAGGAAAGTTCCTTTACTTGCAAGTGGCATAAATTGTTTTAGTATAAATTTTGATACTACAAGTGCTGTGAATAAACTTAATACAACACCAAGTGCAAGAACTATACCAAATCCTTTAATCATACCTGATCCAAGTCCATATAATACTAGAGCTACTATAATTGTTGTAATGTTACCATCAACTATTGTGCTCATAGCATTTTTATAACTTTTTTCGAATGCTTTTTTATATGAAAGTTTCTTATCTAGTTCTTCTTTTAATCTTTCAAAAATTATTACATTAGCATCTACTGCCATACCAACTGATAAAATTAATCCAGCTATACCGGATAATGTTAATGTTATTCCTGTATTAGCCATTATTAATAGTAATAAAGCTGTATAAATAACTAAGGCAATTGTAGATACAATACCTGGTAATCTATAAATTACTATTATAATTAAACATACAAGTATTAAAGCTACTGCACCAGCTTTTACACTGATTCCTAAAGCTTGTTGACCAACATAAGGTCCAATATATTCTTTATTTATAACATTTAAATTGAATGGTAAACTTCCTGAGTCAATTAACATTGCATATTCTTCAGCAATTTTTTTCTTCTCTGCGAAAGTTCCATCACCTACTGTTATAATAGCTGTTGAAGAATCAATTTTAGATTCTACATATGGAGATGCAATACATTCTTCATCTAAGTAAATAGGCATTGCTTTTCCTGCTAATTTACCTGTTGCATCTGCAAATTTCTTTTGTCCTTCTTCGCTAAATGTTAATACAACATGTGGTGTACCAATTCCCGTACTATTTACAGCATCTTCGCTATATTGTGCAGATTTGATATCTTCACCTTGTAATAAAACATTTCCATCTGTGTCTCTAAATTGTACTACTGCAGTTTTATCTAGTCCTTCTACAGCTGCTAGGGGATCTACTGATGTATCACTAGTGCCTGTTGGAATTTCAACATTTATTTGATTAGTATTGTAATCAAGTCTAATAATATAATCATAGATGTTCTTAGCTTCTAATCTTTTTTGTATAACTGCCTTTGATTTGTCTAAATCGCCTTGTGTAATTTCTGCACCTTCTTGTGGTTCTGCTTGATATACAATAGTAACACCACCACTAATATCTAGACCTGTTTTGATGCTTTTTGCACCTTTAATAATAGTTTTATCTCCTATTGTTAGTCCAAATATAGCTAGGTATCCTAGAAGAAGCATTATTACTACAGAGATTAGTATTTTAATAATATTGTCTTTCTTCAATTAAATCCCTCCTATAACAATTGTAATTATACTATTTTTAAATATCATAGTCAATAATGCGACAAAAAAAAGCTACATATAAATGTAGCTTGATTTTAGTCTTCTCTTTTGTTTAATGGATTAACATCACTAAGCGCATTTGACTCATTATATTCTTCTGTTTTAGCCATAGCATTTTGTAGATTTAATTGCTCTTTAAAGGCATCATGATTCTCACTTTTTATTGGGCTTGATATTATCTTACCACTATGTATAAGACTTTCAATATTATTATAATGTTCTTGTGTATTTTTTATTGAATATAGAATAGTGGCACTTCCATATGATTTTTCAGCACTTGTGTATATTATTATAACACCATAATTCATAATTCTATCCATTATTGTTCTTCTAATCTCTACTTCTTTAATATCTGCATACTCTATTGTTTTTCTAGTTTGATTTAAGAAATTGTTTTCAAAAATCATACAATTATTATAGAATTTATAGCTCATACCATTATATTCTAAAACTTGCATAACTATTCTTGCTATAAATAGTAAAATAGAAAAAGCAATAGCTATTATTAATATTATATTTGTAACATTGTACACATTAGTGAAAAAACCATTATTCATAGCTAAAATTTGATCCTTGGCTAATGTTAATATAACTTTTAAAATTATAGAAATTATAACTGATATTAATGCTGACTTCATTTTTTTACCAGTTGGCATCATCAACTCATATAAAAAATCAAATTTAGGCTTTATTTCATATAGTATTTCACCTTTTTCTTCCATATTCATACCTCCAAAAAGATTATTCTTTTATTATAGTTCCAATTTTTTCTCCGTTAGCTGCTCTTATTATTGAGTTTTCATCATTTAGTGCAAATACTAAAATTGGAATTTTGTTTTCCATACATAATGTTATAGCTGTTGTATCCATAACACCTAATTTTTCATTTATAGATTGCATATATGTAACTTCATCATATTTAACTGCATCATCATATTTTTTAGGATCTTTGTTATACACACCATCCACATTTTTAGCAAGTAATATTAAGTTTGCATCCATTTCCATTGCTCTTAATGCAGCTGCAGAATCTGTTGTAAAGTATGGGCTTCCAGTTCCACATGCGAATATAACAATTCTTCCTTTTTCTAAATGTCTTACAGCTTTTCTTCTTATATATGGTTCAGCAACTTGTTTCATTTCAATTGCTGTTTGTACTCTAGTTTGTACACCTTTTGATTCTAACATTTCTTGTAATGCTAAAGCATTTAATGTAGTAGCAAGCATTCCCATATAATCTGATGTAGTTCTTGCAATGTATTCTCCGCCGTATTTTCCTCTCCAGAAGTTTCCAGCTCCAATTACTACAGCCACTTCAACACCTTGTTTATTTAATTCTACAAGTTGATCTACAACTCTTCCTAGTTTATTACTATTAATTCCTCTTCCATCATCTTGTCCTATTGCTTCTCCGCTTAATTTAACTAATATTCTTTTATACATACTGAATCCTCCAATTCTAAATCATAAAGATTATATCATTTAATAAAAATAGTGTCAATTTGATAATATATAAAAAAATACTCGTAAATTAAATTTACGAGTATTAAATATATTAACCATTAATTTGTTTCATAACTTCTTCAGCAAAGTTTTCTTCTTTTTTCTCGATTCCTTCGCCTCTTTCGAATCTAACAAATCTTCTTATAACAATGTTTTCTCCGATTCTAGCTATTAATTCAGTTAATAATTGTCCTACAGTTTTGTCTGGATCTTTAACGAATGCTTGATCTAATAGACAAATTTCTGAGAAGAATTTATCCATTCTTCCTTCAACAATTTTTTCAGCTATAGCTTCTGGTTTTCCTTCTGCAATAGCTTTTTCTTTTTGTGCTTTTCTTTCAGCTTCTACTACTGAAGCAGGTACTTCCTCTCTTTTTACATATTGAGGAGCAGCAGCAGCTACATGCATAGCTACGTCTTTAACGAATGTTCTGAACTCATCGTTGTTAGCAACGAAATCTGTTTCAGAGTTAACTTCAACTAAAGCACCATATTTACCATTGTGAATATATGCTTCTACTAATCCTTCTGCAGCAATTCTTCCTGCTTTTTTAGCAGCTTTTGCCATACCTTTTTGTTTTAAAAGCTCAATTGCTTTATCTATATTTCCTTCTGCTTCTGTAAGGATTTTTTTGCAGTCCATTATTCCTGCACCAGTTCTATCTCTTAATTCTTTAACTTGTTCGGCTGTTATTGCCATTTAAAGCACCCCCTAATTATATATTAATATTATTCTTGTTCTTCTTTAACTTCTGCAACTTCTTCTTTTTTAGCTTCTTTTTTTACGAAGTTTCTTCTGTTGTTTTGTTTTGGTTTTCTTTCTATTTTGTCAACGCCTTCTTTGTCAACTAATTCTTGCATAGTTTCAATGTCTTCGTCTTCAACAATAGCTAAGTTTCCTTCTTTAACTTCGATAACTGCATCAGCTATTTTTCCAGCGATTAAGCTTACTGATCTTACAGCATCGTCATTACCAGGTATTACATAGTCAACATCATTTGGATTACAGTTTGAATCTATTAAACCGATTGTTGGTATGTTAAGTTTTCTAGCTTCTCTAGTACAGATATATTCTTTTTTAGAGTCTGCTAAGAATATGATTGATGGAAGTTTTTCCATGTTTTTAATACCACCAAGGTTAGTATTTAATATATCCATTTCTTTTCTTAATTGGATAACTTCTTTTTTAGGTAGAACATCAAATGTTCCATCTGCTTCCATTTTTTCTAATTCGTTAAGTCTTGCTATTCTAGTTTTGATAGTAGCAAAGTTTGTTAAAGTACCACCTAACCATCTGCTGTTGATGTAGTACATTCCGCATCTTTCAGCTTCTTGTTTAATAGTTTCTTGGATTTGTTTTTTAGTTCCTACGAAAAGAACTACTCCTCCGTCAGCTACAACTCTTTTAGTTTCGTTGTAAGCTTCTTGTAATTTTTTTAATGTTTTTTGTAAATCTAAGATGTATATTCCATTTCTAGCTGTGAATATATATGGAGCCATTCTAGGATCCCATCTTTTTGTTTGGTGTCCAAAGTGTACACCAGCTTCTAGTAATGATTTCATTGGTATAATTGCCATTTAAATTTCCTCCTTCTTTCTATCCTCCACAATTATCTTCACTTTATTACGTCCATACGGAAGAAGAATAAAGCTCCTATTGTGTGTGTATTTGTATGTCTACTAGATTCTAACATACAGCGTTATTATTATAACATAATTTTTTCTTTTGTGCAACACATTATGTAAAAAAACATTAAGTAAAGTAGCTAAAAAAATAAATGGGTTAAAAACCCATCTATTCTTTAAAAATCTTTTCAAATTCATCTCCTGTAATTTTTTCTTTTTCAATTAATACAGCAGCTACTTTGTGTAATTTTTCTATGTTTTCTTTAAGTATTCTTTCTGCACTTCTATATGCATTCATAACAATTTCTTTTATTTCGCTATCAATTTGTGCAGCAGTATGTTCACTATAGTTTTTGCTATGTGAAGTCATTTCTTTTCCAAGGAATACTTCATCATTTCCATTACCAAAACATATTGGTCCTAAATTTTCTGACATACCATATTTTGTAACCATTTCTCTAGCAATTTTTGTAGCTCTTTCAATATCGTTAGATGCTCCTGTACTGATATCATCTAGTACAAGTTGTTCAGCTACTCTACCACCAAGTAATGATACTATATGTTCTTTCATTTCAGATTTTGAAGCATAACTTTTATCTTCGTTTGGTTTATACATAGTGTATCCACCAGCCATACCTCTTGGTATTATTGATATTTCATGTATATCATCATGATTTGGTAAACATCTAGCTACTAATGCATGACCCGCTTCGTGATAAGCTGTAAGTTTTCTTTCTTTTTCACTTATAACTTTACTTTTCTTTTCAGGTCCCATCATAACTTTAACCATAGCTTCTTCAACATCATTGATATCTATAGTCTTTTTATCTTTTCTTGCGGCAAGTAAAGCAGACTCATTAATCATATTCTCTAAATCAGCTCCACTAAATCCTGCTGTATTTTTAGCAATTACTTTAAAATCTATACCTTGTACAAAAGGTTTATTTTTAGCATGTAATTTTAATATTTCTTCTCTAGCTCTAACATCAGGTGCTCCAACAACAATTTGTCTATCAAATCTACCTGGTCTTAATAATGCTGGATCAAGTATATCAGGTCTATTTGTTGCAGCCATAACTATTATGCTTTCATGAGTAGCAAATCCATCCATTTCAACAAGTAATTGGTTTAATGTTTGTTCTCTTTCATCGTGTCCACCACCAAGGCCTGCACCTCTGTGACGTCCAACAGCATCAATTTCATCTATGAATATTATACATGGCGAATTAGCTTTTGCTTCTTTAAACATATCTCTTACACGAGAAGCACCAACACCAACAAACATTTCAACGAAGTCTGAACCACTTATGCTAAAGAATGGTACATTAGCTTCTCCAGCTACTGCTTTAGCAAGTAAAGTTTTACCTGTACCAGGCCCACCAACAAGTAATATTCCTTTTGGAATTCTTGCTCCCATATCTATATATTTTTTGGGATTTTTTAAGAACTCAACTTCTTCTTTTAACTCTTCCTTTTCTTCAGTAAGTCCTGCTACATCTGCAAATGTAACTTTTTTAGGTGAGTTTTTATCTATTTTTTGTGCTCTACTCTTTCCAAAATCCATAGCTTTACTATTGCTATCTGTAGTTCTTCTTAAAGCATACATTAAAATAAACATTGTACCTACAAGTAATAAAATATTTGGTATATATGGAGCTATTGCATCCATCATACTTTCTTGTGCTACTGTAAGTTCAAATTCACCAGCAGTTACTCTATCTTGTACTACCTCAATAAATGTAGTAGAAGATGGGATATCTACAACTCTAACCACATCTGCTTCATCTTTTAATTTAACATTTGCTTGTAATCTATCTAATGTTAATTCTACACTTGCTACTGATTGCTCATTAATTTTTTGCATCAATTCAGTATATGACATAGCTTTAATTTGTTCGCTATCTAAAAATGTTATAGCATAAATAGCAAAACCAATAAACATAACATATATAAGTAATGTTCTAATTGCACTCTTTCTTTTCATTTTTTCTCCCTTCAACTAATATATAACAGCTATATTCTTTTTCAATATTTCTATTGTAAACTTATTTCCTATTATATATTTTTTTCCTCTTATATTATTTTTTAACAATTTTATGATATCTAATACATGGATACTTTCTATTCCGTCTAAATTAGATATTTTCTTCTCTATTATTTTTCTTACTATCCTATTTTTTATACTATCATGTTCATCCATAAATAAAGAAAAATTAAAAATAATTTTAGAGTCGTCCTCTTCAATAATAACTTTCTTAAATATTTCTTCAACATAATATTCAATAAAATCATTATCTTCTTTTAAGATATTTCTCATTCTATTAATATTAGTTATAAAATTAGGATTTAATTCCTGTAATGATGGAATTAAACTTAATCTAACCTTATTTCTAAGATAGATTTCTTCCTCGTTAGTTTTATCAAAACAAGGATTCAACTCTAGTTCTTTATTATATAATAAAATATCTCTTTTTTCAATAGTAAGTAATGGTCTAATAATATTATTAAATTTGAAATCCATTCCTGTTAAACCTTTAAGCCCACACCCTCTAATTATATTTAAAAGCACAGTTTCAACATTATCATTTAGATTATGTGCTACTGCAATAGTATTTGCATTTTCTTTTTTTCTTAATTCTTCAAAAAATTCATATCTAACATTTCTTCCACATGTTTCCTCAGATATTTTTTGTTCTTTACTTAATGCTGGAATATCCACTTTCAAATAGTTAAATGGAATATTTCTTTCCTTACAATATGTTTCAACATACACTTTTTCTTGTTCAGATTCTTCTCTAATCCCATGATTTACATGTGCTACTATAATTTCAAATTCTAGTTCTTCTTTAAGTTTATATAAAGAATCTACTAAACACATAGAATCAGGTCCACCCGAAACAGCAACAATAACCTTATCGTTTTTATTGATAAGGTTATTACTAATTATATTATTTTTTACAATATTTATAATATTTTCTACCATATTATTCATTTCCTTTATATAAATTTGCAAATTTAGTATATTTTCCAATCCATGCTAGTTCAATTGTTCCTGTTTCGCCATGTCTATTTTTAGCTATGATTACTTCAGCAACATTTTTCTTTTCTGTTTCTTTATCATAATAATCTTCTCTGTGTAAGAATAAAACGATATCAGCATCTTGCTCGATAGATCCAGATTCACGTAAGTCACTAAGCATTGGTCTGTGATCTGCTCTTGATTCAGTAGCACGGCTTAATTGTGATAATGCTATAACTGGAACATCTAGTTCTTTAGCCATTATTTTTAATGATCTTGAAATCTCTGAAATTTCTTGTTGTCTTGAAGAAACGTTAGATCTCGATTCCATTAATTGTAAGTAGTCGATGATTATAAGTCCAATACCTTTTTCAAGTTTTGCTTTTCTACATTTAGCTCTAATTTCAGATGAGCTTAATGATGATGTATCTTCTATATAAATTGGAACATCAGATAATCTACCACTTGCTTCTCCAAGTTTTAGCCAATCTTCAGATTCTAAATCTGCATTGTTTAATTTCATACTATCTATTTCACTTTCGCTACTTAGCATTCTTTTTACTAATTGTTCTTTTGACATTTCTAGGTTGAATATCATAACTGGAACTTTGTCATGCATTGCAACATATGATGCTATATTTAAAACGAAAGCAGATTTTCCCATCGCTGGACGAGCAGCCACAATTATTAAATCTGATTTATTAAGACCAGATATCTTTTCATCTAAGTCTATAAATCCTGATTCGATACCAGAAAGTTTATCTTTGTTTTGGTACATTTTTTCAATAGAATCAAAAGCATCTACTAATATTTCTTTCATACTAGAATATCCTTTACTGTTTCTATTTTGAACTAAATCAAAAATACCTTTTTCTGATTGTTCAATTATTGCATCTAATTCTTCTGTTTGAGAATAGCCTGTTTTTATAATATCATTAGCAACTTTAATAAGGTTTCTTAATGTAGATTTTTCTTCAACTATTTTTACATAGTTTTCAATGTTTGAAGTAGTAGGTACGTTATCTATAAGTGTAGCAAGATTTTGAGTTCCTCCAACTCTTTCTAGAGTACCTCTTAATCTTAGTTGTTCTGATACTGTTATCATATCAATTTCTTTACCTATAGAATATATGTCTTGCATTGCTGCGTATATTTCTTTGTTATCTTCTCTATAAAAATCTTCTGGTTTTAATACTTCAACTGCTGTTTGTACTGCGTCTTTTGATACTAGCATAGAGCCTAAAACAGCTTGTTCTGCCAGAGTATCGTTTGGTTGAACCTTATTTACTACTTCATTTTCCATTTATTACACCTACATTCCTACTACTGATATTTTTAGCTTTGCTATTACTCCTTCATAAAGTTTTACATTAACTGTATATGATCCCAAGTTTTTTATTGGATCACTTATTGTTATTTTCTTTTTGTTAACTTCAACATTAAATTTTTCTTTGATTTTTTGAGCTATATCTTTTTCAGTAACACTTCCGTAAAGCTTACTTCCTTCACCTACTTTGTGTTTAAACTCGATATATCCTTTTTCTAATATCGCCTTAACTTCATTTGCTCTTTCAAGTTCAGTTTGTTTTTTAAACTTTTGCGAACTTATTTTACCTTGTGCTTCGCTAAGATTTTTGTTGTCAGCTACAACAGCTAACTTTTTAGGTAATAAAAAATTTCTAGCATATCCTTCACTTACTTCTACTACTTGTAATTTTTTTCCTAGTCCTTTTACATCTTGGTTTAATACTACCTTCATTTTTCTACCTCCTTTTTAATATATATTAATCATTTAAATATGCTTCTATACTTTCTAATAATTTACCTTTGGCTTTTTCTAAACTAATGCCTGCAATTTGTGCACCTGCAAATGTTAGATGTCCGCCACCGCCAATTTTTTCTAATATTGTTTGAACATTTATATCTCCCATTGATCTACCTGAAATCATGACAACATCATCTACTTTACATAGAACAAATGACGCTTGTATTCCTGTTATAGACAAAAGTTCATCTGCCGCTTGTGCTGCAATAATTGGCATATCGTCATGCTTTGCATTAGTCATTGAAATAGCTATTTTATCATGAATGAATTCGGCATTTTTAACAATGTCTACTTTAGCAACATATGTATCAAAATCATTTTGGAATAATAATTTTACTTCTGCCACATCTATACCAAATTTCTTTAAGTATGCTGCAACTTCAAAAGTTCTTACACCTGTTTTAAACATAAAGTTTTTAGTGTCTACAACAAGCCCTGCATATATACATTCAGCTTCATTTGAATCTATTTGAATTCCATCCGTATACATTAATACTTCTGCAACTAATTCTGAAGCAGATGAAGCATATATTTCGTGATATGTAAGCACTGCATCATCTATAAACTCAGGTCCTCTTCTATGGTGATCTATTACAACTACTTTTTCAAATTTTTCTAAAAGTTCTGGCTCTACTAAGTATGATTTTTTATGTGTATCCACAACTATTAATAACGCATTAGTAAAATCATCATTTTTAACATCTGGATATGTTTTAAATACATCTTCATATCCTTCTGTATATTGTATTTTCTTAATAGTTGCATCTGCACTAGCATTACATTTTGCATCAACAACTATATTAACTGGCTTATCTAGAAACTTAGCAATTTTAGCCACACCAATAGAAGCACCTATACAGTCAACATCTGAATTTCTATGTCCTACAACATATACCTTTTCAGATTTTTCAATTAACTCTCTAATTGCTTGTGCCATTGTTCTAGCTTTAACTTTACTTGTCTTTTCAAGCCCAATATTTGAACCCCCAAAGAAGTCATATTTTTTATCTTTTTTAACTACAGCTTGATCTCCACCTCTACCTAAAGCAATGTCTAGTGCAGAAGATCCAGCATTATATCTTTCTTCAAGTGTATCTTCACTATATGACACACCTAAAGAAACAGTTATTGGAAGTTTAGTTATTTTAGTAACGTTTCTTACTCTTGATAAAATATCGAAAGAGCTTTCTTCCATTTTATCTATAAATTTCTTTTCTATAAATATTGCATATTTATCTTTATCTAGTTTTGCAAGAACACCTTGATTTTCTCTTGCCCAACTTCTAATTTCTTTAGTTAGTACAGAAGAAACTTCTGCCTTTTGTATTTCATCTAAGCCTTGTAATGTTTCTTCATAGTTATCTATAAATAATATACCTATAGCAACTCGGCTATCTTCTAAACTTTGTTTTAATGAATTTTCATATGATTTATCTATAAAAGATACTAGCATACATTCAAAATTTTCAAATTGAATAGGATTGCATATTACATTATATACATCTCCATTTCCAACATCTTCTAAAATACTAGATTTAGGATTTTTCTTTTTAGCACTTGCAAGTTTAATAGCAGATTTTTCTATATATTCATCTGGTAAAAGATGTTCTGCTGTATTATTTTTCCAAATAATATTTCCTTGCATACCAACAATAGCCATTGGAATTTCAATAAGGTCCAAAGACTCTTTAAAAATAGTATCAACATTTTTAGATAATTCACTTAATCTATATTTTTTATCTTTTATTTCTTTGGCACACATAATTATAGCTATAACACATAATAATATTATAGCTGATATATCTATGTATAAACTAGATGGTATTATAATAGATACAATTAGGGCACATATAATTAATATAGAAATTAAGAATATACGTGATGAAAAAGACCCTAAAAAATTAAATCTTTTTTCCTTATTTTTACCCATAAAATCTAACTTCCTCTTTTCTTGCAATTTTCCTATATTTTACTATTTTTATGTCAAAATGTCAAGTAAAGGAAATGCTTTCGGACAGCTTGCATATACTTTTATATATTACTATATACGAAAAAAAAGAAAATATAATTTTTATATTATATTTTCCTTTCATTTTTTATACTGTTACTTTTTCTGAAAGTCTAATTCTGTCTGCAATCATTGCTATGAATTCAGAATTAGTTGGTTTACCTTTATTTGAATTAACTGTATATCCAAATATCTTTTCATGCATTTCTATTTGTCCTCTATTCCATGCAACTTCAATAGCATGTCTTATTGCTCTTTCTACTCTTGAAGAAGTTGTATTGAACTTATCTGATAATGTAGGATATAAAGTTTTTGTTATTGAATTAATAATATCTTCATCATTTACTGCAAGCATTATTGCTTCTCTAATATATTGATAGCCTTTAATGTGTGCTGGCACACCAACATCATGAATCATTTGTGTTACTCTAACCTCAAGTGGTAGAGTTTTATTACCATAAGCTACCATATATTCATTTTTTACTTCATCTTTTTCTTTTAGTAAATCTCTTACTCTATCAATAAGAGTTATCATATCAAATGGTTTTACAACATAATATGTTGCACCTAGTGAAATAGCTTTTTGTGTAACTTTTTCTTGCCCGATAGCTGACATTATTACAGTAACTGGTTTTTCTATTCCTACTTCGTCTGATAGTTCCTCTAATACTGTTAGTCCGTCTTTTTCAGGCATTACTACATCTAGTAATAATATATCTGGCTTAGACTGTTTAATAGTGCTTACCACATTAGTTCCATCATATAGAGGATCTAATGCTACCATATCTTTTTGTGAGTTGATGTACATATTTAATAGTTTTACAAATTCTCTGTTGTCATCAACCACCATTATTTTAATTTTATTTTCCATTTTATTTGCTCCATTTCCAGTCTATCCTATAAAGCTTCATTATTATACAATTCTTTCTAGTCAAAATCAAGTAAATATAATTCATTTTTGATTCAATTTTTGTCGAATTTATAATATATTAAAATTATTTTATAATTTATTAAAATTTCCAATAATTTCCTGTATTTTTTTCTTCAACTAGCACAAATTATTAGTGTAAAGTGAATTTGAATTTCAAAATTACTTTAATATCAAAATATCGGAGGTGAATTTAAGATGTCTTCAACAAATAGTAAAATGACTAACAAACAAGCTAAAGCTGCTTTAGACAAATTCAAATATGAAGTAGCAAACGAAATCGGTGTTAACCTAAAACAAGGTTATAATGGAGATTTAACTTCTAAACAAGCTGGTTCTATAGGTGGTGAAATGGTTAAAAGATTAGTTGCTAATGCTGCTAACCAAATGCAAGCAAACCAACCTAACCAATAATTAAATTTTAAATAAGAATTTAAAAAAGTGAGCTTAATTTTTTAGCTCACTTTTTTTGTCATTTACTGTAAATATAGAATAAATATTTTAAATATCATTAATACTATTACTAAAAGGGGGAATTAAATTGATTTCTGAAATAATTAAAGTTATTATTTTATCCTTTTCTTCTGTAATAATATTATTTTTATTAACTAAAATAATTGGAAGTAGAGAAATATCTCAACTTAGTATGTTCGATTATATAAATAGCATAACTATTGGATCTATTGCAGCAGAAATGGCTATAAATGTTGAAAGCAATTTTTTACATACATTAACAGCTATGATTATTTATACAATAATGATTCTCTTATTTGCTTTCTTAAGTAATAAAAGTGTCATTTTAAGAAGATATATAAATGGTACTTCTTTGATATTATATAATAATGGAATGTTATATAAACAAAACTTTAAAAAAGCTAAACTTGACTTAAATGAATTTTTAATTAGTTGCAGAAATAAAGGATATTTTAATTTAGCAGATATAAATACAGCTATCTTAGAACCTAATGGACAAATTAGTATAATTCCAATAGCAAGTGAAGATGCCGTAAAGAATAAAAATTTAAATATTAATTCCGAACAAGAAGAATTTACGTATAACGTAATACTAGATGGTAAGATAATAGAGAAAAATCTTTCTGCTTCTGGTAAAAATATGAATTGGCTAAATAAAAAATTAAAAGAGCAAAAAATATCTGATATTAATGATATTTTTCTTGCAACTTGTGATAAAGATAGTAATTTAAGTATATATTTAAAGAAAGCTAAAATCCCTTCATATTTAGTATAAAAGAACTATAGAGATTTCTATAGTTCTTCTTTTTTTACATTAATTTACTTGTACATTAAATTGATATGGTTGAATTCTAATATCCCAATTATCACTACTTCCATCTAAAACAAGACTAAAATCTTCTATACTCATTGCTGGAAATGTTATAATTCCACTGCTTGTAACTCCTGATAACAAATCAGTTTGTAAATCTTCATAATCAGCATTATAATTATATTCATACTCGTATTGTTTACCAGCTTGTACAATCTTTGTACTATATTTGTATAAATTAAATTGATATCCAGAATTATTTGTAACAGTTACATATACTCTTGTCTCATCTTTGGCAAATTCAACTTTGCTTACTGTTATATCACATCCGTATTGACTCTGTGTTTGATTTACGTCTACACTCTTTAAAGTTGGGCTGCATACTTCAACATATGAACTCTTTTTTATTTCATAAGCTATTATTGTAGGTGCAGACATTGTCGTACCCATAACATTTTCATATTTCTGATTACTAAACAAATATCCATCTACCATTACATAATCATTCTCTTTTAGTACAGTAGGAACAGCACTATAATAATATACTATAGTATTTTGATTATAATTTATTGGATCTCTGTATAGTTGAATCGCATAACCATTTTGAAAACTTTCTATATTAAAAACTTTACCATAAATTTTTAAGTTTTTTCCAATAAAGCTTTCTGGATTGCTATACATTTGATTAATTTCAATTTCGCTTAAATAAGAGCCATTCCTATCATATTTATATGTTGTTTCTGTATTATCTTTATTAGAATTTTGTGATATTTGTTCACTTGTGTCAGTTGGTGTTATGACAGTAATAAGCGCCATTATTACTACAACTACGCCAATAATAATCATTATAATTTTCCATTTAGACATCCCTTTTTCTTCTTCCATAAAATACCTCCATATACCTATCTAGTTTTATTATACTACATAGGGTATACCGCAGTCAAGTTATAACATAGTTATATTACACAAGTAATTTGCTTAAAATATAGATGAGGTGTTTTAAATGATAGAACTTAATATTAAAAATTTGCTAAAAGAAAAAGGTAAAACTAAATATTGGCTAGTAAAAAACATGGAATATAACTATCAAAGTATAAGTGATATGATGAATAATAAAACAAAAGCAATTAGATTTGAAACAATTGAAAAACTATGTGATATATTAGACTGTCAACCTAATGATTTGTTTGTTATAAAAAAAGATTAATAAAAGCTTTATTACTATCTCATCTATATATAGTAAAAAAATGAAGTGAAACAATTAATTTCACTTCATTTTTATCAGTCTTTCAAATATTTACATATATTTTTATCATATATAAATTCTAGCTTGTGTAATGCTCTTGTCATTGCTACATATAACAATTTCATATCTAACTTACTATCTGAATTATAGTTATCATCTTCTGCATCTGCAACTATTACTACATCAAATTCTAATCCTTTAGATAAATATGATGTAACAATACATACACCACCATTATATTTTTCTTGGTCTTTATATATAATTTCAGATTCTATATTATTATCTTTAAATTTCTTATTTAAATTAGCCATATTCTTTTGATTTTTATATACTACGGCAATAGATTTAAAGCCCATATCTAAATATTCTTTTACTCTAGAAACTATATAATCTTGTTGTTTATCTTTAAATATTTGTGTTTTAATAGTAGGTCCTGCATTACGTATTACAGGTATTGCTTTTCCAAGCTCCATAGCCTCAGATATCTTATTTGCTTCATTCATAATCTCAATTGATGTTCTGTAAGATTTCTCAAGTCTTAAGAATTCTGCACCATTAAATATTCCCATTATTTCATTCCAATCATCTATTGATCTATATGAATATATGCCTTGAGCCATATCTCCAAATATTGAAAATACTGCATTATTTAATAATGTTTTTAGCATATAGTAACTAAATTTTCCAAAGTCTTGTGCTTCGTCGACTATAACACATTTAAAGTTTCTATATTCTTCATTACCAAACAACACATACTTAATATACATTATTGCTGCAATATCTTCGTTTTCAATTATTTTAGCTTTAAGTGATTCTAGTGTATCTTTTTTCATTTTCTCTATATCTACATTTTCAATATGTGAAGCATATTTATCCACATTTTCCACAAAATCTTTGTAGATATTTAGAATTTTTAAATTAGATATATTAACATATTTTTTTAGTTGTTTTTCAAATCCTGTCGTTGTTAATTCTTTAAGCATATCTAATTCTTTTTTTGCTATTTTTCTCTTCTTTTCTATATCACTTTCTGCTTTTTCTAATATTAGCATTTGATCTTTTATTCTTTGGTATACATTTTGATCAATTTTTATTCTGTTAGCTATTATTCTTGCTGCCATTTCTAATCTTTCTGCTATAGACGTTCCTATTGTCTCATTAAATACATCCATAACTTCTTGTTTAGAAATTATATTTACATCATTAATAATTAAGCCTTTGTCCGAAATCAAGCCATTTTTTAGGGTATTTAGATATTTATCTAACACTTTCTTATATTTCATACTACTTTTGAATTTTAGATAGTCTTTATCTTCTTTTCCGTCAATTATATCAGATAACTTTTTAGTAGCATCTTCAAAAACTAATTTTTCGTTTACAAAATTACTTGCAAGCTCTTCAAAAGTAACCTGAATAGCATTACTTGCATCCAAATCTGGTAATACATTAGATATATAGTTAATAAAGAACTTATTTGGTCCTATTACCATAAACTGATTTGGTTTAAATTTAGTAGAATTATTATACATTAAGTATGCTATTCTATGTAGTGCAACTGTTGTTTTACCAGATCCCGCAACTCCTTGAACTATTAAATTCTTTTCTATATCTTTTCTTATAATATAGTTTTGTTCACCTTGTATTGATGCAACAATATTTTTTAATCTGTTGTCTGCATTTGCTCCAAGATATGGTTTTAATAATTCATCATCTGAGACAGAATCTACATCAAAAATTTCTTGCACTTCTTTATTTTTAATAATAATCTGTCTTTTTAAAGATAACTCACCTTTAATAATTCCCTCAGGGGCATTATACTCAACTTTACCTAAATTACTGTCATAATATAGTGTAGCTACTGGTGCTCTCCAGTCTGTAACAACTATTTTTCCATCCAAGTCAATAACTCCAATTTTACCTACGTAAAGTTTGTCTTTGTTATCTTTTTTGTCTTCCTTAAAATCTAATCTTGCAAAATATGGTTTCTCTTTAATTTTAGCAATATTAGTGATTTTAGTTGCTGTTGAAGACATTAAGTTGGATAATAATACAGGATTATTTCCATACTTTTTAGGTAGTGTAGCAAGAATCTGCTCTTCTCCTTCTTGAATTTCTTCTAATTCTTCTTCGACTTTCTTTAGTTTCTCTCTTTCGTATTCTAAATCTTTCATAATACCCTCCTTTTTTCAAAAACGCTTTTCCATTATAACTTAATTTTATGTAAAATGCAATACCAAATTTTAATTATTTTTGGCAAGCAAAAAAAGATGATACAAATGTATCACCCTTTTTAACTAAATATTATCCTAAAAATCCTGAATAATTTCTGCTTACCATTTGAGTTTCTAGTCCTCTTAAGATTTCTAATCCAACACTAACTAGGATTAAGATAGAGTTTCCACTAAATGATATTGATTGATTAGTAAATGCTTGTAATATTATTGGTAATATTGCAATTGCTGCTAAGAATATTGAACCTGCAGCAGTTATTCTTACTAATACAGAATTTATATATTCAGAAGTGTTTTTACCAGCTCTTATACCTGGTACAAATCCACCATTTTTCTTTAAGTTATTTGCTATCTCAACAGGATTTACTATAAACATTGTATAGATAAATGTAAATGCAATTATTAATACCATGTAAATTACAGCATATCCTAATAGATAGTACCATGCACTTCCTGATGAAGCAGTAAATAGATTATACACAACTTTCCAGAAACCTGTTAAGTTATTAACATCTGTTACTAATCCTATTATTATACTTGGGAATGACATAAATGACATTGCAAATATAAGAGGCATAACACCTGCCATAGCAAGTTTGATTGGAATGTGTGTGCTTTGTCCACCGTACATTTTTCTTCCTACAACTCTTTTTGCATAGTTTACTGGTATTCTACGTTCAGCATTTTGAACAAATACTACACCCGCTATTAATAGTACTAAACCTATCATTAAAGCAGCGAATATTAATATTCCTGTAAAGCCACTACCTGCAAGATTTGCAAATGAGCTAATAGTTGTTGGTAATTGAGCAACGATACCAAAGAATACGATCATTGATATACCATTACCAATACCGTGTTCAGTGATTTTATCTCCTAGCCATGTTAATAATGAAGTACCAGCTATTAATGATGTTATAAATAGTAAAAATCCTAGCACTTCACCTGCACCATGAGATAATTTAGTTAAAAGATAAGATTTATATGTAAAATATAATCCTAATCCTTCGATGAAAGCGAAAGCAATTGTTAAATATTTTGTAAATTTATTTAATTTCTTTCTGCCTTCTTCTCCTTCTTTAGCAAGTCTTTCAAGACTTGGTATTACAAATTGTAATAAATTAAGAACGATAGATGCTGTGATGTATGGTCCTATTGTCATAGAGAATATAGATAATCTACTGAAAGCTCCACCTGATATTAAGTTTATCATTGAAGCAAAACCACTAGTTCCTGCACCTAATTGTTCATTTATTGTTATTTTATCTAAACCAGGTATTGTTATAAAACTACCTACTCTAAATAATAACAATATTAAAAAAGTAAAGATTAATTTCTTTCTTATATCTTTAACTGAGAATATGTTTTTAATTGCTTCTAACATATTACTTCACCTCAGTCTTTCCACCTACAGCTTGTATTTTTTCTTCAGCAGTTTTTGAGAATTTTGTAGCTACAACAGTAAGTTTCTTTGTAAGTGTACCGTTACCTAAAACTTTAACACCATCTAATTCTTTCTTTATAATTCCTTCAGTCATTAAAAGTTTTGCATCAACAACTGTACCATTTTCGAATTGTTCTAAATCACTAAGATTTATTACTGCATATTCAGTTGCAAAGTGATTTTTAAATCCTCTTTTAGGAATTCTTCTGTATAAAGGTGTTTGTCCACCTTCAAATCCTCTTCTAATGCTACCGCCTGATCTAGCTTTTTGACCTTTATGTCCTTTTCCAGCTGTTTTACCAAGACCACTTCCAGTACCTCTACCTACTCTTTTAGATGTAGTAGTAGCTCCATATGCTGGACCTAATTCGTGTATCTTCATTCAAGCTTCCTCCTCTCTTCATATATTACTAGTAATCATTATATCATTATTTTAGTATTTCTTCTACTGTTTTTCCTCTAAGTTTAGCAACTTCTTCTGGTGTTCTCATAGCTTTTAAAGCTTTGATTGTAGCATATACTACGTTTCTGCTATTACGAGAACCAAGAGTTTTAGCTGTTACGTTTTTAACACCTGCAAGTTCTAGAACTGGTCTTACTGCACCACCTGCAATTATACCTGTACCTTCAACTGCTGGTTTTAAAATTACTTTAGATGAACCAAAGTTTGTTGTGTATTCATGAGGTAAAGTACCATTTACTAAAGATACTTCTACTAAATTTTTCTTAGCATCGTCTGTTGCTTTTTTGATAGCTTCAGGAACTTCTGCAGATTTACCTGTACCAACACCTACGTGACCGTTTGAGTCACCAACAACAACTAGTACACTAAATCTAAAAGTTCTACCACCTTTAACAACTTTAGCAACTCTACTTACATTAACAACTTTTTCTTTTAATTCAGTTTTAGTTTCTGCCATTTTAGTTTCTCCTTTCATTAGAATTCTAATCCAGCTTCTCTAGCTGCATCTGCTAATGCTTTAACTTTTCCATGGTATAAGTAACCATTTCTATCAAAGACAACAGTGTTAATTTTTGCTTTTTTAGCACGTTCTGCGATTAATTTACCAACTTCTGTAGCAGCTTCAATGTTAGATGCTTTAGTTTTAACTTCTTTATCTAAAGTTGATGCTGAACAAATAGTAGTTTGTTTTTCATCGTCTATTAATTGTGCATATATGTTATTTAGACTTTTGAAAACACAAAGTCTTGGTCTCATAGAAGTACCTTGAACTTTAGTTCTTACTCTTTTTTGTCTAATAGTTCTTGTGACTTTTCTATCTGTCTTATTGATCATTTTAAGACTCCCTCCTTAAACTTCTAAGATTATTTTTTACCGCCAGCTTTTCCTTCTTTTCTGATTATTCTTTCGCCAGCATATTTTATACCTTTACCTTTGTATGGTTCAGGTAATCTTTTTTCTCTGATGTTAGCAGCTACTTGGCCAACTAATTGTTTGTCGATACCTTTTACTACTATTGTATTTGGATTTGGTACTTCTATAGTGATTCCATCCATTTCTTCGAATTCTACTGGATGAGAATATCCTAAAGTAAGTACTAATTTTTTACCTTGTTTTTGTGCTCTGTATCCTATACCATTAACTTCAAGTGTTTTTTCGAATCCGTTAGTAACACCGATTACCATGTTGTTTATTAAAGTTCTTGTTAAACCGTGAACGTTTCCGTTAGCTTCGTTTTCAACTGAAACTTTAATTTGATTTCCTTCTTGAGCGATTGTAACACAATCTAAGAAAGTTTCTGTTAATGTTCCTTTTGGTCCTTTAACAGTTACAACATTGTTTTCGATTTTAACTTCAACACCTGCTGGTATTTCGATAGGATTTTTACCTATTCTTGACATTTGGTATACCCTCCTTTATTTATTCAACTTATATATTACCAAATATATGCTAAAACTTCGCCACCAACATTTTCTTTTCTAGCAGCTTTATCTGTCATTATTCCTTTAGATGTAGAAATAATAGCGATTCCTAGTCCATTTAGAACTCTAGGTAATTCTTCTACATTTGCATATATTCTAAGACCTGGTTTACTGATTCTTTTTAAACCTTGTAAAACTTTTACATTATTTGCATATTTTAATGTTATTCTCATAGTTTTGTGTGAATCTTCGATTACATCCATAGATTCAACGAAACCTTCAGCTACTAAAATATTTGCTATTGCTTCTTTTTCCTTAGAATAAGGAACGTCAACTGTTGCATGTTTTTGAGCGTTAGCATTTCTTATTCTAGTTAACATGTCTGCAATTGGATCTGTTGTATTCATTGCCTTTATTCCTCCTTTTCTACCAGCTTGCTTTTTTAACACCTGGTATATCTCCTTGATATGCTAATTTTCTAAAGCATAAACGGCATATTCCATATTTTCTCATGTAAGAATGTGGTCTTCCACATATTTTACATCTGTTATAATATCTTGTGCTAAATTTTGGTTCTCTTTGTTGTTTAGCGATCATAGATTTTTTTGCCATCTTCAAGTCCTCCCTACTTTTCAGCGAATGGTAAGCCTAATAATTTTAATAATTCATAAGCTTCTTCATCAGTTTTTGCTGTTGTAACAAAAACGATGTCCATTCCTCTTACTTTATCTATTTTATCATATTCTATTTCAGGGAAAATAATTTGTTCTTTTACTCCCATGTTATAGTTTCCTTTTCCGTCAAAAGATTTAGGATTTACACCTTTGAAATCTCTTACACGAGGAAGTGCTACATTAAAGAATTTTGTAGCGAAATCGTACATTTTATCATTTCTTAAAGTTACTTTGCAACCAATGTTCATACCTTCTCTTAATTTGAAAGCAGCGATTGATTTTTTAGCTTTAGTAACAATTGGTTTTTGACCAGCGATTAAAGTTAATTCTCCCATAGCTACGTCTAAAGCTTTAGAGTTATCTTTAACTTCTGATACACCCATGTTTATAACTATTTTTTCTAGCTTTGGTGCTTGCATAACAGATTTATATCCGAATTTTTCCATTAATGCAGGAACAACTTCAGCTTTATATCTTTCTTTAAGGTTCATTTATGTTTCCCTCCTTACTACTTCATTTCATTACAGCATTTGCAGAATCTTGATTTAGTTCCGTCTTCGTTTACTTTAACACCAAGTCTTACACCTTTTTCACATTTATCACAGTAGAAATTTACTTTAGATAGATTGATTGGGCTTTCAACTTTGATTATTCCAGATTCTTGACCTTGCTTTCTTGCTTTAACGTGTTTTGTTCTAACGTTTATATCTTTAACAGTTACTTTACCAGATTTTTTATCTATATCTAATATAGTACCTTTTTTACCTTTTTCAGAACCTGTATTTACAATTACAGTATCACCTTTTCTTAATTTTGTTTTTGTTAACACTTTCTTTCACCTCCGTATATTAAAGAACTTCTGGTGCTAGAGATAATATTTTCATGTAATCGTTATCTCTTAGTTCTCTTGCTACTGGCCCAAAGATACGTGTTCCTCTTGGAGTTTTATCATCTTTAATTAAAACTGCTGCATTTTCATCAAATCTGATATAAGATCCATCTTCACGTCTTAGACCTCTTTTACTTCTAACTATTACAGCTTTAACAACATCGCCTTTTTTAACTGCTGAGTTAGGTGCTGCTTTTTTAACAGAAGCTACGATAACATCTCCGATGTTACCCCATTTTCTGTAAGAACCACCAAGAACTCTAATACACATTAATTCTTTTGCTCCTGTGTTGTCTGCAACTTTTAACAATGTTTGTTGTTGTATCATGGATTAGTCCTCCCTTCAAATATATTTACTATTTAACTTTTTCCACAATTCTTACAAGTCTATATCTTTTATCTTTACTTAGTGGTCTAGTTTCCATTACTTCTACAATATCTCCGATACTGCATTCGTTATTTTCGTCATGTGCTTTTATTCTTAAAGTATGATTTCTGATTTTTCCATAAAGTGGATCTTTAACTTTATCGTCTATAGAAACAACGATTGTTTTGTCCATTTTATTACTTACTACTTTACCTTGTTTAGTTTTTCTTAAATTTCTTTCCACGTTCTTTTCCTCCTTTACCACTAATTATTTTCCTTTTCTGCTAATACAGTGTTTACTCTAGCTATTTCTTTTTTAACTAAAGTTATTTTTTTAGGGTTATCAAGGCCTTTTAGAGAGTGTTGAAATCTTAATTTAAAAAGTTCATTTTTAAGATCTTTTAATTCTTTTTGAAGTTGTTCAACTGACATATTTTTATATTCATTGATTTTACTAGATTTCATTAATTTTCTCCTCCTTCTTGATCTTCTCTTTTAACGATTTTACATCTGATAGGAAGTTTGTGAATAGCTTTTGTTAAAACTTCTTTAGAATTAGCTTCATCAAGACCAGCTATTTCAAATAATATTCTTCCAGGTTTAACAGCTGCAACGAAGTATTCTGGACTACCTTTTCCAGAACCCATACGAGATTCAGCTGGGTGTTTTGTTATTGGTTTATCTGGGAATATTTTAATCCAAGATTTACCAATTTTTTTAGTATATCTAGAGATTGTAACTCTGACAGCTTCGATTTGGTTAGCTGTGATCCATGCTGGTTCTAAAGCTTGAATTCCATATTCACCGTCTGTTACTTTTGTTCCTCTATAAGCTTTTCCTTTTAGTATACCTTTTTGTACTTTTCTATATTTAGTTCTTTTTGGTGATAACATTATTAATTACCTCCTTTTTCTGTTTTTTTAGCAGGAAGTACTTCACCTTTGTATATCCAAACTTTAACACCGATTATACCGTATGTAGTTTTTGCTTCAGCAAATCCATAGTCGATATCTGCTCTTAAAGTTTGAAGAGGAATTGTACCTTCATTGTAATGTTCAGTTCTAGCAATTTCTGCTCCACCTAAACGTCCAGATACAGCAGTTTTAATTCCTAGAGCTCCTGCTTTCATTGTTTTTTGAATAGCTTGTTTCATAGCTTTTCTGAAAGATATTCTCTTTTCAAGTTGCATAGCTATGTTTTCAGCAACTAATTGTGCAGCTAAATCTACATCTTTAACTTCAACGATATTTAAAGATATTTCTTTACCTACTTTTTTGCTTAATTTAGCTTTGATTTCTTCGATAGCTGCTCCACCTTTACCGATTATCATACCAGGTTTAGCTGCATATATATCTACTAAGACTTTATTACCTTTTCTAGCAATTTCTAATTTATAAATACCAGCTGGTTTTAATAAGTCTTTAAGGTATGTACGAATATTGTAATCTTCTACTAGGTTGTCTGAGAAATCTTGTTTATTAGCATACCATGTTGAAGACCAGTCTTTTATTATTCCAACTCTAAGTCCGTGTGGACTAACTTTTTGTCCCATTTTAAACTTACCTCCTTTATGCTTCTTTTAACACAACTGTAATGTGACTAGTTCTTTTTCTAATTCTATTTGCTCTACCTTGAGCTCTTGGTTGTATTCTTTTCATTGTAGTTCCTTGGTTAGCATATATTTCTGAAATATATAATTTAGATTCATCCATATTATTATTATTTACTGCATTAGCCATTGCTGATTTAACTAGTTTTTCTACCATAGGAGCAGCTGCTTTATTTGTATATTTTAATATTGCTACTGCTTCTTTAGCGTTTTTTCCTCTAATAGTATCTATAACTATTTTAACTTTTCTAGCACTAATTCTTGCATGGCGTAACTCAGCTCTTGCTTGTTTTTGTTCCATTTTTTAGGCTCCTCCTTTATTAAAGTTTCTTATTTTACTTTAGACTTTTTATCTCCTGAATGTCCTCTGAATAATCTTGTAGGAGCAAATTCTCCTAACTTGTGTCCTACCATTTCTTCTGTTACATATACTGGAACGTGTTTTCTTCCATCATGTACAGCTATAGTGTGACCAATCATTTGAGGATATATAGTAGAGGATCTTGACCAAGTCTTTATAGCTTCTTTTTTATCTTCTTCATTTAATTTTTCAACCTTTGCTAGTAATCTTTCATCACAGTAAGGTCCTTTTTTAAGTGATCTTGACATCTTCTATACCTCCAAATATTATTTTTTATTTCTTCTCTTAACAATATACTTATCTGTTCTATTGTTAGTTTTTCTTGTTTTATATCCATGAGCTGGTTTACCCCAAGGAGTTCTTGGTCCAGTGTGTCCAACTGGTGCTCTACCTTCACCACCACCGTGTGGGTGATCTACTGGGTTCATAACAGATCCTCTAACTGTAGGTCTGATTCCCATATTTCTTGTTCTACCAGCTTTACCTAATTTAACGATTTCAGCTTCTACATTACCAACTTGACCTATGCATGCTCTACATTCTACATTTATAAGTCTCATTTCTCCTGAAGGCATTCTAACGTGTGCATATTTTCCTTCTTTAGCCATAAGTTGTGCAGACATACCAGCACTTCTTACAAGTTGTGCACCTTTACCTTTGTTTAGTTCTATGTTATATATCATAGTACCAACTGGTATAGCATCGATTGGCATACAGTTACCTGGTTTGATATCAGCTTTAGCAGCAGATATAACTTTGTCACCATCTGTAAGTCCAAGTGGAGCAATTATATATGCTCTTTCACCATCTTCATATTCGATTAAAGCGATATTAGCAGTTCTATTTGGATCGTATTCAATACCAATAACTGTTGCTTCCATATCTACTTTATTTCTTTTAAAATCAATAACTCTATATTTTCTTCTGTTTCCGCCACCATGATGTCTTACAGTTATTTTACCAGTGTTGTTTCTTCCTGCATTTTTCTTTAATACAGTTAATAAACTTTTTTCTGGTGAATTTTTTGTAATTTCATCGTTTGTTAGTGTTGTTGTATTTCTTAGTGATGGAGTAACAGGTTTAAATGATTTTATTCCCATTTTTTATTCCCTCCTAGTTATTTCCAAATGCTGAACTAATTTCTTCTATTTCAGTTTTATATTTTTTGTTAACTTTAGTTTCTTTTCCACCTTTTGCAAGATATTTAACATCTGCTGGGTTAGTATCAATACTTACTATAGCTTTTTTCCAAGCTTTAGTTACCCCTTGGTGTACTCCAACTCTTTTAGCTTTTCCATCGTATCTTAAAGTGTTTACTTTTAAAACTTTAACTCCGAATAGCTCTTCAACTGCATTTTTTATTTCAACTTTTGAAGAATTTAAAGCAACTTCAAAAGTATATTTTCCGTTTGCAATTTCACTATAACTTTTTTCAGTCATTATAGGTTTGATTATAACGTCTTCTGCGTGTCTCATTATGCGTACACCTCCTCTAATTTCTTAACAGCATCTTTAGTTAATACTAATGATTCATATTTTAATAAATCAAATATGTTCATTGTGTTTACTAAAGTAGTTTTAACACCTTCAATGTTTCTAGCTGATGCTTGAACATTTAAGTTTTTCTCGTTTAACATTACTAAAGCGTTGTTAACTTTTAAGTTGTTTAATACGTTAACCATTTCTTTAGTTTTGATTTCGTTTAATTCTAATTTATCAACTACAACTAGTTTTCCTTCTTGTACTTTAGAAGTTAGTACAGATTTGAATGCAAGTTGTTTTACTTTTCTAGGAATTGTATATCTGTATGATCTAGGTTTTGGTCCTAAAGCAATACCACCTTTAATCCATTGTGGAGCTCTTATAGATCCTTGTCTAGCTCTACCAGTTCCTTTTTGTTTCCATGGCTTTCTTCCGCCACCACTTACTTCAGATCTTGTTTTAGTAGATTGAGTTCCTTGTCTTTGATTAGCTTGGAAATTAACTAATGCTGTGTGAACAGCCACTTCATTAACTTCAATTCCAAATACGTTTTCGTTTAACTCAATATCTTCTACTTTTTTACCATCCATATTTAAAACGTCAACTTTTAGCATCTTTTCTCCTCCTTCCTAATTACTTTACACTTTTTCTTACTCTAACAATTGATTTTTTAGCTCCTGGAATTGAACCTTTTACTAAAATTACATTTTTGTCAGCGTCTACTTTAACTACATCTAGATTTAAAATTGTAGATGTTTTGCTTCCCATGTGTCCTGGTAATTTTTTACCTTTGAATACTCTACCTGGAGTTGTTGTAGAACCCATAGAACCTGGTCTTCTGTGATACATAGAACCATGACCCATTGGTCCTCTGTGTTGTCCATGTCTTTTGATAACACCTTGGAATCCTTTTCCTTTAGATGTTCCTTGTACATCAACACTGTCTTCAGTTGTAAATGCTTCAACTGTTATTTTGCTTCCGATTTCATATTCGTCAACATTTTCAACTCTAATTTCTTTTAGGTATTTTTGTAATTCAACACCTGCTTTAGCAAATATTCCTTTGTGTGGTTTGTTTGCATTTTTTTCTTTGATTTCACCAAAGCTTACTACAATTGCATTGTATCCATCTTTATCTGCAGTTTTTTTAGCAACTACTGTTAATGGTTGAGCTTCGATTGCTGTAACTGGTATAGCTATTCCATTTTCATCAAATATTTGAGTCATACCAATTTTTCTTCCGTAAATTTCTTTTACCATTTTTGTTTCCTCCCTTTAAAACTTTTTACTTCAACCAAATTTTAATATCAGGGTATGCCATTGCCTGTATCAGGATAGCCTATTAAAATTTTAGAAGTCTATTATAATTTAACTTCGATGTCTACACCAGCTGGCATATCAATTGACATTAGAGCATCAACTGTAGCTTGGTTTGGTGATAATACATCAATAACTCTTTTGTGAGTTCTCATTTCAAATTGTTCTCTAGAATCTTTATGTTTGTGTGGAGAACGTAATATTGTAATGATTTCTTTTTCAGTTGGTAGTGGAATTGGACCTGAAACTTCAGAACCAGTTTTTCTAGCTACTTCAACTATTTTTGTTGCAGCTTGTTCAAGCACAACATGATCATAAGCTTTAAGTCTTATTCTCATTTTTTTGTTTTGTTCTTTTGACATATGTAAAACACTCCTTTTCTATCATCTGCCGGTTTGACAAGTTTTACACCACCCCGTGTGTTTCATATTTTACATATATTAAAACCAAATTCTGCTATTGCAGGAATTTGGCAAATACACGTTAATCTATACTTGCCGCCCGATTTAAAATCAGACATGCTCCATAGAAGTTCCCTACCTCTCAGGGTAGCCACATTCTACTTCAACGCAAATCAACATCAATATTATACATTATGATTATAAAAAATGCAAGCTTTTTTTCAAAAATTATGTAAAAAGATGCAAGGTTATTTTCGGACACTTAAGTTATCCGTTTTTTACATCATTTTTACTCTAAAAAATACTTGTTTTTTAGCATTGAAACATTTTTTGTTTTGTAGTATCATATTAATAGTGTTTTTGGAGGTTGATAAAAAATGATAAAAGTAGAAAATTTAGAAGTACTTAACTTTGAAGGAGCTTTAAGAGGAATGAGAAATCCTTTAGAATCTTGGAGTAAAAGTGATAGTTACTATGATAAAGAAGCAGAAAAATATGTAATAGGACCTAAAGATTTAGAATTAGCATTAAAATTAACAAAATCAGGATCAGACCACTCTAAATTTTTAAGACAAATATTTGTATCAATGGATATAACTGCACCAATGTCTTGGTGGTGGGACTTTGATACATATAAAGTAGCAACTGTAAGAAATAGCACAAGTAGAATGCACAAACTTGGAACAAGGCTTCTTACTTTTGATGATTTTAGTATTGATGACGAAAAAGGAAATGCAAATATAACTCCTTTTAGAAAATATGTACTAGAAGATTTAAATAGAAGAATAACAGAATTCCAACAATTAAAAAAAGATGGAAAAATGGAAGAAGCAATGTCACTATGGCGTGAAATTGTTTTTGATTCTCCACAAAGCTATAACTTTAAATCAACATGGACTGGAAATTATGAAATAATGAGAAATGTTTACAGAGCAAGAAGAAATCATAAACAAAGAGAATTTAGAGATTTCTGTAAATATATTGAAGAAAATTTCCCATATAGCGAACTTATAACTGTTCCTAGAGAAGGTTAGGTGATATACTATGGCAAATTCAAAATTAATAGTTATAGAAGGTCCTCAAGGTGCAGGTAAAACTACAGTTACAGATTATATTAGACATAGCTTAAAATATACTAATCTTTATAGATTATGTGGAACATCAGATAGTAGTCCTAGCGGATTACAAAAAGCTAAAGACATGTATGTTGATTTATTAGACTATGTTGAAAAACTAGAAAATAAAAGTATTAATTTACTTTTTGATAGAACATTTTTTACAGAAGAAATATATAGTAGATTAAAATTTAAACAATATGATTTTTCTCCTGTATATGAAGAACTAGTAGAAAAATTCAATTCACTTGATTTTGACATTTACTATATTACATTATATTTAGAAGACACTAATCTATTTACTAATCGTTTAGCAAGAGACGGTAAAGCTGTACCAGAATATGCTAAATTTACGATAGAAAGTAGTGTTAAACAACAAGAACAATATCTTAAGATGGCAGATGAGATTTCATCAAAATATTCAAATATTAAAGTATTCAAAGTATCTAATGATACAGATGAACAAACACTAAAATCTAAAATCAGAAGTATACTAGAATTTTAATTAACCATCTTTTAGATTTTACGGAGGTTAATATATGACAAACAACGAAATTATATCTTATATATATAAAGGAAGAAAATCCATTGAAGATAAAAAAGATAATTCAACAATGGTTAAACTTCTAGAAAACTTAGGTAATCCCCAAGATAATTTAAAATTTATACATATAACAGGGACAAATGGTAAAGGCTCTACAACTACTATGATGGCAAACGTCTTAAAAAATAGTGGTTATAAAGTTGGTAAGTTTATATCTCCTTTCATAATATCTTTTAATGAAAGAATTCAAATTAACAACGTTTTTATAACAGATGAAGAATTAGAAGAATATATAAAAATAATCGATCCTATCATAACTGATATGGAAAGTAAAGGCGAAGCACCTAATGGCTTCGAAATAATTACTGCAATTGCTTTTATGCACTATAATAAAAACAACTGTGATATTGTATGTTTAGAAGTAGGTATGGGTGGAAGACTCGACCCAACTAATGTAATAACTACAACTATATTATCTATAATAACAATAGTAGACTTCGACCACATGAAATTTTTAGGTAACACATTAGAAGATATCGCTAAAGAAAAATGCGGTATAATAAAGAAAGATAAAATAACAATTACTTACCCATTACATGAAAAAACAGTACTAAACACAATACGTAAAGCTTGTATGGAAAATAATAACAAATTATATATACCAAATTTAAAACTTTTAGACATAATAAAATGTAATCACAATATAAGTTACTTTAGCTATAAAGGAACATATTATAAATTAAATTTAATTGGAGAATTCCAAATATATAATGCACTTATGGTAATTGTTGCATCAAATGTATTAATTAACTTGGGATATAAAATATCCTTCTCTGCTATTAATACTGGATTATTTGATAGTACTTTCCCAGCAAGACTTGAAAAAATGGAATCACCTGTAAATTTATTTATAGATGGTTCTCATAATGCAGCTGGTGCTAGAAGTTTAAAAAGCTTTTTACACGAATATAAAGGAAAGAAAAATTATGCTATTTTAGGATTTGCTGAAAACAAAGACTATGATTCATTTATTAAAGAAATTGGTTCTTACTTTAATGAATTAATATTTGTACAATTTAAAAATGAATATAAAAAACCAGAAAGCTTGTCTAATCTTTTAGAAGCAGCTAAAAAATACGACTATACAGCAACGTCTTTTGATTCTTTAAAAGATGCATATAAGTATGTATTGGAAAAAGAAAATACAGATTTAGTATTAGTAACCGGTTCATTATATTTAGCATCAAACTTTAGAGATATGTTAACAAAAGAGTAGTTTTTTATTATTTTTAGACAAATGTCTTGATTTTTATTTTAATTTATGTTAGAATGTTTAAGTAAATTGTTAACGTACGCATAAGGAGGTGCAATTTAATGCCAAATATTAAATCAGCTAAAAAAAGAGTAAAAGTTATCGAAACAAAAACTCTACAAAACAGAGCTACTAAAAAAGCATATAAAGAAGCAGTTAAAGCTTTCGAAGCTGCTGTTAAAGAAAATGCAGAAAACAAAGAAGAATTATATAATAAAGCTATCAGTTTAGTAGATAAAGCTTGGTCTAAAGGAGTATTAGCTAAAAATACTGCTTCTAGAAAAAAATCAGCTTTAGCTAAATTATTAAACAAGTAATTAGATAAATAAAAAGCCCCAAACGGGGCTTTTATTTTTTTATTCATCAAGATTTTTAATCTTATTTTTATACTCTTTTATTCTTTTTTTGATATCAGCTATTTCTTCTCTCATTTGTTCAATTTCTTTTTCATACATTTTAGCAATTTCTACTTTATCTTGATACTCAATTTCAGCACTATTAATCTTATGCTCGTCAAATTGCTTTTTAATTTCATTTATATCTTTCATCAGACACCTACTTTTCTTTTGTATTCATATCTATCTCTTTTAATTTTGTTTGATCTAACTTAGCATAATATTGTTCTTTAGTTTGTTCAAGATTTACCATATTAATATCTCTAAGTTCTTCATAACCTTCTTTTAAATCTCTCATTTCATCTAAATTAACATCTAGTTGTTCATCTGCTATTGCAAAATCACCATATCGAGCTTTAGTTCTTGTATTTGTAGTATGTGTTCTATTTTTTCTTTTTCGTATATTAGCTTTAACTTTTTTCTCGTCATTTTTTAATTGTTCTTTTACTTGACTTGGAGACATTTTTTCGACTTTTACTTTTCTCATAACTTCGTCTACTTCGTTTAAGAAATTTACATATGGGCCATATCTATTTAAATTGTTTTCCATTCTTTCTTTATATATACTTCTGTTTAGTCTTGTTGTTCCACTTATATGTTCTCTAATGCTTGCTTCATCTTTAGCATTTTTTTCTACTTCATTATATTTTCTGGAATAATGATCTCTAGATATATCTATCATACTTCTAAAAGTTTTATTTCCTACAACTTTTTTAGCGAATATTAAATCATCCTCATCACATTGCTTTAATGTTTCAGTAAATATCTCGCTATACAAATCTTGTACTTCTTGAATTTTTTGTCTTTTTGCCTTTTGAGGTATGAATGGGTTCATTTGTAGTTTTCTTGTAGCTTTAGCATTTTGTCTTATAACTTGGTATATAGGCTTTCTATTACCATCTAATGTATAAGCTTCTTGTAATATAGGCATTCTTTTTAGATATTTAAGATTCCTTTTAATTGCTTTATCTACAATATCTGAAGTTACAGAAAATCTATTTCTTATCCCTTCACTACCTTCAAGATTTTCTAGTTCAACATATGAATCTTCAAGTACATCACTAATTTTTTGATTATTGAAAATTTTTCTTATAAAACTTTTTTTGTAGGATTTATTTAAAATATCCATAGTAGATGTTATGCCTTTTTCTCTGGCACTTTGTTCGATTAGCATTTTACGATAGTTATCACCTTTTTTATAATAATTTGCTCTATCTTCTTCTATCGCAACAAATTCCATAGCATATTTAAAAGCATACTCTTTAGGTATCTCTTTAATTTTCTTTTTATTTTCAGCAACAATATGTTGTAATTTATGCCATACTTCATGATGAACTGTTTCTATAAATTTTGTATACCCCGTAGTTCTAGTAGTTAAATCATCTGACCTTAAACTTTTTATAACGGTATCATAATTTATAGATAAAATTGAGCCCATACCAATTTTATATTTATTACCTTCTTTATAAAATCTTAATCCTTTACCATAAGAAAGACTACCATATACTCTTGGTGTATTAATCTCTCTGAAAGTGACTGCTCTATGCACACCATATTTATTTAGTTCTAATTTTGCAACCTTTTTAGCATATGCTTCTAATATTTTTTTATATTCTTTTTTAGACATATTAGCATTATTTAAACATAACAGGTTCATATTTTCTCTAGTAAGTTGTGCTTTTTTACCATCTATTTTTTCACTTCTTTTTTCAAATCTACTCATAAAACCACCTTCTACTACTTTTTATACTCCTCTGGTATTATATTTGATATGTCGTCTTCTTCTATATTTTTAATCATAGCATCATATTCTTCAATATACTCTGCTTGTTTTTTATCTCTTATCTTTTTAAACAATTTACCAAAAAGGCCTTTTCCATCAATTTTAGCTTTTTCTTTATCACTTAAACAGTCTTGTAAATCATTTAATTGTTCATCTGTTACATACTTGTCCATATTATTCACCAACCTATATTAATATTATATAAAATTATGACTAATTTTTCAACACTTTACATAAAATATGCAGAGGCTATTATCAAAAACCTCTGCATATTTATCTTTGTTCTTTTAATTTTTTACCATAATTTTCTATCACATAATTTATAGTTTCTATATCTCCTGAATAAATCTTTTCTCTTTGTATGGTATAAAGTTTTTTCTTTTCTTCTAGTTCTTTAATTTTATTTTCATCTTTTTCGCTTTTCAAAGCAAAAACACAATTTGCTAACATTTCTGCTATTATTTCTATTGCTACATCTGCATTCATTAATCCGTTGTTAAACATATTCCCTCCTTGTATTTTTATATTAAGTGTATTCTTTAAGTATTTTTTCTAATTCAATAATTGACTCTCCATTTTTTAACATATACTTTGAAATAGCTTCAATTCTTTCTTTAACCTCTACTAAAGGAGGCTTTTGCTCATTTCTACTCTTTACTAATGTATCTTGAATATTTGAGTCATACTTACTGTATACTTTCTTTAGCACATTATCATTAGAATATACGCACTCACCTTTACGTGTTAAAATTTCTAATGTATCAAACATTCTTTCTGCTTCTATATCTTCTAAAGTGTTTATCATACCATTGTATGCATTAATATGCGAATCTACTGGTGTTTTTCTACCATGTCCTTCATAATTTAATTGTGATTCATATCTTTCTATTGTAGATATACGACTATCTATTTCATGCACAGCTAGAACTTTAATTTTTACAATAAATCCTTCTTCTTTTAATCTCTTTATTGTATCACATATTCTATTAGTTCTCATTGTACCTTCAAATATAATATTATATTTATTTTTTATGGCTTTCTCAAATAAATTAGATGTCCATTCTCTAACATCTGGATCTGTATAAAAAGCATATTTTTCTTCATCACTATTCAAAATCTCTTTTGATCTTGGATGCCATCTTCTATATTCATCACCATTAATAACTACTATATCTTTATCTAAAAAATCTTTTTTAGCTTCTTTTATTAAAAAAGATTTTCCAGCTCCTGGTTGTCCGCCTAAAATTATTGCTACTGGCTTTTCTGAACAAACTTTATTTAAAAAAGTTTGTTCTTCAATATACTTATATATTTGCTCATGTTCTTCATTTGTTAATTTAAATTTATCCTTATCCATTATACCCTCTTTATAATTCTAATACTAAACTTATTATATATAATTATTTTTATTTATACAACAAATTGATAAAAATATTGTAAACTAAAAGATAAAAGCCGTTCATTTGAACGGCCTTTATTAATACTTAACTACAGACTATTTTTTAAATCTGCATTTTTAATATCCACTGTTAATTTCTTTAAATCTACTCTCACAGCTAAAAGATTATCATTTGTTAAAAATTTTCTTACTCACTATTTTTTTAATTGATTCTTAAGCTTAAAAACAGCTATATCTATTTCCACTATTTTTTCTTCTGCCTCTCTTCTCATTTTAGCTCCCGCACCAAATAATTTAAATCTGTTTTCGGCTACTATCTTAAGCAGCATTTCTTTTTCTTGGATTAATTTATTTATCTTTAAATTTAAATTACTATTAAATTCTTCATTTTTTTTGTTAATTCCTTCTATTTCTTTTTCTTCCTTTTCTTTAAGTTTTTTATACGTTTCAGGTAATGAAAAATAACTTGTTTTATCTATAATTTTTCGTATTACTAATCCTCTTTCCATAAGTAGTCTTAAGCGCATAGATATCATTTGATAGCTTACATCTTTTAATTTTTCGTTTGAGTTTTGAATATCCGGAATAGTTTTTCTATACGAACCTTTTAGACTCTCAAGTACATTTTCTTCTATATCCTTGAGTTCTTGCTCTCTATTTTTTTCTTTAACATTTTCATGTATTTTGGTCAATGAAAAATAAGTTTGGTTGTTTATAGCTTCTTTTATTACCAATCCATCATCTTTAAATTTTATCAAACAACGTAATATTCTCTGATTACTTATTTCTTTTAAACTCTCATTTGAATCTTGTATTTCTTCAATAGTTTTTTTACTGCCATTTTTTAAACTTTCAAGTATTTTTTTTTCTATCTCATTATTTTCTTGTTCCTTATCTTTTTGCTTTTTTAAATATATTTCTTCGCTTAAAAATATTATTACACTTTGTTCAAAATTTTCTTTTTCTTCAAATCCAATCAAATCAAGTTTTTTTGCACTTTTTATCGTACCTATAGAGAGTTTTTCTATAACTAAATCATCTTTTGAATATCCTTTTTCTTTTAAAATATCACTTAGTCTTTCAACAGCTTGATTACAAATTATTTTTTTATTTTCTTCTATTAATTTTAAAAATATATTTATTAACTCTTCTCTATTGGTATCAAATATTTTCTTATACTCTTTTTCGACAATAAGATTATTTAAATTTCTTTTAATATCTTCAGCATTGCTATAAAACGTATAATAAATTTTTCTGTCTCCCGATTTTCCTTTAACTTCTAAAGTAGCTAACCCTTTCTCTATTAAAATATCCATAGCATTATAAATACTTACAGGATATTCTATTTTTCTATAGCAATCTTTTCCTAATACACCTTCTTCAAGCATATCATCCGCAATATATGGAATTTTAGTTTTATTATAATATTCCCAAATTGCATCTGCTAATTCTTCATTACTATTGAACTTTTCTTTTTTATCTATTTGAATGTTTCTTATATCTCTATCCTCTATATTAGGATATATTTTTTTCTGCATTTCAATCATTTCTTTATACTCATCTGGATTTAATAGATAGCTATCTATCATTTTTTTAGTACTTTCTGACATAGTATATGATAAAGTTTGTCCACATTCCATACAATGATAATATGTTTTTTCGTTGCCATTTACTCCCATAACGGCACCCGCTGCACCAAACAAAACAGTTCCTGCAACTCCTTTTTTAATATCGTATCCCTCTTTTTTACTATCAGGCATTACACGTGTGCTTCCGCACGCTGCACATCTATATAAATTCATATTAACATCCCCTAACACTCTAAATTTACAAGTAAAGAATACACTAAAAAAAAAAAAAAGTCAACAATACATAATTTTCAAAATAAAAAACACCAGAATTATTTACTATAATCCTGGCATTCCTACTCTATATTGTCCTCTTGTTTGAAGTCCACCTATTCCATCTATTCCCTCTCTTGTATTAGAGATAATAATCTCAAGTGGCACAAATTCATTTACTGGTGTATAAGCTACAGTCTCTGCAACTATTAATGGATCCATCATATCTATTAGTACACGTTTTGGTGCACTAGCAAAATTTGCTCCTGCAGATATTATTGCTTCATAATAACTTTGACATGCACCAGCAAATATAACTAAATTATCTAAATTATGTTCATACTTTCTCGCTTCTAGGACAGCTTGTATATAATATTTTGAATTTTTATAATTATCTATATTGTATATATCATTTCTTCTTTTAATAAAGGCATCATGACCTGTTAAAATTAATATTTCAGGTTTATATCTTTGAAGAAGAGCATATATCTGTTTATATTGCTCTTTCTCCTCTATATTTAAGACAGTTGCTGTTATTCCAAATTTTTTATACATCTCTCTACATTTCTCTGTGTATTCTGGATCACCGTCTATATGTAATATTCTACCAGGTTTTTTATATGTTTTATCTTTTTGATAAATAAAATAATTAGGTTCCTTTTCCCTAATATAATTCATTTTAAATTTCTTATTACTCATATTATTAAAAGATCTATTTAATCTAGCTCTTCTTGACATTTCTATATTTCTAAGTTTAATTTCTAATTCTTCTTTTCCTATTAATTTTAAATCATATTCGTGTGCATCTGCTATTATTCTTACAGTTATTCCCACTAAATCTACTATACCATTAGGTTGTATATTTGTTATTCTAAATAACACATCATAATTATACGATTTCCTTGCTACTATGTCTCCTATTTTAAATTTTGGCAAACTAATCACCTCATAATATTATATGAGGTGTTAATATTTTAGTGATAATACAATCTAGTCTATTTTTATTTATAATCTATATTATGTAATTTTCTTTTTTTTAGCAATTGTTTGTGTAACTCGTCCTATCTTTTGTACCATCAATTTCTAATTTTTTTATTTCATAATGTTGACTCCAGAGTATTATATCATATAAATATACCAAAATAAGCAATAGAATTTACTTTTTCTATTGCTTGCTTTTTATATTTAAAAATATTTATGATATTCATTTTCACCAGTTACAAGGAAATGATTTAGCACTTCTATTTTTACTGGTAATCTATCTCTTGTTATCCTATTCATTAAATATTGTTTATGCTCGGGATATTTCATACACATTCTATACATTTTAATTTGTTCTTCTAACATATCTATTATAGCTTGTTCATTCATAGTAGAAGTAAAGTTACTATTTTGAACTTTACGATATGTAAAAAATGAAGTATTAAAACATTTATAGCTTTTACTTTTACATACAGCTTCTAATGTAAATGCTATATCCTCAAAACGTTTGCACTCTGGAAAAGAAATTCCATCTAGCAAAGTTCTTTTAAAACATTTTGTAGGACAACCTAAATTAGTAGTTTCAATTTTTTGTCCAATAGTTTCTTCTTGCTCTATTGATTCTGAAACAACACCAAATTTATCTTTTGTATAGTTTAAAAATATAATATCTTCATCATCTATAAAATCAGCTAGTTTCTCTAAAACATCATCACTTGTTAAGTAATCATCGCTATCTAGAAAAACAATATAATCTCCAGTAGCATATTTTAGTCCTAAATTTCTAGCTCCACCAGCTTGTTTTCTTTCAGTTTTTAGTAGTTTGTTTATTTGAAATTTATTTATTTCTTCTAAACTATTATCTGTACTTCCGTCATCGATTACAAGTACTTCAAAGTTTTTATATGTTTGATTAAAAATACTATTTAAGCATTCTTCAACATAAGCCCCTTTGTTATAATTTGGAATAATAATAGAAAATTTTAATTTATCTTTCATATTCTTTTTTCTCTCCTTTCCTAGTTTTAATTTTTATTTTTTAGATTTTTAAAAATACTAGGAAACATATACTTGTACGAATCTCTACTATTTTTTAGTAATACAGCACTAACAAAACGATATGGTTCTAAATTTTTAAATAACTCTTTTTCATCAATTTGCTCTATAGTATTTTTAAAATATTGATATTTTTCTTCTACATTGCTACTATTCCAAAGTTCTTCATAGTTATTCATTAATATTTTTTCCATAGCACTAGTATACATCTTTATCCATATAATTTGTGCATATTCTTTTATATCAGAATAGTTTTTTACTATAAATTCACATTGGTTATAATATGCTTCTAAACTATCTATTATTTTCTTTTCAGAGAAACTTGAAGTTATTGCATCAAGTCTTCCGTACAAATAATAATATAATTTTTGATTTGTATAAGCAATTTTTTCAGCTTTATCCACTACTTTATAAAGAGTAGCAACGTCTTCATAAACTTTTCCTTCAGGAAAGCAAACTTTCTCAAATAGTTTTCTTTTAAATAGTTTAGTAAAAGAATAATTACCTACATCGTTATTCATCAATATCATTTTTAAAGCTTCACTTTTTGTGATTTCTTTTTCTTCGATATTATCAACGTCAAGATTTGGAATTATCAAATCACCTAATTCGTCTTCCTTTACTCTTACTAATTCATCAATTGAAATATCAGCATCATATTTTTTTATCAATTTATATAACACTTCATATTTCATTTTATCAATACTATCATCACTATCTACAAAAGCCACGTATTCTCCAGTTGCAATTTTTAATCCAGCATTTCTACTACTAGAAATCCCACCATTTTCTTTATGTATAACTTTTATTCTTTTGTCTGATTTTGCATATTCATCAACAATAGCAGGACAGTTATCTGGAGAACCATCATCTACTAAAATAACTTCTAAATTAGAATATGTTTGATTTAATATACTATCTATACATCTTCTAAGATATTTTTCAACTTTATAAATTGGTACTATTACACTAATTAATTCTTCCATATCTAGCCACCTCTATCTTAAAATCTTCTCATACATTTCAGAGTCTGGTTTTGACATATTTTCTTTAATGTCTTTTGGAAGTGTTTTACGTATATCTGCTACCACACTACAAATATCAATTACATCTTTATAATCACCACTAATTATTTTATTTATAATTACTGATAATGATTCTTGACATGCAGGAACCTCTAAGTCAACACTTAACTTATAAAACCATCTCATCTCCATTAGTACATCTAATCTTTCATCATATGATAAAAGTGTAGAATCAATAAATTTATAAAGCATATATGTCATACTTTTTGCATAAAAGCATCTATAAAATTCTATTTCATCATTATCTCTAAAATTTTCATAAATTCTTAAATAAGATTTATTGATAGCATAGAAGTAACCACTTGTGCAGTTAACAGAAGCAGAAGTTGTAGCTGCTCTTCTTCTATATGCATAAATTATATCCGGTAAATAAAATACCTTTTTAGATTTTATAAAGCAATATGTTGTAAACATAGCATCTTCTGCTATAGTATATCCTTCTGCAAATCTTGCTCCAATTTTTAATATAAATTCATGATTAAAAATCTTATTCCAAGCAGCAGAATTCATAACAAAGAAAGAATCTCTGCAATCTTTTATACTAAGTCTAAATTCTTTATATTTTTCTTTATTAAAAACAGGCTTCTCCCATAAAGTTCCATCTTCATTACAGTTTGAATAATTTCCGATAACAAAATCTGCTTTTTCAGATTTTATTTTATTTACTAAAACTTCACATGAATTTTCAAATAAAAAATCATCTGAATCAGGAAACATTAAGTATTCTCCTGTAGCAGCATCCATACCAACATTTCTGGCACATGATACCCCTGCATTTTCTTTATGTATAACTTTGATTCTTTCATCTTTAGTTGCTAACTCATCACAAATTTTTCCAGAGTTATCTGTAGATCCATCATCTACTAAAATTATTTCTATATTTTTATATGTCTGATTAGTAATAGATTCCACACATTGTACTAAAAATTTTTCAACATTGTACACAGGAACTATTATACTTATTTTATCTTTTTCAATCATAATTATCCCTCACAATCTAATAAATAAAAAATTGTAAGAAAATTATAGCATCATAATTTCCCTTATATGTTTACCAAGTTAGCTGACGGGTTAGGAATAAAGGTTTCCCTTATTTATACAAATAATACACCCCAAAAAAGTGGTTCCTCGGCTCTTTTCAGATTCAACGTCAATTTCTTATTCCGCTCATATATTAGCACATTCCAAAACAATATTCAACTTAGTAAAAAATACTAAATTCTTCTATTTAAACATGCTATTTTATGATTTTTTGTTAAATTTCCCTTTGTAGAAAAAACAACTGGAAAAAACCAGTTGTTTTTTGTGTTTTATTATTTTACAGTGTATGGTAAAAGTGCTATTGTTCTAGCTCTTTTAACAGCTTCTGTTATTTTTCTTTGATGTTTAGCGCAAGCTCCAGTTACTCTTCTTGGTAATATTTTACCTTTATCGCTTACGTATTTTTTTAATTTTTCTACATCTTTATAATCGATTTCATCAATTTTTTCAGCGCAGAAAACGCAAACTTTTTTTCTTGGTCTTCTAAAAGATTTGTCGTTTTTAGCGTTTCTTCTTTTATTATCAGCCATTTTATTTTTTCCTCCTATCAACGATATTTAATTAAAATGGTAAATCATCTGTATCATCTACAGTGATAAATTCACCATCCATACTAGATGAAGGTACTTCGTCAACAGCCCCTGCTTCTCTTCTAGAGTCTGCGAAATATGCATTTTCAACAATAAAGTCTGTAGCATATCTTCTTTGACCATTAGCATCGTCCCAAGTTCTGTTTTGAATTCTTCCTTCGACTAATACTTGTTGTCCTTTTCTATAATATTTTGCACAAAAATCTGCAAGTTTTCCATAAGCAGTTAGATTAAAGAAATCTGCTTTTCTTTCACCGTTAGCATCAGCAAATCTTCTGTTTACAGCAACAGAAAATGTAGTTACTGGTGTATTAGTGTTTGGTGTTACTCTTGCTTCAGGGTCTCTTGTTAATCTCCCCATAAATTGAAATTTATTCATGTTCTTACCCCCTAATATTAGTCTTCTAATTTAACAATCATGTGTTTTAGAACTATTTCATCTAGTCTTAGAACTCTATCAAGTTCAGCAACGAATTCTGGTTTTGCTTCAAATGTGAATAAAGTATAAAAACCTTCTGTTTGTTTTTTTATTTCATATGCGAATGTTTTTTTACCCCATTCTTCTACATTTGTAAGTTGGCCATTAGCTGAAACTAATTCTTTCATTCTTTCACCAAAAGCAGCCATAGCTTCTTCAGATGCATTAGCTGAAAGGATTATAACTGATTCATATTTATTCATGACTTAACTCACCTCCTCATGGACTTCTGACTATGCACAGGCATAGTAAGGAAAATTAACTAGTGGTATTATACCACATTATTATGTAATTTGCAACTTTTATCTTCTATTTATCTAACAAAAAATATTTTTTTGAGCTTTTATTTCTTGTTGACTTTGTCACTTATTGATTATATAATACATATTATTAAAATAGGAAATTCTCTTTTTTAGGAGGACTGATAATATGAAAATAGAAAAAGTAGATGATAACAAAGTAAAAATAACTCTTTCTTTTGAAGAACTAGAAATGAGAAATATAACATTAAGTGACATAGAAAAAAACAATGCGGCAGCAAAGAATTTATTTACCAGTTTAATTGAAGAAACTAATCTAGATGAAGATTTTCAATTTGAAAATTCACAACTTTTTATAGAAGCTAGTGCAGATAATAATAATACTTTTATTTTAACTATAACTAAAATAGAAGATTTACCAGATATCAATAAATATTCGAGAAAAAATCCAAAGGTGCTTTATAAGATAGACTCACATCTTTTTGAGTTTTCTTCTCTTGATGTAATTTTAGATTTCTGTAAAATAGCAAAAGAAGAAAATTTATTCTTTGGAAAGAATACTCTATATAAATATAACGATAAATATTTTATTCTATTTAGTGAAACAGCTGTTAAAAACAAAAAATTTATTAAAACATATGTTATGCTTAGCGAATACTGCTCAAGATATTTTTCTTACGACTTATTTTACACCACTATTAAAGAAAAAGGTCTTGAAGTAATTGCTAATAGAGCTATACAAAAGCTCATGAAAATCTAATCAGGTTAACGCCTGATTTTTTTTGAATTCATAAATACAGATATTAATATAAACAAAATAATATTGATTAAAATGTTAGATATTTCAGACAAAAGAATTTTATGATTATATCTAACAAGAATAAAATTTAGATTGAAACTATTTTGAATTTAAAAAGTCTGATTTAGATTAAACTCAATACGAAAAATAAGGTTATTTCACTAGCTTCATACAAAAAGCATATTCAGTATAATGATTTTTAGTTTGTTTGTCAAGTGTACACTTTTCAAATTTTATATTATTTTTTCTGCAAATTGTTTTTCTTGATTATTTCTACATATTTTGATATACTATTACCATAGGTGAAAAATGTATGAATAACGATAAATTAGTTAACGCTAGAATACTAGTTATCGATGACGATATAAATATGATGGATGTTTTATCTGTCGTATTAAGAAGATACGGGCACTTTGTAAAAACATACACTGAACCTTTATCTGCTATTGAAGAGTTGAGAAAAAGCAACTATGATATACTAATTGTCAATTATTTGATGACTCCAGTAAAAGGCGATAAAATTGTAGAAACAGTCAGAGAATTTAATAAAGAAATATATATAATTCTAATGTCTATTCATAAAGATTTAGCACCATCTATAGAAGTAATGCAACAGTTAGATATACAAGCTTATTATGAAAAAAGTAATAGATTTGATAATTTAATAATGTTAGTTCAAAGCGGTATCAAATACATTGAGCAAATTGCAAAAATTAAAAGTATGAATTCCCAACTTGAACACTATTTAGTAGATTTTGCTAAAATTTTGCTACAAACAGTTGGAGCAAAAGATCATTATACAGAAGAACACTCTCGTAGAGTTACTCTACTTGCTGATGTATTTTCTAAATATTTAAAATTAGACAACAGACAAATATCTGATTTACAAATTGCAGCTGCTTTCCATGATATTGGAAAAATAGGAATACCAGATAACATCCTTCTAAAGACAACTCGTCTTACAGATGATGAATATCAAGTAATAAAAACACATCCTGTTATTGCTGCAAATATATTCTCTGTATCAGACATATATAAAGATATCTATCCAATAATGTATTATCATCATGAAAGATATGACGGAAAAGGATATCCAACAGGAATGAAAGGTAAACAAATTCCACTACTTGCAAGAATTCTTTCTATATGTGATTCATTTGATGCAATAGTATCTAAAAGAACATATAAAGAAGGGGCAACAATTGAATTCGCTTTATCTGAAATTGAAAAAGGTGCAGGTACTCAGTTCGATCCAGAACTAGCACCAAAATTTATTAAAATGGTAGAAAATAATATTGAATATATAGAAAAAATATTTACAACCTTTTAACCTTAAATGTAATTAGACGTTTAAGGTTATTTTTTATTCTATATAGATAGCTATCGTTCTAAACACATCATTTTCTGCATTTAGACAATTTATTTTATATCCTATAATGCAAATATCACAACCATTTTCAAATATTTCTACTAAGTCTTGATAAATTTCTTCATTAATTAAAAATCTATTCGTACCCATCATAAAATATCTTTGCGTCAGTTCACTTATTCTACCTTCTATTTTCTTTATCCTATCATCTATAGGTAATTTATCTATAATGTTGTAATAAAAGTTATTATTTTTTATTGCTGATACATCTTCTATATTTATAAATCTTTTTTCTATTTGTACATTGCAAAGTGTTCCCTTTTCTCCCAATATATCTATTCTTGATTTATCAAAATTTTCTACCTTATTACAGTCATATTTTTTATTATTTTCAAATCCAGGTCTCACACTTGTATTGCAATTTTTTGAATATCCTCTTTTTTCTGAATATTCAAAAAAATCAATATCAAATGATATATCTGAAATTCTTGCTGCTACACATTTTATTATATCTCTATTTAAATAAATATATAATCTCATACTCATATAATAATTTTATTTAATTTACACAAATATATTCTTTTATAGAGTTAAATTTTGATTTTCCAATACCATTAACATTTAATAAATCTTCAATAGTTTCAAATTTATTTATTTTCCTATAGTTTATTATATTATCTGCAAGTGTATCTCCTATTCCATTTAATGTTTTAAGTTCTTCTTTAGTAGCATTATTTATATTAATTAAATTACTATCTTCCTCTTGTTGCAATTCTTCGTATTCTATTTTCTCTTCATTGACAATTTTAGGCACTTCAACTTTATCTGAATCACTCAATCTTTCCGCCAAATTTAATTCGCTTATATCCGCGTTTTGAGTAAATCCACCACATATCTGTATTAAATCATCAAGTCTAGATTCTTCTGGTATATAATATACTCCTGGATTGGCAACTTCCCCTGTAATATACACAGCTATTTTTCCATCATACTGATTTTTCTCTATTGTTTCGTTATTAATATTTATTTTACTCTCTTCATTATTTCTTTGAATAAAAATTGATATAAAAGAAATTATTAGAATTAAAATTATAATAATATATGATTTATATTTTTGGATAAAAAAATTAATCGAATTAAAAAATTTTAGAATAAAACATTTCTCCTTTCAAAAAAATAAATTAGGAGCTATGTATATAGCTCCTAATTATAGTTAAATTTAATTATATTTTATAAATTTAAGCCAAGCTTAATTGCCGCAACAAGTAAATTATTGTTATATAGCAATTTAGTAAGTATAGTTTGATCTATATAGTTCATTACTGATGCAAACATTGGCAATGGTGCAACAAATGATAATAATGCAAGTACTATCCATATTTTAATTAATACAGATAAAGCACCAACTACTATTCCACCTGTACCGTTAATAGCACTTAATATTGGTAAATTAAACACTACATTTAATACCATTTGTAAAATATAGCATATTAGATTTACTATTAAGAATATTGCTATAAAGCTCAATCCTTTCATAACAAATCTTGAAACACTTTCAGCAGTTTGCTCTATTTGAGTTTCATCTGCAACATTTGAAATTATTTGTCCATAGAAAGATGCATCTTCTGTCTTTCCAGCATCTATTTGCTTTTGTATACTTTCTTGTGCCATATCTTTAACAGTTTCTCCTAGTCCTATATCATAAATAGCATCAGCAACAACTGATTGGAATGCAAAAGCTAAAACTATAGATAATATTAATGAAGCAAAGCTAACTACAATTCCAACTAATCCCTTCTTTTTACCTGACCAAGCACCAAGAGCGATTAAAGCAATTAATACTATGTCTAATATTAACATACAACTACCTCCTTATAAATTTACAACATATATTTTATTTGTATAAATTAAAGCTAAACTTTTATTATTATTGAAAACTATACATTGTTTAGGTGTAAAGTTTGTTTCGCGAGATTGTAACTCAATCCCCCATTTATTTAAAATATATACATGATCTTGATAAATATAATAATTTACAAAATCGCTGTTTATCATTGTTTTAGGAACAGAATCAATACTTGTTGTACTGATTTTTGTACCATCATAATTTACATTTTCTATTACATATTTATTTTCTTGAAGATTTCTTTCTAAATAAGTATAATAATTATTATTTAAAGCAACAAATATCATTTGTGTACTATCAAACTCTTTGAGAGTTGTAGAATTTCCAGTTTCAATATCTATCTGTACAATCTTATCATCCAATAGAGCATATATATTTTTTCCTTGTACATTAAAATCGTAAACAAACTGATTATCTAAAGAAATAATATCTCTTATTTGTTCATTCTCATTTTTAGAAATGTCTATCTCTCTAAATTTTATTCCTATGTTTGAAGAATTAGTAACAGCTTCCGAAAAAATGATTCTCTCAGCATTATCTAACATTTTCATAGAAATAATATTTTCTTGAGTTAAGTATGCATCATACTTATTTCTACCTCTTTTATCGTATACACTTATTATATTGTTAAAACCAGATTCATTTGAATATTCAATAGCCATATTACCATATTTATCTAAAAAAGCATTTTTAATTGTACCATCTATCTTTTTATTTAATATTTCATTATTACTTTCAAACAAATATAATGTACCTGTCGAGTCATTAGTTACAAGCATATACTTACCTTCTACATATATACTTGGTGTAAAGCTATCTGAAAAAACATGTACCCATGTTACTTCGCATTTTTCATTATATGTAGTTATAGTATTATTTGAGTATACAAAAAGTTCTTCATTGTACATTCCATATATATCACTATCTTTAGTTACAAGCTCTATTTTGCTTTCTTCTAAAGAAGTAGATACATTTCTACTTATATGTATTCCAAATATTGGTCCATAATCATTTAAAAGCCATGTAACTAATATTATAAATGCTACAATAAATATAATAGTTCTTGTACTAATTTTATATCTTATTTTCGGTCTTTCTATAATTTGACCATTAGCATTTCTTTCAAATTTATTTATTCTCTGATTTCTTTCATTATTTAATTCTTCTCTATTTCTATTTACTATGTCTATACCTTGCTCTATGTCTTTTTCTAAAGTTGTTTCTACTTCTTCTAAAAATACAGATGAATTTTTATTCTTCTTCCTCTTTTTCATAAAAATTCTCCCACTCTCTTGGTTCAAAGTATTTTTCATTTATTAACTTGTCTGGTAAGTATTGTTGTTCAACTTTACCATATTTATAGTCATGAGGATATTTATATCCTTCACCATATCCAAATTCTTCCATTCCTTGTGCTGCAGCATTTCTAATGTGCATTGGCACTTGTCCAACATCTTTAGTTCTTACATCTTCCATAGCTTTATTTATCCCTCTATAAGATGTATTAGATTTAGGACTTAATGCTACTGTTAAAGCTGCTTGTGCAAGTATTATTCTCGATTCCGGCATTCCTATTTGATGTACTGCATTCATTGCAGCTACTGCAACTTTTAAAGCATCACTATTAGCAAGTCCAACATCTTCAGAAGATTGGATAACAATCCTACGTGCTATAAACATAGGATCTTCGCCTGCATCTAGCATTCTTGCTAAATAATGTAATGTTGCATCCGGATCTGATCCTCTCATTGATTTTATAAATGCTGAAATTACATCATAATGTGAATCATTAGTTTTATCATAAACTGATTTCTTTTGTTGTACACAATTTATAGCTATATCTTTTGTAATTATTATTTTACCTTCTTCATTCATTTCGGTAGTAATAACAGCAAGCTCTAAAGCATTTAATGCGGTTCTTACATCTCCGTTAGAACACATAGCTATATATCCTAGTGCATCGTCAGTTATTTCTAGATTATAATTTCCAAGTCCGTGTTCTTTATTATTAATACAATTTTTTAGTATTTTAAGAACATCAGCTTCACCTAATTCTTTAAATTTAAAAACTGTAGATCTTGAAATTAAGGCTTTATTAACAGAAAAATATGGATTTTCAGTAGTAGCACCTATTAGAATAACTGTACCTTTTTCTACATGTGGCAGTAATGCATCTTGTTGCAGCTTGTTAAATCTATGAATCTCATCTATAAAAAGTATTACTTTTCCTGTTGGATTAGTAAATATATTTTGTGCTTCTTCTACAACACTTTTTATATCTCCAACACCAGCTGTAGTAGCATTTAAAGTAACAAACTTATTCTTTGTAGTACTAGCTATTACTCTTGCAAGAGATGTTTTACCACATCCTGGTGGTCCCCAAAAAATCGCTGATGTTAATTTATCTGCTTTTATTAGTCTATATAATAATTTTTCTTTTCCTACTATATCTTCTTGTCCAAAAAAATCTTCTAATTTAGTAGGCTTCATTCTATATGCAAGTGGTTCCATATAACACCTCTTAACTCCTTCTTTTTCTCAATAATTATATAATAAAATTTGCTCATTATCAAGGATAATTTTACATAAGACAATAATATGCAAAAAAATAAAAGGTTTACACAGTAAACCTTTTATTTCTACTACTTATTGAACTTCTAATTCAAATGTTGCTTTTTGCTTTTTATCATTGCTGTCATACTCTGTAACAATTATTTTAATTTTATCGCTAGTATTATCTACAGCTATACAAGCTTGAGCATTTGAACATTTAGCTCCAACCGGAATTTCCTGAGGATAATTTGCAACAGAATTAGGATATGAATATCCAACCTCCCCATTAGCATCTATTATTGTTTCTATCTCTAAACTTATAAATAACCCGTCCATTATATCATCTTCATAACCTAAATTTTCATAACTATAATCTACAATTAATACTTGTGCAGGTGTTTTATCCGAAAATTGATTTCTTTCGGTTGTAGTTGTTACAGAATTTACAGTTAAATTCCATTGTCCATCTACAGTCCAAGTTTCACCCAATTTATATACCTTATTTTCTGTTTTGTTAGAATTATTAGTTGTACTATTATTAGTAGTTGAGTGATTAACTGAGGTACTTGTATTCATGCCATTGTTAGTATTTGTAGCATTATTACTGCTATTCTCATTGTTACTTTGTGTAGTGAATATATTCAATAATAAAATTACACCTAATACAATTAATAGCATTTGCCACCAAGCAAGTTTTTGTCTTCTTTTACAAGTTGGACAAAATTTCACTGATTTATCCATATCAGTGCCACAATATTTACATTTCTTTGTATTGTTATCCATAAAACTCCTCCTATTTGTCTTTTATACAAATATTATAGCTTATTTTGTCATAATCATTGTAACGTTGCAACGTTAATACTATAAAACAATTACTTGATATAATTGTCAAAAAGGAGGGAATTATGACTATCTCAAAAGCAATATCTACAAGAATATTGAATTTGTGCAAAGAAAAGAACATTAGCATAAACAAATTAGCTAATGTAAGTTTTTTGACTCAATCTACTTTGCAATCTATAGTTATTGGAGATAGTAATAATCCTAAACTCCTAACTATCTCCAGAGTATGTTATGGATTAAACATTACTCTTGAAGAATTTTTTGCAGATAATATATTTAATGATATAGATTTAAACATATAAAAAAGTAGTTACCACATTTAATAGTAACTACTTTTTTTTAGAATTTATTTATTATATTATCTTTTGTAAGTCCAAAGTATTCGTATACAACCTTCCAGTTTCCAGACTTACCAAAAGTATCTTTAATCCCTATTTTTTCTAATTTTTTAGGATATTCTTCACATAGAACATTAGATATGATACTTCCAATACCACCTATAACACTATGATCTTCAATAGATATTAATTTATCTGTTTCTTTAGCACATTTTATAATTATATCTCTATCTACTGGTTTTATGCTATAAAGATCTACTACTCTAATATTAATACCCTTTTCTTTTAATTCTTTTTGGGCATTTAGAGCAATACTTACAGTTGGTCCATATGCAAATACTGTACCATCTGTACCATCACCAAAAGTATTAGAGCCGCCTAATTTAAATTCCGCATCTTCTGTATAAATATCTTCAAGATCACTTCTTCCAAGTCTAATATATTTTGGGCCTTCTTCATTTAAACAGAATTTTAGGATTTTTTTAGTACTAACATCATCCGCAGGAGATAAAACTTTCATAGTTGGTACTACATTCATCAATGCAATATCTTCTATACATTGATGTGTAGGTCCATCTTCCCCTACCATAACTCCCGCATGAGTAGCACATAAATTTACATTAACATGTGAATATGCAGCAGTATTTCTTACTTGATCATATGCCCTTCCAGCCATAAAAATTGCAAAGGTAGAAGCAAAAACAGTTTTTCCACTTAATGCTAATCCACAAGCAGTTCCTACTAAATCTTGTTCTGCTATTCCCACATCAATATGTCTTTCAGGATATTCCTTCATAAACATATCTGTTTTAGTCGCAGTAGCTAAATCTGCATCTAAAACTACTACATTTTTATCTTCTCCTAATTGTGATAAAAATTCTCCATAAGCTTTTCTTGTTGATTTCATTATATCACCTCATCTAAAATATTATTAAAATTTAAAAGTTCTAAAGTTGTTATATCATTTTTCAACATATCATTATACATTTGATATTCTGAAACTTTAGGCTTTACATTTTTCTTATCATTAATTCTATCTAACATTATTGTATTTTCAGTGTTTAATTTATTAACAAATTCTTTATTATAGAAAAAAGGAATTTTTACTTCTTTTTCTAAAGTAATTAGTGCATTTTCTACCAAATTTTCAAATTCATATTCTTTTGAAAGTTTTGTTATAAAATCTTCTATTTTACTAGATTTATATCCACAATTTCTAGTTATATTAACTATCTCTAATATACTTTTATTATACGGAATATATTTTTTATTTAATGTTTCTACTCTCTTAAGATTATAATTTTCTAATAAAGCTTTTTTTACTTTATCTTTCCCTATGATTTTTTCTATTAAATTACTTTTTTTAGATAGTTTCTTTATATTATCATCTATACTTTTGACTTCCTCATCACGTATTAAATCATTAGCTCTATCTGCTATTCTATTTATATATTCTCTTATATTTAATTCTTTATTTTCTTGTATTAATTGACTGATATTTTTTAATTTCATATCATCTAAATATAACATGTTATTTAATATTTTACATTCTTGCTCGACATCTTCGTCTTGCACATCTTGTATTTTAGATATTATCTCGTCTGTTTTATCTATATATACTTTTAGTCCTTCTATTATTTCATCATTTGTGCTACTTATATTATCTACTTTTATTCCCAATTTTTTGGCAAAATTATATCTAGAATCCATTTCTTCATTATTTTTTATTATTTTATCATTAATTTCAGATACTCTCTTTTTTAAATTATTTATTCTGAAAGTAATGTCTTTTTTAGATATATTTTCCATTTTCACCACCACTATTTAGATAGTTCTTCTATTGCTAGTTTGTATTCTTCTTCATTAGGTGCTTTACCATGCCACCCAGCTTTATTTTCCATAAAAGAAACACCTTTTCCTTTTATAGTTTTTGCTATAATCATATTAGGTTTTAAGGAATTTTCTGTATTATCTATAGCAACTAAAATTTGTTCAAAATCATGTCCATCTATTTCTTGTACATTCCATCCAAAAGACTCAAATTTTTCTTTTAAGTTATTCACACTTTTAACATCCATAATGTTTCCATCAATTTGTAATCCATTATAATCTAAAAATGTCACCAAATTATTTAGTTTATATTTATTAGCTGTCATACAAGCTTCCCATATTTGTCCTTCTTGTATTTCGCCATCACCTAATACACAATATACTTTACCTTCGATATTATCTAACTTTTTCGCTAAAGCCATACCATTTGCAATAGATAATCCTTGACCTAAAGAGCCACTTGATACATCTACTCCATTTATTTTATTTGAAGGATGTCCTTCAAGATAACTATCTATTTTTCTTAAAGTCTTTAAATCTTCATGAGGTATAAAACCTTTACTAGATAAAACAGCATAATATGCAGGAGCAGCATGCCCTTTAGATAAAACAAATTTATCTATTCTATTACCATTTTCATCTAAATTTAAATTCATTTTTTCATGATATAATGCAACTAAAATATCTGTACAAGATAATGAACCACCTGGATGACCAGATTTAGCATTATATATCATGTTTACAATGTCCATTCTGACCTTTTTAGCCACTTCTTTTAAACTATCAACACTCATATATACCTCCTATATTTCTTTTCTTAAAATATCCAAATAATTATTATCTGAATCATATTTTTTAAATTCTTTTTTTCTTACTTCTTCTATTAATTTATCTAATGTATCTATACCATCTTTATAATATAAGATATAACCTTCTTTTTCAAGTTCTTCGCATATCTCTATTTGATGATCATTAATATGTTCACCATATTTTTCAAGTCTTGGAACTGCTATAACTTTTTTTCCCTTTTTCAATGCAGAAAATATTGTTCCAACTCCACCATGAGATATAATTAAGTCTGCCTCAGAAATATACTTTTCCATTTCATCTAGTGAAATAAATTCAAACATTTCTATTCTTTTACTATCATATTTAGTATACCCAGCTTGAGCAATTATTTTCTCTTTATATAACCTTTTACTTCTCTTTACAATATCAAATATTCTTGTGAATTGTTGTTTCTGTGTACCTACACTAATTAATACCATTTATATCAACCTTCCTAAATATTCAGCTTTTTCGTATTTTTCAGCTAAGCCTTCCCATTGTACATAAAATTTATCCGCTATTTTATATACATTATTCCCTGTTCCAGATAATTCTTTTATCTTTGCCATAGTTTCAATATATATAACTTTAGCACCAAAAAATTTTCCTACATAACAGAAAAATCCGCCTACTTGTGCTCCTGTTGAAATTACAGTTTCCGGTTTATATTTAAGTACTAATCTTATTGCTGAAAATAAATTTTGAATTATAGTTAATATATATTTAAATTTATTTTTGCAAGGACCATACTTTATGAATTCTATATTATATTTGTCTTTTAAAGGTTCTGTAACTTCAGTTTTTTCTGTTACAAGTACATAGTCATATTCGTTAAATAATTCTTCAAGTTTTAGTAGTTCTGTTAAATGTCCACCTGAACTTGCAGCAAACATTACTCTTTTCATTAAATCTCTCCTTTGACGATATATTTTACATTGTATTTTTGCTCAAAGTAAATTTTATTAATTTTCTTTGGGCCAACACAAATTGAAACATATCTCTTTTGAACATATATTATTATATCATCATTAATTAAATTATTATCTAAAATTTTTTCTATCTTATTTCTTACTATTTCAGCCATTACATATTCTGCTAAATTATCGCTAACCGGACCATATATGTTAGTATTAGCTATTGTAATATCTTCTGTAGATTGTAACCCTAGTCTAATTATTGCCACATCTGTTTTTGTACATTCTTTAATTACTTTACTACATCTAGATACAGCTTCAGAGATAGATAATGGTTTATATACACTATTTTTATACATTGCATATAATTCACTATCTTCTATAACGTATACAGGATATATTCTAAGTTGTTTTGGCTCTAATTTTAAACATTCTCTAATCGTATAAAGCTCAGTTTCAATTGTACTTTCTGGAAGTCCAATCATTATTTGATGTCCTAGTCTAATACCGTATTTTCTAATTAAATTAGAAGCAGTTATTACATCTTGTGAAGTATGACCTCTTTGAGACACTTCTAGAACTTTTTCATCCATAGATTGAACTCCAAGTTCGATAGTTTTTACATTATATTTTTTTAACATAGCAAGTATATCTTCATTAATATAATCTGGACGTGTAGATATGCGAATACTATCTACTCTACCTTCTTTTATATACTTATTTGCTACTTCTAAATAACTTATCTGTAATTCTATATCTATTCCTGTAAAACTACCGCCAAAAAAAGCTATTTCTATTTTTTTAGAAGAATCTTTATAATATTCAAGATATTCTTTTATTTTATTATCTACATCTTCAATAGTAACATCTTCTATTTGTCCACTAATTTTCTTTTGATTGCAAAACACACAATTATTTGGACAACCTTTATGTGGTATAAATATTGGAATAGTATATTGATTATCTTTATTAGCAAAGTTTTTTAATTCTTGTGATAAATCTAGTTTAATTTCCAAGATTTTCTCCCCCATTTAATATTGCTTGATGAGCAGCTTCTTGTTCTGCTTGTTTTTTACTTTTTCCTGTACCTTCTCCAATCTTTGTTCCATTAAAGAATAAATCTATAGTAAATGATTTATCATGCTCTGGTCCTTCTTCTTTTTGAAGTATATACTCTATTTTTACATTACCATGTCTTTGTAGTATTTCTTGTAATTGTGTTTTATAATCTGTATTTAAAGTTCCACCATTAAGTACAGTTTTAATTTCTTTATCTAGTAATTCTAGGCAAATATCTCTTGCAATATCATAACCACCATCAAGATAAATTGCACCAAGTGTTGCTTCAAAAGCATCTGCTACAATTGCATCTTTTAATTTACCATTTGAATTTTGTTCACATTTTCCAAGATAAATATATTCTTGTCCACCTATTCTTTTAAAAGCACTACTTAAAGATGCTTCGCAAACTATAGCAGCTCTTTTTTTAGTCATTTCACCTTCTGCCATTTCTGGCTTTTGAGCAAATAACAAGTCTGATATTATATGTTCTAATATAGCATCTCCTAAGAACTCTATTCTTTCATTATACATATCATAAGTTGGATTAGCTTGTTCATATGCATATGATTTATGTGTAAGTGCCATCTTTAATAATTTAGTATCATTAAATATATATTTTAATTTAGATTGTAATCTTAATAACTTGTCGTTTTCGTTCATTTTGTATTCTCCTTCATCTAATATTATATATAATTTTTCCTTAGATTTCAAGCGAAAAAAAGCACCTTATATGCTAAGGTACCTTTTTATAATTATTGATTATTTTCGATATATGTTACTACATCTCCTACAGATGTTATTTTTTCTGCTTCCTCTTCTGGAATTTCCATATCAAATTCTTCTTCTAAAGCCATTATTAACTCAACAATGTCAAGTGAATCAGCTCCTAAGTCATCGATAAAAGTAGTTTCAGTAGTAATTGTATCTGTATCATCAATTCCTAATTGTTCGCTTATTACTTCTTTTACTTTTTCTAAAACTGTATCCATCTTTTACACCTCCTCGAGATCTCTTTTAAACTTTATATGAATATCTAAACAAAAATATTCTAAACATAACTTTATTATCTAATATTTATTTAATATTGTCAAGGAAATTTATATGTTTTTTAATAAAAAGGCATAAAAAAAAGATAGGAGAAATCCTATCTTTTATATATCTTAATTAAATTAAGCTCTGATGTCAGCAACTGAACCAGCACCAACTGTTTTACCACCTTCACGAATAGCGAATTTTAATCCTTTTTCGATAGCTATTGGAGTGATAAGTTTGATTTCCATAGTTACGTTATCTCCAGGCATTACCATTTCTGTACCTGCTGGTAATTCAATAACACCAGTAACGTCAGTTGTTCTGAAGTAGAATTGTGGTCTGTATCCGTTAAAGAATGGAGTATGTCTTCCACCTTCTTCTTTAGTTAGGATATAAACTTCAGCTGAGAATTCAGTGTGTGGGTGGATTGAACCTGGTTTAGAGATAACTTGACCTCTTTCAATTTCACTTCTTTGAATACCTCTTAGAAGTACACCAGCGTTGTCTCCAGCTTCAGCAGTATCTAATGATTTTCTGAACATTTCGATACCAGTTACAACTGTTTTTCTCTTTTCGTCAGATAATCCAACGATTTCAACTTCTTCACCAACTTTTAAAGATCCTCTTTCAATTCTTCCTGTTGCAACTGTTCCTCTACCTGTGATAGTGAATACGTCTTCAACTGGCATTAAGAAAGGTTTATCTGAATCTCTTTCTGGATTTGGAATATAAGAATCTATTGTATCTAATAATTCTTTCATGCAAGCATATTCTGGTGCATTTGGATCTGTAGATGTAGATTCTAATACTTTTAATGCAGATCCTTTGATTATTGGAGTAGTGTCTCCTGGGAAATCATATTTAGATAATAAATCTCTGATATCCATTTCAACTAATTCTAATAGTTCAGGATCGTCTACCATATCACATTTGTTCATGAATACTACGATGTAAGGAACACCTACTTGTCTAGATAATAAGATGTGTTCTCTTGTTTGTGGCATAGGGCCATCAGCAGCAGAAACAACAAGTATAGCACCATCCATTTGTGCAGCACCTGTGATCATGTTTTTAACATAGTCAGCGTGTCCTGGGCAGTCAACGTGTGCATAGTGTCTGTTTTCTGTTTCGTATTCAACGTGAGCTGTAGAGATAGTGATACCTCTTTGTCTTTCTTCTGGAGCTCCATCGATTTGATCGTAAGCTCTGAATTCTGCTCCACCTGTTAAGCTACAAAATTTAGTGATTGCAGCTGTTAAAGTAGTTTTACCGTGGTCAACATGTCCGATTGTTCCAATGTTAACGTGTGGTTTAGTTCTTTCAAACTTAGCTTTTGCCATTTTAATATTCCTCCTTAAATTTTTCAACTAATGTGCACGCATAGTGCATCAATTATAGTTATTTTACTACACTTTTCCTATTTTTGCAATAGGAAAAGCGTAATTAACATTTTTTGTGAAATTGCACTAGTCTTCTTTTCTAGTTCTTTGTGCAACTATAGTTTCAAGTACTGATTTAGGTACTTCTTCATAGTGAGATGGTTCCATAGAGTAAACACCTCTACCTTGAGTTTTAGATCTTAAATCAGTAGCGTATCCAAACATTTCAGAAAGTGGAATGTAAGAGTGGATTGTTGTAGTTCCTTGATCTGTATCCATTCCTTCCATTCTTCCACGTCTAGCATTTACGTCTCCTATAACGTCTCCCATGTATTCTTCAGGAACAGTTATATCAACTTTCATTATAGGTTCAAGTAACATAGCTCCACCTTGACGGCAAGCTTCTTTGAACGCCATAGATCCAGCAATGTGGAATGCTGCTTCAGATGAGTCAACTTCGTGGTATGATCCATCTACTAAAGCAACTTTAACGTCAACAACAGGATATCCAGCTAGTATACCAGCTTTCATTGCATCTTGAACACCTTCATCAACTGGTTTAACGTATTCTTTAGGAACAACACCACCAACGATTTTAGATTCGAATGCATATCCTTTACCTTGTTCGTTAGGTTCAACTTCTAGCCATACATGACCATATTGACCTTTACCACCTGATTGTCTAATGAATTTACCTTCAACTCTTACAGGTTTTTTAATTGTTTCTTTGTAAGCAACTTGAGGTTTACCAACATTAGCATCAACGTGGAATTCTCTTTTTAATCTGTCAACAATGATATCTAGGTGTAGTTCTCCCATACCAGCAATAATTGTTTGACCAGTTTCTTGGTTTGTATATGTTTTGAAAGAAGGATCTTCTTCTGCAAGTTTTTGTAAAGCAACTGCCATTTTTTCTTGGTCTGCTTTAGTTTTTGGTTCGATTGAGATATCGATAACTGGTTCTGGGAACTCAATAGATTCAAGTATAATTGGGTGATTTTCATCACAGATTGAATCTCCTGTTACAACATCTTTTAAACCAACAGCACAAGCTATATCTCCAGCGTAAACTTTATCTATATCTTGTCTTGCGTTAGCATGCATTTGAATAAGTCTTCCTATTCTTTCTTTTTTATCTTTGTTTGCATTTAAAACATATGAACCTTTTTCTAATGTTCCAGAATAAACTCTGAAGAATGTTAATTTACCAACATATGGATCAGTCATAATTTTGAATGCTAAAGCTGCGAATGGTTCTTCATCAGAAGATTTTCTTTCAGCTTCTGTTCCATCTTCTAATACACCTTTGATATCTGGTATATCAGTTGGAGCTGGCATGTAGTCAACTATATCATCTAGTAATTCTTGAACACCTTTGTTCTTGTATGAACTTCCGCATGTTACAGGAACCATAGTGTTAGCTATTGTAGATTTTCTTATAGCTGCTTTGATTTCTTCAACAGTGAATTCTTCACCCATTAAATATTTTTCCATTAGTTCGTCGTCTGTTTCAGCAACGTGTTCTAATAGTTCAGTTCTATATTTTTCTGCAAGTTCAACCATATCTTCAGGAATAGCTTCGTGTCTAACGTCTTTTCCTAAATCATCATAGTGAACTAATGCTTCCATTTTTACTAAATCAACGATTCCTTTGAAATCATCTTCTTTTCCAATTGGAAGTGCGATTGGAACAGCATTTGCTTTTAATCTATCTCTTAATTGTCTTACGCAATTGTAGAAATCAGCACCTGTTATGTCCATTTTGTTAACGTATACCATTCTTGGTACACTATATTTGTTTGCTTGTCTCCAAACTGTTTCAGATTGTGGTTGAACTCCACCTTTTGCACAAAGTACAGTTACAGAACCATCTAAAACTCTTAGAGATCTTTCAACTTCAATTGTGAAGTCAACGTGTCCTGGAGTGTCAATGATATTTATTCTATTGTTATTCCAGAAACATGTAGTAGCAGCAGATGTAATTGTGATACCTCTTTCTTGTTCTTGAGCCATCCAGTCCATTGTTGCTGCACCGTCATGAGTTTCACCTATTTTATGTGTTTTACCAGTATAAAATAGTATTCTTTCAGTAGTTGTTGTTTTACCAGCATCGATGTGAGCCATGATACCGATATTTCTTGTCCTCTCAAGAGGATATTCTCTTCCAGCCATGAAAAATTAGCCTCCCTTCCATTAATTATAATACTACCATCTGTAGTGAGCGAATGCTTTGTTTGCTTCTGCCATTTTGTGAGTATCTTCTTTCTTTTTGAAAGCAGCACCTTGGCTGTTTATAGCATCCATAATTTCTCCTGCTAGTTTTTCTTCCATGCTATGTTCATTTCTTTTTCTAGCATATTCAACTAACCATCTTATTGCAAGAGTTTGTTTTCTGTCAGCTCTAATTTCCATTGGTACTTGGTATGTAGCACCACCAACTCTTCTAGCTTTAACTTCTAGAGCAGGTGTAACGTTATCTAAAGCTTGTTGGAAAGCATCTAAAGCTTCTCTACCAGTTTTATTAGCAACTATATCAAATGCACCGTAAACGATTTTTTGAGCTGTAACTTTTTTACCATCCCACATAACTTTGTTTATTAGTTTTGAAACTACTTTAGAGTTATATTGTGGATCTGGCATTACTTCTCTTCTAGAAATATGTCCTTTTCTTGCCACTGTTCTTCCCTCCTTATATAAAATTTGAATTTCATTAAAATCCATAGGTACTCAAAAATTTTTAATTCTTGTAAGTGCTCGGTTTAATATCTTAAACTTAAGCGCCTAACTTAATTATTATTTTTTCTTTGCTCTTTTTGCACCATATTTTGATTTGGCTTGTACTCTGTTTGCAACACCTGCAGTATCAAGTACACCTCTAACAATGTGATAACGTACACCTGGTAGGTCTTTTACTCTTCCACCTCTAATTAAAACAACACTGTGTTCTTGTAGGTTGTGACCAATACCTGGAATGTAAGCTGTTACTTCCATTGTGTTTGTTAGTCTTACTCTGGCTACTTTTCTTAAAGCAGAGTTTGGTTTTTTTGGAGTTTGAGTTTTAACAACTGTACAAACACCTCTCTTTTGTGGAGAAGATTGATTAGTACTAGCTTTTTTTCTTGAGTTGTATCCTCTTTGTAAAGCAGGAGATTTTGATTTAGTTGTTTTGTTCTCTCTTCCTTTTCTAACTAATTGGTTAAATGTAGGCACTTAAATTCACCCCTCTTTCTTTCTATGTTGTATTAGTTACATTAATACGTCTAATATTATACTAAAATTGATAATAAAAGTCAATAATTTATAAAAATGTTACATAACTTTTTTGATAAAAAAAGACCTCCTAAGATATACTTAAAAGGTCACTTTGCTTTTTATAGTTTTTCTTCAACATTTGGAATACTTATACAAACACCAACATCTGTGCCTTGATATTTGAATTTATATTCATATTTGTCTATTATTAGTTTAGAAATTTCAGTTATATCTGAATATCTATTTCTTTCCACTTCTATGTATTTTGGAATTCCAGCATAGTTTGGATCGTATACTTCTATTTTATATTTATTCATATTTTTTGAATCTGCTAACAACTTAGTAGCAAGTACTGTATAGTCATCATTTAATCTTAACATAACTGTTCTTCCAGCTAATAATTCTGTTTTTAAATTATTAAATGCTGTATCATTATTGTCAAAGAAGTTAAATTTGTCATCTCTATATTTAGTTATATCTAATCTAGCTAATGTTCTTAACATTTCTATGTCAGCACCATCTATTGTTGTAGCAACATCTTCTCCTGTTAAGAACTGATCAATGTTAAATTGGATAGATTCATATTTTTTAAATCCCGCATTTTCGTCACTAGTTTCAGCAGTATAAATTGAAAATCCTAATGATTTTAAAGAATTCTTATATCCAGAATTTATTGCTAATGTACTACCCGTTGTAGAAGATGACCAGAAGTTTTCTGGTAATTCCGCTAAAAGACTTAAAGTTTTAGGCATATATGTAGCTAATGCTGTTGTGGTATTACTACTTATACTTTTTGTATCAGCATCCGGAGCCGTTACTGTTACCCCTTCATTTGTTGTTATTGTTTTAGCACTTAAAGAACCTGGTAAATTGTTCTCATAGAACAATTTAGCATATAATACCATACCGTAACCATAACCATATGGTACTTGGCTATTTGAAAAGTTAGAGAAGGCAAATCCATTTCTTCTTACTACAAATCCAGAGTCTGCAATAATTACTGTATCATCTATATCATCATTATTTGAATCATATAAATTGTAATTTAAATCAGCAGCTATTTTTTCAAAAACTTCATTTAAATCTTCAGCAGTAGCTGCGAAGTAATATTTTCCTTTAGTTTGCTCTGCTATATTTCTTAAATTAGACTCATCAATAGATTTTCCTAGTCCAACCGTGTAAACTTTTACACCTTTATTTTTTGCAACAAGAATTTGCTCTTCTACTAATCCATTATTATATTCCTTTCCACCAGTATCGTCTTTACCATCACTTAGAAGTATTATATATCTTCTATTTTGATTATTTTCATTGCTAAATTGCTTTAAGCCACCTTCTAAGCCAGCACCAATATATGTTCCTGAGAAGTTTTCTGGATCTGTTTTTATACTTGAAGTTCTATTTTTTATAGTTGTTTTATCCGAAGATAGAGTTACTAAATCTTTATATTCAAATGTAAATTTTCCAACACCAAATCTATAATTTCCTTGTAGTTTATCTACCAATGCATTCACTGCATCTACTCTTTTAAATTCCGGATCGTTTTCTTCACTATTACCGAATTCAGCTTTAGAATACATCGAACCAGAGTTATCTATTACAAATACAAGTTCTGTAGCCAAGTTTGATGTTAAAACTGAAGAATCCGCTATAAAATACTTGCCTAAAGTACTATTTTCTGGATTAAAAGTAACTATATTATTACTTGCATCAATTGTAGATTTTAATTTTTTAAATGAGTTTTCTTCTTCATTTAATTCATAAACAGCTAAATTATCTTCATTAGCACCTTTTTTAGCGACAATATCTGGATTATATTTTATTGTAATTTCCGCACTATCTAAGGCAACTTCTGTATAAAAAGAATATACTCCTTCTATAACCGAACTAACATTATCTAATGTTTCTGTTGGATATATATCTACAGATGTTTGAGTAAAGTTTCCTTTACCTACCATTTCCATTGATATATTATCTGATGTAAATGTATACTCTAGTTTTCTTTCTCCATCTTTTAGGCCATCTCCTTTACTATCTGCTGTTAAAGGATCAAGTCCCATTATTATTTCATCTCCATCGTATAACCCATCGTTATCTGTATCAACACTTGTTTGACTTGTTCTACTTGTTGATCCCTCGTATAAGTCTGGAAGCCCATCACCATCTGTATCTTGCACTAAAATTTGATAATTTGCATTTTTATATAACCCTGATAATTCATTTCCTATTACTGTTATATTTTTAGAGCCTACATACTCTCCTGATTTAGCAGTTATTGTGTAAGTTCCCTCATCTACTGGTAGCTCCCAAATTACAGAACCGTCTTCATTTAATTGGATTTTTCCGCCTGAAACTTCCCACTCAAATGCTGCTTCTAAAACTTTGCTATTTTTCTTTGCTACAGCAGTAAATTCTAATGTTTTAGCTTTCGTACCTATTATATTTCCCATTTCAGTATTAGCATTAGATATTACAACCTTTACAGGTGATAACACTACTTTTAAAATTATTCCACCAACAATTAAAATAACAAGCAAAATACTTATTATAATAATCGGCAATCTATGCTCGTCAATAAAATCCAAAGTATCATCTCTAAAATCTAATAAAGTTTCTTTAAAATTATTCATATACCCATTTCTCCTTAGTTTTATATACATAATTATTATATATTATATAAAAAATTAATTCAACTTATTTTTTGGTATTATTATGGCATTTTCTATGTTATAATAATACATTTTTGTGCCATCTAAAAAACTAGTATCTATATTTCTTAAAGCTCTAAGCATAGTTGAAATATTATCTGACACATTACCTTTAAAGTAAAATTCCATATATTCTTTATCTTTAAAATTTTGATATACACTATTTAATTGGTCATATATATCTTGTGTCTCATCTAATATATATCCATTATGTTCATAATAATCATATTTTGTAGAATTAGCTTCTGGAATTATATCTTCATTATCAAAAGTAGCAACTCTTTTCATTTTTTCTGTAGTTAAATTAAAATATGCATGATTTATTATTCCAGTTTCTCCATATATTGATCTTGATGAAGTTATATCTACGTTGTACCATTCATTATCTAACTTCACCAAATTCCAAGCGTGAGGATTATTATCTAAAGTGCCTAGAACTATTATACTGTCTATACCTACTGCATCATATATTAGTTGTAGAGATTTAGTAAATCCATCACAAACACCAATTCCTTCAAGTAAAGTTCCCTCTACCGTATGATATTTTCTTGGCAGCTCAACTAAATCTGAATAAGTAACAGTATAAGCAAGTTTATCATGAATAGCCACTTCCTTTTCATAGTCACTCATTCCTTCTACTTCTTTAAGATATTCTTGAATTTTTTCTTTCATCAATTCAATTTTTTGATTTATTACATTTGTATCTTCCTCAGTATAGTTAAGCTTAACATATCCAATATTTCCTTCAAAATTTGAAACTACGTAAGACGAATATTGAGATTGAAGATAGAACACTTCTGGGTGATCGTTAATAAATGCTTCTATTGCAATTGAAACTTCAGTTGCAAACACATCTTTATCTCCTGCAACATAGTCTCTTATTGCAAATTCATTTTTAAAAGTTTTTACCGAATTAGCGATAGCAGAATATATCTTTTTCTGTTCATCATTTAACCTATCATAGTAATAAGTATTCATACTAATTCCTAAATCATTAATATAAAAATCTTTACTATATGTTTCATGTACATCACGAGTTTCTTCTATTTTTAGCCTAATTATATTTCCTGTTTTTGTTGGTATATCAGTAAAAAAAGCTACATATATCACTAATATTACAGAAATTATCATTACAAAAAAATTACAATATGCTTTTATAGTCTTTCTCATCAATATTTCCTCTCTATTTTAATAATATTATTTTATTATAAATATATTATTTTTTCAATATAGCAAAAAAAAATAGATACATATCGCTATGTATCTATCTTAATTTTTTATTCAACTATATCAGAAGCTGTTGGTTTAGCAACAATATCGTCTACTATATCACTTATAATAGATTTTTTTAATACTTCTGCATCTATAACTGGTTCATTAGCTTTATTTAATTGTTCTTCTGTAACGATTTCAATATCGTTTGCATTAACAATACCTGTACCAGCAGGAATTAAACGTCCAATGATAACATTTTCTTTTAATCCTTGTAGTTTATCTACTTTTCCTTTGATAGCAGCATCAGTTAATACTCTAGCTGTTTCTTGGAATGATGCAGCAGATAAGAATGAATCTGTTAATAATGCAACTTTTGTAATACCAAGTAGAACTTTTCTTCCTGTAGCAGGTTTCTTGCCTTCTGCTTTAGCATCTTTATTTGCTTTATTAAATTCAGTCATATCTATTGTAGAAGCAGCGATTAAATCTGTATCTCCAGCATCTTCAACATATACTTTTCTTAACATTTGACGAGCAACAATTTCAATGTGTTTATCATCAATGTTAACACCTTGTGTTCTATATACTTTTTGAACTTCTTCAATTAAGTAGTTTTGAACAGCAACTTCGCCTTTAATACGTATAATGTCGTGTGGGTCTAGAGAACCTTCTGTTAATCTATCACCAGCTTGTATATTTTGTCCATCAACAACTGTTAATCTTGCACCATATGGTATTAAGTATTTTTCAGCTGTTTTATCGTCTTTAACAACAGTTACTTCTTTGTTATTTCCATGATCTCCAATTGATACTAAACCATCAATTTCAGAAACCATAGCAACACCTTTAGGTTTTCTAGCTTCGAATAATTCTTCAACCCTAGGAAGACCTTGAGTGATATCTCCACCGGCAACACCACCAGAGTGGAATGTTCTCATTGTTAACTGAGTACCAGGTTCACCGATAGATTGTGCAGCTATGATACCAATTGCTTCACCAACAGAGATTGGATCTCCGGTTGCTAAGTTTTTACCATAACATTTAGCACATACACCTCTTACAGATTCACATGTAAGAGCTGATCTTATTTTAACTGATTCTATACCAGTATCAACAACAATTTTAGCAATTTTATCTGTTACGTAAGTACCGTTTGGAACTATGATATCTCCATTTTCATCAAAGATATCTTGAGCTAAGAATCTACCTTCAATTCTTTCTTCAAGTTTTTCGATAGGTTCTCCAGATTCTTTAATAGTTTGAACCATTAATCCTTCGTGAGTTCCACAGTCATCTTCCATAACGATAACATCTTGGTTAACGTCAACAAGTCTTCTTGTTAAGTAACCAGAGTCAGCTGTTCTTAACGCTGTATCTGCTAGACCTTTTCTAGCACCGTGAGATGAAATAAAGAATTCTAGAACATCTAGACCATCTTTAAAGCAAGATTTGATAGGTATTTCAACTGTTTTACCTTCTGTATCTGCCATAAGTCCACGGATACCAGTAAGCTGTCTAATTTGTGTTGGGTTACCTCTGGCACCAGTATGAGCCATCATTTGAATTGGATTTAATTTGTTTGGATTGCTCATAACTGCAGCTTGTATATCATCAGTAGCTTTTGACCAAACTTTGATTGTTTCATTGTATCTTTCTTCATCAGTGATAAGACCACGTTTGAAGTTTTTACGTATTCCTTCAACTTTAGCTTCAGCATCTGCAAGAATACCAGCTTTAGCTGCAGGAACTTCCATATCTGCTACAGAAACTGTTACAGCAGCTCTTGTAGAGTATTTGTATCCGTTAGCTTTAATATCATCTAGTACTACAGCTGTATCTGAAATACCATGTTTTGAAATACATTTGTCTATAATATTTCCTAATTCTTTCTTTCTAATTGGGAAATCTATTTCTAGTTTTAATTTATTTTCTGGAACTGTTCTATCAACAAATCCTAAATCTTGAGGAATGAAGCTATTGAATATTAATCTACCTGGAGTAGCATCAATTATTCCTGTTACTTCTTCTCCATCAACATTTCTTGTTACTCTAACTTTAATTGCAGCATGAATTCCAATTACACCTTGGTCATAAGCCATTAAAGCTTCATCTTCACTTGCAAATATTTTTCCTTCACCTGGTTCACCATCAACATCTACTGTTAAGTAGTAACTTCCAAGAATCATATCTTGAGAAGGTACTGCAACTGGTTTACCGTCTTGTAGTTTTAATAAGTTGTTTGAAGCAAGCATTAATAGTTTTGCTTCTGCAACAGCTTCTGGTGATAATGGAACGTGAACAGCCATTTGGTCACCGTCGAAGTCAGCGTTGAATGCTGTACAAACTAATGGGTGAAGTTTGATTGCTCTACCTTCAACAAGAACTGGTTCAAATGCTTGAATACCAAGTCTATGTAGTGTAGGAGCACGGTTAAGCATTACAGGTCTGTCTTTTATAACTTCCTCTAATACATCCCATACTTCAACTTTAGTTCTTTCAACTATAGTTTTAGCATTTTTTATGTTATTTGCAATTCCTCTTGCAACTAATTCTTTCATAACGAAAGGTTTAAATAGTTCTAGAGCCATCTCTCTAGGAAGACCACATTGATGTATTTTTAATTCTGGTCCAACAACGATAACTGAACGTCCAGAATAATCAACTCTCTTACCTAGTAAGTTTTGTCTAAATCTACCTTGTTTTCCTTTTAACATATCAGATAAAGATTTTAATGCTCTTCCACCTGCACCTGTTAAAGGTCTACCACGTCTACCATTATCTATTAAAGCATCTACAGCTTCTTGTAACATTCTTTTTTCGTTTCTTACAATGATATCTGGTGCTTCTAATTCTAATAGTCTTTTTAATCTGTTATTTCTATTAATAACTCTTCTATATAAGTCATTTAAATCAGAAGTAGCGAATCTACCACCATCAAGTTGAACCATAGGTCTTAAATCTGGTGGGATAACAGGTAAAGCTTCAAGAATCATCCATTCTGGTTTATTTCCAGAATTTAAGAAAGCTTCAACTGTATCTAATCTTTTTATTATTTTTTGTCTTTTTGCTCCGTTTGTTTTTTCTAATTCTTTTCTTAATTCTTTCTCTAATTTTTTAAGATCAATTTTTGAAAGAAGTTCTTTAACAGCTTCTGCACCCATTCCAACTTTTATTGAATCTGGTCCGTATTTTTCTAGTGCTTCTCTGTATTCTTTTTCACTTAAAATATCGCAAGCTTTAAATCCTGTATCTTTAGCATCAAGAACGATGTAAGATGCATAATATAAAACTTTTTCTAATGCTTTAGGTGATATATCAAGAATTGTACTCATTCTTCCAGGAATACCTTTGAAGAACCAGATGTGTGATACGGGACATGCAAGTTCAATATGTCCCATTCTCTCACGTCTTACTTTTTTCTTAGTAACTTCAACGCCACATCTATCACAAATTATTCCTTTATATCTTACTTTTTTATATTTACCACAGTAACATTCCCAATCTTTAGTTGGTCCAAAAATCTTTTCACAAAATAGTCCGTCTCTTTCTGGTTTAAGTGTTCTATAATTGATAGTTTCTGGTTTTTTTACTTCACCTTTAGACCATTCTCTGATCTTTTCTGGAGAAGCAAGACCTATACTTATTCTATCAAAATTATCCATATCTTGCATTTTATAATCCCCCTTACACCTATATATTATTCATCATCTGAATAGCTATCTTCTGAATCGAAATCGATTCCAGTATCTAATTCTTCATTTGTAAGTTCTCCATCTTCCTCTACAGACATACCGCTAAAGTCTTCTTCTGTAACTAAACTAGATGCAGCATCAAAGTTTGGAGTTATTGAATCATTATCTTCTTCAACAGACTCTTTTATTTCGATTTGTTCATCTTGTTTATATAGTTTTAAGTCTAAAGCTAAACTTTGTAGTTCTTTTGTTAAAACTCTAAATGATTCTGGAATTCCTGGTTTAGGAATACTTTCACCTTTAACGATAGCTTCATATGTTTTTAAACGTCCTACGATATCATCAGATTTTACTGTTAAAATTTCTTGTAGTATGTATGATGCACCATAAGCTTCAAGTGCCCAAACTTCCATCTCACCAAATCTTTGACCACCGAATTGAGCTTTACCTCCAAGTGGTTGTTGAGTAACTAATGAGTATGGTCCAATTGAACGAGCATGTATCTTATCTTCAACCATATGATATAGTTTAAGCATGTACATGTATCCAACTGTAACTTTTCTATCAAATGGTTCACCTGTTCTACCATCACGAACTATGAATTTACCATCTGGATCAAGTCCTTTTTGTTCAAATAGTTCTCTGATTTCAGATTCTTTAGCACCATCAAATACTGGTGTAGCAATCTTCCATCCATATAAACTAGCTATATATCCTAAGTGAACTTCTAACACTTGCCCAACGTTCATACGTGAAGGAATACCTAGTGGGTTTAATAGAACTTGTAATGGAGTACCATCAGGTAAGAATGGCATATCTTCTCTTGGTAATATACGAGATATACATCCTTTGTTTCCGTGACGTCCAGCCATTTTATCACCAACTGATATTTTTCTCTTTTGAGCTATATATATTCTAACTACTTTATGAACTCCAGCAGCTAACTCATCACAATTTTCTCTTGTAAATATTTTTACATCAACAATTGTACCAGCTTCACCATGTGGAACTCTTAAAGAAGTATCTCTAACTTCTCTTGCTTTTTCTCCAAATATTGCTCTTAATAATTTTTCTTCTGCTGTAAGTTCAGTTTCACCTTTAGGTGTTACTTTACCTACCAGGATATCTCCTGGTACAACTTCAGCACCAATACGAATAATTCCGTTTTCGTCTAAGTCTTTTAATGCAGCAGGTCCAACGTTTGGAATATCTCTTGTAATTTCTTCTGGTCCTAGTTTTGTATCTCTAGCTTCACAGTCATAATCTTCAATATGAATAGAAGTTAAAACGTCATCTTTAACTAAGTCTTCAGAAATTAAGATGGCATCCTCGTAGTTGTATCCCTCCCAAGTCATGAAACCAATAAGTAGGTTTTTACCAAGGGCTAATTCACCATTTTGTGTAGAAGGTCCGTCAGCTATAACTGTTCCTTTTTTAACTTTTTCACCTTTTAACACAATTGGCTTTTGCATTATACAAGTACCAGCATTTGATCTTTGATATTTTATTAATGGGTATTCATCTTTTCCTGTTTTAGTATCAATAACAATTTTGTCACCACTTACGTAAGAAACAACACCGTCATTTTTAGCAACTAAAACTATACCTGAGTCAACAGCTGCTTTATATTCAATTCCTGTTCCAACTATTGGACTATCTGTTTGAATTAGTGGAACTGCTTGACGTTGCATGTTTGCTCCCATCAGTGCTCTGTGGGCGTCATCGCTTTCTAAGAAAGGAATCATAGCAGTCGCAACAGAAACAAGTTGTTTTGGAGAAACGTCCATTAAATCAACTTTTTCTCTTTCGATTTCTTCAATTAAATCTTTAAATCTAACTTTAACTCTCTTGTTAATGAATTTTCTTTCACTATCAAGTGGTTCGTTTGCTTGTGCAACGATATATTTATCTTCTTCGTCAGCTGTCATGTATTTGATTTCATCAGTAACAACACCTGTAGCTTTATCTACTAGTCTATATGGAGTTTCAATAAATCCATATCTGTTTATTTTAGCAAATGTAGATAATGAAGATATAAGACCGATGTTTGGTCCTTCAGGAGATTCGATAGGACATAGTCTTCCATAGTGTGTATGGTGAACGTCACGCACTTCGAATCCAGCTCTTTCTCTAGATAGACCACCTGGTCCTAATGCAGAAATTCTTCTTTTGTGAGTTAATTCTGCAAGTGGATTAATTTGATCCATGAATTGAGATAATTGAGAGCTTCCAAAAAATTCTCTTAATGCACCAACAACTGGTTTTATATTTATTAATGTTTGTGGAGTTGCAACATCTAAATCTTGAGTAGCCATTCTTTCACGAACAACTCTTTCAAGTCTTGCAAGACCAATTCTAAATTGATTTTGTAATAATTCACCAACGCATCTTACACGTCTGTTTCCTAAGTGGTCAATGTCATCTGTATAACCTAAACCAAATCTTAAGTTCATGAAATAGTTAACTGATGAAATAATATCATCAAGAGTAGCACATTTAACAACTAATTTTTCTCTATTTAGTTTTATTTGTTTTCTTAACTCTTTATCGTCAACTTCTCCAATTCTTTCTAGTAATTCTTTTAATGCAGGTAAATATACATCTTCTTTAATTACTTCTTTATCTATTTCTTTACCTAGGTATCTAGATATATCTACTGTGTTATTTCCAATTATTTTTATTCTTTTATCTTCTCTTGTGATATAAACAACGTTTATACCTGAATCTTTAATTTTTTGAGCAACTTCTTCTGAAATAACTTCTCCAGCAGAAACTAAAATTTCTCCATCTTCAGTTATTACGTTTTCAGCTGCAACTTCACCAACTGTTCTTTCAGCAATACTTAGTTTTTTGTTGTATTTGTATCTACCAACTCTAGCTAAGTCATATCTTCTTGGTTCGAATAATAAACCAAATAATAATGATTTTGCTGCATCAACATGTAATGGTTCATTTGGTCTTATTTTTTTGTAGATTTCAAGTAATGCTTCATCTTGTGTTTTAGCAAGATCTTTATATAAGTTAGCATTAATTAAATCATCTTCAAATAAATCCATAATTTGTTGGTCTGTTTCAATACCTAATGCTCTAACTAATGTAGTAAGTGGAACTTTTCTTGTTCTATCTACTCTTGCAGAATATACATCTGAAGAATCAGATTCAAGTTCAATCCATGTACCACGTATAGGCATTATTGTACCAGAATATAGGAACTTACCTGTTTTATCTCTTTGTGCATCAAAATATACACCTGGTGATCTAACAAGTTGTGAGATTACAACTCTTTCTGCACCATTGATTAAGAAAGTACCACTATCTGTCATAACTGGTAAATCACATAAGAAAATTTCTTGTTCTTTAATTTCACCAGTTTCACGATTGATTAAACGAACTTGTACTTGTAATCTTGAAGAATAACTAGTGTTTCTAGCTTTAGCTTCTTCAATTGTGTACTTAGTTTCTTCTTCTAATCTATAATCAACAAATTCTAGTAATAAATTACCAGAAAAGTCACTTATAGGAGAAGCATCTGCTAATACATCTTTAAGTCCTGATTTTAAAAACCAATCATAAGAGTTCTTTTGAATATCAATTAAGTCTGGCATATCTACGACTTCTTTGATACTTGAAAAGCTCATTCTTGTAGCTTTTCCATTTTTTACTTCATGAATACGACTCATTTCCATACCCCCAACTGCAACTAAAAAAAGGCAACAAAAAGTCAAACTAGTTTACATAATTTAAAAATTCTCAACTAATTTGATTCTTTATATATCCTTTTTTCTTTAACTAATTTTTATGATTTTTCTCAACTATTTCAACCATCCTTTACATTCTAGTTTACATAGTAATTTCAATTAGAAATAACATTTGTCTTATTATATCACATAAAAATTTTAGTGTCAACCAAAAATATACTTTTTTTAAAATTTTTAAAACGTTAAAAAAGTATGTCATTTTTGACATACTTTTTAGCTTTTTTTATACATTTCCTTCTTTTAATCTGTCTGCTCTATCAGCTGCAATTAATGATTCTATCATTTCATCGATAGCACCATTTAAAAATGTCTCTAATTGATATATAGTAACATTTATTCTATGATCTGTTACTCTACTTTGTGGATAGTTATATGTTCTTATTTTTTCACTTCTTGCACCACTTCCAACTTGTAGTCTTCTTGTATTAGTTATTTGGCTATCTCTTTCTTCAAGTTGTTTTTCATATAATTTAGCACGTAACATTTTCATAGCTGTTTCTTTGTTTTGTAACTGTGATCTTTCGTTTTGACATGCTACAACTATACCTGTTGGTTCATGTGTTATTCTTATAGCAGATGATGTTTTGTTTACGTGTTGTCCACCTGCACCACTTGCTCTATATGTATCTATTCTTAAATCGTTAGGGTTAATTTCAATTTCTACATCTTCAACTTCTGGTAACACGGCAACTGTTGCAGTAGATGTATGTATTCTTCCACTTGCTTCTGTTTCAGGAACACGTTGTACTCTATGTACACCACTTTCGAATTTTAATCTACTATATGCACCTTTACCTTTAATCATGAATGATATTTCTTTTATACCACCAATTTCAGTTTCGTTTAAATCTATTACTTCTACTTGCCATCTTTTTAATTCAGCATACATTGTATACATTCTATATAAGTTATATGCAAATAGTGCAGCTTCTTCTCCACCTGCACCACCTCTGATTTCAATGATAACGTTGCTGTCATCATTTTCATCTTTTGGTAATAATAATATTTTAAGTTCTTCTTCTAATCCTGGTAGTTTTTCTTTAGCAGCATAATATTCTTCTGCAGCCATATCTTTAAGCTCTGGATCATCCATCATTTCTTTTGCATCATCCATTGTCTTTACTACTTCTTTATATTCTAAATATTTATCTACTACATCTTTCATGTTAGATTGTTCTTTTACATATTTTCTCCAAGAATCTTGATCAGCAATTACAGCAGGATCTGAAACAAGTTCTGTTAATTCTAAGTATTTTTTATATAATTCTTCTAATTTTTCAAACATCTTTTATCTCCATTCTAAAAATTTCTATATAATTTTAACATATTTTAGGTATTTTTTCAATATTAGCTACTACTCTTTGTTAATTTTACATAAAAAAAGAGGTTTACACCTCTTCATCATTTAATATTTTAAGTTGAGCTTCAAGCATAGATTGAACTTTGATTTTATATATTCTCATTTGATTTTTCTTGGTTTCAATATCTACCTCAGCTTTTATTATTTGTCTTTGTAAATCTTCTAATCTTTGTTTAGCATCAAGTTCTGCACTAGTTTTTATACTTTCTGCTTGCTTTTGTGCTTCGAGTTTTATACTATCTGCTTCTGTTTGTGCATTTTCAACAGTCTTATCTATTCCCGCTTCTAAAGAACTAAAATGATCAACAGAATCTTGTAATGTTTGCACTTTTCCTCTTAACTCGTTATTCTCTTTATATAGTTTTTCATAATCGCTCATAACTAAGACTAGAAAATCTTCAACGTCTTTAATATCATAACCACCGATCTTCGCTTTTTTAAATACTTTATTATCAATATCTATTGGTGTTAGCATAATAATTAACCCCCTAACTAAAATTCAAAAAACAGGCCAAAGACCTGTTTTTTACTTCACTAAATTACTTAAGCCAAGAAAAAGATTGTCTTTGTTCTTGTTGTTTATTTGCTTGTGCATTTTCTAAATCATTTTGGATTTCTACAGTTCTTGGAGTCATTAGGTATATTAAACTAGATACCTTTTGAATGTTTCCTTCAATCATAAATGTAGCACCGCTTAGGAAATCTAGAACACGTCTTGCATCTTCTTTTCCTACATTTTCTAAGTTAATAATAACTGATTTTTTGTTTTTTAAGTATGTTCCAACTTCTTCAACGTCATTATAGCAAGTTGGTTGTGTAATAACCATCTTAGATGATGACATTCCGTTATTTACAGATATAACTTTAGTTGGTTTACTAGCTTCTTCTACTTCTCTAACTGAAGCTCTAGCTCTGCTACGTGCACCACCTTGTTGACTGTACATATCTTCCTCATCATATTCTTCTGTATATCCTTCTTCTTCATAGTTATCTGCATAGTTATCATCATAAGCTTCCTCAGCGTTTCCGCCAATTCCGATTACTTTTAAGAATTTATTCATAATTTCTGCTCCCATATAAATTAACCCCCTACGATATTTTGTCTTTACTAAAAAAGTCGTTAATATCTTCGTTTAAAACTTTATCACAAATATATATGTTTGTCTACAATTTAACATAATTGTAACATTTTTTTAATTAAAATATGACATTGGATCAACCGCTGTTCCATTAACTCTTATTTCAAAGTGTAAATGTGCACCATATGAGTTTCCTGTATTTCCACTATATCCAATAACTTGTCCTTCTGCTACGTTTTGTCCTTGACTTACACTAACTGTAGATAAATGTCCATAAAGTGTATAGATTCTATTTCCATTTGAATCTAAGCCATTATCTAACATTATATAGTTACCATATCCGTATCCATTAGCAGCTGAAAACGAATGGTCTTTATATCCAGCAGCTGTATACGGTCCATTAGGATCATTTGTTACTGTAACTGCTCTTATTACTTTTCCAGATGCAGCAGCCATTACTTGTGTACCTCTTGCTACACCAATATCTGTACCAGAATGCCATGCACTATATCCACCAGGACTATACCAGCCAAAGTTTGCAGTTATATATGAACTTGTTGTAGGCCATGAAAACATTCCAGAGAAATACTTATTATTACTTCCTGAAGCAGCTGCAGCTTTAGCAATTTCTGCTTGTAAATTTGCTTCAGCAGCTTCTTGTTCTTCTAAAAGAAGTTTTGATGCTGCAAGTAGTTTAGCTTTTGATGTACTTAAACTATTTACCTTAGCTTGTTTTTGATTTTTTACTGCTTGTAGTTCATTAGTAGATTTTTCAACATCATAACTAAGTTGGTCAAGTGATAATTTTCCTTCTTCTATATTTGTTTTTAGATAATCTACATATTCTTTTTGACTTTTCATATTTCCAATTAAAGATTGGTCATATTCTAGTATACTTGCATATACATTAAGTCTTGAAAAGAAGTCTCCAATACCATCTGAAGAAACAAGTATTTCAAAAACACTTGGTATTCCATTTTCATATATTGCTCTTAACCTTGTAGTATATACATCTTCAGCACTATTATATAGTTGAGCTGAATTTTGTAAATCACTTTGATACTTTTCTACTTGCTGATTGATAGTATCTACTTGTGATTGAAGATTATTTAATTTTTCTGTATATGTAGCAATATCTGAATCTAATATACTAATTTCATCTACGTATCCTTGAACTTCATCTTCAACTGCACTAATTGCACTTTCATTAGCTGAAATTTGATTCTTTATACTATTTAACTCATTGCGAGCATCAGTAACCGCATCCGCAAAGCATAAGTTTCTAATATTGCAACTAACTGCAACAGCACCAATTGTAAGTAGTGCTCGTCCAAATCTCCCCTTCTTTTTCAATTTCTATCCCCTCTCTTTATAGTACTGTAAATGATATTTCTGGGAAGAACATTAATGGATCTACCCTTGTTCCATTTACTCGTACTTCTAAATGTAAGTGTGGTCCTGTAGAGTTACCTGTTGTACCTACATAACCTATTAATTGCCCTTTTTTTACATTTTGTCCTTCTTCTACAGCTAAAGAACTGCAGTGGCCATATAGTGAAATGTATGATGAGTTATCATTTGTACATTCACCATGATTAATTATTATATAGTTTCCATATCCATAGTTGCTATATCCTGATGTAGTAACTAGTCCATCTTGAATTGCATATATTGGTGTACAGTTTATATCTACACCTGCAATATCTGTACCAGTATGTGCACTTCCATTTGGATCAACTAAATTATATACTTCTCCAAAATTTGTAGTAATAATTGTAAATCCTGGTGTTGGATATGCAAAATCTGTGCCTGTAAATGTTGAAGCTGTACCATTTCTCATTTGTTCAGCAACCTCATCAATTACTTTAGCCATTTCATTATCTATATCTGTTATAGCTTGTTTTCTTTTTTCTGCAAGTAAAGTGGCTGCATTTTCTAGTTCAGTTTCTTTTTTCTCAAGCTCTGCCATTTTATTTACTTTTTCTTGTCTTTTAGTTTCTAAGTCTGATTTAACTTCTGTTAAACTCTCTTTTAATGCTTCTAATTGTTTTTTATCTAATTCTATATCTCCTTTGATATAGTTTATATAATTCTGTTTATCTTGATAAGTATTCATTAAAGTTTTATCATGCTCTAAAATCATACTATATATATTTAATTTAATCATTAAATCTGTAAAACCATTAGATGTCATTATTAGTTCAAATATACTTGGTATTCCATTTTCATAAATAGATCTTAATCTTTTAGCATATGTACTATTTAATACACTATAATTTTCGTTAGCATTTGCTAAATCATCCTCTAGCCCGTCTAATCTATCTTCAACTTCTGTAATACTTTCTTCTAGACCGGCTAAATCTTTAGCATATGCTATAACTTCTCCATCTATTTGAGCAACATCATATGCATATAAAGCAAGCTCCTTTTCAACACCTGTTAATTTCTCAGCATTTTCTTGTTGTTCTTGTTTTACAGCTTCTAATTGTTGCTCATATTTAGAAATAGTGTCTGCTGCACATACTATAGGAGTCATAGATAAAAATAATATACTTATCATTACTATAATATTTCTTTTTATCTTTTTTAACATTATATTCCTCCTAAACTTTTAAGTATTTTTTTAGTGAGATACCACTACCAAATATTCCTATAAATAATCCTAATGCAACATATGCTATTAGTATTTGATACCAAATTGTTGAATATGGTATGAATTTAAATACACCTAATGCAAAACTAGAGTTCATCGCACTATAAATATATATATATACAATAGATATAACTATAAATGATATTAATGCTGAAACTATTCCCATTATTGCACCTTCTACAATGAAAGGTTTAACAATAAAGCTATTTGTAGCACCTATATATCTCATTATAAAAATTTCTCTTTTATTTGAATATACTGCTAATTTTATTGTATTAGATATGATAAATACACTTACTACAAGTAATACTATTCCAACACCTAATAAGAAATAATTTGCTACTTTAGATATTGATATTACTGCTTCAATAGTATCTGCATTATATTTTACTTTATATATACCATCTATTTTTTCTACTTCTGCTGTTATTCTTTCTGCCTCTTCTATGTTAGTAAATTTAACAATAAATGATGCAGGAAATATATCTAAATTTTCTAATCCATCAAGAAAATATTCTTGATCTTTAAATTGGCTTTTTGCATCTTCGTATGCTTCAGCTTTTGTCATATATTCAATTTGAGACACACCGTCAATTAATCTAATCTCATCTTCCATATATGCTATATCTTCATCTGTCGCTTTATCTTCAATAAAAGCTTGTAGCCCTTGTTCTAATCTTAAAGTCTCTACATTTTTATTTACATTTTGAAGTATTATTATAAATATACCTAAAATTAACATAGTTGCACAAATTATTAGCATTGTAGAAACAGTTTTAGAACCATGTTTATTTAAATTATCATAACCTTCTTTAATTAAATATGTATTTGTTGTCATCTTTAGTACACCCCTCTCGCATCGTCTTTTACTACTTTACCATGATCAAGAGCAACAACTCTTTTATTTAGTTCATTAACTATATCTTTAGCATGAGTAACTACAAGTATTGTTGTTCCTCTTGCATTTATTTCTAGTAAAGTTTTAAAAATTTCATCTGCAGTTTTAGGGTCTAAGTTTCCTGTTGGTTCGTCTGCTATTAATATTGGTGGCTTTGTTGCAAGTGCACGTGCAAGTGCTACTCTTTGTTGTTCACCACCAGATAATTGGTTAGGATAATATTTTTCTTTTCCTGTAAGTCCAACCATTTGAAGAACAGTTTTTAATTGTGTTTTTATCTCTTTTTCAGATGCTTCAATAATTCTTAATGCAAATACTATATTTTCTTCTACTGTTCTATCATATAATAGTCTAAAATCTTGGAATACAAAACCTATTTTTCTTCTTAGAAAAGGTATCTCTTTTTTCTTTAATCTAGTTATATCTTTTCCGTCAATTAAAATCTTTCCTGAAGTTGGTTCTTCTTCTTTAATCATTAGCTTTAAAAAAGTAGATTTTCCTGATCCAGATGGACCTACCAAAAAAACAAATTCTCCTTTGTCTATTCTTAAATTAACATTATCCATGGCACATACTCCATGGTCATATTTTTTTACAACATTTACAAATTCTATCATTCGTCTTTTCCTTTCATATATCTAAATACACTCTTCCAATTAAATAGTATCATAAAAGATTTTTTTTGTCTAGTTTGTTCTACATATTTTGCATTTCTTTAAGTACTTTACGAATTATTGTTTCAACACTATCTTCACTTAACTCTAATCTTGATGTAACTTCTTTTATTTGTTTATGTGTATATCCTAAAACTTCAAGAGCTGTAGTTGCTTCTTCAATATTTTTAGAGTTTGTTTCTTTAGTCTTAACTTTAATATTATCTATTTGCTCTTTAACTACTTTATCTTTAAGCTCAAATATAATTTTTTGTGCCATTTTAGGTCCTATTCCAGGAACACTCTTTAATGCTGCTATATTTTCAGTAGCAATTGCTACACATAAGCTTTCTGTATCTACATTAGAGATTATACCAAGAGCTACTTTAGGTCCTACACCACTAACTGTAATTAGCTTTTTGAAGAACTCTAAACTCTCATTTGAGCTAAAACCAAATAATCTCATATCATCTTCTCTAACATGTAAATATGTATATATTTTTATATTCTCACCTGCATTTAATGTAAGTAATTCTGATTCTGGCATATATATTTCATACCCTATATCATTTACATCTATTATTATTCTATCTTTAAAAATGTTATCTATTTTTCCTTTAAAAAAAGCATACATTGTTAACTTCACCTCTGCTATATTTTACACAAAAGAGAAATTAAAGTCAATTTATTCTCATATTATCCACAATATCTAGAATATTATCATAATCTCCTGTCATTACTTTATTTATTATTTCCTTTTTTTGAGAATAATCTACATTTTCTTTAGTAAGAATTATTTTTAAATCACTTTTATTTTTCATTTCACTATATAAAAAACAATTATTATCCATAATATAGCATATACACAATATACCAATTACTGATATACAAAAAATAATATAATCCATAGTATCACCTATTGTATTATATTATTCTTAAATTTTTTTGTTAAAAAAAGCGAGCTACAAATATGTAACCCGTCTTTTTTATTTAGAAGCTTTGTATCATTGGAAATTCAATTACAAAGTTTTCATACTTTGTTTCCAATAATATATAAGCTGTTTCAGCATCGTCTAATTCAGGATAAACTCTTTGTAAAGAATTAACTTTAATAAAGTTACCATCATCATTGATGAATAGCGAACTTGTTTTCAAGTTTCTTCTTAAAAGATTTTGTCCCTTTAAACCTTCTTGCTTCAAAGGCTCCTTTCTGTCATCTAAAAGAAGATTTTTTTCAATGATGATTGCACTATATTCATTATCATCTTTATCAAAAAAGATGCTATAAATATCTTCTTCATCACAGATAACTTCTTTACTTTCAGATTTCAAGAAAGTTAAAGCACTGCCAACTTTTTCCTTTAATGGAACTTTGCTGGCTTTCTTTAAAGCCTTAGCTTCAGCTTTTTCAGCTTTAACTTGAGCTTTTAGAGCATCTTTCTCTTCGATTTTTGCTCTTTTTGCAGCAATCTTTTGATGTGCTGCTGCTTTGTAATCCCCCTCGAAAACAAAATTTGCTACTCCTTCTGTAGCTCCTAAAACCATTTGATTAATTTTTCCCATATTTTTTCTCCTCCTCAATTTTAATAATTTTTTTCATATAATTTAAAAGAAACCAAGAGGCTGGTATGGGTTGTTTCAGCCTCACTATTAAGATACGGCTTCTAAAAATCATATCTACAAGTATTATACCACTTTTTGACATTTATGTCAATTTAATATGTAATAATATATAAAAAAGAAGCTAAATATTTAGCTTCTTTTAAGTAGTTTTATTGCTTTAGGTACATGACTTTTGTTAAGACCTTTACCAGAATAAAATGAAGTTTTAACAATATGCTCATCTAAGCCCGGATAATCTATAAAATAGTCATCATCCAATATTATATAGTTTTTAACATTATCATGTTCAGCTAACCATTCACGAATTTGAGCACCTCGCATATCACCGTAATATTTAGTTTTGTCATATAATTTAATGTTATATTCGCCTAGTTTATTCTTTAATAGCTCCATATCGTTAATTAACATAGACGATGTAATAACAATTTTAGCATCGGTTGCTTCAACAATTTCTCTTAAACATTCCATACAGGTAGGATCAAAAAATTCTTCTGTCCTTACAGCTCTTTTTAGAATCTTATACCTTTCTTCTCTAAATTCGCCAGAGTTTAATACTCCGTCTACATCCAAAAATATAATATTCATATATTTTCCCTCCAAAATTAATATATGAGATATTATACATTAGAATAAGATAAAAAGCAAGAATTATGTATTCTTGCCCTTAATTATTTCTTTATAATGTTCATAAGTTTCACTTTTATTTTTAACTTGTGCTTCTAAATTTTTAAGAAAATTACTCTTCGCATTTTCATCTGCAGTAATATTTTTATTTTCAAAATTAAAATTCATTTAATTTACCACTTTCTTTTTTAGCATTTTAAGCCATATTACCATTAAAACAACAGCAATTACCACACGTAATATAACTGGTATTAGCATATATGGTGGTTCTCCAACACCTGAATAATATGTGGGTGGAAATCCTAAAATCATTCTTTTTAAATTAACCTCTGAGCTAAATCCAGGTAATGCTGGACCACCAGATGTGTAATTAAAATCTATCTGAGGAAAGAAGTATAAAGCACCATATATACAATAAAATGAAATTAATGGTAATATAACTAATAATATTTTTCTTTTCATATATTCACCTCGTTATATATAAATTATACAAGCAATAATTAAATTAGTAAAGTAAAATAAACGCAAAAAAGCTAGGATTTCTCCTAGCTATTTATGGCTCGTTTAGCACTTCCGTGTGCGAAAAATACAAGCTCTTATTTATAATTATATTTTATGTTTGATTCTATGGTTATAATTTAACATAACTTTAATTAATTTGCAATAGTTTTTTTAGGAATAATTTCATTTTCCCATATTTTTAACTCTTTAATATAATCTTCACCATCAAGATAGGCTTTCAAATGGGTATTATCCAATATATTAAGTAGTATTATAATACTTCTAGCTGTCTTTATTTTTTCATCACGAGAAATAAAATCATAGAAATCCAAACTTCTTGTTTCATCAAATGTATGACTCTCATTATTTAAAATTAGTCTATACATAAAATTCTCAAAATACTGCTTAATATCTTCGTTTTCAACTTTCTCTAAAATATTTTTATTCCTTGTAACTTCTTCTATTCCTTTATTATAATTGAAAGTAGAATATGCTTCTAGTAATTTTCTCATTGTATTGCCTATCGTATCGTCTAACTCATTTTCTATTTTATCATCCTCTATTTTTGCATATTTATATATATCTTCTAACATCTTTTTATAATCGTTTCTTCTTTTATATGCAAAATCTTCTAATTTAGAATTTTTTAATTCTAAAAGGCAATATGTTATATTAAGATTTATTTTTATATCAGAACATATTTTTTCAAGATTAAACATTGTTTCTAAACTATGGGTAAAACTTATTATCTTACTTCCTTCATTATTATTCATGATTTTATTAAACATCATTCTAAGAAAAGTAAAAAGCCCAACTTTGTTTTCCATATCAAAACTAGATATAGGATCATCTAATACAATAAATATTTCTTCTTTAAATTCATTTATTTCACTGGTATTTTCCAATATTTTCACAAAGAAATAACATAATGCAATAATATTTCTCTCTCCTGTTGATAAATCTTTAGGTCTTATATCCTTATTATGTGATTTAACTAAATATATTTTTTTATTTACATCATATTCAATTCTTAATCTATTTTTTGACATAAAAATATATTCCAAAAAAATATTAATCTTATCATTTGCTATTTTTACATTTTGCTTCTCACTCTCTAATTTAGTAATCTTTTCTTTAGTTTCTTTTATTTTTTCATCATTTTGCTTTGAATCAACTTTAATCTGTTCAAATTGCTTTTCTTGTATTTCGTACAATTTATAATTATCTTCAATATCACACCATGAAATCTGCAAATTTAGCTTATTTAATAATATATTATTTTTTTCTTTATCATCAATTGCCAAATTAAACTCTCTTCTTTTGTTTTCCAATACATCTATAAGTGTATTATATTCTTTTTCTAAATCTAAAATATTATTATTCTTATATTCACTTGGAGTATATACATTATTTATTTTATAATCTAGTGCTATTTGGATTTCTTTAACTTGATTATTAATTTTAGTTTGTAAATTATTCATTTCTAAAAATAACTTCTCATCTAAGATTTTGAAATCATCATCTAATTCTGGTAATATCATATATTTTTGCTTTATTATTTCCAACTCTTCTTTATGTTGCTCAACATCTTTATTTAAAACCTTATTTATACTTGCTACTATTTCATCTTTTATATTAGAGATACTTTGAAAACAATATGGACATATATTAACTTCATCTTTCTTAAATTCCTCTCTAACTGCCTCATAAAATTTTTGTTCTCCATCTTCTATTTTTTCTAATATAATTTTTTCTCTTTCTGTAAATTCAGGAATTTCAACTTTTTTCTTTAATAGTTTATTAGTAGATTCATAGTTTTCAGATAAGAATGTTATTTTATCTAATGATTTTACTAATTTGCTAGTTCCTGTAGTAACTTTTTGGTGTGTATTTAACAATTTATAATATTCTTCTAACAATTCTTTTTTATTGTTGTTTTCGCCTTTTACCTTATTTATCCTTCCGATTAGTTCATTATACTGAAAAGATGAATTTCTTTTATTACCTTTAATTTCTTTGTCTCTAACAGCCCATCCATCTTTTAATTTTTGCTCTATTAAATTTTTAAAATACAAAGGACTAATATTGTTATTAGAATTCTGGAATTTTTCGACTTCAGATTTTAGTTTTGTTTCTTTTTTCTTTAAATCATCTCTTTCTTCTTTAAGTTTTATAATCTTATCGTCTAATTCTTTTTGTTCTCCAAGCATAATAACTGTTTTTATTCCATCTTCAGATGTTTTTACATTAGTATCTATAAATTCTTCATCATAAACATATATCTTTTCTCGTGTATCACAGATGATTTCGTTGTTTTCAGAATCTATAAACTTTATATTTAATTTTTCTAAAGAATTACCTTTTATAGCTTTTGAAATTGTAGTTTTCCCACTTCCATTTTTACCATAAATATTAGATATTCTACAGGTCACATTTTTTTGAATAGGGAATACTTGCAATTCGCTATTTTGAAAAATATTGCCATCTACTTGTATTTTATTAATATTACCAAAATTCATTATACATTCCTACTTTCCATTGCTAATAATTCGTTATTAATACTTCTTTGGTAATCTGATTTTTATCTTTCAAATGATAATTTGAGTTGCTATAGTTATAATTCAAGTTATGTATGTTATATTGATTTTCTATAGCCCAATCAATTAATATCTCATTCTTTAGTCCTTTATGTTCTGTAACATTTGAAAGTGCAAATTTTATCCCATGTTTATTTACTTTGTTTAAATACTCCAATAATTCTTTTTCTTTATTTTCGTTCCAACCATCATTCTCATTATAACTTGCATCTCCTAAATAATATGGTGGATCAAAATAGCAGAAATCATTGCTTGTTAAAGACTCCAACTCAAACTTTTTATAATCTGTATTAACAAAAGAAATATTTTTAACAACAAGTTTTCTACAAAATTCTAATAAGTTTTTTCTAATAGAACTATTAAAATCCCTCTTTCCAACAGGCATATTATATTCGCCATTACTATTAAATCTAATTTGATGATTAAATGCATAAATTACTAAGGTTAAAAACATAAAATCTCTTTCAGTAGAGTCTTTCATATTATTGTAGTCTTTTCTCAATTTCAAATAGTATTGTTTATTATATTTTCCTAGTCCTGAGGAACTATCTTCTCCATAAAACTCATAGCCATTTTTATATGTATTACTTAGATTATATTTTTCTATAATAGAATCTAATTTATTTACAATCTCCATATAATCGTAACTCTTGAATAACTCTAGTATTCTAATTAAGTTAGTTTCTTTATCTATTGCAATTATTTTTTTTGCATTACTATTAACAGCAACATTGGCTCCTCCACAAAAGAAATCAACAAAAGTATCAATTTCTTTTGGAAATATACTATCAAACTGAGGTAATAGTTTAAATTTCCCACCTGTATAATTTAAAGGAGATTTAGCAAAACTGTTAGTGTCTTTTAATTCAATTTGACTTTCTTCACAAATTTCTGCTGTTTCGCATAGGAATAACCTTTCTTTATGGTCAACGGATACACTTTTTCCTGTTGTAAAATTATTAAATGCTTGTTCAAAAACTTGAACTTTACCTTTTTTCTCTAATATCTGTTTAATTTGTAAATCTGAAATTTTTGCATTACTACGACTATTAGATTTATCTCCTGTATTATTATAAGAAACTAAAATGTATTTGCAATTACAATTTTTTATTAATTCATCAAACGCTTCAACAGCTTTATTGGTGCAATATCTACTTTTCAATTTTGATCTATCCATTTTTTTCGCAACGCCATAAACTTTAGGTTTATTCCATACAGCAACATTTTCTAATAGATGATATGCATCACAATATTGCCTTGAGTTATATGGTGGGTCTATATATACTAAATCAGCTTTTACACTTTTTATAAATTCATTTGCATCTAAATTACTAATATGTGATTTTTTTTCACCTTTTTCAGAAACATCAAGCATATACATAAAAAACTTGTCTTCTATATTTTTTATTTTTCGATATGCGTCATAATGCCCTACAGTATTTGCTACTCTATCCATTGAATATATAAGGCTAGCAATCAATATACATTTTTCTCTTTCATTTATCTCTTTCTTTTTGAATTTTTCTTCAATGTCTTCCCTGATATATCCAATTTTTTTACAATCCCTACTACTGAAATATGTATTACTAAAATTTTCTGAAAAATAATTTTCTTCATTTATTTCCATATCATTATAATTATTAATTATTTTTTCAAGCTTTTTTATATCGACCTTTGTAGGCTCATAAAATGCTTTATAACTATAGCAATTTGATTTTAAATAATCATTAAAATAGACCTCTTTACCATTTTTTAAAAACAAGCTACCTACTACACCTGTTCCAGCAAACACATCTACTACTGATTTTACATCTTTACAATGCTCATTTACTGTATCTTCTATAAAATTTAATAATTTATACTTACTACCTAAAAATCTTCTATTATTTATCTCTAGTTTTCTCATTTTATATCATTTCCTTTCAAGGCATCTAATGCACACTGAAATTATAACAATAAAAAAAGAGTTTTTCAACTCTTTTTATATAAATTATTAACTTTATTTTTTATCAGTTTTTCATACCACTCTAAATCGTTGATTTCTGTATCTTTATAAGCATTTTCAAATATTCCATACAACTTTGAGTATTGTACTTTTACATTAATTAGTTTTATTATATCTTGAATAGAAAGAGAAATTATCTTTAATCCTGTCTTTACAGAGCTTTTACCTCTAAATTGATAATTCTTTCTTGACCTAAAATCACTTAGTACTTCTTCTTGTAATATATTAGCTACGAAAACTGCATATGTATCATCATTATCATTTTCTTGAATTTCTCTCATTAAATGTCTAGATACAGGTTCCATTTCATTTTTTCTTTGAGATGTTGATTCTGTTAATGTTGCTTCTAATAAAACTTTATGCTCTGGATATTCGTCACTTCTATTATATTCATATACAATATCAGCAGTTCCTCCAGCAGCATGAGTCTTTGGTAGTAAATTTGCATCTAAACTTAGTTTCATGTATTCTAAAATATTACCGCTTCTATTACTAAATCTATACCATGTTATTCCTAAAATATATTCAAAAATTGTTGGTATATCAGAATTCCAATCAGCATATTCGTTAATTGCTGTTCTATCATTTCTTTCAATATCATTAAACAATTTAATAAGTTGATTTTCGCTAAATTTAGTATCAATTAGTTCATTAAATCTTCTTAGTTTTTCATCTTCAATAAAAGTCTTAATACTATCTCTACTTACGACTTTATCTGGATAATCAACTTGGATTTGAGTTATAACATCATCAACATTTATATCAAGACAATCATATATCTTGTTAAATTCTATATCTTCTAGAATAAAATTATTATATTCTTCTTTACTTAGAATTGGTGTATTTACTATTTCTTTTGATATATTTAAAAAGAAATATTTAGGAAATACATCTAATTCAATCTTATCATCATCAAAAATAACAATATCAGATAATGAAATATATCTTTTATTCAAATCTGCATAATCTTCCAATGTAGCTTTCCATTTTGCAGTATGCATTACCTTAAAAAATTCTACTGCATATTGCTTCTTATCATTAAAATTGAACAAAGGTATTTCTTTAATTTCTTCTAAATATTCTTCTGTTAGCATTCTTGAAGAATATCTAAGGTAGTCTTTCCAGTATTTAGCTACCTTTGAATTTTTCTTTGTTTGTTCTCTTATAAATGTCATAATAGTATCTAATGCATTTTCATCAAATTCTCTTTGTGATATTTCATATAAATCATTAAAGAATTTATACATTGGCTCTACATACTTTGTTCCTTTTCTTCCCATATCTATAATAGAAAATTCTTCAATACTATTTATTCCATTTTCTTTTATAAATTGAACAGCAGACTTATAATTAGTCATATTATTCATCTTATCTTGAATAATATCTTCTATCGTTTTCTTATTATCTCTATGCATTTTTATATTTTCTAACATTAACTCTGTATATTCTTGATTAGTGGCTAAAGGTAATATATAAGTAAATTCATCTTTTGATAGATGTTTTAATTCTGCTAAGAAATATAATAATACTGCAAATGGTTTTACATTAATTCCATTATCAGTAACTTGAAGCTTTAATAATTGTTTTAAATAAATATAACTATCCTTATTTATATTGAATATATTATCTCCCTTAAAATCATCTTGTTCTACAATATCAATAATTTTTTGTCCAATATTAGATATATGCCTATTATCATCTATTACACCTATTTGTACTAATCCAGATGTTTTTTGTCTAGCATCCTTAGGTTTATTATTAGCTTCTCCTGTAATAAACTCTTTTTGCAACATCTTATTATAATATTCTTCTTGAATAGAATCATTACCATTCCAATTTATTTCAGGATTTTCATCCCATAATTCTTTTAATATTTGAAGTTGTCTTTCAATTTTAAAATTTAAGTCTTTTACTCTAAAGCTAGTAGTACCTAAACTCCAACAATAACTTTGAAATTTAATATCTTCTAACATAAAGCAATCACTCCTTATATTTAACGTTCTTCATTCGCTATTATATCAAAATATTGGCTAATTTACAACAATTTTACAACATCATTTTTCATTCTTCTATCTAATTATAATAATTATGCAAAAAAAGTAGAGATTTCTCTCTACGCTTTTAAAATATAATTTGTTTACAATACCAAAATATTATAAACATCTCGATAACTTGTAATTTTTTATTCTTTTGTATAGTTTTAATTTTCTAAATTTCTTAAATTCATTGTATCAACAGCATCTAATAAATCTTTTAATGAGTCTAAATGAATGCCACCTCCAATTCTATTCGCTTGATATTCCGTTGGTATCTCTTTTACTAACCTCTCTTCAATTTTATCAATTTTGTTTTTATCTGTTTCATAAATAATAAATATTCTAGTAGTATCTAATACACCATAAGAATCATATGAAATAACAGATTGGTTTACTCCTCCAAATAATATTCTATCAAATTTAGGTTTTACTTTCCAATGTCTTAAAATTCTTTCTTTTAAATCCCTTGTAGTTTGTCCTATATATACTTGTTTAAAGTTATCTAGCACAGTCATATAAAGTCCTGTTTGTTTTTGACATTCATTTAAATTTTTTATTTCTATCATATTATATTTTTTTACAGCTTTATCGATAGCTTTATTAAACTCATTCTTGTCTAATTTACTAATAAACTTCATATTTAAATCATAGTTTTGTAAACACATATCTTGATACCTTTTGCAGTATTCATCTGATAATATTAGTTTATTACCTTCTTTTTCAAATTTAAGTCCTGGCGGACATATTCTAGTATAAAATTCGTTAAATTTTAATGTTTCTTTTTGTTTCTTCCAATCATCCCAGTTTTCTAAAATTTCCTTATGTGCTGGTACTTTTGTATAACTTTCTTTATCAATTTGGGCAAAATTATCTCTTGTCAAATTTAATCTTACTTTTGTTTTATCCAACAAAATTCCAAAATATAATACATGTATATTATCATATAAATAATTAAAATCTCTTTCACTAATCAAAATATTCACCTCAAATTACATTTTCATAGTCTTTTTTAATTTTACTTATAATCTACCCTACAACTTACTATCTATCTTTCTTCTAATCTTATACCTTTTGACTTTTCCACATTATTTTCAGAACTCAAAGTAGTTGTATTTCTATTATTAACTACAACTTCATTTAACTTAGTTTCTTTTTCTGCAATTAGCTCATTCATTATGCTAATATAACGATCTGGATTATTTATACTTAATTCTCCATGAAAATAATTAGGTATTACTTCAATACTACTTGTTCCTATTTTTTCGTTAATTTTATCAGCTGATTTTTTCATTATTGGTCTTTCTTTTTCTCCAACAATAACTAATACTCTTACTTTTGTATCTTGTAAAGTATCTTTTATTTCATATTTTGAATTTGCTTCCATAAAAGCAATCATATTTTCTTTTGTAATTTTGCAGGTATCTGTATAATAATCATCAAATAATTCTTTTTTTATTCCTAAAGAATTAAATTGCATTTTTGAAAACCATTTCTTTGATATTAGTCCATAACTCATTGAAAATGCAGGTTTAATCATTTTTTGTGTAACTTTCATAGGCATTGCTAATGCACTTTCTATAATTGCAAAATCACAAATATCATTTTTTTTTGCTAATATTTCTAAAAGGATTTGTCCTCCTAATGATAAACCTCCTATTAAATGAATATGTCCATTAAAATTATTAGCTATATATTCTATGATTTCCTGAGCATTATCTTCAATACTTGTAAAATCTCTATCGCTTTCCGAATGTCCATCTAATATAGGAATAATTACATGAAAATCATTTTGTAGTTTTTCTGCTTCATCTCTATAATTCCACCAAGAAAGCCCTCCTCCATGTAATAGCATTATAGTATTATTTTTAATATCTCCGTATTCCTTAAAATTCATATTTTTTCCTTCTTTCAAAGCTTCTTTCAAATAGTCTTTTAGATAGCCTAGATATTACTATTTATCTTTATCCAACCTGTTAACAATATTACAATCTTGCGAACAAGTTAGTAATCATCTCTGAATAATATTATATCATATAAATAAAAAAATAGGCTATATAAAACATAATTTATCCTATACAGCCCATTATACTAAACTCCAAACAACTCAATTACATCTGCAAATCCATTTCTATAATACTTTTCATTCCAGTAATATAAGTAATCCATAAAATTTTTATCAAGTTGATCTAATTGCTTTTGAACATATTTCTTATTCTGTTCTGGAACATTTTTAAGTATTTTCTCTGCAATCTCATCAAAGTAAATACAATACTTTTTGTCTTGAGGAGTCATCTCACAAAATGCTGTTTCTTCTCTAAATTCTATCCATTCTTTTAATAAATCATTTTTTACTTCTCTTAAATTCTTCATTTGCATCATCTCCTATACATATATTAATTCATTAAATACTATCTCTTCTGCTTGGTTCTTATAATTATTCATCATCCCAACCCAATAAAGCATATCTGTATTTTTCATATCTTCAGTTAAATTGCTTTTTTCTTTTAATTGTTTTATTGTTTGTTCTACTCTTGTGTTTGCAGTTTCTTGAATCTCTTTTAGATGATTATTTAAAGTTCCATCCATTAACATTATTGAATATTCTGCTTTTTTATTTTCTTTTAGATAATTTAATCTCATTCTGCCATATTTATTTAAAGTAATCTTTTCTTGTTTTGGCATTACAAGATTTGGAATATAATAATCTCCTTCCAAATGATATTCAATTCCAGTTCTTTCATCTATTTTTGTTTTTGGTAATTCATTATTCATAACTATTTATCTCCTTGGTTTTCTTTTATTTTTAATTCTTCGTAATAATCCTTCTTTGCTTTCTTCTTTATTAAATACAAACATTCTTGCACAAGCCATTTTAATTCATTTGTATAAGCTAGATATATAACACCTTCCTCTAATTTTCCCTTAGTTTCTCTTTCATACAAATGAACATAATTATCAAATTTTTCCTTTAATCTTGTTGCTATATATTTAATATCATCATCTTTGCACTTTAGATTATCATTAATTATTTGCATTAATTTATTGTATTCTTCTCTACTAAAATAAATTTTATCATGGTTTGACATATACTAAATACCTCCTAACCTAAATTATAATCGTTTTTCTTTTTTCCTTTTTTAGCTTGTTTTTCAGCTAATTCTTCATTAGTTAGCACTTTTCTTGTTGGATTATGAACTATATCAGAATCATTATCATCAAATATTCCGCTTCTTTCTAAATCTTCTGCAACAATTGTATAACTTCTTTTATCTTCTGGTACTTTTTCAAAATCTTCATCAAATACCTTAATTTGAAATCTTTTAATTAATCTTCTCCAAAATTCTTTAAACTTGCTTAATTCAGTTTTAACTTTATTTAAAGCACTTTCTAATTTATTGATTTTTTCATCCTTTGCCTCTATGTTTTCCTTTAAATCAGCAATTGTTTTGTCCTTTTCAGTATTGCTATTATAAAGTCTATCTCTCTCATCTTCTAAATTCTTATAATTTTTCTCAACTTTATCAATAGTAATATTTAAGTCATTAACACCTTTTATACTTTTAGTAGTATCTTTTACTTCTTCTGTATAATTTAAGACTTTATCAATATTCTCGTTTGAAATAAGCTTATTATTTTTATCAAGTAATGGCGATTTTAGATTATTAAGAATGTCTTTTATTTCTTGAGTTTTTACATCTAAGTTATCACTTTTACTATTAGCTTCTTTTAATTTTTTGGTATTCTTCTCTTGCTCTCTTTTAAGTTCTCTATATCCACCCATATCATCAACATTAATATCTCGATTTCTACCTTTTTGCTTTTGCTTTAACGTTGCATTTTGCACATAAACTTCATTAAATCTTTCAATGCAGTATTTTCTCATTTTATCTTGAATTTCTTTCAATGAAGTCTTTGTAAATATTTGAGATTTAGCAACTTGTTTCTTCATCCCGTTCTTATAACCATCTTTTACAGGTACTCCAACTAGATGCATATGCGGTGATGTTTCATCATAATGTACTACTGCATTTGCTACTTTAAATGCAGGTACAACTTCCACAAATTTATAAATCTGGTCTTTATAAACTTCTGTCATTTGCTTTTTATATTCCATTGTTTTATCATTCCAAAAGTCCATATCACCAAGTTCTATTATAAGTTCACAAGCCAAATCATGTTTGCTATCTTTAGATATATGTGTAAAGTAATCTCCTATTCGTCTGTCTTTTCTTACTTTATTATCATACTCAATTTGTGCTTCTTGAAATTCTTGCAAATACACATTCTTTACATCTTGATACAAATTATTTGTACCATATACAACTTCAATATCTTCGATTTTTTTATCATAATCTCTTAAATTATGCTTATTAACTTTGGATAATTGCTGACTATTTTGAATAGCATTATTACTTAATGAAGTTGTATCAGATGGATTATTTTTTGCTACTCTTTTCCCAAGTTTTGATCTATTTTTATCGCTACCTAAATGAATAGAATATGCTAGTTCTTGCATCGAAAATTGCTCCTTTCTATGAAAATACTTCGTAGGATTTTCTAAAAAAGCTTCTTTGAATATACTAAGAATTAGCGAATTGATAAATAAAATTTGCGATGCTTTATGCAAATTTTATTTAGATATTTTTTCATAAAAACGACTTGTAAAATGAAATTTTACACTTGATTTTCTGTTAAGAAAATCATTCGTTTTTGATGAAAAGATAGCTAATTCGATGCCTCGCAGAGCCCCCGAGTTTTGATAGAATGTCAAAACTCATAGGGGGTTAGGAATTTTGACATAGTCAAATTCCTGCTTCGTAGCCTTTCTTCGAAATGCTACTTTAGCTTTAGCTAATCTTCGGAGTTTTCTTCTTCATCTTCTGTTTGCTCTGTCTTATATAAAACTAAATCAGAAATTGCCTCATAATAATCGTCCAATTCATTTTTATCTGTTGTTCCTTTTTCACGATAAGATACTGCACCAAGTTTTCCTCTTATCATTCCTTTTGAATCTTTTATAGGGAATTTTTTATCGTTATCTACAAATACTGCTCTCATTAATTTTTCGTTTCCTTTTTCTCTTGGTAATGTAATCATAGTATCTTCTTGAATATAAGAATGTGTCCAATCATAAACATCTTCATAGTATTTTACATCATAATGCTCTTTTAAATTTTCAATGTACTCATTTAATTCTGATTTAGTAATTCTAGGTGTACTTTTTATTACTGATAGTCCTTGCATATCTTCTGTCGGCTTTGCTAAGTCTATGCAATCAGCTTTATTTAATTTTTTAAGTTCATCTAGATATCTACTTCTAAAATTTATTTTTATAATCTTAAAGCTATCGTTTTCTTCGTCTTTTTCTAATGCCATTGATTCAATAAATTTAGAAATAAACTCTTGCTTTTCGAGTTTGGTTTTTGCATTCCATTCTGTTTTTAAATCTTCTACAAAACTATCACTATTTAATTTGGATTCAATCTCAAAATCTCTATCTGCCATTATCTTCATTAACGAAAAATGCTCAGTATCTATTTCCATATTCTTTAATTTTTCTTGCTCTAACTTGTCCAGTTTGTCTTCTATAGCTTTATAATCTAGTTCAAAATCTTCCATTTTTACTGTTCCAGATATAAATACTTTCTTAATTCTTTCTTTTTGCTCATTCAGTTCTTTAATTTGTTCATCTATACTTTCTGTATTAATATCTTCTTTTTCTGCTAGTATTGGATAAAAATATTTTTTTACTACTTCATCATACTCTACTAAACTAAGAATGAAGGTCATTAATACATCTTCTATCTTATCTTCTCTAAAATAAAGATGACAATCTCCGCAGTTATAATACATATATTTCTTCTTTTTACCACCAGAGCCTTTACATAGCATTAACTTACCACATTTAGGACAAATAAGTTTTTGAAAGAATATATAAACTCTATCTCTTGAAAATGATTGCATATTCTTTTCTTTTTGAATTTGGATTTCTTCCCATTCTGCTCTTGTTATAATAGGAGCTACAACATCAGTATATACTTCTTCTTTACTTTCATCTTTTAGAGTCTTATTTCTAACATAATCTCCTACATATATTCTATTATTTATAATTGTTCTGACTGCTGCTTCCGTCCATTTATTATGCTCAGGGTATAAAACCTTTTCTTCATCTAATATACAAGATATTTGATAATAGCTTTTACCCTCTAAATACATATTAAATATTCTTTTTACTATATCTCTCGTATTAGGATCTATCTTTACAACTTTGTCTTTATCTCTATAATACCCAAGTGGGCAAGTTCCAGGTAAATGACCTGCCTTTATTGCTCCACTCATTCCAAATTTTGTTCTTTCAGATACAACTTCAATCTCTAATTGAGAAAGAACAGTTAACATTCTAACAAAGAATCTACCATTTGCTGTTGAAGTATTAACATCATCTCTTTCACAAATAAGATAACAATCATATTTTTCAAGTTCTGCAATTAGAAGTTCTAAATCTCTAACTGAACGAGTTACTCTATCAAGTTTATATGCGACAATATAATTAATTTTTCCTTTTCTCATATCATCCATCATTTTCTGAAATCCTGGTCTATGTTCCATATCTTTTGCACTTATACCAGCATCTTGATACACTTTATAAACTTGATATTCTTTAAAAGCACACAACTGCTTTAATTTTTCTTCTTGTTCTCCTAAACTAAAACCTTCACGAGCTTGGTCTTCTGTACTAACACGAATATAAATACCTGCTATTTTCTTTTCTTCTTGATTCCTTGAATCCATTTATATCGTCTCCTTTCCCATAAAACACAAAAGAGTATTAGAAGCATTTATATGCTAAACTAACACTCTAAATATATTTATATGTTATTTTGTGATGTTAGTAGAAAAAATTAAATACACTTAAAATACTAGTTTACCATATCTTGCAGTCTAGCAATTGGATACTTATTCTCTAAATTACCTATATAGAAATACTCATGATTATTAAAGAATAGAAATAATTTTTCTTTAATAATAACTCTATGAGGCTCTACATAAGCTAAATTAGTATGCTCAATAATTTTTAGACTACCGTTCTTTATCATTGGTACACAATTATTAAAAGTGCAAGCCCATTTAATTTTTGAACGTAATTCATCAGTCATATTAATTTTTCTTTTTACGATGTCTATCATATCACAAAAACCTCCTTTTTACAAGCATTTCACAAAGATTCGCTATTTGAGGAAAATAAATTTATAAAAATATAAATTTAAATAACGAATTTCATGATTTCGAGAATCATCATAAAATACTTATAAATTATTAGAGATTTTTGTTTTTTGAAACAAAAAAGAAGATAATCTGAATAGAATCAAATCATCTTCTTTCTCTTTTTAATTTTGTCGAAATTTTGAAATCCTTTTATATCAAGTCTTTCAAAGTGGTTCGACGAAAATCGTCTATGGCTCCTCAAGTAGGGCTCGAACCTACGACCCTTCGGTTAACAGCCGAATGCTCTACCACTGAGCTATTGAGGAATATAAAAAAATTGGCAACTTCGTATTTTCCCACAGACTTTATTCTGAAGTATCTTCCGCAACGTAAGGCTTAACTGCTGTGTTCGGCATGGGAACAGGTGTACCCCTTACTTCATAGTCACCAAT
>JAGAIU010000041.1 GCA_017626395.1 Clostridia bacterium | reverse complement strand
TTCACTAGTTACATCTGGTGCTACACTATCTTCTGTTCCATCTATATAGTGATGTACTATAAGTTGAACAGGTGCTAGCTCATAGTAATATGTTATTACTTGTGTTTCTTCTGTATATACACCACTTGCATTATCTGGTATTTGATAACTTCCATCTTCATTTTTTACTAGTTGATAATCCACTAAATCCATTTTAGGTTGAGTTGTATATTCTTTTCCTAAATCTCCTTTTTGTGTTTCATCTGGTGCTACAGATGTTGTTGTGCCTTTTAAATAGTGATGCACTATTATATCTACTTGTGGATCATTTTCTACTGTAATTATATTTTCTTGTCCTGCAACAAAATCATAAATTATTGGTGTTGAATTTAATGTATATCCTTCTGGTGCTTCTATTTCAGTTATTTGATATCTACCATCATTTAGTTCTATTACAGCTTCACCACTTGAATTAGTAGTAACATCTGTATCAATAAACTCATCTTGATTTAAAGTTAAATTAATACTATTTACTGTAAATTTATCTTCACCACTATCAGTTGAATTATTTTTATAATATCCAAAATGTAAATAATATAATTTTCCACCTTCAATAACGGTTGAATAATCTTTAGGTGCAGTTACCCAACTAGAACCCCCGGATATTTTTAGAATCTGCCCTTCATAACTATTATATGCTGGTGAATTAGTAGTTGTTGTTACAGTAACATAACCAAAATCACAATTTGATTGACTCGATACGTTTGCATTTACTATTAAATTATATTTACCTTCACAGCCCGTTAAATCTATAGGAATATATGAATTTGCTGTTGTACTTGCTTGGCCTTGATTATTTGATTCATATCCACCATTTCCGTTATCTACAAACTTATATGTACATGATGTAATTTCAGACGTTGCATTATATAAATCTATACTATTTATTGTTACTTTATCATTTCCTATATTTCCAGAACTATCTTTTCTATATCCTAAATGTAAATAGTATATATTTCCACCTTCAAGAGATATCATATAATCTTTTGGAGTTGTTACATCAGTGCTTGTTCCTGATATTTTCATAAACTGCCCTTCTGCACTATTATAAGTAGGAGCTGATGTGGTTTGGGTTATTGTAGCATAGCCAAAATCATAACCACTTTCACTAGACACATTTGAATTTACTACAATGGCATATGTGCCTGTATAATTTGTAAGATCTATCTCGATATATGAATTTGCCGTTGTATTAGAAATACCAATATTATTAGGAACATAAACTCCATTTTCTTCTACAAAATAATATGTATCATTATTATTTGTTAGCTCTCCAACAACATTTTCCACTTTATCTTCTAGTGTAATTATTTCTTTAGTATATTCTTCGCCATTTGCAACTATTTCTCCTATTATTTGTTCTTTAACAGGCTCATTTCTTATTTCAAGTTGTTTTATATTGAATTTAGCATTAGCCAATGGATTGCTATTAGTACTATCTTTTTTTTCTAAAATTAATGAACTATTAATTTTTGCGAAAGAAACTATTACTTCTTTATCTTCTACCATTCCTACAAATTTTTCTAAACTTACTGTTCCATCAGAGTTTTCATTAAACTCTATTGGTACACCATTGATAGTTAAGCTTTTTACTTTATAACCTTCTGATGGGATAGCGATTATATCCTTTGTACTGTTTTCTTTATATTTTACTTGTTCATAAGGTTCTTCGTCTTTACCTGATATAGTTCCACCATATCCTTCTACTTTAGTCGTAATTTTATATTTTATTATTTCGTTTTCTATAGTAATATTTTGAGAATTAGGTATTTGAGGTGATATAATTTCTGCTTTATACTTATTTAAGCCTCCTCTTGCAATACCATATAAATTATCGTTATAAAAGAATAATTCTTTTGCACCTGCCACATATTTATAGCTTTTATTATATATTAAATTACCATTAATATCGAACTTATAAATATTAGTAGAATCATCTTTACCAATTGTATAGATTTCATCATTATGTACAGTTAATGTACCTAAACTTTTGGTTAATTGATTATTTTTCCAAATAATATTTCCATCTGAGTCAAATCTCATCACGGTACCAGATTCTGAAACAGCAATAAAATCATCCTCAAACATTTTTATATCGTTATATTGTTCTTGAACATCTACCGTCCATTCTTGTTCACCATTTAAATAATTAAATTTCATAAGTAGCCCTTCTGTAGTAGCCGCTATTACACCATCTGATACTGCTAGAATCGCAGAATATTCATCATTTATTTCTTCTAAATTTAAATTACTCCACAATATAGTTTTATCTTCTTTTATACAAAGCATTAAATCCTCATATATTCTTGTAGTACTATTCCAGTTTGTTCCAACAAAATACATAATATCTTCGTAAATTGAAATATGTTCTAAATCACAATTAGAGTAAGTTGTTGTAAGCTTATCTACATAGTTACCTTCCAAATCTAATCTATAGATATAACCTAATTGATCAGTAGTTATTATATAATTAGTACTTTCGGCAATATCATAAAGTCCCACTGAAGTCAATAGTTCACTTTTCCAAATAAGATTACCATACATATCAAACTTCAGCACTCTTCCTGGATACCAGTTAGCTGTTAAGTAATACTCATCTTTTATAATAGCTCCTTCGCTCTCAACAATATTCATTTTTTCGTACATTACAACATTATCATTGCTATACTTTACTACTTCGCCATCATTCGTATAAACTACAATACCATCCCCTACAAATACACCTTCACTATACGAATATTCTTTTTCGTGATTTTCAGAAATAAATTCTCCTACTAAGCTATATTTTACTACTGTCCCATTGCTTGCTAAAGCAAATATTGCATTATCCGATTTTATTACTTCTGTATAATTAAATGATTTTTCAAAGTTATTCCATATTACATTTCCATCTATTCCATATTTAATTATTTTTCCGTCGTTTGTTGACACAACTATTCCATCATCTAAAACGTCCATTGAACTAAAGTAATATTCATCATTTTCTCTTATTATTTCAGACAATTTATTTCCATCAAAATCATATATTACTATAGACGTATTGCCACATAATATTACAGCATTATCATAAAGCTGTAGTGAATACATATAATTATCCAACTCTTTTTCAAATATTAAATTTCCTTCAAAATCAACTTTCATTAATGAATTTAAATTTTTTATAAAGATTCCTTCTTCATTAATTTTAATATCACCAGCATTCAAATCTAAATCCTTTTGAAAAATTATGTTAAATTCTTTATCTAATTTAATTAATACCTCATTACTGGTTACATATATATTGTCTTCATATACATATATTTCATCTAAATGTCTATAATTTATCATTCTTTTATCAATAATATTTCCAAAGTCATCTAATGTTAACAGTATTTTACTATTATGAGAAGTTATTAATGCATTTCCATCTAAATTAGCTATATCGGAAATATCCATTTGCTGATCTTTATAATTACTCCAATCATTACTTATCGTAACTTCAGCTTCCTTACTAGCACCTATACCAATACCTGTATATAATTCTGGAGTTGCATATCCTTCTAATGGCTTAGTTTCTGTTGCTTTATATAGTCCTTCTGTTAAACTTAAACGTATTTTACCATTACTATCTGTATATACTTTATCTATTTCATTTCCATTTGCATCTACTACAGTATATCCATCCAAATCTGTTATCTCAAATTCTACTCCT
>JAGAIU010000040.1 GCA_017626395.1 Clostridia bacterium | reverse complement strand
TTCACTAGTTACATCTGGTGCTACACTATCTTCTGTTCCATCTATATAGTGATGTACTATAAGTTGAACTGGTGCTACTTCATAGTAATATGTTATTACTTGTGTTTCTTCTGTATATATACCACTTGCATTATCTGGTATTTGATAACTTCCATCTTCATTTTTTACCAATTGGTAATCCACCAAATCCATTTTAGGTTGAGTTGTATATTCTTTTCCTAAATCTCCTTTTTGTGTTTCATCTGGTGCTACAGATGTTGTTGTGCCTTTTAAATAGTGATGTACTATTATATCTACTTGTGGATCATTTTCTACTGTAATTACATTTTCTTGTCCTGCAACAAAATCATAAATTATTGGTGTTGAATCTAAAGTATATCCTTCTGGTGCTTCTACTTCTGTTATTTGATATTTCCAATCTCGTTTTAATTCAATAACAGCTTCACCACTTGAGTTAGTAATAACATCTGTATCAATAAAATCATCTTGATTTAAAGTTAAATTAATACTATTTATAGTAAATTTATCTTCACCGTTATCTGTCGAACTATTTTTATAATATCCTAAGTGTAAATAATATAATTTTCCACCTTCAAGTATAGTAGAATAATCTCTAGATGAATAAGTATCATAAATATATATAAATCTTCCATCCATATCATTATATTCAGGTGCATTTGTGTTTGTTGTTATTGTTGCATAACCATAATCTAAATACTGACTTGATATACTAACATTTACTATTAAATTATATTGACCTTCATAACCAGTTAAATCTATAGGAATATATGAATTTGCTATTGTATTTGCTTGTCCTTGGTTATTTGACTCATATCCTCCATTTCCATTATCTATAAAATTATATGTATTTGAAATAGTATTATATACATTTACACTATTTACTGTGAATTTATCTTCTCCTTCATCTGTCGAACTGTTTTTATAATATCCCAAATGTAAATAATATAAACTTCCACCATCTAATATTATTGTATAGTCTTTCGGTGTAGTTTCAGATGTTCCTGATATACGTAAAATTCTGTTTGATGAAGTACTATGGCTTGGTGCTGCCGTTGAAGTAGTTATAGTAGCATAACCATAATCTGAATATTGACTTGATATATTAGCATTTACTACTACAGCATATTTTCCTTCATATCCTTCAAGATTTATAGTCATATATGAATTCGCTGTTGTACTTGCTTGTCCTTGGTTATTTGATTCATATCCTCCATTTCCATTATCTATAAAATAATATGTGTCATTATTATTTGTTATAGTTCCTAAGGTATTTTCTATTCTATTATTAACATCTGCTTTATAATATGTCGTTCCATTAGCAACTAATTTTCCTATTATTTCTTCCTTAACTGGTTCGCTTCGTGTCTCTAATTGTTTTATATTAAATTTAGCATTTTTTAATAAATTATCATTATTACTATCTTTTTTGCTTATTATTAAAGAATTATTAACTTTAAAAAAAGTAACTATTACTTCTTTATCTTCTGTCATTGCTGTAAATTTTTCTAAGGTTACAGTTCCATCTGAATTTTCAGTAAATTTTATTTCTTCACCATTTATAGTTATATCTTGAACTTTATATCCAATAGCTGGTGTAGCTATTATATCTTTTACACTATTTTCTTTATACTTTACTTCTTCATATGGTTCTTCATTTCTCCCAGAAATATTTCCACCATCACCATTTACTTTTGTAGTTATTTTATATTTTTTTAATTCGTTAAATACTGTAATATCTTGCGTCTCAGCAAATTCAGGTTCAGTTATCACTTGCTCATATTCTGCTATAATACCAGTATAACTTCCTGTTATTATTCCGCTTTCAGTTTCAACTATTCCATAAAGTGTATCTTCTATTTCATTATTTTCAAAAATCACATTTCCATTTAAATCATACTTTACAATTTTTCCTAAATTTGAGACAATAATTACTCCATCTTTAACTGAAATTATACCATTATAAGTATATGTTTTTTCAGTGTTTTCCCACACTATATTTCCATTTAAATCGTACTTTACAACTTTTCCATTACTTCCAGCAGCAATAAATCCATCTTCAACTGAAGTTATTCCTTTATAAAAATATGATTTATCGGCATTTTCCCATACTATATTTCCATCAAAATCATATTTTGCTACAAGGCCATTAGATGCAACCGCTACTACACCATCTTCTACTTTTGTTACATTCCAATAATAAGCTCCAGACTTTATTTCTGTTCCTTCCCAAATGATATTTCCATCAAAGTCATATTTGACTATAGTTCCGTCTTTACCAACAGCAATTATACCATTTTCTACTGCTACAATTCCTCTATAATAGCAAAGCTTTTTTTCAGTATTTTCCCATACTATATTTCCGTCAAAATCATATTTTACTACTTGACCATTAAGTGCTACTACTACTATCCCATCATCTATTACAGTTATTCCTTCATACTCGTAGTCTTTACTTGAGTTTTCCCAAATTTTAATTAAATTATTATCGTACATTGTCACTTGCCCGTTTCTTGAAGCAGTTATAATTCCATTTGGGATTTTTTCTATAACATCATTCGTATATATATATGATTTTTCTAGGTTTTCCCATACTATATTTCCATTAAAATCATATTTTACTATTTGTCCTATTGAAGATATAGCAACCAATCCGTCACTAATTTTTATCACAGTTGAATACAAATAATTCTTTTCAACATTTTCCCATACTACTTCGCCATTAAAATTATATTTTACTATTTCTCCACCATCTCCTATAGTAACTATTCCATCATCTACTGAAACTATTTTACTATAAGAATAAGTTTTTTCTGTGTTTTGCCATATTAGATTAAAGTTAGAATCATACTTTGCTAATTTTCCATTATTAAATATAGCAAAAATTTCTTCATTCACTACTATAAAATCTTCAATTTGACTTGGCTTACTTATCTCTAAAATCTTATTTCCATCAAAATCATATTTAATTAGGTTATTGCTGCTTATGAAAATAAAGCCATCGGCTACACTACCTATTTTAAGTTCAGAATACCAAGAAGGTAGATTTTCTTCTATCGTTTCCCATATTTTATTTCCATTTAAATCATACTTTATAACTTCCTTATTAGCAGTAGTTATTATAATTCCATCCGGTACAAGTCCTACAGCCCTAAAATTGTACCCTTCAGTTACTATATTCTTCCAGATTATATTTCCGTCAAAATCATATTTAATAATTGTTCCATTTTGACCAACTCCTAGTATAGCATCTTCTACTCTTATAATTTGGTTTAAACCACTTGCATAACTTACTAGCTTTTCCCAAATCACATTTCCGGCGAAATCATATCTTCTCATTATATTTCCACCAGTTGATGCTACATCTGACTCCGACTTTGCAATAACTATAAAACCATCATCTGTATCAGCAATTAAATCACTATCTTCTATAAGCATATCTTTACTATTAATTTTTTTAGTAAGTTTTAACTTATATTCAGCTTCCTTACTAGCACCTATACCAATACCAGTATATACTTCTGGTGTTGCATATCCTTCTAATGGTTTTGTTTCTGTTGCTTTATATAGTCCTTCTGTTAAACTTAAACGTATTTTACCATTACTATCTGTATATACTTTATCTATTTCATTTCCATTTGCATCTACTACAGTATATCCATCCAAATCTGTTATCTCAAATTCTACTCCT
>JAGAIU010000039.1 GCA_017626395.1 Clostridia bacterium | reverse complement strand
GTTTTTTCAAATAGTGTTGGTTTTGCACCAGGATGTATTAGTTGATTTGTGAACTCAACACCATTATCAGTTTGTACACATTTAATTTTAAATGGTAATTTCTTAACGCAGTTAAGAATGAAACATTTAGATGAATATGTAGATTTTTCTCTAAATATCTCTAGATATCTAAATCTACTAAATTCATCTATACATGTGTACTGATAATAGTGTTCTTCATTATTTTGAAGTTCACCAACTAAACATTCTGTGGGAACCATTTTAACATCTATTTGAACACGTTCGCCAGGAAAAGTCATAGCTTCATATGGTTTAGGCTTATACTTAGGTTTCTTAGGAGGATTAGTTTTTAATCCTAGCCTAATTAAACTACGATATAAGGTTGTTAAACATCGTTTATATCCTGACTTTCGTAGTTTTAACCAAAGTATAACTAAACCAATATTAGGGTTACGTCTGTGATAATTTTTAATTAGTTCGTATTCATCAGGTTTAGATTCTTTAGGAGATTTATGTGGACGTTTAGATTTAGGTTTAATCGAATCTAATGTCCCATCAAATCTTTTTATCATCTTATAGATGAAAGATCGACTAACATTAAAATGATCACTGGCTCTGGTAACCCCGAAGCGTTTGGCGTATTTAATAATTGAATGACGGTATTTAAGGTCAGAAATAAAGTTATTCATAATGGTCCTTTCTCAAAACCCATAAGATGATTGACAAACCGTCAGTGTTCGTGTACACAGTCTAGTGTACACGAACACTTTTTTCACGATAAATATACTTATATTTCTTGACTAAATGGAGAAAATAAGGTATAATAAATTGAAACTGAGTTTCAATTTGAAAGGAGGAAAAGCATGAATTCTGTAAAAAATTATCAAACAAAGCAAAAAGTTATAATTTTAGATTTATTACAAAGAAATCAGTCAGTTCATCTAACTGTAGAACAAATGTTAAATATCCTTAAAGAAGAAGAAACTCCAGTTGGGAAAACTACTTTATATAGGTTTTTAGAAACTATGATTGATAGCGGTGAAGTTCAAAAATTTAATTTAGATAATATTACTTCTTGTTATCAATATGTTGGAACTGATAAAGTTCATAATCATTATCATTTAAAATGTAATATTTGTGGAAAGATTACTCACGTTGATGATCCTTGTATCAATAGGATGAATAATAAGATAGAAAAAACTTGTGATTTTAAAATAGACCAATCTAGAACTGTATTTTATGGTATATGTAAAGAATGTCAGGAAAATAAGTATGATAAAGAAAATTATAAATAAAATATTGATAATCTTTGTTTTATTTTTTTCTATCTTTACAGTATCAAGCTGTGGTGTAATTAATCAAACACAATTAAATAAATACAAAATTACAACAACTCTTTATCCACAATATGAATTTGTAAAAGCAATTTTAGGAGATAATAAACAACTTAATAGCATCTTTGATGTTTCGATAATTGTTCCTCCAGGTGCAGATTCACATACATTTGATCCGCGTTTAGTCGATTTAATTGAAATTAAAAATACTGATTTGTTTATTTATACAAGTGAAGAGCTTGAAACTTGGGTAACAAAACTTGAACTTACTAATATTGATGTATCAGTTGATCTATCTAAAGATGAAAGAATTAAATTACTTGAAGTAGAAGAAGAATGTGATGAAGATCATGATCATTCTACTCACCATAATCATGCCCATACATTTGATCCTCATTTTTGGGTTTATCCAATTTATGCAGGATATATGGTTGATACAATTAGACATAAAATGATTGAACTCTTAGTTGAACATCCTAAATCAGGTAGTGATAAACCTAACCAAACAGTAATTGATGCAATTAACGAAAACGCAGACAATTATATTAATGAATTAAATAAAATTGATGAAGCGTTAAAAATAGTATCTGAAAATGCAAAAATTAGAACAATGTATTTTGCTAGTCCATTTTCATTTTATTATTGGTCATATTTTTATGACTTAGAATATGTACTTACATATGCTACTTGTTCAACTGAAGTAGACCCTTCAATTAATACAATTATTAAAGTAGTAAATAGTATTAGAGATAACAATATAAAAACAATATATGTAAAAGAATTATTAAATACAAATGTGGCTGAAATGATAAAAGAACATACTGGTGCAGAAATTGTATTACTTCATTCATGCCATAATATAAGTAATATTGATTATCAAAATGGAATCACTTTCTTTAGTCTAATGAAAGAAAATGTATATCATTTAGCAAAAGGACTTGAAGTTGATCCTAGTATAATAACAGTTTTTAACGAAAGTGAGGTGGAAGAAGATGCCATTAATTGAATATAAAAATTTAAGTATAGGTTATGAAAATAAAATTATAATAAAAAATATTAACCTTGAAATTAATGATGGAGATTATGTTTGTGTATTTGGTGATAATGGTATTGGTAAAACAACTTTCTTAAAAACAACTCTTGGACTAATTCCACCTGTAAAAGGTGTTATTAAAACAGATACATTCCTTAACAAAAAAATGATTGGTTATCTTCCACAACAATCAAAGATTAAATCTGGCTTTCCAGCATCTAGTTTTGAAGTTGTTTTATCTGGTTGTCTTAGTAGACTAGGGTTTTTCCCATTCTACAGACAAAAAGAAAAAAATCTTGCGAGAGAAAACATGAAATTACTTGGTGTACAAAACCTTGCTAATCGTCCATATAGAGAATTATCTGGTGGTCAACAACAAAGAATTTTACTTGCACGTGCACTTTGTGCAACAGATAGATTATTAATTTTAGATGAACCATTTACTGGACTAGATCAACATACAACAACAGCTTTACATGAAGTATTAGATAAAATCAATAAAGAACTTGGTGTTACTATTATGGTTGTATCTCACTTTATGGAAGATATTGTAAGTCATGCGAATAAAGTTGTTCATTTAGATAAGGAAAATGTATTCTGCGGTACACCTGAAGAATATGAAAAAGAATTTAATTTCAATATCCTTAAACTTCATCCTATTAAAGCAAAGGAGGAAGAATAATGGCTAATTTATTTGGAAATTTAGATATTATTTTATATCCTTTAATGGTCGGTATATTATTATCACTTACCGCAT
>JAGAIU010000038.1 GCA_017626395.1 Clostridia bacterium | reverse complement strand
CTAAAATTATATAGTTAAATAGGTTAATTAATATTTTAAATAATAAAGAGGCAAAGTGCCTCTTTATTTGCTTTTTAATACTGGAAATATTTTCTAGCCGTTTTTTCTTGATAAATTCTCTATTTAATGATATACATATAAGTATAATAAAGAAGATGGAATAAATTATTGGAGGCGATATAGTGAATAAGAAAAGTATATTTAAAGTTATAATTTTAATGTACGTTATAATTTTTAGTATAAATAGCATTGAGGCGGTACAACTTGATGTCAAAGATAGTATCAGTGTAGATGAAATAATAACAGTTACTTTAGATTTTGGAGAAAATGTAGCAGCATATGACAGCCTTGAGGTAACATTTAATAGTAATACAATGGAATATGTATCAGGGGATTCATTAAAAGAAGGTCTTTGGTGGGATACTACACAAGAATCTGAAGGTATAAGAACTAAAACATATACTTTTAAAGGTAAAAAAGATGGTATTAGTACAATAAAAATAACTGCTAAAGGTGTAGTAAGTGCAAATGCTACAATGGACTCTTTAGGAGATATAGAGATAAAGAAGACTATCACTATAGGTAAAGGATATACAAAAGGAGATCTAAATAGTGACGGCATAGTAAACTCAGCTGATGCTGCTAAAGCATTAACCCTATATAAATATAATAATGCTACAGAAGATGAATTAAAAGTTGGAGATATGAATGGTGATGGACTAATTAATTCAGCAGATGCAGCAAGAATACTTAGTGTATATAAATATAATTATTAAAATTATATAATAGAATTAAAATATAAATTATTTAAAGCTTAAAATGACAAAATAAAGCTTTAAAGAAAATTAATGAATACGATTACGAAAATAATATAAAAATTAATTTAAAGAGGCATTTTGCCTCTTTATTTGCTATATAAACGTCAAACAATTTGGATAAAATTGTTAAAATATAATTTATAAATAATTATTGCTAATTTTTTATATTAATGGTAAGATTTAAATGTAAAAACGGAGGTAATATATGAAAATCAAAGTTAATATATTAAAAATATTAGTTTTAATAGTGTTCGTTTTTTTTATTGGATTTGTTACAAATAATGTAAAAGCAGCAGAGACCAATAACCTTATACAAATAAATGGAAATACTATAACAAAGACAACAAAAATATCACAAATTAATAGTATGCTTGGAAAATATAAAATAGAAACTGATAGTGCCTTTGGTGGTAAAATGTACTCATACTATGATGATAACTACACATGGTATTTAGCAGTAGAAACTGATGCAAGTGGAAATATAAAAGGATATGGAGCTATTGGTGGAGATTTTGTCGCACGAAGATATGCATATGACGATGTAGATGATAGCTCATATTGGTACTTATCTGGTACAGTAATAAAAGACTGGGATTATAGTAAAGTATATGCTATATATGAATATAACTGTACAAGTAGTGATGCAACTAATTACTGGAGTGAATATCAAAAAGATAGTTCAAAATATCTATATGGACTACAACAACATTCAGCTGTTGCAAGTAAAGTATTAGCTACAAGAGATGGATATGAATTTCCACAAACATATTCAAATGAAGATGTATTTTATACAGGTGAACAACTAAAATATAACGGTTCTAATTACTACGAATATGCACAAAATACAGGAAGAACTAATGCAATAAGACAAATATCAATGAGAACAAATACATACTACCAAGATTTACCAAACCCAATAAATCTTGGTAAAATGACAGAAGGATATGTGTTTTCAAGTGCATATCAATATGCATTATATGATGTAGAAATAACAAATTACTCTTCTAAAAACGGTTATGTAAGATTATTCTATATTGATCCTACTTTCTTAGCAGAAAGAAAAACAATAGATTTAACTCAAGACGAAAAAACTAAATTAGAATTAGTTTTAGAACAATATGAACTATATAAACAACATGGAGAAGCTATAACAGATGTATATGATGAAGATCCAAATTATACATCTTTACCGTTAGTAGCAGGTAAATATAACGAAAATGTATTATTACATGTTACAGATTATATAAATATGGCAAGAGTTGGTATTGGTATGGGTACTCTTACTTTAAATGAAGATATAGCTGATGCTGCACAACATAAAGCAGTTCTTGTTAGATACATGAATAGTATAGGATTAACTGCGGGACACTTCCCAACACAACCAGAAGGTGTAAGTGATGAGTTTTATAATAAAGCACAAAGTTTTATGAATGAAAACTTATATAGTGGTTCTATCTTAACAAGCATAAACAATGCTTTAAATGATGTATACGGTGATCCTATAACATGTGGACACAGATATAACTTATTATATCCTGGATATACTCAATGGGGTGCTGGATGTGCAGGAGTTCAAGGAGCACATAAATTTTCAGGTTCAACTACAATTAATACAGAGTTAGTAGCTTGGCCTAGTAATGGAATATTCCCACTAGATATGGTATATTCTGGAATAGGAAACTGGACAGCTCAATTTTATAAAAACTATTCAGTAACAAGTGATACAGAAGTTACAGTTAAATGCTTGAATACAGATAAAACATATGAAATAACACATGAAAATAAAGATGAATCTGATAAAAACTTAGTAATTACAGGAAATTCTTTAGTTACATTTAGAGATGATAATATAACTTATGAGGATGGAGATGTATTTGAAATAACATTACACAATGTTAAAAATTCTAGAAATGAATCTGTAGATTATACATATAGAAGTGTATTTACTAGTTTATATCAATTAGATAGTGTAAAAGCATCAGATATAACATTAAGTCAAACAAACGTTTCTATGGCTGTAGGACAGTCAAAAAGAGTGTATGCGACCATTGCTCCAGAAGATACATCAAATAAACTTATGAAATTTAAATCTTTAAACGAAGATATAGTAACAGTAAGACAAGATGGTACAATAAAAGCATTATCAACAGGAAATGCTAAAATTAAGGTTACATGTTCAGATATAGAGAAAATAATAAATGTTACGGTAAATTCTGTAATAAAAGGTGATTTAAATAAAGACGGTATAGTAAACTCAGCAGATGCTGCTAAAGCATTAGTATTATATAAATATAACAATCCTACAGATGAGGAACTAGCTATTGGAGATATGAACGATGATGGACTAATGAATTCTGCCGATGCTGCTAAAATATTAAATATATATAAATATGGATATTAGTATAACTTTTGAAATTTAAAATGACAAAATAAGGCTTTAAAGATAAATAATGGATAAATGATTACAGAAACAATATAAAAATTAATTTAAAGAGGCAAAAAGCCTCTTTATTTTTGCAATAAAAATTAATGGTAATATTGAATTTTTTAAAACTTAGTGTTAACATTTTTAATATAAGAGAGGATTGAGTTATTATGAAAAAATTCTTAAAAAATGTATTAGTAGGTGCTACTATAGCATTAGGTATATATTCTAATAGTACGTATGCAGCAGCTAATATAACAAAATATACATATAACACAGAAAATTATAATGTAACTACTGAGAAAATTGTAAATGGTCCTACATTAACATATTCAAAGCCATCATCAGTATATGATTTCTTTGATGAGGACGGTAATTTTAATTCAGTTTATACAACTGAAACTAATGTATACTGGACTAAATTTGACGAGAATATGGAAGAAATAAGTACGGTAAAAATGGCAATGTATTTTGATAAATCTAATTCACCAGAGGCATATCATGATATAATTTCAAACTTTGGTAACGCCCTATATTATGATGAGCATTTATATGTAATGTATGGTAGAGAATCTACTTCTGATGAATCTTTAGTATTCAATTATGTTACTATGGCTTTATTAAAATATGATAAACAAGGAAATATAGTAGCTAATACAGAACTAGTTGGAACACAACTTAACCCTACTACATTTATGAACTTAGGTGGCGGAGATTGGAACTATGGAACTAGTCTACCATTTGCTACCGATGCTAACTGTAGTTTAACTGTTAATAGCGAAGGAATAATTGCATGTTTCTTTGGAAGACAAATGTTTAATGCACATCAATCTAGTATGCTATGCTTTTTAGATGCACAGACAATGGAATATGTAAGTAATAGATATTATACAAGTGAAGAAAATGTTGCTAAATATACAGAGCCTGGAGCATATTATGTTTCTCACTCTTTGGCACAAAGAATAATACCTACAACTGATGGTGGGTATTTAATGGCTGATTCAGGAGATGCGGGATATAAAGGTGCTACTAGAGGACTTTTAGTTTCTAAAATATATAATGAAGGAGATATACTAAAATTAAGTACATCTAAAATGATACATTATAGTGAAGGAACAAAAGGATCACATGGATATAATAGTACATATTCAGCAGTAGGTAATATATTAGAATTATCTGATGGATATATGTATATAGGTGCATTAGAACCTACTCTAAGTTTAGAATATGGTGACAAAATAAACGAGTCTTGGGATATATTCGCACAAAAATACACTAAAGACTTCTATACTAAAGAAACAGTAGAAGAAATGCAAATGTTTGATACTTATATAAGAGAAGCAACAGGAACTCCACCAGAAGATGCAGATTTAGGTGTTGATGCTTCACAAGGTAGAATTTATCTTACAGGTGATGAAAAAGATTATGGTATAAAATGGCTTACAGACTTAAATAATGAAGAAATGACTATATTGGTAAGAGCAGTAGAAATAGAAAATGATAATGTAGTAATTATATGGGAACAATTACCTATGGAAGATTTAGGAGATGAATATGCTGTTTACGACTATGAAGGCGACGTATATTATATGATTATAGATAAAGATGCAAATATAGTATCAGAACCTTGTAAAATAGATGGAGTAAGACTAAATGAAGAAGAACATTATGCATATAAAAATGGTAAAATTTACTGGACTACTACTGATGGCAGTAAAAAGATAGTAGTAAACGTTTTAGATGTTAAAAATCCTCGTGAGTTAAAAGGAGATTTAAATGACGATGGATTAGTAAACTCTGCAGATGCTGCTAAAGCTTTAGTACTATATAAATATAATAATGCTACAGAAGAAGAATTAAAACGTGGAGATATGAATGGAGACGGATTAATGAATTCTGCAGATGCAGCTAAAATACTTACTGTATATAAATATGGATATTAATATAATTCTTAAATTCGAAAATGACGAAATAAGACATAAAAAGAAATATTTGATAAGGATACAAAAATAATTAAAAAATTAATTTAAAGGGGCTATTTGCCTCTTTATTTACTTATAAATATTTAATAATTTAATTTAACTTATTAAATATTAAATAATATAATAAATTTAGTTATAATATTGAATTTTTTGTTATTTAATGCTAACATTTTCTATAAGGGTGATATATATGTTAAAACAAAAGAGAAAAATAATTAGTTTATTAGTAATGACTATAATAGTTAATATATTATTTAATAGTATTATAGCAGTAGGATTCGATCCATCAGGTGGTGATGGAGATGATGAAACTAACAAAGAATATACAGCTAAATTATTGGATTTACAATTCAACACAATAATGCCACTTTCTCCATTGAGTTTAGATGATGAATTTTCATCAGATAGTATGCCTATGTTGTTAGGAGCAGTTCAAATTAATCATGTAACTGAACAAGGAACTGAAATACTAGAAACTGATCCTAAAATAGAATTAGTAAATACGAATGGAACTATTGTAGCTACTACAGAAGTTTATAGTGTAGGAACTGATACATATTATATAGATATATATGATTTAAACGTAAATAATGATGAGCAATATAAATTGCTTGCTTCTTTTACAGATAACTATGGTAATGAAATAGAAAAATATGTAACATATGATGGCTCATTATTTATCAGTGAATATACAGAGGGAACTATGTCATATAAAGCTTTAAATAATATAGCAGTAATAAGCTTCAATTTAGGTAATAAAACTACTCTAAAAGGCGATATGAATAAAAATGGAATAGTAGAGTCAGATGATGCTGTAATTGTATCTCAAATTATAAGTAAGAAAATAGAATTAACAGACGAACATTTACAAATTGGGGATATGGATAATGATGGTAAATTAACTACAATAGATGCTATTAAAATTTTACAAATTGTAAATGGCGATTTTGTAAAAGGCGATCTAAACAATGATGGATTAGTAAATTCAGCAGATGCTGCTAAAGCTTTATCATTATACAAATATAACAATGCAACTGAAATGGAGTTATTAAAAGGAGATATGAATGATGATGGTATAATAAATTCATCAGACGCTGCTAAAATACTTACTGTATATAAATATAATTACTAAGATAAAAAAGATTAATCTAAAGAGGCAAGATGCCTCTTTATTTTTATATTTTACAATATATTATTGATAAAATCTTCATATAATTTAGTATAAAACATTGCTTGCTTATGTAAACTATGCTATAATACTAGCTGTATAAAAAATTTTATACAAGATAGCTAATGCTATTTTGAGAAGAGGAGGAAATTTATATGAAAATCTTAAAATCTGTTGGCTTGATGTTAGTCGTGCTATTAATATTAGGGATAGCACAGTATTTTATTTTAACACCACTTAGTTTATACTCGTTTGGTACGTATATTTACCTAGTAATAATAGGTATAAGTTTTGCAGGCATCCTATTTTTAGATTACACAGACACAGGAAGTGATTTTTGTGAAAAAGCATCTCAGGTATTAATTACTATATCTTTAGTTGTATTTTTAGGATTTCCTATACTTATGGCAATATTAGGTTCACCAATGTTTAATGCTAGTGAATATAAGGAAATTGTCACTATTGAAGAAGGAAACTTTAGTGAAGATATTCCAGCTGCATTAGAAGCAGAAATTATGGATGTTAAAACAGCTGCAAATATTGGTTCAAGAGTAATGGGAGAAATAGATAATGTTTCTCAATACGTTATATCTGATGAATATAACATGATAATATATCAAGGAAAAACGTATAGGGTATCGCCATTATTATATGCTTCAACAATTAAAGCTTGGGGAAATAAAGGTATTTCAGGTTATGTTTTAGTAGATTGTCAAACACAAGAAGCTAAACTTGTTAAACTTGAAGAAAAAATATATTACTCTCCATCAGCTATATTTGGTAATGACCTAAAAAGACATATTAGAACTAAATATCCTAGTGCTTTAATCGGTAAATTTCAATTTGAAATAGATGAAGATGGTAAACCATATTATATTGTACCAACATACAAAAATACTATTGGTATGTTTTCAGGAAAAGTATTAGATAGAGTTTTAATAGTTAATGCTACAACTGGTGAGATATCTGAATATACAATAGATAAATTGCCAGAATGGGTAGATCATGCAGATTCAGTTAGTCATATGATGGAAAATGCTAAGTATGTATATACTTATCCAAATGGATTTTGGAATTCAATATTTTCACAAAAAGATGTAAAAGCTTTGTCTTATGACTATTCAGATAGTAGTTATTATGGTTATAGCTCAATAAGAACTAATAACGGTATAGAATACTTTACAGGTGTTACATCTGTAAATAATGATGAATCTAATGTAGGCTTTCTAGCTATTAATCCTAGAACTGGTAAAACAACATTTTATAGTTGTGTAGGTGCAGAAGAATCATCTGCTCAATCTAGTGCAGAAGCTTTGGTACAAAATTTTGGCTATACAGCATCTTATCCATTTATAGTTAATGTAGATGGTATAGAGACATATTTAATTGCTTTAAAAGACAAAACTGGAACAAATAAAGCATATAGTTTTGTTAATGTTAAAAACTATACTATAGCTACACAAGCTGCTACCAAAGAAGAAGCTTTAAGATTATATAAGAATGCATTAGTAAATAAAGGAGCTAATACTGATAACAATACTCAAAATAATGAAATAAAAGCTAAAATAACCGAGTTATATACAGCAGTAGAAAACTCAACGACATATTTTTATTTCAAATTAGAAGGGTATGAACAATTGTTTGTATCATCTGTATTAAATAATAGAAATCAAGTATTATTAGATGTTGGAGATACTGTAACAATACATGCAGACCTAATAGATAACTATTATTTAGTATCAAATATTAGTTTCTAATGTATATAAAAGAGTAAGTTTAAAAACTTGCTCTTTTTTCTTATAGTTTGCCAAATTGGTCATTATATGTTATAATATTATTGTCAACGGTGAGTTGGGTAGCATTTAAAATATAATTATTTGAATGGAGGAAATTAATATGAAGAAAATGCGAATTGAAAACGGCAAGCTTATTGCTTACATTCAACATCAAGATGTTACTACATTAACTAGTATCAAAGACTTCGTTAGAGGAGAAATCTTTCGTGAAGAGTCAATTTTAAAGGGTGAATGTGATGAAGAAGGGTATTACAGAATTGAAGATTTATATAATGTCAATTATATAAAAGGATTACCTTTCATACCTAATTATGATTATCTTTTAAAATTAGATTTTAAACAAGTGGACGCCTTAGCATGTAAAGCTATAGCAGACTATAGGTCTGTTAATGAAATTTTGACTAGATTATGCAACCAAAAAACACCATTGAACACAGACGAAAGACAAACTCTTTCTTCAATTGAAGCTATAGATCAAGCTTTAGTTGGAAGAATCGAACAGGATGTTATTGAAAATGAACAGCTTCGTGATGTTAATTTTAGAAGTATGGCATATTGTTTAACACAACAAATGAGAAACTATATGTATGCTGTAACATCTATGTCTGATATGAAAAGGGAAGAAATGGAGCAAGAAGCACCACAAAGTGAGGCACCAAAAACATTTTCGTTAAGACGAATATGGAATGCACATAAGAATAAGAAACAAGGGGAGTAATAATCCCCTCGTTTTTTGTTTAAATAAATGTAAAATACCAAAATAGTTTTACATAATAATCCAAAAAAATAAAAAAATTAGTAAAGAGGCAAATTATAAGTTATTTAATGGATTTTTCTCTAATGCTTCTTTAACTTGTTCGCTATCTACATGAGTATATATTTCAGTAGTAGAAACACTTTCATGTCCTAAAATTTGTTGTAATGAACGAATATCAACACCACCATATTTATGCATTAGAGTAGCTGCTGTATGTCTTAATTTATGTGGTGAATATTTCTTAGGATCAAGCCCTGCAAGTGTTATATACTTCTTAACCATCATTTCTACAGTTCTTTTACCAATTCTAGTACCTCTTTCAGATATAAATAGGGCATCACGTTCTTTAACATCCTTAGGTCTAACACTAATATACTCTTTAATAGCCTTCTGACAAGCATTATTTAGGTATACAGAACGTTCTTTATCACCTTTACCTATAACACGTAGGGTATCATCTCTAATGTCCTTAAAATTGATTGCTACGAGCTCTGAAAGACGTAATCCGCAATTTAAGAATAAAGTAATGATACAAGTATCTCTTTTTTCATTTTTCCCCTCGATAGAGTGGAGGAGGGCGACACTTTCGTCTAAAGATAAATATTTTGGTAATCTTTTTCCTAATTTTGGAGTTTCAAGCTCAACAGCAGGATTTTTTTCTAAAATTTTTTGTTTAAATGTTATAAAATTAAAAAAAGATTTTAATGCAGCAATTTTTCTAGCACGTGTTGTTGGTTTGTCTGAACGAATGTTTGTTAAATAATTTAAATATTCATATAAATCTGTTAATTCAATTTTTTTAACAAAATCTGTATTTAAATCTGAAATATTTGTTTGTTCAATTAATTCATCATTAATGTTATTAAATTTAATTTTATCTAATTTATATAATTTTAAGAATCTAAATGTGTCTCGTAAATCATAATGATATTCACGGATTGTACTTTTAGATCTATTCTTGATATTTTGCATATATAATAAGAATTCTTTTATAAAACTTGGTATATCATCATACATATAAAAACCTCCAAAAAAACGGCTTCCAAATTTCGATTTTAAGGCATTTTTATTAAAGGGGTAATATAGTTTCATGGCAGTAAAATTTGACTAATGTCTTAAAATGTCAATTTGAGCAAATATTTTGCGAAATCGTAAAAAGTTACATACAAAGTTATACAGATATGAGTTAAGTATAAAGTAAGTTATAAATATAAGAGTCAAAGAAGTTTAAATCAAAAAGTATAGGTAAAACTAGTCGGCAAAAAAATAAAAATCGATTTAAAGCCAAATTTGGGGCTCGAATATTTAGACGTATACTAAGATGTAGCTATCTATAGTAAATATATCATAAGGCAAAACTTTAGTCAATAAATCCCACTCCTATTTTCACAAAATTATTATTTTGCGCAATAGTATAAATTTCTCAAAGGCCACTTTAGTCCTTCTCTCTTTCATTGTATTGATTTTAAAAAAGCATTTTTATTTTTTATTATTAATTTTAATTTCAAAAAATTTTTTCCTTCTTACTAGATATGAAAATTTTAAAATTTCTTTTTTTCTTATAAATTTGTAGTTTATTTTAAAAAATTGCTCTACTCCAATTTAAAAGCTTTTTGATTTTAAATATGTAGTTTTATATTTAAAAGATAAAAATTGATTATTTGGTCAAATAAAAAGAACTAGAGTTATTCTCTAGCCCTTTATTCATTTTATATTCACTATATTATATTAATATCCATATTTATATACAGTAAGTATTTTAGCTGCATCTGCTGAATTAATTAATCCATCATCGTTCATATCTCCACGTTTTAATTCTTCTTCTGTTGCATTATTGTATTTGTATAATACTAAAGCTTTAGCAGCATCTGCTGAATTTACTAATCCATCGTCATTTAAATCTCCTTTTTTATATGTAGGTTCTGGTGTTGTTATTATCCATTCAATAGTTTGAGTAGTTGTTCTATTATCTTCCCATACATAGTTTTCTTTATCTAATAAATCAAACTGAGCAGTATATCTTCCTGGTTCTGTTTTTGCTATACCAACTACACTCATAAGTGATTCATCTATTCCTTTAACATCTAGTCTTTTTTCTGTACCATCATATTCAAATTCTACAATTTCTGCTGTTGGTACATTAACTACAATTTTGTTTATTTTCCATTCTATTGTTGCAGGTTCTATTGTTTTATCTGACCATCTATAATTATCTACATCTAATAATGTAAATGTAGCAGTGTAATCTCCAGCATTTGTTTTAACGTTATTTTCAACTTTCATTGTATTACTATCAAAACCAGTTACAACTAGTTCTTTTTCTGTTTTATCGTAATCAAATTCAGTTACTGTAGCTGTTGGCTTATCTAGTTCTGCTTTATTTATCTTCCATTCTATTTGAACATCAGATTGAGTTCCATCTTCCCACTCGTAATATTGCCAGCTTATTAATGAAAATGTTGCATTATATACGCCAACTCTTGTTTTCATATTATTTTCTACAGTCATTACATTAGAATCATAATTTTCTACAACTAATTCTTGTTGTGTTCCATTATATGTAAATTCAGTATTATTAGCTGTTGGCCTCTTTATTTTAGCTTTACCTATTGTCCAAGGAATTAGTACCGCATCTGTTGTTCCGTCTTCCCATTCATAGTTATTGGTATTTATTATTGTGTATTTTGCACTATAAATTCCTGGAATAACACCTATACCGTTTTCAACACTTAGTATATTACTATCATAATTACTTACTACAATTTCTTTTTCTTGTCCGTCATATATAAAAGTAACTGTAACAGGTTCTGGTTTTTTTAAACTTACTTTTGTTATATACCATCTAAAGCTTAATATAGTACTAGTTCCATCTTCCCATTCATAGTTATCTTCATCTTTAAGACCAAAATCTGCACTATGAGTACCTGCATCTGTTTCTATATTTCCACCTGTTATCATAGTATTTTCATCAAAACCAGTTACAAGAAATTCTTTTTCTGTTCCATCATATTCAAATGAGGCATCTACAGTTACAGGTACTGGTTTAGCTATTTTCTTTTTATTTACAGTTAAAGTTACTGTACCAGTAATAGGAGCGACATTACTACCATCAGAAGGTTCTATAGTAATTTGAGCAGTATAATCTCCAGCTTTTAATCCTTCTTTAGGTTTTAAAATAGTTTCTCCATTTTCATCTGGTTCAAAAATAAATTCTTGTCCTGATACTTGTGCTGAATAGTTAGGTATATCTTCAACTAATGATTTAAGTGGAATTCCTATACCTTCATTACTATAACCATATTCAAGTGGATCAAATTTAACTCTTATTATTTTTGGTGCAATTGAAACTATTATTTTTTCATATTTATTAGTTACTGGTGTATCCGCACTTATTTCTTCTAAAATAGTTTCGTTTTCTGGTATACCTTTGATATTATATTTTGTAGTATCAACTACATCTCCAAAAGTTAAACCATCTATACTATTAGCAATTTTAACTGATCTACTTTTAGCTTCAATTGTAGAGTTTTGTATATCTAATGATAGGTTCTCTAATGAAGCTGGTGTACCTTGTAATATACTATCATCAACTATTATAGTACTATTGTGTATTTTAAAGTTTAAATTAAAATATTCATTTGCAGTAAAATTAAATATAGTACCTACTACATCTACTTGTTCAAAGGTGATTCCATCAAAAATGAAGTTCGCTACATAAGCTTCATCACCTAATGAGCCACGTCTTATATTAAAAGGATTTGAAGTAGGATTTGTTGTTATTCTACCAGTTTTATTAGCTGAAGAATCGATAAATTTAATTGTTATATTATCTGCATAATACCAAACATTTAAAAACTTTCTTATATAAAGATCATGTCCATTTAAATCTATTATATAATCATTATATACAAAAAGCTCAGGTCTTGTATTGTCTAATGTTATATCTGCATCTAACTTTATAGTTGTAGTTTCATTTTCTTGTCTTTTTACAAGGAAATCATCTTCTGTTGCAACTAAAAATTCGGATGCATTTACTGTATTATTAGCACTTAATATAAAAAATGCTAATAGTACAAATAAAAAGAAAAACTTTATTTTTTTCATATATTTATTCCCCCTAAAAAATATTTTGATAATATAAATATTTTTATATACTTCACTTATATCATAACCCCTTAAAATTGTCTATACAAATACTATCTTTATGTTCACTTTACAAATTATTATGTTAATTGTATGTTTTTTCTTGACTTTTAGCAAATCTAATGTTATAATATTATTCGTGCTTTAATTCAAGAATAGGAGTAATTAATATAATCTCTATATAGTAATTATTAAATTTAATAATATAAAAAATTTTTAAATTTATCTTTGTGATAAATAAAAAAATACCGGGTATGGTAGTCTTTACTAATGGCTAATAACTTTGAACCTTTTATAATAAGGTATTTTCTAAACAGACATATATGTTTGGAATCTGGAGAAAGTTTATTGGCGTAAAGATACTATAACTGTTAATATATATATTTATTCATCACAGGATCCTAGAAACGAATTAAAGTTTCAGGGGGACAATTGTTAACTTAATAGTTAACTAAAATAAAAGAACAGAATTAATCTTCTGTTCTTTTTATTTGCCTCTTTAATTAAGTTTTTGCATATTAACCATAATATTAACTTATATATTATTTAAGTCTTCATATGAGCTTTTTAAAAGTTTTTTAGCATCTTCAAATGTTAACATAGTCATAGCTTCTTTATATTTAAACCAGCCTATATTAGCTATTTCTGCATCTTGTTTGTGTGTATCATTACTTAAGTTTCTAGCTAGAAAGAATACTACTGTTTTTTCTACATTTTCTTTAGGGCTATAATGAATTTCATATCTATAGTTATCATATAGCTCTACATCAATATTAGTTTCTTCTTTTACCTCTCTAATAGCTGTTTGTTGCTCGGTCTCATCTTTCTCCATATGACCTTTTGGAAAGTCCCAATGACCTGCATTATGCTTTACAACTAAAACTTCGTTATTTTGGTTATATACGATAGCTCCACATGATTTTTCTTTTTCCATTTTAATACCCTCCTTATAATTACTAGAATATTATACTTTATTTATTACTTTTTTACAAGATTTATAATGTATAAAACAAACGTTCTTTGAAAGTGAAAATAATAAAGAGGCTAATTTGCCTCTTTAATTTAATATTATAAATCAGTATTCTAATTAATTTTTATTACTAGGATTCTCAGTAAAGTCTACCTTAATAGTACGTTGTTTGTTGTCTATACAAATATACTTACCACCTCTAAAATCTACTTTAATTATATTGCTTCCTATTTTAGGTTTTAAAGCATTTTTACTATCAGATAAGCTAAGATTACCTCTTACTTTATTTGAATTATTAAAAGCTTGTTTAAACTCGTTAGAAGTTATCTCTTTTTTATCATATAGTCTAGCATATCCAAAAGCATTAGATATTATCTCAATAGATAAGTCTGGATTGTACATAATGTTATTTATATCTCTATGTTCCTTTGTAGTAGAAGATACTAATTTTTTACTCACTTCCCTAGCAAGACTTTCTAATACTTTAACATTATATGTCTTAGAATGATTAACTATAATATTATATAGTATATCTTCTAATTGTTTACCAGTAGGTTCATCTATTTTAATAACGTTAAATCTTCTTGAAAATGCTTTATCTGGTACTATGAATTCATTATATTCTGAAATAGTGGTAGCACCAATTATCTTTATATTGTCATCAGTAATATACGGTTTAATTATATTAGCGATATCCAATGATTCTCTTTCAGTACTTTTTCCAGTTCCTATAATAGTATGAATTTCGTCTATAAACAATATAACATTCTTTTCATTCTTTAATGATTCAAATAGTTCAATAACTCTTTTTTCGAGCATTCCATTAAATGTACAGTTACTATTAAGCCTTGCAGCACTTGTTTCAACTATAGTATAGTTTTCTAAGCTTTTAGGTACTTGTTTATTTTGTATCCTATAAGCAAGACCTTCTACAATAGCAGTTTTACCAACTCCGTGGTTGTCCTGTTATAATTGCAGATTTACCTGGTGTTAAAATAGCCATCATAAGCTCTTCTAATTCTTTTTCTCTACCAATAGCAGGATTATGTTTGTATGCTTTTGATGTTAAAGAATCACAATGACTTTTAAAGCGTTCAGCAGTTTTTTTCTTTTTTTCTTGCTGTACAGCATTATATATTTCATCTGATACATAAACATATTCATCATCGTTATCATTATCATAATAATTCATTGTATTATTTTCATATAAGTTATTATCATTATTTACTAATGAATTGTATAACGAATCAGTTTCTTTAGCCATTTCTTCATCTGAACAAATATGCTGTTTTACTGCTTGTAATGTCAGGTCATTAGGATTCTCTCTAAGTCCATTATTTACAAATCTTTTTAAAGCCTTTAATTCATCAGCTTTAAGTGGCTTATTTTTGTTAAACTTTTTAATAGCCCTATTAACAAGTCTGTAATACCTTTTTTCGTCCCTTTCATATTCTTGCCTTTGTTTTTCATAAATTGAAAGTCCTTCATTCTGAGAGGCAAAATATCCTCCCATTAATAAAAATATTACTGTTAAAATACCGGCAACAGCTCCCATAAAAAAACCTCCTTAATATAAATTATTAGTTAAGTAAAGTATTAAAATCGTGATTATAATTATATCATTTTGTTTGTATTATGTCAATTATATATGATGTTTATATTACTAATTATGGTATGAATAATAAAAAATAAAGAGGCTATTTGCCTCTTTAATGTAAAATGTGTTTATTTTAAGAAACCATTTATAATTTCTTTTTCTGCTTGTTTTTCTGTAAGTCCTAAACTCATAAGTTTTATTAATTGTTCTCCTGCAATTTTACCAATAGCTGCTTCATGTACTAAATTTGCATTAATATCATTTGCATCTATTCTTGGTATAGCAGATACTTTTGCTTTATCCATTATTATAGCATCACATTCAACGTGTGCAAAGCATTTAGTATTACCTTGTATATTTGAGTAAAATTCTTGTTTAGATTCATCTTTTGCAATAGAACGAGAAATAACATGAGTGCTAGAATTTTCTCCGTTTAATTCAACATAGAATTCAGTTTTAGCTTCTTGAGCTTCCGCAGTCATTATTTTCTCTTTTATCACTAAGTTTGAATCTTCTTTTAAATATGCTTTAGTAACACGTATAGTAGATGTTACTCCTTGAATTTGTAATGATTCCATTTCTAAAGAGGCACCTTCTTCAAGATAGATTACTGTAGTAGGATTTAAAACGTTTTTAGCATTTTCATTTCCTTCACCATAGTGATTTTCTATATATTTAACTTTAGCACCTTTTTTTACATAGAATGTATGTATTCCATCATGCTCTGATGTTTTATGCGATTCATTGTGTATGCCACATCCAGCTATAATTGTTACATCTGCATTTTCTCCAATGTGGAAGTCATTATATACAAGATCATTCATTCCTTCTTTTTCTAATATTACAGGAATATGTACTGATTCATTTTTTGTGTTTTCTTTTATTATTATATCTATACCATCTTTATCTTTTTTAGACACTATATCTATATTAGGAGTAGTATTTCTTACTAGTAATTTACCATCCTTTCTAATGTTATATGCACCTTTTAATTTAGATAAATCTATATTAGATACAACTTTTAAAATCTTTTTATCTACAGTATTTGGAGTATTATTCATTACATTTTACCTCCTTACTATATCTATTAGATTTAGATGAAAGTAATAGCTTAGGTAATATTTTATTTCTTTTACCCATTTCTTTAATAGTACCATTTGAAAGTATTATTATCTCATCTGCAATATCTAATATTCTTTCTTGGTGAGATATAATAACTATTGTATTTTTAGTATCATTTTTCATATTTTCAAATATATCTATTAAACTATTAAAACTCCATAAATCTATTCCTGCTTCTGGTTCATCAAAAAGAGTAAATGTAGAGTTTTTAAGAGCAAGCATTGCTATCTCTATTCTTTTTAATTCACCACCAGATAAATTAGAATCTAATTCTCTATCTAAATAATCGTTAGCACATAAGCCAACATCAGATAGATATCTACATAGTTCACATTTTTCTAATTTTCTTTTTGCAGTTATATTAAGTATATCTCTAACAGTTATACCTTTAAATTTAACAGGTTGTTGGAATGCAAATCCAAGTCCTAAATTAGCTCTTTTATCTATAGGCATATCTGTTATATCTTGACCATTAAATATTATACTTCCAGAGTCTGGTTTTTCTATACCCATTATTATTTTAGCAAGTGTAGATTTACCAGAACCATTTGCACCAGTTATTACTATAACTTTATTATCTGGGAAGGTAAGACTTACATTTTTTAATATATCTTTTCCTTCTCTAGAAAAACAAATATTTTTTATTTCTAACATATATTTTTATCTGTTCCTTTCTATGTGTATGAACACCACATATATATTATACCAAAAATACATGTAAAAATCTAGTATTATTACTACTTTGACTTAAATTTACATAAAAAAAGAAAGAGCTTTTAAGCTCCTTCTCTACTTAAAATAACCATTAGGAAAAATAGCATTTAATATTTTGGGAATTTCTTCATCTTGTATATCTGCTCCTGCAGCTCCAAAATGACTTCTTCCACCTATTAATTCAGCTATAGGCTGTAAGTTGACATTAGGATTGATATTTCTAAACGAAATAGACTTATTTTCCATAGCTATCATTACTACAAAATCTAAACAGTATCTTTCCTTATGATCTCTTAAGTATTGTGCCACTTCATTTCTGTACTCGTACGCTATAAATACAACACCAGCTTTGTATCCTTGTATAGTTTTATACATCATGTTTTCTAAATATTGGGCTACTTTTTGAGCAACTCTATTTTTCTGGCTATCTATAATGTATTTTTCTATTTTGCTAAAATTAAAGGATTTAGAGTGTTTTAATTTTGAGTACATAATGTTAATATACCTTTCTCTTTCAAGTCCTTCTAAAAGCAAACTTAGGTCTCTAGGACGTGGATCATTATAGTTTTTCCAAATACCAACATCGTGGCGTCTTACAAGTTCACAAAATGTATCAATAATTGGTGTGGATTTTAACATATTGTTTTTCATTAAATATTTGTAGAAAATACAAGTAGCACAAGTTTCTTGGTCTTCATCACTTGGTATAATACTTACAAAATCGTATGAGTTATACTTTAAAGCACTTTCATTATGGTCAAATACTAAAACTTCACATCTTAACTTCGGGTTATTGTCTATTATATTTAATGTATCAGTATTTAAGTGTAAATCTGTAACAAATATTTTAGTATATTGATATAGTCGACCATTAATGTAATATTCTCTAAACTTTTTGTTAATGTTACTACTATTGCATAGTACATAATCTACATTTTTTGAAGCTAGCTTTAGTAATATAACTCCGTCCCATACCATCGATGTCACTTCTGTGTGTAAAAATCAAGTATCTTTTGTCCGAACCATCGCGATTACGCTCAGTTACTTTTCTTTTCATAAAATTCTTCTCTCCTTTATTTATTAAAATTTGGGTTAAAAGTTTTTTAACATCGAATATTATACCACTGTGTATATATTATGTCAAGTTAGCAAAAATATCATTATAATAAAGAGGCAAAATAAAACAGGCCTAAGTTAATACTTAGACCTGCTTGTAAACAAAATAGATGCCTCTACATTGCTATAGAGGCGATCATAAGAGGTTGATATATGAAAACTAAGGTTTTTCCCTAGCTCGGCATGCTTATTTGCTTCCCCAAACACCTGCTAATGTTTGTTTAGCATATGCTTGAGATTCTGCTAAATTGTTATATTCTAAAGCTTTTCTACTTACAGAAGAATCCAATGTTAATTTACCTTCTTGTAAGATTTTAGCATTGTATAATACACCTTCTTGATATACATATACCATTGCATATCCATTTGAAACTTTTGCTTCATCGAAAGATATATCAACATATTTGCCTTGTAAAGCATCATTTATAAAATATACTGTATCTGGCATAACTTCTGAAAAGTCAGCTCCGATTAATTTAGCATTTATTCTACTACTATCAGTTAACAAAACTATTACTCCATCATTATCCACTGTTGCAACTTTTACAGTCATTTTTTCACCAGCTTCTAAAGATCTAAGTTCTTCTGGTAGTATAGAGTCGTCTTCTGCTACGTTTGTTTCAACATTATTTACTTCTGAACCAGTAAGATTTGTTGAGTTTGATTGAGTTTTATTGTTAATCTTGAAGTATACGAATAAACCAGATGAAACTATAATTAAGCATATAATACCAACAACTATTTGAGTACCATATTCTTTAATATAAAATCCTAATTTATTATCATAATACATCCAATAACAAACCTCCTCTACATAAAACAGAACACTGTACAACTATATTATAACACTCCTGTTATGTAAAGTCAATACTTTATTTCAAATTTATTACATTTTTATGTGATTTTTATATATCAGCATTGTGCCAAACATTTTGAACATCGTCGTTTTCGTCTAGCTTATCTAAGAAGTTTTGTAATTTTTCTTCTTCTTCTTCACTAAGTTCTTTTTTCATAGAAGCTACTTGTCTTACATCAGATTCTAATATAGTTATTTCTTTTGCTTGTAAAGCTTCTAAAACATCTGAAAAATCATCTGGTGAAGTTAATACTTCAATGTATTCTTCTTCAGATATAAAATCTTCTGCTCCAGCATCTAAAGCTGTCATCATTAAATCATCTTCATCAATTGAATCGTTTTTCTCAATTAAGATATATCCTTTTTTCTCGAACATATAACTAACTGCTCCGCTTACTCCTAAAGATCCGCCAGATTTTGAGAATATATGTCTTACATCTGCAGCTGTTCTGTTTTTGTTATCTGTTGTAGCTTCAACTATAACAGCAACTCCACATGGTCCGTATCCTTCATATGTGATTTCTTCGTAGTTTGCACTATTTGAATCTCCTGCTGCTTTTTGAATACATCTATTAATATTATCATTAGGCATATTGTTAGCCTTACATTTTGCAATTACATCCCTTAGTTTACGATTGACATTCGGGTCAGGGCTACCTCCCATCTTAACTGCTACAGTAAGTTCTTTTCCTAATTTAGAAAATACATTTGCTCTTTTTGTATCTGTGGCTTCTTTTTTTCTTTTGATATTAGCCCATTTGCTATGTCCACTCATAACTTTATCCCTCCATCTTTCTTAAAATTTATAAAAAGTAACATAAAATGTTACTATATAGCCATTAAATTATACCACTAACTTATTTATTTGTCTAGTTCTTGTATAAATAAAAGAAAAAGATGCCAAATTTTGACATCTCTATTTCATTAAAGTTTCTATTGCCTCTTTAAGAGTTCCGTTCTTTTTAGCATAATATAAAGTAGATACATTAAGACTATATGAATCTATATATTCATTATCATCTTCTTTTAATGGATTATCTTGTAACTCATATTTATCTCCATTAAATACTAATACTTTTTCTATATGTTGAAATATATCTTCTGTCCATTCAACAGATGCATATTTGAAGTATTCTTTATCTATTAGTATAGATGCTTCTTCTTTATGAAACATACAATCTAATTTTTCTGGATCATATATATTATACCATTTTATCATGTTATCACATTGTGAAGATACAGATAGAAAATCTCTTGGTTTAGCTAATATTTTTGAAAGTGTAGTAAAGCTTTGTATTCCTTCAACCAAACGTATAAAATCATCAGAATTCATACCAACATTAGTTTCACCTAAATAAAGGTCATTATCTTTAACATATTGTATAAAAGCTTTTACTTTTGGATGATCTTTTACCATATCTGGTTTTACATGAATTAATTTTAAAGCTTCTTCTATAGTTGTATCTTCTGTAACATAGTCTATAGAGTCATCAACTATAAACTCATTAAATTCATCACATTCTAAATTATCCATATTATTCCTCCTAATTTATATAGTAATATTTAAGTAATAATTTTTAAAGCAGTTTAATTTTACTATATTTTTTATGTAATGTCAATTTAATAGTATACTTTATATACATATATTAAAAAAGATACCATTTTAGGTATCTTTTACTTTTTATATAGATAAATTTGGATATACTATTTTATAGTTTTTATAATTCGATATTACTTTTTTTAAATAATTAGTTGTTTCTGAAAATGGTAATTCTATATCTATTGTATCAAGAGTAGCTGATACCTTTTCTTCTTCTATCCATTTATTTACATTTCCTATTCCTGCATTATATGCACATATAGCTAGATAGTAGTTACCATTATATCTTTCTATTAAAGAGGCTAAATACTGACATCCTATTTCAATATTTATATCTTCATCATAAATATTTTCTTCTGTTAGTACTTCTGTTGAATTGGTGATTTCATTTACTTCTTGTGCTGTAGCATCTGTAACCTGCATTAATCCTTTAGCATCTTTACTTGATGTTGCTTCTTTATCAAATCTACTTTCGGTATTTATAACAGCAAGTACAAGATAAGGATCTATATTATATTTTTCAGAATAAGCTAATACTTGTTCTTTATATTTAATAGGTAGAACAAATGTTCTGATACTTATTATTCCTAATATAAAAGCTACTACAATCGCTATTAAAGCTATAATCACCTTTTTCTTCATTGTTTCCCCCTTAAATTATTATTTTGCATCATACCAACTTTGACCTATATTTAAATCTACTTCTAGTGGTATATCTAATTTTATTACATTTTCCATTGATTCTTTCATTAGTTTTGAAACAATTTCTTTTTCATCATCATAAGTCTCTACTATAAGTTCATCGTGTACTTGCATAACAAGTTTAGATTTTAAATTATTATCTTTTAATGCTTTATATAGTTTATTCATAGCGATTTTAATAATATCTGCCGCTGTTCCCTGTATTGGTGTATTCATTGCTATACGTTCACCAAACATTACCATATTTTTGTTTTTGTTCTTAAGTTCAGGTATGTATCTTCTTCTTCCAAATAAAGTAGTTACATATCCTTTTTCTTTTGCCTCTTTAACTATATTTTCCATAAATTCATGTATACCATGATATTTTTCTAGATATGTATTAATATAATCTTTAGCTTCTCTCCATGTTGTACCTATATTTTTAGCAAGACCAAATTCACTAATTCCATATACTATTCCAAAGTTAACAGCTTTTGCACTAGAACGCATTTGTTTAGTTACTTCCTCTAGTGGTACTCCAAATACTTGAGATGCCGTTACTTTATGTACATCTATTCCTTGATTAAAAGCATTTTGCATAACTTGATCTTTAGAAATATGCGATAATACTCTAAGCTCAATTTGGCTATAGTCTGCATCAACTATACATCTATTACTAGGTGCGGTAAAGAATGTTCTTATTTTGCTTCCTAGCTCCAATCTGATAGGAATATTTTGTAGGTTTGGTTCAACACTACTTAATCTTCCAGTAGAAGTTACTGTTTGCATAAATGTAGTATGTATTCTTGAATCTTCTTTTATTGTTGGTCTCATACCATCAACATATGTAGATTTAAGCTTCATTGTTTGTCTATATTCTATAAGTAGAGGTATTATTTCATGATATTCTTCTAATGATTCTAATACTTCTTTATTTGTAGAATATCCAGTTTTAGTTTTTTTCTTCCCCGGTAGATTTAGTTTATCAAAAAGAATTACACCTAATTGTTGTGGTGAATTTATATTAAATTCTTCTCCTGCAAGTTCATATATACTTTTCTCAAGTTCAGATATTCTTTGAGATATTACTGTATCAAACTCATCTAGTTTATCTTTATCTACATGCATACCAATAGATTCCATACTAGCTAAAGTCTCAGAAAGTGGTATTTCTATATTATAGAATAAATCTAACATTCCATCATTTTTTAATCTTTCATCCATTATATCTTTAGATATGTATATAGCTTTTGTAGCAAGTGATATACTTTTAGCAAGGTTTTCATCTATAACATTTTCATTGCTTGTTTCATCCATTGCTTCAAATAAAGATAATTGTACTTGTTTTTTAGTTGTATCTTCAAAAATTAAAATAATACCAAATAATTCGTCCAAAATGATATCAAATTTGTAGTTTCTTGTTGAATCTAACAAATAACACGCTATTAATAAATCATAGCTAAATTTATCAATTTTATCACAAATATTTGTAAATAAAAATCTTATATCTTGTTTTATATTGTATCCTAATTTTTCACAAGATGACATAGCAAATTTTCCAAATAATACTTTTAATATGTCTTTATTATTTTTAAATGTATCCATATTTACTATATAGCATTTATCTTGTTTATTTGAATATATAGAAATAAAGTTTTTATCATTTAAATTTAATGTATTAATAAATGCTTGATTGTTATCATTTAAGTTAAGTATATATGATATTTTTTCTTCTGATAATAATTCATCTATTGTATTTTCATAATTTTTATACGTATTTTCATTTATTACTACTATATTTTCATCTTTTATGTTTATATCTGATTTTTTTACACTTTCTTGTTCTACTTGTGTTTCTATATTATCAAAATCATATTTGGCTAAGAATTTATTAAATGCTAATTTCTTAAATAAAGGATATAATTCTTCTTTATTTACATCACATACTTTGTTTTGCTCATAATCTAGTTCTATAGGTACTTCTCTGTTTATAGTTGCAAGTGTATAACTAAGTCTTGCCATTTCTTCATCATTTTTTAGCTTTTCTATTACTTTTGCACTCGCATCTAAAGTATCTATATTAGCATATATATTATCTAAAGTTGTATATTTATATATAAGACCATAAGCAGTCTTTTCTCCTATTCCCTTTACTCCAGGAATATTATCTGATGAATCTCCCATTAATGATTTTATATCTACAATTTGATATGGTTCAATTTGCTTTTCTTCCATTAATAGTTCAGGTGTATATACTGTATAATCTGTTTTACCCATTTTTGTTGATGGGAATATTATACTTGTTTTATCTGATATTAATTGGTAAGAATCTCTATCTCCAGTAAGGATATATGTGAATATATCTTTAGATTCATTTTTCTCGTTTAAAGAGGCAATTGTACCTAAAATATCGTCTGCTTCATATCCTTCTAATTCAAATATATGTATATTCATTGCTTTAAGAACATCTTTTATTATAGGTACTTGCTCTCTTAACTCATCTGGCATTCCTTTTCTTGTACCTTTATATTCTTCAAACATTTTATGTCTAAATGTAGGTGCTTTTAAATCAAAAGCTACTGCCACATAATCTGGATTGAATTTATCACAAATCATATAATATATATTTAAAAATCCAAATACAGCATTTGTATGTAGTCCATTAGCAGTAGTCATTCTTGCACCAGCTAATCCATAAAACGCTCTATTTAAAATACTATTTCCGTCAATTATTAAAAACTTTTCCATTATTTACTCCTTTTGTCCATTCCATATAACATATTTTTTGATTAGTATTTGTATCTATTTTCTCATCTATAAATTTAAAACCTTTACTTAAGAAAAATGCAACACTAATCTTTGCCTCTTTAAATACTTTTACTTTTAATACATTCTTTTGTTCCTTTAAAATATCTATAAGTGATGTTCCTATTCTTTTATTTTGGTACATAGGATCAACATATATGTATGATATATACTCACTATCTATCATTGATATAAAACCTAGTATTTGGTCGTTGTATTCACATATTAGAGTATCATGTAAATCCAAGTTATCTCTTAAAACTTTACTTTCTTTATTAAAGTAATCTAAAGGTAAGAAATTAAATCTAGATATTGCTGCATCATACCATACACTTATAATGTCTTCTTTCTCTTTTTCTATTCTTTTGTTTAAGGGCCTTATCATACAAATTTCTCCCAAACTAAATTTGCCACTTCAAGACCTCTTTGTGTTAAATGTATATAGTTTCCTTCTTTTTCTAATAAACCATCATTTATAAGGCTATTTAGTTCTTCTGAGAATAGTTCATATACATCTTTTTTATATTTACTTTTAAAATTAGTTACATCTAATCCTTCGATTTTTCTTAAAGCTAGCATTACATATTCTTTCATAAGAGAAAGTAAGTCTAAATCTTCTTTTTCAGCTATAATACTAATACCTTTATCTAAATAACTTATATATTTTTCTATACTATTTTCATTTCTATATCTACTGCCACCAAAGAAACTTGAAGCTCCTGCTCCAAATCCTAAATATAAGCTTTGATTCCAATATCTTAGATTATGATTAGATTCATATCCTTGTATAGAATAATTTGATATTTCATATCTATTATATCCTGCCTCTTTAAATCTTTTATTTAAAGCAGTATACATTTCATATTCTTCATCTTCATCTACTAAAGTTACATATCCTTCATCTAATAAAAACTTAAGTTTTGTATTTTCATGTATTTCTAAATTATATATAGAAATATGTTTTATATTTTTATCTTTTAAATTTAGTATATAATCTAATGTCTCATTAAATCTATTTAAATCTAAATCTGGTAATGGATATATTAAGTCTGCAGATATATTAGTAAATCCTACTTTATTTGCTAAATCTAAAGCTTTTTCAAATTCTTCTATTTTATGTGCTCTACCTATTTTCTTTAATATATCGTTATGGTTAGATTGTAGTCCTATACTTAATCTATTTACTCCAGATTCTTTATACACTTTTAATTTTTCTTCTGTTACACTATTAGGATTTACCTCAATAGTTACTTCTTTTAAGTATTCTTTATCTACAAATAAAAGTAATGTATCTAGTATTTGCTTTATATATTTAGAATCTATATATGATGGTGTACCTCCACCTATATAAATTGTTGATATCTTATATTGACTCAATATCTCAGCATTTTTAAGTATTTCATTACATAGTGCAAATGTGTATTTTTCTACTAATTCTTGCTTATTTGCATATGAGTTGAAATCACAATAAAAACACTTTTGAAGACAAAATGGTATATGTATATATATTCCTATGTCATTGTTCATAATTATTACTCCTTCAAGTCTGTTCTTATTCTATCATAAAGATTTTGCCATTTCAAGGATAGTGACAAAAAGCGTAAAATAAAAATGAGTAGTATTTAAACTACTCATCATTCTTCAAATCTTCTGCTATTTGTATTAGTTTATCTAGTCTATGTTTTAGCCCAGATTTAGATATTTTATCTTTACCTTCTGTTTTAGATGCAATTTCTTCTAAAGTTGCTGTTGGATACTGTTCTCTTAAAGAGGCAGTATATTTTAATTTTTCAGATAACATAGAAAACCTTTTCTTATCTCTTATTGTTTTTATAGCATCAAGTTGTATTAATGCCGAATTAATTGCTTTAGCTGCATTTGCCACCTCACAATTACTCATTCTATTTTTAGAATTATTTACATCTTTTATTACACGTATTTCCTCAAATTTTAACATACATCTATTAGCTTCAAGTAAACTTAACATATATGATATTTGTTCAGATTCTTTAAAATATACTACATATACACTAGCTTTTGTTCTTTTAACTAATTTGGGTGTAAAGTCTAATAATGCAAGTATATCTAAAAAGTATTCTGCACATGCTTTATTTTTAAAACTTGCTTCAAATCTATAATCACTATTAGGATCTACTATACAACCACTTGCAAGAAATACACCTTTTATTACTGTTTTAATTTCTTCCTCAGATAGATTAGAGATATCAAAATAGTCACTAAAATCTTCCATTAAGTCATTTTTATATTGAGCTTCTGTTAGATATTCTCCAAATCTTTCTGCTTTTATTAAATAAGGATCTCTTTTCTTACTATAATATTCTAATATTTCTTCTCTTACTTGTCCTGAAAACGACATATTACCACCCTATCATTTCCGCCGTAATCTTTTACGGCTTCTAATATTTTAAATTCATTATTTTCCTTTACTAATTCTTTTATTTCTTCTAATTGATCATATCCTATTTCAAGTATTAATAATCCATTATTTCTTAATACTTGTTTTGCCTCTTTAAATATTCTAATATAAAAATCCATACCTGTTTTTCCACCATCAAGTGCAAGATGTGGTTCTTTTTGAACTTCCTCTTGTAATGAAGCAATTACTTCCGTTCTTATATATGGTGGATTAGATACTATCATTTCATATTTAGCATTTTCTATTAAATCTTCTGTATTTTCTGTATTTACTACATTATTTATTTGTTTTATTTTTTCTTCAAGTAAATTTGAATGTAATGTAATTACTTTACCAAACACACCATTTGAATGTATATTTCTATTTGCTACACCTAAAGCACCTTGTGATATATCTATAAGTTCAACTGTTGCATCTGTTACAGCATTTTTAGCAATAGATATACCAAGAGCACCACTACCAGTACATAAATCTATTATTTTAGTAATTTGTTCTGCTTGTATATATTCTAATGCTTTCTCTACTAATATTTCACTATCTTGTCTTGGTATTAATACATTCTCATCTACATAGTATTGTTCTTTAAAGAAGTATTGTTTATGCGTTATATATTGTAATGGATATTTTTCATTATAATATTTATCTAATAATGTATCTGCTTGTATTTCTTGGTTAATATTTAATAACATAGTATCTTTTTGAAGATATATTCTATTTCTATCTACTTTAGTTACAAATTCAAGTATTGAATATATATCTTGTACGTCATATTCTTGTTCCTTTAAGTTATGTTTTACATATCTATTTATATACTTATATATTTCAATTTCTTTTTTCTCTCTAGCTGCTGCAAGTACACCATACATTGCAAGCTTAATCATATCATCTGTAGGTTCTTTAGTTGTAAAATATTGTATTAGTGTTGCTGGATAATTGATAAAATCTAAGCATTTAGGAAGCAATGATAATATATTTACTATCTCATATGCTATCCCTATATTTAATACAGATACAAGCATTAAAACTACTGCTTTTAAAAGTAAATTTTCTATAGGTAAAACAAATATAGCTATTATTGTTAAAAGTACTAGATATACTACAAAATTGCCACCACATCTTTTATGGAATCTTTTTTGTTTACGTATATTCTCAATAGTTATATCTTCTTCATCTAAATTTTCATATGCATTTACTGCTTTATGTTCGGCACCATGATACATAAATACTTTTTCTAATTCTTTTGTATATTTAGCTGCCAATAGATATAGTGTAAATTCTAATATAACAATTATAGCTTGTACCAAGCTTCTATATGCTTGAGGTACAATTAATGAACAAAACATAGGTAGACCAATTACTACTATTATTACTAATAAATATGTTAGTATAGTATTAATTTTACTATCTGGCTTTTCTCCACTTGAAGATACAAATTCAGGTGTTGCATTTCCTACTTGTGAAGACAGACCTAAAATACCTCTTAATATTGGTATTTTAGATAATAAGTTTTTATCTTTTCTATATTCACTTGTTCTGCACTTTATTTTATCTCCATTTTTTTGAACTACTGCTTGTCTATATTCAGAGCTAAACATTATTCCATTAAATAGAGCTACTCCTCCAACTTTAATTTTCTTATTTTTCATATTATCTCCTTTTTATATATACATTTTATATTATATCAGAAATAATAAAAAAAGAGTACCATTTAAGGTACTCTAATTTATTTACACTACTATTTTTGTTTAATTCCATATTTTTCCATGAATTTAGCAGCTCTACCTTGACTAGATATTGCTTGTTTTTGACCAGTGAAGAATGGATGACATGCACTACATGTATCAACTCTCATTTCTTCTTTTATAGAACCAGTTTCAATAACATTACCGCAAACACATCTAATTGTAGATTTTCCGTAATTTGGTTGTATATCTTTTTTCATTCTTTTCACCTTCCCTATCACTAGTATTTCAAATCATTACTTTGATATTTTAACATAGTTGTTCTAAAAATACAAGTTTTTTTGAAGATTTTTACAACTTTTTTCTTCAATAACTAAATTTATCGTATGTATATCTGCTTTAGTTTACATTATTTTGTAACTTTAATGTCTAATATTTAAATTTTTCATATAATATTATAGGAGGTGATACATATAAATACTATTAATCCAAGAAAATTTTTAAAGAATTTTTTATGTGCAGGTAATGTAAAGCTTCCTTTAGGTAATTCTCATTATATGACAGGCAAACAACTCTCTTTTATTTCAGATTTAGCCTGTGTTGAGAACACTCTATCCTCTTTTACAAATAATATTGGATGCTACCTAAATTCCTTCAAGAAAAAATATAAATTGTAAAATTATTGTTTTTTTTGTTTTTCTATGGTATACTCATTGTTGACTTAATAATATCATTATTAAAATTATGGATTGGAGGAAATATATATGGAAAAATTTGTTGTCCATGGCCCATGTCGTCTACAAGGCGAAGTAACAATTAGTGGTGCAAAAAACGCAGCTGTAGCTATTCTACCTGCAACCCTTTTAGTAAAAGGAAAATGTCATTTAGAAAATGTCCCAGACATTAGCGATATTCGTGCTTATTGCAAAATATTAGAATCTTTGGGATCTAAAATAGAATATGTATCTAAAAATGAATTAATAATAGATAACTCTGAAGTTAATTCTGCTATTGCTTCTTACGAGCTAACTAGTAAATTTAGAGCTTCATATTATTTAATAGGAGCTTTAATTGGTAGATTTGATAAAGTTCAAATCGGCCTTCCTGGTGGTTGTAAACTTGGAGCAAGACCTATCGACCAACATATTAAAGCATTTAAAAAATTAGGTGCTAAAGTTATAGTTCGTAACGGTAATGTATATACTTCAAAAACAGAACAACTAAAAGGCACTAATATCTTCTTTGATGTTGTATCAGTTGGTTCTACAATGAATGCAATACTTGCTGCTATTTTAGCAGAAGGAACTACTACACTTGAGAATGTTGCTAAAGAACCTCATATTGTAGATTTAGCTAACTTCTTAAATTCAATGGGAGCTAAAATTAAAGGTGCTGGTACAGATACAATTAAAATTACTGGTGTAAAAGAATTAAAACAAAAATCTCCTTACTCTATTATACCTGACCAAATAGAAACAGGAACATTTATGGTTGCTGCTGCAGTAACTAAAGGTGATGTATTAATTAAAAACTGTATTCCAAAGCATATGGAACCTATTACAGCTAAGCTTATTGAAGCTGGTGCTACTGTAGAAGAATTTGAATCAGATATTAGAGTTACTATGGATAAAAGACCTACTTCTATTAGTATAAAAACTATGCCTTATCCTGGTTTCCCAACAGATATGCAACCTCAAACTTCTCTTCTACTTACTCTTGGAGATTCAACAGGAACAATAGTTGAGACAATTTGGGAATCTAGATTCCAATATACAGATGAACTTGCAAAAATGGGTGCAGATATTAATGCTCATGGCTCTACAGCTATATTTAAAGGTGTAGAAAAATTATATGCTGCTCCAGTTAAAGCTCATGACTTAAGAGCTGGTGCTGCTATGATTATTGCAGGGCTTGTTGCAGAAGGCGAAACTGAAGTTTATGATATACATCACATATTAAGAGGTTATGAAGATATAGTTGGTAAATTTGCTAAGTTAGGTGCTCAAATAGATTACGTTAAAACTGAGGATGACAAATAATAATGTTTAGTGTACATCCTTTATATAGTTCTAGTTCAGGCAATATGTTTCATATTGCCTCTTCTAGTACTAATATTTTAATTGATGTTGGTGTTAGCTATAAAGCAATTAATGATGGCCTTAAAAGTATTGGGCTTACTATTAAAGATATAGATGCTATATTAATTACACACGAACATTCAGACCACATCAAAGGCTTACCTCTTATATGTAGAAAAAATGATATCCCTATATATGCATGTGGCGATACTGCTAAATTTTTAAAAGAAGAAATGGATAGCAAAAATATTCCATCAAATATTATTCCTATACATTATGATTCTCCTTTTAAAATTAAAGATATAACAATTTATCCATTTGAAACATCTCACGATGCTGCGATGCCTTGTGGATATAAATTAAGCGATGATACTTCAATCATTACATTTGCTACAGATTTAGGATATGTATCTAATGATGTAATGGATAACCTTGCAGATAGCGACTACACTATCTTAGAATCCAATTATGATGAAGCAATGTTAGAGTTTGGTAAATATCCTTTCCTTTTAAAAAGACGTATTAAAAGTGTTACAGGACACCTATCTAACGATGCTTGTGGACATGCTGTAGCACAACTTGCTAAACAAGGTCATAACAGATTCTTATTTGCTCACTTAAGTGAGAATAATAACAATCAAGAACTTGCAAAACAAACTATAGAGTCTATCCTATCTCAAAACGGTATAGATCCTACTCAAGTAGAATTAAATTTTGCTTCTAAAACATTATCTAGTGAGGAGTATATAATATGTTAAATATTAAAGTATTATGTGTTGGAAAAATTAGAGAGAAATCATTAAAAGAATTAATTGAAGAATATGAAAAAAGAATTTCTAAATATGCTAAATTAGAAATAATTGAATTAGATGATGATAAAATTCCTCAAAATGCATCACCTGCTATTGAAGAACAAATTAAAATATCTGAATCTAATAAGTTGATTGAGAAAATAAAAAAATACCCTAATTCTAATGTTATATTATTAGATTTAAAAGGAAAACAATATTCTTCAGAAGAATTTGCTGAAAAAATAGATAATATTCAAACTTATAGTAGTTCCACTATTATATTTGTTATTGGTGGTAGTCTTGGTATGAGTCAAGAATTATTAAGCTTAAGTAATGACAAAATATGCTTTTCTAAAATGACTTTCCCTCACCAATTAATACGTGTATTCTTACTAGAACAGATTTTTAGAGCATTTAAAATATTAAATAATGAAACATATCATAAATAGTTATTAAAAAGATAAATTTTTTTGAGAGTTTATCTGTTTTTTATTGTTTTTGTTATTTTACTGCACATATATTAATAATACTAAAATTGAAATTGTTATAGTTCCAACTTTAATCAAATTGAAAATATTCTACAAAAAGATATATAAACAATAAAAAACTACGGGTATAACCCGTAGTTTTTCTTTGCACCCTATAAGGGACTATCACGAGCCACCTCTTAAGAGGTATCTTATGACGACAACCGCGGCTCATTACTCGCTATCCTTTAAAAGGATCTATATATTCTTTTATTGTTATTTGATCTGACATCATGTCTTCTTTTATTTGAT
>JAGAIU010000004.1 GCA_017626395.1 Clostridia bacterium | reverse complement strand
ATGAAACAACAGGTTCTTTATTTTCAATATTTGAATACTCTGGATATTTTTTTCTTACCGTATCTAATACAGGTTTTGCAGTACCATTTCCAGCCAATGGATAAGATAAATTTTGAGTATAACTATCATCTGTATCTAATTGAAGCTCTCTAAATATAAGCTTAGCAATCTCTAGATGTCCCTTTTCATTGGGATGAATAGCATCTCCTAACCACGCATTTGTAACGCTTTTTCCCAAATCACTCCAATACTTATTATGGTCTATTAAAAATACATCTAACTCATTAGCTACAGCTCTTGCCCCTTCCATAAATATCGGTAATTGCTCTTCTCTAGATCCATTTGTTGTATTTATAGTTTGAATTATTGGAATAGCACCCATTTCTCTAATTTTATTAACTAACGTTTTTAAATTATTTTTATATTCATCAATTGTTATAGTAGCACAATCATTCTGGTGTTAGTATAAAGTAGTGGACACATTAAATCGAACTAAGTAAAATAATATTTAGTTAAGAAAGGATGTGTCCATTATGGGAAAGGGCAGAAGATACGATCAAGAATATAAAGATATGATAGTAGAATTATTTAAGTCAGGAATGAGCTTAGCAGAGCTAAGTAGCGAATATGGCATTGCAAAATCAACAATTAACGGCTGGGTTAAAGATGTAAAAGAAATTAAAGTAGATGAAAATGAAGTTATGACATTAAAGGAAGTTAAGGCTTTAAAAAAAGAAATGGCAAGAATTAAAGAGGAAAATGAAATATTAAAAAAAGCTATGGCCATATTTGCAACAAGAAATTAGATGAATTAATAGAATTTATAAATAGCAATAAAAACAAACATGATATTAAGACTATGTGTACCGTTCTAGGCGTAGCCAGAAGCACATATTATAAATCTTTTGATAAAACTAAATCTGCAAGAGAATTAGAAAATGAGGAATTAAAATCAGCTATTAAAAGGATATATAAAGAGAATAAAGGCATATATGGTGCTCCTAGGATTCATCATATACTTGGTATAGAAGGATTCAATGTATCATTGAAGCGAGTTCAAAGACGAATGACTGAACTTGGCCTTTGTGCAGTAACTGTAAAAAAATACAAACCTCATTCAAGTAAAAAGGTAGCAGAAGATTTAGAAAACGTTTTGAAAAGAGATTTTACTACTACTTCTATTAACGAAAAATGGGTAGGAGATATTACATATATTTATACTATCAAAGATGGTTGGTGCTATTTAGCTTCAGTTCTAGACTTATATTCTAAAAAAATAATTGGCTACGCTTTCGGTCAGAGAATGACTAATGATTTAGTTGTTAAAGCCTTAAAAAATGCTTATTACAGCCAATCTCCCGATAAGAATAAGCAATTAATATTTCATAGCGATTTAGGCTCTCAATACACTAGCAATGATTTAAGGGAGCTATGCAAAGAGTTTAATATTATACAATCGTTTAGTAAAAAAGGTTGTCCATATGATAATGCTTGTATAGAATCTTTTCATTCATTAATAAAAAAGGAAGAAATATATAGAAATACATACCGTACCTTCGAAGAAGCTAATATGGCTATTTTTAAATATATTGAAGGTTGGTATAACAGAAAAAGGCTACACTCTTCTATTAATTACATGACTCCAGATCAATGTGAATTATTAGCTAGAAGTGCAGCATAAAAAAGTTTGACTTTTTGTGTCCAAAATATTGACATAAGACCAAATTATACCAGTTATAGTTTGCATTACCTGACTACCAATAGCTACAGCTGAAACTGCAGCCGAATCTGAGAATTGACCAACAACAAATAAGTCGGCAGCTCCATATAATGCTTGTAATAAGCTTGCAAATAAAACTGGGATTGCAAATTTTAATAGTGTTGTACTGATTTTACCTTTCGTTAAATTACTCATAGTTAATATCCTCCTATAAATATTTAATTTTGTGTATATAATATTTTTTTCTTTAAAACAAAAAAGCTGGATAAGCTAGTAAGCTTTCGCTTACCATCTTATCCAGCGCAAATTTCTTAAAGAAAATTATTACACCCTCCGATGAACGATTATATTGTACAGATATAGGTAAATTTAGTCAAGAATTATTTTTTAATACCAAACAATATTAGCTACTTTTTCTAGTTCTTCTTTTGAAAAAATATCAGTTAAACATCGGTATTCTTTTGCTGAAACACCTGCTGTTTTATAATACATATCACATCCTAAAAGATTTGAGATTTTCATTTAGTAGATAATTCGTCTGAAATAAATATATATCAAAAAACTTTTAGTAAGAAATTGCTAGAAGGCTTTTGTTATAAAAAATAGTTTTATATTTAAATATAGAATATATGTTCAAAATGTAGTATAAAATTAGTATAAGGTAAAACTCATATGAATGGAGTGAAAATATGATATTAAATGCTAAGCAAAAGGAAGTCGTTAATGAGCTTGATAAGAATATTCTTTTATTAGCTTCTGCAGGAACAGGTAAAACTGATGTATTATCAAAAAGGATAGCTAATATTATTAATCAAGGAAAAGCTAAATCTTCAGAAATACTTTGTATAACCTTT
>JAGAIU010000037.1 GCA_017626395.1 Clostridia bacterium | reverse complement strand
TTTTTTTGACAGAATTAAAAGGTTATCAAATTGCTACTTGTGAACCAGTTATTCAATCACGTAGACCAAATAATCGAATAGATAAAGTACGCCATATGTTTAATAAAAAAGAAAATTAAGTTACTATTCGCTAAATTACAATTTAATGGTTAAAGCAAAAAAACTGCTGTTTTATGCTATATATTTATGTAATATTCTTATTATAAAATACAAACGCAACTAAAAGTTGATATTAAAAATATCTATATTAATATATACTTGATGTATGAAAGGAGCAAGTCTAATGAAGTTTGGTGATAATTTAAAATTAATTAGAAAAAACAAAAAGATGTCGCAAGAACAACTAGCTGAAAAAATGAATGTATCAAGACAGTCGGTATCTAAATGGGAAAATGGTGAAGCATATCCAGAAATGAATAACATTTTAGAATTATGTAAAATCTTTAATTGTAAAATAAATGATCTAGTTCATACTGATATGAGCGATATAAATTCATTAGACAAAGAAATAATTATGAATGTAGTTAAGTTTAATGACAAGAAACAAAAACAAGTAAAAACATTAAGTAATGTAATTGGATTAATAGGAAAAATTGGAGGAATTGTATTAAAAGTAGCAATACCGTTTATCATACTTGCTATGATTTTAGTTCCTTATGTTGTAAATAATGTAGAAATTAAAGATAATGAGATAACATTTAAAACAGATAATATTAAAATAATTGATAAGAATAAAATAGAAATACACGATATTATAGTTGGCGAATTTGATACTGATATGCAAGAAAATGAAGTTATAGAAATATTTAATAACAATTCTAATTTTGAAATAATTGGATATATTGAAGCTGGTTTATTATTTCTTATAATAGATATAGTTATTATGATAATTGTATTAAGATATGTAGAAAAACTATTTAATAACATAAAAAATAATAATACACCATTTACTTTGGATAATGTAAATTTTATTAAAAAAATATCTTATTTAATGATAGCATTAATTATCATTACACCAATATCCGGATCGTTATTTAATTCTCTTTTAGGTTTATCTCAAACAGATAGTCCATTTGAATTAATGAGTATATTAGAAATATTAATTATATTTAGTATGTCATACATTTTTGAATATGGTTACGAAATTCAAAAAGATTCAAAGGGAAAAATGTATAATGAAGAAAATAAATAAAGATGAATTTATCAATACAATTCAAAATAAAACTAAATTAAGTAAAGAAAAATGTTTAATTATTAATGGTGTATTAGAAAATAACTTCTTGTTAGGTAATAAAAATAAACAAAATATTATAAATGAACTAATTGATAAATTAAGTGTTAATGAAGAAAAAGCTGAAGAAATTTATAATATATCTATGAATATTATTTCATTATCACTAAAGGAAAAATTAAAACATCCTTTTAAATCACAAGATTAATACAAGTAAATCTGTAAAAGAATTTACTTTTTTCTGATATAATATATCTATAATTTATTAAGGAGTTGAAATAAATGAAAGATGAAATAAAAAAAGTTGTTTACGAAGAATATAATAATACTCTTGGTATAGTAGCATATAAAGACAATACAAAGGTATATGAAGAATATTTTAATGAATCATCACAAGATGAATCAGTTCATACTTTTTCTATAGCAAAAAGTGTTGTTTCAATTTTAATAGGAATAGCAATAGATAAAGGTTATATCAAAAGTGTTAATCAAAAAATTTTAGATTTCTTTCCTGAATACGAATTGAAAAGAAATCAAGAACAATTAAAAGATATTACTATAGAAGATTTTTTAACAATGAGAGTTCCTTATAAATTTAAATATGAGCCATATACAAAAGTATTTACAAGTCAAAATTGGGGTGAAAAAATACTTGAATTAATTGGTGGCAAAGAAAACATCGGAGAACATTTTCACTATTCTACTGTTGGTATTCAAATCTTATCTAACATATTAACTAAAGCAACGAATATGAGTTTAAAAGATTTCGCTCAAAACAATTTATTTAATTATTTAGATATTTTAAATCTTCCTGATGTAGAAATACACGACAAAGAATCACAAGCAGAATTTTATAAATCAAGAAACAATAGAGGTTGGGTACACGATCCAAGTGGGTATTATATTACTGGCTGGGGGTTGTGTTTAACTACAGATGAGTTTGCACGAATTGGATTATTAGTTCTCAATAAAGGAATTTATAAAGGAAAACGAATTGTATCAGAACAATGGATTAAAGAAATGACAAAAGAACGAGAAAAAAATTATGGTTACTTATGGTGGATATATCCAAAAAATCAAACGATGAAAATTATCACAAAAGAATATAACACAGGAAAATATGATTCTTATTGTGCTAATGGTGTTGGTGGTTCACTTATCGCAGTAATACCAGAAAAAAACATTGTAATATGCTGTACTTGTTCATTAGTTTATAATCCTAAAATTAGAACAGAGTTAATAAATAATTATTTGATACCATATATAGATAGTTTAGAGTAACAAATTACAATTTAACGAGCAGATCATAAATGATTTGCTTTTTTTGTTGGGGATATAGATTATTTTTTGATTTAATGATATAATATTTTTGACAGATTTAATCGTTAATTGTTGAAAGTAATCGGAGGATTAAATGATTAAAATAAAGAAAATTGTTTTTATATTGTCGGTTATATTATTGGTATTAGTATTAGTAGTTTTAGGAATAAATGGATATATAAAAAGTTCTACTAAAAATCAGATAATATCAGTAGAAGAATCGTCTAATCTTGAAGATATAGACTGTATAATTATTTTAGGTGCAGGTATTTGGGGTGATAAGCCTAGTCCTATGTTAGAAGATAGATTATTACAAGGAATTGAATTATATAATAATAATGTATCAACTAAAATTATAATGAGTGGTGACCACGGTAGAGAAGAATATGATGAAGTAAATATAATGAAAGAATTTGCAATAGAAAAAGGAGTTCCATCTGAGAATATATTTATGGATCACGCTGGTTTTTCAACTTATGAAAGTATATATAGGGCAAAAGAAATATTTGAGGCAGATAAAATAGTAATTGTAACGCAAAAATATCATTTATATAGAGCATTACATATAGCAAATAGTTTAGGAATAGAGGCTTATGGTGTAGGCGCAGACTCAAGACAATATGTTGGTGCAATGTATAGAGAATTAAGAGAAATTTTAGCAAGAAATAAAGATTTTGTTAAATGTTTATTTAAGCCAGAGCCTACATATTTGGGCGAAACAATACCTGTTAGTGGTAATGGTAATGCTACTAATGATAAAGAATATGAAAGTGAGTAAATATGAAAAAAAAGATAATTATTATATTAAGTATAATTATAGTTTTGATTTTCAGTTTCATTGTTAGTATTTTATATGAATTAAATTATATTCCGCATAAAAAGTATAGTAATAAAGATTTTAATATTACAACATATAAAAGTGAAATTGATAAAGATAATGATGGAATAGATGACCAAACAGATATATTAAATAATGTAAGAAAATACATTTCTTCTAATCCAAAGTATAAAAGTAAATATTATGCAACAGGATATCCAGATGATGAATTTGGAGTATGTACTGATGTAGTTGCGTTTGGACTCCGTGACGCAGGTTATGATTTAATGGATTTGCTTTACAAACACGTTAAAGATAATAGAGAATTATATAATATTGAAACGATTGATAAAAATATTGATTTTAGACGAGTAATAAATTTAGATGTGTATTTTAAAAATACTGCAATAGTTTTAACTACTGACATTAACAAAATTGAGGAATGGCAAGGTGGCGATATTGTAGTATTTAAAAAACATATTGGAATAGTATCAGATATGAGAAACAAAAATGGTATCCCATTTGTAATTCATCACGCAAATCCTTATCAAGTTTACTATGAAGAAGATATATTAGAAAATAGAGAAGATATAATAGGACATTATAGAATAAGTTAGGAGGATAATTATTTATGAAAAAGAAAGTTATTTCAATAATATTTTATATTGCTGCAATAGTATTTTTACTTTATTATTTGTTTATAGAAATGAGTTCAAATAGGTTTATGTCCACTTTTGGAAGATTATTTCTTCTTTGTGGCAGTTGTTTATTTTTGTATTTAGGAGGATTATTATTATCAAAATATAGAAAAGATAATAAGCCTATGAAAATAAACTTATGGATATTTTTTCTATTATATTGCGTATTGCTAATTACATTAACATTATTTGACCCAATGTGGGGAAGAAATGGATTTAATATATTTAATTGGACGCAAGAAGGGTTTAGTAAATATTTTGGATATTATATAGAAAGTTCAGTTAATTTAATACCTTTTAAAACAATAATTGGATATACAAAAGATATATTTACTTCATTATTAGATACTTCTACAATATTTGTGAACTTATTAGGTAATATTGTATGCTTAATGCCATTTGCATTATTTATACCTTTACTATTTAAGAAAGTAAATAATACAAAAAGATTTTTAATTACAATATTATGTATTACAGTAGGAATAGAGTTGATTCAATTTATAACTTTCTCTGGAAGTTGTGATATTGATGATGTAATTTTAAATACATTAGGTGCATTTATAATGTACAAAATATTAAACATAAAAGATATAAAAAATCTTATTAACAATATCTTTTTGTTAGAGAAGAATAAGATAAATAAGAAAAAATTATTATGTGTTTTAGCACCAATAGTAGTTATTGTAGTTCTATGTTTTGGTTTATATAAAGTAGGTACAAGATATTATGATGATAATTTAGATGATTGGATGTCTAAAAGAAATTATAAACTTGAAATAATTGATGAATCTGAAACTTGTGATACTGCATTAGAAAAGTTTTATGAAAATGAATTATATGAGTATTATTTTAGTTGTATAAAAAGTGATTATGTATATGCGAGAATAAATGATGGTGAAAAGTATTTAGTAAAAGATTTATTAAATAATAATCCAACTGATTATATTATTTCTATTGATAGATTTAAAAGAGCAGGATTGGAATTTATAGAAAAAGAAAAATACGATAAAATAGAATTACATATACAAGGAAGTGTATATATTAGCAATGATAAAATAGGTGATGAAAGTATTTTAGAAATTGGTTGGGGTACATCTGAACAAGGTTTATCAGAACTTTCACAAGAAGTATTTTTAATTCCTAAAAAAGAAGGAAAAACAACATTAACATTTGAGGTGTATGACAGCAAAACAAGTGAATTAGTGAAAACAATAATATATGAGATAAATATTACAAGTGATTTAAAAGTAAGTTATGAGGAGATTAAATAATATGAAAAAGAAGAAAATTATTATTATAAGTAGCATTGTTTTAGTTTTAGCAATAGTTATAGGATTATTTTTATTAACAGGTGGCGCTAGAACTGATGTATTCTTAAAAGAATTTAGTGTTGATGAAAAATGTAATCAAATGACTATTAAAGTTGGAGTTTCTAGTAGTGCAGGATATATAAGAAAAATGAAACAAACAAGTGGAAGTATGAACTACTATTATACTTTTTATTCAACATTTGGCATCAATTCTAAATTAGGTGCAAAAGATACTTTTGAAATACAACTTGATAACAATGTAGATGAAATATTTTTCTATACAGGTGGAAAAGGATATACAAAAGTATTAGAAAAAAATGAAAAAGGAATATGGGTTAAAGTAAATGATAAATCTGGTGGATATCAATTAGTTTCTACCTTAAAAAAAGTTCAACACGCTTCAACGGAAATTCTAGTTCAATTTGATGGAGTGTTATATGGGAAATCAAATGCAATAATAGATTATGCAGGAGGAACAGAAAAAATAGGAGTTATAGATAAAGTTATTGATAGCAATTATGTTCCTAAATTTGATAATGAAACAAATAGAGAAGAAATTAAAAATGCAGAAGTATATGATAAAACTGATAAAAGTATAGTTTTGTTATATAACAATGAATATGTATTATTTGAAAAACTTTATTAAACTCTACGGTTCGTTTGGTGTATTTTTATAATTTTTATATTATAATTTATTTACGAAAGGGGAGATATGCATGAATCAAGAAAAAATAGGAAGATTTATAACAGAACTTCGTAAAGAAAAAAAGATGACTCAAATTGATTTGGCAAACAAATTAGGTATTACAGATAGAGCAATTTCAAAATGGGAAAATGGCAGAGGAATGCCAGACTTATCATTACTACCACCATTATGTGAAATATTAGATGTTTCAATAAATGAATTATTAAGTGGTGCAAGATTAGATAAAAAAGATTATCAAGAAAAATTGGAAGAAAATATTATCAATACAATAGATTACACAGATAAAAAGATTAGGAAAACTAAAAAGATTTTTATTATTACTATATCAATAATTTTAATGTTTATAGTAATGCTTATGGTAATGTATGGCATTGATATAAACAGAATGAGAAATAATAAACCTGTTGTATTTAGCACTTGGGGTTATTCGTATGTGCCGCCTATTGATTTAAAAGAAGAAGAAATAGAACTTGCAATAATGGATTATCTAATTGAAAAGGGTGATAGTGAGCCAACACACCACGAAAATGAAAAAACATTTGCTAGTATGAGAGTATATTTAATTGAGGAAAAAGAAAGAGATAAACATTATAATATATATGCTTGGGTATTAGAAGAAAAACATTATTTAGAAAATGATGAAATAAAACAAGATAGTGGCTCATCTATTCCATATAAGTTTGTTGTAAAAAGTATTGATGGTAAATTTACTGTGACTGATTCAAGAATACCGAGAGATGGAAGTTATTATTCTGTTGATATGAAAAATATATTTCCAGATAGTGTAATAAATGATATGGATGATGTTCATACTGATGGAACAATAGAAAGATTAAAGTTAGATATTGAACAACAAACAAAATTATATTTTAATAAATAATTATTATAATTCAAAAGCAGATCATAAATGATTTGCTTTTTTATGGTATAATATGTATAAAATTTATTTTGCAACCAACTTTCAACAAAAAACAACCTAAAAGTGGTGGTCTGCTACCGGTAGAAAATTATAAAATATAAGCGAAAAGGAGGTAGAAGAAAATGAATAATAAGTTTTCTGAAAATTTAAAAAAAATTAGAAAAGATAATAATCTTTCACAAGAACAACTTGCTGATGAACTTGGAGTTTCAAGACAAGCAATATCAAAGTGGGAATCAGCAGTTGCATATCCAGAGATGGATAAAATTATTACTTTATGTGAAAAATTCAATTTGAATATAGATGATTTATTACATAAAGATATTAGAGAAGTAAAGGGGGAAGAAGAAAGTAAAAAGAACTTAAATAAATATGTAGATGACTTTTTAAATTTTATTACAAACACTATAAATATGTTTAGTAATATGAGTTTTAAAAGTAAATGTAAATGTTTATTTGAACAAATTGTTATAGGGACAGTATTATTAGTAGTTTGTTTAATTATTGGAACATTGGGACAAGATTTACTATCTGGAATATTTGGAGTTATACCAGATAAGTTATATTATATTTTACATTCAATACTTCATTTAGTATATGGAATATTCGCTATTATGAGTTCGGTTATAATAATGGTACATATCTATAAAACGAGATATTTAGATTATTATGAAAAAATAAAAAAAGAAGTAGTAGAACAAGAAGAAAAAAATGAAGATGACAAGATTTTAAATAGTTCAGATAAAGATGAAAAAATAGATAAAAAGAATAAGATACTATTTAAAAAGAACGAAGATAAAATTATTATAAGAGATCCAAAACATAGTGAATATAAGTTCATAAATGGATTATTTAAAGGTATAGTTGGAATTATTAAGTTCTTTACGCTATGCTTTTCAATAATATTGTTTGTGACTTTAATATGTTTGTTTATTGCATTTATAATTTCATTTTTAACAATTAAAACAGGTATATTTTTTATAGGCTTATTAGTAGCGATAATATCTGCTGCAATTATAAATATAGTATTGATATTACTTTTATTAAATTTTGTATTTAATAGAAAAAATGATAAAAAGAAAATGATATGGTCATTTGTTATATCTCTTATTATGTTTGGTATTGGTTGTGGTTTAATTCTAGTGGGAACATTGAATTTTGAATATATAGAAAATGATAAAGAAATTTTAAAAACAGAATATATGGAAATAGATATGAAAAATGATTTGATATTTGGTTATCATTATCCAGAAGTAGAATATATTGAATCTAATAACAACAATATTAAAATAGAATATACTATAAATAAATATTGCGAAATAAATCATTCTGAATTATCTGACAATGTATTTCATATGTGGGGAAGTTGTGATAACCCAATTAAATTAGTAAAAGAAGTAATAAATAAATTTAATGATAAAAAGATAGTTTCAATAAATAATCATCTTAAAGATGTGAAAGTATATACAACAAAGGAAAATATTGAAATATTAAAGAGAAACTATAAAGATTACACAGATATTGAAGTTCAGACACAAAATATGATTAACTCTTATGAAAGCAGAATAAATGAATTAGAACAGAAAATTGATGAGTATGCTGAAAAAGAGTGGGAATATCAAGAAGAAATTAACAATTTAAAAGACCAAATTGTTATGTATCAAAACGATAATGAATAAAAAAAGATAAAGACTATTCGTGAGAATAGTCTTTAATCTTCTAGTTTATCTGCGTCAAACAATTTTGAATCATAAAACTCTGACAGAGTAATCTTGAATGTTCTACATATTTTATATACAATGTATGAACTAGGATTATCTACTTTATTCGCCAATAATGCTCTTAATGTTGATGGGGCGATTGCAGATAATTCAGCAAGTCTGTTAGGGGTGTAATTATATTTATTGCATAATTCAAAAATGCGTTGACTCAATGCTTGTTTAAATAACATATATAAACACCTCCTACAATCAATAAAATTGTAGCAGATATCTGCTGAAATTGTGCGCCGATATCGGTTGACTTTTAAAATAAAGGGTGTTATAATATAAATTGTCTATTAAGCAGTACATTTGATATATAGGTGTACTGTCTTTTTTTTAAAAACGACTTGGGGAAATAGATTAAATAGGAGGAATAATGATTACAATAACTAATGGCATTGAGAAAATGACTATAAGAGAAGAAGTGACAAAAAAAGTAGAAAGAGGTGTAAGGGTAAGTCCTGACAAGTATTATTGTAATATTGAATTACTATTTGAAGGTGAGCGTGATAGTTTTCAAAGAGTTATTAAAAAACTTCCACCAGATAGTGGTGATGAATTAAAAAGTTATTACAATTTAAATACTGATTTAAAAAACGAAATATTATTATCAAACAATGATTTTATTGAAGTTAAAAGATTATACGATAATATGATGTTAAATGATGAAATTAGAAAAGAAGAACTTATTTTAGTAGCAGCAACTTTATTTGCTTATGAATGTTATAAAAATTATTATTTGGAAGAATTATATTCAGTACCTAGTAAAGAAATATTTGATGAAATTGTTATGTGTTTAGATGATTATAGAGAAATAAAAAATTATAAAACTGAAATTTATAATAAGGCTAGGGAAATATTAAAAGATAGATATAAGATAAAAGAGAATATTATATATTAAGGAGTGGAATAAAAATGGAATTTGTAGTAGTGGGATTAGGTGTGTTTATTATAATTTGTTTTTGCTTTATATCAGATTATGTTGAGAAAACAAAAATGAAAATGGAAGAATTAAACAAAGAAATAGAACGATTAAATAAAGAAGTTGAATTAAGAGATATCTATAAAAGAGAGTTAGAAAGAATAGATTATGACAAAGAAATTAAAAGTGTTGGCATTGAAAAAATGACTATCAGTAAAGAACATCAATATAGAGTTGTTGGTAAAAAGATACCTAAAATTTTAGTAGGAGATTATGACTCTTTTTCTGCTAGAAATACTTGTGGAGTTTTAATGAAAATGGGCTTTGATGTAGATGTAGTAGAAACTGCCGAAGATGTAATAGAAAGAGTAAAAAACTTTATGCACTATGATCTAATCATTTCAAATAATGAATATTATGGTAGTATTCATAAGTCTAAAATCAATAGAAGTTATCAATTATTAGACGAACTGAAAGAAATAGAAGATTTTGATACACCTGTTATTGTACTAACAGTATCTAATGATAGAGATAAATTTATATCTTATGGATTTAATGAACATATTCAGAAAGTATTAGATGAAGATAAAGTAAGAGAGGTTTTCCCAAAAGTATTAAAAAAATTAAAATTTGAAACAATAGAAAAGCAATAAGTCTTAACGATTTATTGCTTTTTTCTACCTAATAATGAGTCAATAGAGAAAGGTTTATATATGTTAAATTATATAAGAATGCAGTTGGTATTAGATTAACTGCATTTTCATAATGTGCATAAGAGGCTTGTGTAGTATTTATTTTCTTAGCCACATCTTCTTGTGTTAATTTATGTTGTTTTCTTAATAATTTTAAGTTCTTTGCGATTATATCCAAATCTATTTCTAGTGGTAAATAACTTGAATCGTTATATCGTGTAATACCAAATAAATAATCTAAACTATAATTGAAGTGATTTGCATATTCAATTAACCTTTTTAGAGGGATAGTATCTTTTCCTGTTTCCCAACCAGACACAGTAGTAAAATTAACAGAAAATAAATCTGCTACATCTTTTTGTTTTATATCTAAAATCTCTCTACTTTCTCTTAAATTTTTAATAATCATTTAGTTTCACCCAGTAATATTATTCCATTAACTTGGGCTATTATTATTTTTCTAGGGGAAATAGACTATTTTTTATTAAATTTGTAAATAATATGAAAAAAATATGACATTTTTTTCATTTCTGCCAAATTCTGACAAAATTCGTGAAAAATGTGTCGTATAATGGGTTTGACAATGCCAAATATAAATAGAAAGAGTAAGTGATTAAAATTAAATAAAAAACATATAGGAATGATTGAGCAGTAAATTTTCTATAAAAGATAGTTTGCTGCTTTTTTTTAAACAATGAGATAAGTACAATTTTTAAGTAGTATTTATTTGTACTAATGATATCCAAGATAGGCATTGATCTGTTAGTGAGGATATGCCTATGATTGTGAGAAAATACTACATTAAAGAAATTGTAGAATTAAATGTTATATATATGAAAGCCGGATGTAATCCCGTATTTGTTAGGGATACATTCGGCTTTTTTTGTTGCGTAAATACTACGGGTCTATATAGGTGTAGAAGTCCACCAACTATCAATTTTGAGTTGAAAAATTTGAAATTGATAGGAGGAAAGAAAGATGACAGAACGCCCAAAAAGAAGAAAATGTAAGGATAATCCTTATACACTAAATTATTGTGAAGAAAAAAATATATATACTATTACTTTTAAAGATGGCAGAGGAGTAAAACACGAAGTTGAAGTATCAAGAAAAATATATAAAGCATTTGATAAATTTGAATTAGAGGATTTATCTGAATTGAATGAATATGACAGACATATTGAGCATTCAGAAATATTTGAAAACAATATGAATAGTCGTGCAATGGACAAGCCTTTAAGTTTAGAAGATGAGATTATTAGAAAAACTACATTTGAAGAATTAAAAAGTGCAATAGAAATGTTACCAGAAGTTCAAAAGCAAAGAATAAAAAAATATTATTTTGATGATAAGAATGAGTATCAAATTGCAAAAGAAGAAAATACAACACAACAAGCAGTAAATAAGAGTTTAAACCTTGCAAGAATAAAATTGAAAGAAATTTTAAAAAAATAAAAGTTTAGGGTTGTTATTTTGCGTTTAAGTGAGGAAACAGGTGAAAGGGAATAAATCTCTTTCTCCTGTTCCTTTTTTGGTGCAGGGTGTGTTCTTTGAAAATTTGATAAACATTCATCAGATACATTCCTACTATTGATAGCACATTGGTAAGTACGCTTGACGATAAAATGCTTGACCATAAAATTAGGTAGCACCTAATTTGCAAAGACAAATAGTAGTATTAAAGATACTCCTGCCTAGCCACAGATACAAGCAATGGGGGCAGCCCGGAGAGAACCTCGGGGAGGTGAAATTCCTGTGATGTTGATTTAGCAATTCAACAATTTGATGAAATCCCATACTGAGGGTATTGAGAAAAATATCAGTCTAAATATAAAAGAAGAAAATTAAAGATATTAAAGCCAGAGTATTTTTACTTTGGCTTTCTACATATTAAGGAGGAAAATTATGAAAAGAAAAAGATATAAAGTTAGAGTTAAATTGGTATTTGAAACAACAATGGATCATTCTCAAACAAGTATGAAAAAAGCACAAGAAGATGTAGTTAGAGTATTAACAGATTATTTAAAAAATAGGAAATTAAATATATTAAATTTTTTTGACGGAACAACACCACAAATTATATGTACGGCTCAATTAGATGATAGAAGAAGATAAGATTAAAAGGGGAAGTGTATTTATTGCAGATTTAAATCCAACAGTTGGAAGTGAACAATATGGAAGAAGACCTGTGGTGATTCTTTCAAACGATTTAAATAATAAATATAGTCCCACTATATTGGTAGCACCTTTAACTAAAATATTAAAGAAAACAAAATTGCCTACACATATAATAATAAGAAAGAATTATTTTTTAAAGTATGATTCATTGATATTGTTAGAGCAATTAAGAACTATTGATAAAACTAGACTTGTAGCGTATAAAGGGAAAGTTGATTTTAATACATTAGAAAAAATCAATAACGGACTTATTGAAAGTGAAGATATTGATTTTATTGCATATTTAAAAAGTTTAAGGATTGGAGGAAAAGATGAAGAAAGAAAAAGAATATATAGTGACTATTATAACGAAGAAATATAAACAAGATGTTCAAGTAAAGGCGAAAAATAAAAAAGAGGCAGAAACAATGGTTGATAATGTTTTGCTTAAATGTGATTATTTTGGTTTTACTAGCAAAGACCAATATGTTTTAAAAACTAAAAGAAAGAAATGGAGGATATTTTGATGGATGTTAATGATTTAAGACATAAACTTAAAGAAAAATATAATTTATCTTTTGATGATGTGAAATTAGAAGATTTAGAAGAAATATCTGAAATAAAGTTTAGCAAGAAATCCAATAGTAATGAAAAACTATTGGATTTTATTAAATCCTCATCTAATCCATATATGTTTAAATGTAATGGTAAAAAAGTAAAAATAGAGTTTTCTAATACAGAAAAAAGAGCAGAAGAATGCTTAACTTCTGTAATAAAAAATATATATAAGTAAGTCAAGTGTGCGATTAGAAAAATCGCACAATCGTAATTTAATTCTCTTCTTTATAAAATCAAATTGCAAATGAAAGGAGAGAAAAAATTATGGAAATCAAAGAATATAGAATAGGAGTTTATGTAAGGGTAGCACATAAAGATGATGAGGCATTAAAAAGGCAAGAAGAATATGTATTATCTTATTGCAGATATAGTGGTTATCCAGATGTAGTAAAAGTTTATAGAGATAATGGAAAATCTGGTACTACTGAAAATAGACCTGCATATAAAAGAATGTTAAAAGACATTAGAGATGGAAAAATAAATGTAATTGTTGTTACGGATTTTTCTAGGCTGACAAGACAACCGGTTTATTTTTATCACAAGATGATTAGTTATATAACTGAAAAGAAATTATTACTTATTTGTCTTGATAGTGGTGTGTCTGATGAGCAAAAGTCTTATACAAGAGTAATGTTAGATTTTGCTTGGATGAAAGAAAAATATAGTGACGGAGGTGTTGAATAATGCCTCGTAAAAAAAAGAAGATACAAACTGAAAAAAAAATATGGAAAGTTGCAGTATATTGTAGATTATCATCAGAAGATGGCGATAATGCAGAATCAGATAGTATATCAAATCAAAAACAAATAATTGAGTTCTTTTTAAAAAAGGAAGAAAACATAGAGATAATAGACTATTATGCTGATGACGGATATTCTGGCACTACTTTTAATAGACCGGAGTTTAAAAGAATGTTTAATGCACTTGTAAACGGTGATGTAAATACTGTAATAGTAAAAGATTTATCAAGATTCGGAAGAAATTATATTGAAGTTGGTAATTATATTGAGCAAATTTTCCCATTATATAATATTAGATTTATAGCAATAAACGATAATGTAGATAGTTTTAAAGACCCTAAATCAGTTAATAATGTTATCGTTCCATTTAAAAACTTAATGAATGATGAGTATGCAAGAGATATTTCTAATAAAGTTAGAAGTGTTCTGATGACTAAATCTTTAAATGGTGAATGGGTTGGTGGAACTTGTCCTTATGGATATAAGAAAAATCCAGAGAATATACATCAACTTATTATTGATGAAGAAGAAGCACCGGTTGTTAGAAAAATATTTAATATGGCATTAAATGGTGATGGACATATTAAAATTGCAAAGTTTTTAAATGATAATGGTATTTTATGTAGGAAAGAAGTTCAGAGAAGAAAAAAATATAAATTAAGTATGGATCCAGAAGAAATTGAGGCTATATATCATTGGAGTACATCAACAATAGGAAAAATGGTTACAAGTGAAATTTATATAGGTAATTTAGTTTGGAATAGAACAGGCTCTATTAGTTATAAAGACCATAGACAGATATATAGACCTAAAAGTGAATGGGTAATTGTAGAGGGGACTCACGAGGGTATTATATGTAAAGATGATTTTAATAAAATTCAAAAAATTATTGAAGAAAGAAATCATAAAAAGAAAAAACCAGAAAAATTAACTATATATAAGTACAAAATTAAGTGTGCTGACTGTGGTAGAAGTATGTGTAAAATGGAAGATACAAGAGAGGGGCGTATATGTTCTAACTTTTATTGCAGAAATTATAAAACAACTTCTGGCAAATGTACACCACATAAAATTAGAACTGCTGATTTAGATTCAACTGTGATTGAAACTATTTTAATGCAAATAAAATCAGTTTTAAATATAGAAAAAACAATTAAAAAAATAAAAGAAAATAAAAATACTACAAATAAAGAAGAATATGAATATAAGATATCAAAATTACAAAATGATATAGAAAAGTACAAGAAGTTAAAAAAAACATCTTATGAAGATTGGAAATTAAATAAGATAACAAAAGATGAGTTTATAAATTATTCAAAAGATTATGAACAAAGTATTGAAAATATAAATAATGAAATACAAGTATATGAAAGAAAAATAGAAATTAGTTTAAAAGATATCAAAGAGGATGAATATTGGATTGAACATTTTAGACGAAATAAAAAAATTAAAAGTTTAACAAGAGAAGTCATTGAAGATTTAATTGAGTGCATTTATGTTCACGAGGGTGGTAATTTAACAATTAAGTTTAAGTATCAAGATGAATATGAAAGATTAGTAAATGCAGTTAATAACGAATTGGAGGTGGCTATATGAAAAAATGGAACGTAGGTGTTTATTTACGACTTTCATCAGATGATGGAGATAAATCTGAATCAAATAGTATAGGTAATCAAAGAAGTTTAATAAAAAGATTTATTTCAAATGATAAAGAATTAAAGATAATAGATTACTATATTGATGATGGGTATTCTGGTACTACTTTTGATAGACCTGATTTTGAAAGAATGATGAAAGATATTAAAACGAATAAAATAGACTGCATTATTGTTAAGGACTTATCAAGACTAGGAAGAAACTATATTGAAGTTGGTAATTATATTGAAAAAGAATTTCCTAGATATGGTGTTAGATTTATAGCAATAAATGATAATGTGGATAGTTTTAAAGACCCTAAATCAGTTAATAATGTTATTGTTCCTTTTAAGAATTTAATGAATGACGAGTATGCAAGAGATATTTCTAATAAAGTTAGAAGTGTATTAGATAATAAAAGAATAAACGGACAATTTATAGGGTCAACAGCACCTTATGGATATACCAGAGACCCAAATAATAAATATAAGTTTAAAGTTGATTCAAAGGCTGCAAAAGTTGTAAAGAAAATATTTAAAATGGTGTTAGATGGTAAAAGTAGAAATGAAATTGAAAAAGAATTAAACTCATTGGGAGTATTGCCACCAGCACTATATAAAATTGATTCATCAACATATAATTATGAAGTTAAAGAAGAAATGAAAAAATGGAATAGAAATAAAATTGATAAAATATTAAAAAATAGAACTTATGTAGGAGATTTGATACAAGGAAAAAGAAAGAAAATAAGTCATAAAATTCATAAAGAATTAGAAGTAGATGAAGAAGAATGGATAGTTGTTGAAAATCATCATATTCCTATAATAAGTAGAGAAGACTTTGAAAAGGTACAAGACATTATTTTTGATAGGACAACAAGAACTAAAAAAAATAATGAATATGATTTATTTTCTGGGCATTTAAGATGTAATGAATGTGGAAATAATTTAGTATTAAGAAAGTCAAAAGGATATGAATACTATTATTGTTCTTCATATCTTTATAAAAAAAGTTGCACAAGTCATTCTTGTAAAAAGAATACTTTTGAAACTGATGTATTAAATATAATAAATAATTATAAGAATGTAATAAAAGATATTGATATTAAGATTTCAGATATACTTTCAAAAAAAGAGATTAACTATGATTTAGAAATTATAAATAATAAAATAACAGAGTGTAATAAAAATATTGATAAATATGCAATGTTAAGAGAAAGTGTAAAAGAAGATTTAGAAAACGATTTTATTACAGAAGATGAATATTGGGATTATAGAAGTGAATATAGCAACAAGATAAAAGAAAATAAAGATGAAATAAAAAAGTTAAATAAGAAACTTGAAAATATAAATTTTAAATCTGAAAATAATCGCGAGTGGCTTAATAAATATTCAGATGGGAATATACTTGAAACACTTGATAAAAGAATTGTTGATGATTTGATAGAGGATATTGTAATAGATAAAGAAAGAAATATTAAAGTAATATTCAAAGATGAAGATAAATATTTTGAGGCATTGGACTTTATAAATAAACAAAATTGTGATATAATTAACAATGAATTTCTTACTTGAAAAAATTTTGATATAAAATGTATGTAAATTATAAATTCAGAAAGGAAAGTATATTTATGAAAAAAAATGACTCAAATAAATCTGAAAAAAGTTTTTCTTCTTCTTCCATTAACTGGTATCCAGGGCATATGGTAAAAGCTCAAAATGATATAAAATCAGCTATTAAACTTATAGATATAGTTGTAGAAGTTTTAGATGCAAGAATACCACTTGCAAGCCAAAACCCAATTATAGATGAGCTTGCTCAAGAAAAACAAAGAATAGTAGTTTTAAATAAAGCAGATTTAGCAGATGAAGAAGAAACTAAAAAGTGGATTAAATATTTTGAATCTCAAAACAAGTCATGTCTGGCAGTAGATTCATCAAATCCTCAAGATATTAAAAAAATAGTTTCTGAAATTACTAAAAAAGGTGAAGAAACATATAAAGATAAAGTAGAAAAAGCAAAACTTGACTACAAACCAATATATAGAGTGCTAATAGCTGGAATTCCAAATGTTGGAAAATCAACTATTATCAATAAAATAGCAAAAAGAAATGCAGCAAATGTATCTAACAAACCAGGGGTTACAGTAAGAAATCAATGGATTAGAGTAGATGCTAATATAGATTTACTTGATACACCCGGCCTTTTGTGGCCGAGATTAGATGATAATAATGCAGGAGAAAAACTTGCATTAACAGGAAACATAAAACAAGAAATATTAGACTTAGAAGGTGTTGCCTGTGTAGGTATTGAAACATTATTAAATATCGACAAGTATAAATCTATGTTTTTAGAAAAATATAAGATAAATGAAGAAGATATTGACTCTTTAGATTCTTATGATATACTTGAATTAGTTGGAAGAAAAAGAGGCTGTTTAGTATCTGGTGGAAACGTAGATACATTAAAAGCTTCAAAAATTTTCTTAGACGAACTAAAAGCAGGTAAGATTGGTAGAATAAGTCTAGAAAATGTATAATTGGAAGGATTTGATTTAATGGAAAATAAAGAATTTGTAAAAGATTTAACAAAAATGGAGGACGATTTCGCAAAATGGTATACAGATATCGTTCTTAAGTCTGAGCTAGTAGATTATGCTCCAATAAAAGGATTTATGGTAATTAGACCATATGGTTATGCTTTATGGGAAAATATACAACATGTATTAGATACTAAATTTAAAGAATTAGGACATAAAAATACATATTTCCCATGTTTAATTCCAGAATCATTATTAAATAAAGAAAAAGAGCATGTAGAAGGATTTGCACCAGAAGTTGCTTGGGTAACTCACGGTGGAGAAAAAGAACTAGAAGAAAGACTATGTGTTAGACCTACATCTGAAACTATAATTTGTACAATGTATGCTAAATGGTTACATTCATATAGAGATTTACCATTTAAATACAATCAATGGGCAAATGTTGTAAGATGGGAAAAAACAACAAGACCATTCTTAAGAACAGCTGAATTTTTATGGCAAGAAGGACATACAATCCATGCTACTGCTGAAGAAGCAATGGAAGAAACACTACAAATGCACAAAGTTTATGCAGATTTCTGTAAAGATTATTTAGCAATTCCAGTAATAATGGGACAAAAATCTGAAAAAGAAAAGTTTGCTGGTGCAGAAGCTACATATACAATAGAAGCTATGATGCATGATGGTAAAGCATTACAATCTGGAACATCACATTATTTTGGAAATCATTTTGCTAAAGCTTTTGATATTAAATTCCAAAATAAAGAAGGGAAATTAGAGTATGCTTATCAAACATCTTGGGGAATGACAACTCGTATTATAGGTGGAATTATAATGACTCATGGAGATAATAGAGGTCTTAAATTACCACCAAACATAGCACCAATTCAAGTTGTAATAGTTCCTATTGCACAACAAAAAGAAGGTGTATTAGAAAAAGTTGGTGAATTAAAATCTGAACTATCTAAAAAATTTAGTGTAGAATTAGATGATAGAAAAGAAGTTACACCAGGCTTCAAATTCAATTATTGGGAATTAAGAGGAGTACCAGTAAGAGTTGAAATCGGACCAAAAGATATTGAAAATAATCAATGTATTGTATTTAGAAGGGATACATTAGAAAAAGAAACAGTATCTTTAGATAAATTAGAAGAAAGAATTGCTGAATTAATGGTAGAAATTCAAAATAATATGCTTGAATCAGCAAAAGAAAACTTAAAAAATAGAACATTTACTGCACATGATTTTGAAGAATATAAAAAATTATTTGCAGAAAATGAAGGATTTGCAAAAATTATGTGGTGTGGAGATAGAGCTTGTGAAGATAAACTAAAAGAAGAAAACTCTACAACAATTAGATGTATACCATTTGAAGAAGATAAATTCCAAGAATGTTGTTCAATCTGTGGAAAGAAAGCTAAACATATGGTATATGCAGCTAGACAATATTAATACAAATAATATAATAAATAAAAGAAGTACTTAGGTACTTCTTTTATGCGTTTTAGGGAGGTAGACAAAAATAGATAAATTATATTTTTTATGGTTGCAGAAAATAGCAAATGAAAATAATAAATTTAATATTAAAGTATATGAAAAATTAATTAAAAAATTTAATGACATTAAAAATTTATATGAAAGTTCAAAAGACATAAATCTTTTAAATCAAAAGCTAGAAAATGTTAATATAGATAAAAGTATAATTAAGCTTTTAAGTGAAGATAATATAAAAGAAGAAGTAAATAAAAAATATGTAGAATTATTAAAAAATAACATGAAAATAATTACATTAGAGGACAAAGAATATCCTATAAAAATAAAATTTAGCAGCTACAACATTCCTTTTTGTATTATTGCTACTAATGATATAAAAATTAATAAGAAAAATATATACATATATTATGATGAATATTTTACAAATTTTGCTAAAAATGTAGTTTATTATTTTGCTAAAATAGCAAATACTGAAAATTGGAATGTTGTCACTGAATATTCAAATATAAAACTTAAGACAGTAGAAATAAAAGCAATGGATATTTTTAAAGATGAAAATATATACAATGAGAATTGTATTATATTACCTAATATAATACAATATTATAATTACATGCTAAATGTAATAGATTTAATGGTAATTGTAGAAGCAAGATATGAAGAAAAAATAGTAAACTTAGTAAATTGTTTTTTAGAAAAAGGAAAAGATATATATGTTGTTCCATCAAATGTATTTAGAAAGAATAGTTATTTTTCAAATTTTTTAATTAAGCAAGGAGCAGACGTCATATTAAATAAGCAAGATTTAAAATATATACTAAATAATATAATTGGTTGACAATTTTTTTTGTTCAGTATATAATTTTCTTATAGAAAAGAGGTAGATATCTATGGATGAAAAAGACGTAGAAAAGATAGATGAAAACGTTATAGTTGAAGAAACCAGAAAAGGAAATAAAAAGGAAAAAAAGCAAACTAAAGCAGGAAAAATAATAGATATAATAATATCTTTAGTTATTTTAGTTGTGTGTACAGCAGGCCTTATATTTTCCGGAAAAGAGTTACTTAATTGGGTAAAAAATAACTTTAAAAGCAATGACTTAATTAATGAAGTAAATAGTCTTGCTGGTGTTTCAGATGTAGAAGAAAATGCAGCACCCGGGGCAGAATTTGGAATAAATTTTGAAGCTTTAATAGCATATAATCCGGATGTTGTAGGGTGGATTAGAATACCAGGAACAGGAGTTAACTATTCAATAGTTCAAGCAGATGATAATAGCAAATATTTAAGACATTCAATAGACTTAACTTGGAATGAATTTGGTTGGCCTTTTATGGATTATAAAAATACACCAGATTTTACAGATAAAAACACTGTAATTTATGGACATAATATAGTAAGTGGATTAATGTTTGCAGACTTAACAAATATATACAACGGTGCATTAGGAACAGATGTAGAAATAGACATTTATAGAAGTGACTATAGATTATTAACATACAAAGTTTTCTCATCATATGTATATGATCCAGAAAACTATTACTTAACAACAAACTTTATTAATGATGAACAATATAGTACATATCTAAATACTATGCTTGGTAGAAGTGTTAGAGACTACAATCAAGATGTTAGTGTAGATGATACAATAATTACATTATCAACATGTACATCAGATTCAAAAAGAAGAATAGTAGTACATGCAAAATTAGTTTCAAATACAGAAATGCCTAGATAATAATTTAAAAAGTGCATACTAGAATAAGTATGTACTTTTTTGTATAAAATAGTCGAAAATTATTTACAAAAATATTTAATTGTTATATAATTTTTCCCTATGCCAATAAGAGGGGAGATGGAGCCGTTGCAGAGATTGCAGTTTGATTCAGACGAACAGATCTCACGTAAAGAATATCTTAAAAGAAAAAGAAAAAACTCTAAGCTTCTAAAAAAGAGAAGTAAGATTACATATATGTTAATGGCTAGTTTTATGGCCTTAGCTGTATATATAGTGATACAGTTAATTATATACAAAAGATATAATAGTTTTAAATATACATTGGGAGATCAAGTAAATAGTCAATCAATTTATAGTATATTATTTGTTACAGAAGGATATACATATGACCCTGTATATTCTGTAAGTTCAATATTATCTTCTGGTGAAGATGAAAAAAGTATACTTCCATCAAGTGATTTAGAACAAATTAGTGTAACAGAAGAATGTATGTACGGAATAAAGGAAGGAACTATTTGTAAAATATCTAGAGATGGATATCAAATTGAAGAAATAATAAAAGATAATGCTAAAAAATATATAGTGCAAAATGGCTATATATTCTATACTTCAGGTGATGAAGAAAGATTAAAAACATATAATTTAACTACTGGTGAAACTAAATCTTCAGATTTAACATCAGTACAACAAATTCTTGCTAATGATAAAAATGTTTTTGGAATAACACATACCACATCAGATAAATCAATATATAGATTAAATTATGATGGACAAGATAGCAACAAAATTTCAGGTGATGAAAAAGTATCATATGCAATCATAGATGAAAATACTATATATTTTGTTAATAGAAGTCATGAAGATAAGATATATAAAGTTGGAACAGATGGAAATGGTCTTGAAAAAGTTGCGGATATTAAAAGTGTTGCTCATAGAGGAGAAATATCTCAAGTAAATGGTAAACGTTACATGTTTATTAAAGATAAAAGATTATATTATATAAATGCAGCAGATGAAGATACTTTATGGTGTTATGATTTTGCAACGGGAGATAATTCAAAAATAATATCATCATCAATAGAAATACTTCAAAATGTAGATAACACAATTTTCTATAAAATAGATAAAGAAATGGGTGTTTATTTATATAATTATGATACTAAATTTATGGCTCTTGTAACTAAAAGAAGAGTTAAAGAATTTGTTATAGATACATATGTAGATGTAAAACAACAACCAAGTAATGAACTTGAAATACCACTATAGAATAGTGGTATTTTTTTGTACTGAAAAGTTAAAGTATTAATTTTAAAAAAAGTCGCATAAATACTGGATTTGCTTGAATATAAGTAAAAAATTGAAATAGAATAGAAATGTAAATGCAATATTAAAAAGAAGTTTGTGAAAATTTATTATTAAAAATTGAACAATTAAATATATTAAGATATAATTTAATTGTAAAGAGGGGGAATTATATATGAAGGGGAAAATTAAATTCTTAGCCATAGCTTTACTTACTTCAATAGTAATGAATTCTCAAGTTTTCGCTGTTACATATCAACCTAATAAAGACGTTAATATTAATAAAGATAACATAGAAAGCTTAGAAGAATATTATACTAAAGAAGATGCAGTTAAAGCTTTTGAAATATATAAATATAACAAACCAACAGAAGAAGAATTAGAAAAATATGACATGAATAAAGATGGCCTTGTAAATTCATATGATGTTGCTGTTATTTTAAATTTAACAAAATAGTAAAAAATTGCTACAAATGAGAGATAATCAAATTAATGGTTATCTCTTTTTATTTTGCTATTTTTCTTGAATTTAAAGCTTTTTTGTAATATAATATGCAATATAGTATGCTTTCTGGAAGGTGGATTTTATGAAGAAAGTAAAATTGATATATAATTCAGGTGCAGGACAGAGTAAATTTACATATTTTTTAGATACAATAATAGAAAAATTTATGGCAAATGATATAGAAGTCTTAATATATAGAGCTGGTGAAAGAGATAATTTAGAAGAGTTTTTAAAAGATTCGGATAATGAAAATCTTTACGGTATTATAGCAGCAGGTGGAGATGGTACTTTAAATCGTGTTGTTAATATTATGATGAAGTACAGTATTAAAACACCACTTGGGGTAATTCCGGCAGGAACATCTAATGATTTTGCCAAGCATATAAATATGCCTAATAATTTTTATGAATGTATAGATAAAATACTTGCAAATAATGTAAAACCAATAGATGTTGGTAAAGCAAATGATAAATATTTTATTAATGTTTGTTCAGCAGGGCTTTTTACAAATTCATCTCAAAAAGCAGATAAGAATTTAAAAAAAGCACTTGGAAAATTATCTTATTTCATAACTGGTGCAAAAGAATTATTTAAATTTAGACCATTTAGTGTAAAAATTGAAACAGATGAAGAATTATTTTTAGAAAAGATAAACTTATTTCTAATATTTAATGGAAGTAGTGTTGGAGGAATGACATATTTTACATCTGACTCAAGTATACAAGATGGACTACTTGACTTGGTAATAATAAAAAATTGTAGCTTGCATGAGCTAGGCGGACTGGTTGCTAATATTATGGCTGGTCGTAGCTTTGATGATAAAAATGTTATATATAAAAAAACAAAAACAATTAGTATACAAAAACTTAAAGGAAATTGTGATAAACCAGATGTAGATGGTGATGAAGGTCCGGATTTCCCTCTTGAAGTTACTTGTATTGAAAATGGAATAAATATGTTTTTATAATGGAGGTGAGAACACGTGGTAGATATAAAAAAGATAAGAAAAGCAATGTTAAAATCTGAAAATAAACTTAGTAAATATGCATGTAAGTCTAAACAAGCTATAAGAGAATATCCACAAGATGATGATATAAGATTAGATTTTGCAAGAGATGTAGACAAAATAATACATTCTGCTTGTTATAGTAGATATATGTCTAAAACACAAGTTTTTGTTGATCCAATTAATGATCATATATCTACACGAATGACTCATGTTCAATATGTTTCAAAAGCAGCAAGAACTATAGCTAGAGCTTTAAATTTAAATGAAGATTTATGCGAGGCAATAGCTTTAGGACATGATGTTGGACATACTCCTTATGGACATTTTGGAGAAAGAGTTTTAAATAATCTTTCTAAAAAATATAATGATGGAAAATGTTTTGCACATAACCTAAATAGTGTAAGAGTATTTACAGTTACAGAGAAAAAAGGGCAAAGCCTTAATATAACATTACAAGTACTTGATGGCATTATGTGTCATAATGGAGAGATGGTACAAGAAAGATATACTCCAGTAAATAAAACATTTGAAGACTTAAAAAGAGAATATAATGAATGCTTAATGGACGAAGGGAAGATTAAACGACTGGTACCTATGACTTTAGAGGGCTGTGTTGTTAGAATTTCAGATATAATAGGATATATTGGAAAAGATATCGATGATGCTAATCGACTCGGTGTATTTAATAAGAATATGTTACCTGAAAATGTAAAAAAATATTTAGGAACAGAAAATACTGAAATTATGAATAGTATAATAATTGATATTATAAAAAATAGTTATGGTAAAAATTATATTTCTATGTCAAAAGAAGTATATGAAGCGGTTGTAGAGTTAAAGAAATTTAATTATGATAACATCTATTATCAAGCAATAACTCCAGAAGATAGAGAAAGATATACAAATACTATAGAAACATTATATAGTGTATATAGTAGAGCATTAGAAAATAAAGATTATGAAAATGATATATACAAAATATATTTAAATCAAATGAATGAAGATTATCTAAATAATACTAGTGATGCTCAAAAAATTATAGACTATATTTCTGGTATGACAGATAACTATTTACAAAGACAATATGAAAAGTATAAATAAGGAGAGAGTTAAATTATGTATGATAAGAATATAGATGAAAAGTGGCATAAAATATGGGAAGAGAAAAAATGTTTCCATGCAGTAAATAATAGTGAGAAAGAAAAATTTTATGCCTTAATAGAATTCCCATATCCATCAGGTGCAGGACTTCACGTAGGACATGCAAGAGCATTTATGGGAATGGAAGTATTATGTAGAAAGAAAAGAATGGAAGGAAAAAATGTATTATATCCAATAGGATTTGATGCTTTCGGTCTTCCAACAGAAAATTATGCAATGAAAACTGGAATTCATCCAAGAAAAGTTACAGATGCAAACATTGCAAAATTTACAGAACAATTAAAATCAATAGGGTTCTCTTTTGATTGGGATAGAGTAATTGATACAACAGATCCTAATTATTATAAATGGACTCAATGGATTTTCTTAAAATTATTTGAACATGGATTAGCATATAAAGATAAAACATACGTTAACTATTGTCCACAATGTAGAGTAATTCTTGCAAATGAAGAATCACAAGGTGGAGTATGTGATAGATGTGATAGCCAAATAGTTCAAAAAGAAAAAGAAGTTTGGATGTTAAAAATAACAGACTATGCAGATAAATTACTTGAAGGATTAGATGAAGTTAATTTCCCACCAAGAGTAAGACTTGAACAAGAAAACTGGATTGGTAGATCTTATGGTGCTGAAATAAACTTTAAACTTGCCGGTAAAGATGAAATATTAACAGTATTTACAACTAGACCAGATACATTATATGGTGTTACATATATGGCTATAGCTCCAGAACATCCATTACTTGAAAAATATAAAGATGAAATAAAAAATTATGATGAAATAGTAAATTATAAAAATGAAGCAGCTAAAAAATCTGAATTTGAAAGAGTTGAACTTTCAAAAAATAAAACAGGTGTAAAAGTTGAAGGACTTGAAGTAGTAAATCCAGTAAATGGAAAAGTTGTTCCTTTATGGGTAACAGACTACGTTATGATGGGATATGGTACAGGTGCTATTATGGCTGTTCCTGCTCATGATACAAGAGATTATGAATTTGCTAAGAAATTTAATATAGATATGATTCAAGTTGTAGCAAATGCAAATGGTGAAGAAGTATCTTTAGAAAAAGAAGCATACACAGATATTGAAGATGGAGTAAGTATAAACTCTGAATTAATAAATGGTTTAAGTGTTAAAGAGGCTAAAGCTAAAATGATAGATTACTTAGTTGAAAATAATATTGGTAAACAAAAGAAAAACTATCATATGAAAGATTGGGCATTTGCAAGACAAAGATATTGGGGAGAACCAGTACCTATTGTTAAATGTCCTGAATGTGGACTTGTACCTCTTAAAGAAGAACAATTACCATTAACTTTACCAGAAGTTGAAGATTTCGTACCAGGTGAAGATGGTGAATCTCCACTTGCTAAAGTAGCTTCTTGGGTAAATACAACATGTCCAAAATGTGGATGTGCTGCAAAAAGAGAAACAGATACAATGCCACAATGGGCTGGATCATCTTGGTATTTCTTAAGATATATGGATCCAAATAATAACGAGGCTTTAGCTTCAAAAGAAGCATTAAATTACTGGGGAAGTGTAGATTGCTACAATGGTGGTATGGAACACGTAACAAGACACTTAATCTATTCTAGATTCTGGCATAGATTCTTATATGATATAGGTGTTGTACCAACTAAAGAACCATATATGAAGAGATCTACTCAAGGATTAATATTAGGTTCAGATGGAAATAAAATGTCTAAATCTAAAGGAAATGTTGTTAATCCAGATGATATCGTTAGAGAATATGGTGCAGATACATTAAGAACATATATTTTATTCATAGGGGATTATGGAATGGCTGCTCCTTGGTCAGATAATGGTGTTAAAGGTGCTAAAAAATTCTTAGATAGAGTAATGAGAATAGAATCTTTAGCAACAGATGAAGATATAGATTCTAAAGAACTAGATAAAGAAGTTAACTTCTTAATTAAAAAAGTTTCACAAGACTATGAAGAAATGAAATATAATACTGCAATAGCTGCAATGATGAGCTATGTAAATGTATTATATAAACAAGAAAAAGTAAGTAAAAAATATATTAAACCATTATTACAAGTATTAAATCCAGTAGCTCCACACGTTACTGAAGAATTATGGCAAGTATTAAATTTAGGTGGATATATATTTGAAAGTAAATGGCCAGAATATGATGAAGCTAAAATAGTATCTGATGAAATGGAAATACCAGTACAAATAAATGGAACAGTAAGATATAGAATAAATGTACCATCAGATGCAGATGAAAAAACTATTGAAAATATTGCATTAGAGAATCCAGCTTTACAAAATTATTTAAATGGAAAAGAAATAAAGAAAGTTATTGTTATAAAATCTAGAATAGTAAACATTGTTTTAGGTTAATAATAAAGGTGTGATGTAAATGGAATTTTTAAACTACATTTCAGAGTATAAAGGAATCTTATTTGAGGTTCTAAAAGCAGCTATAATAGCTATAGCTGCAATACTCATTTATATATTAGTAACAAGAAAAAAAGAAGGAAATTCAAAAGTAAGAAAACAAGCATATACAGATGAACTTACAGGAAAAGGCAATAGATACCTATTTTATTCAGATTTAGATAGACTTATAGCACAAGAAAGAAATATGGCTGTATGCTTTATGGATTTAGATGGATTTAAACAAATAAACGATGCATTAGGTCATGATGTAGGGGACGAAGTATTAAAAGCTATGTCTGTAAAATTTGATGAAGCATTACCTAATAATGCTAAAGCATATAGACTTGGCGGAGATGAATTTGCTGTTATAATTGATCAAGTTAATTCTAAAGAAGAAGTAATACTTGTACTAGAAAATTTAAAAACTATAATGAATAAACCTGTAGAAATAGATACTAATACAATATCTATTGAATATAGTTTAGGTGTTGTTCTAACAATAGATGAAAAATATTCTAGAAAAGAACTTGTAAATTATGCAGATAATGCTATGTATTATATAAAAGAACATGGTGGTAACGATTACTATTTCCATAACGATAGTCTAAAAGCTAAATTAGATAACAATATAAAAATGGAAAAAGACCTTATGAAAGCATTTGAAAATAACGAGTTTGGAATATCTTTACAACCAAGAATAAATGTAAAAGATACATCTAGAATAGGATTTGAAGCTTTACTTACATGGAATCATCCAGTACTTGGAAATTTAGATGCTGCATATTTTATAAATCAAGCTGAAACTATGGGACTTACTATAAAATTAGATGTATATGTTTTAAAAGCTGTTTGTGAGAAGATAATGGACTTTAAAGCCAAAGGCTTTGAGAACGTTCAAATGTCTGTAAATATATCTAATAAAAATGCATTTAAAAAAGAATTCGTAGATACAATTTGCACTATAATAACTTCATATGATTTACCTGTAAATAGTCTACAAATAGAAATGACAGGAAACTTAGAGACTAATAGACTAGAAACATATAAAATAATGTTTGAAAGATTAAAACAAATTGGAGTAGATATAATAATAAATAATCTAGAAATTAAACAAGAATCTCTTGAACTACTTAAAGAATTGCCAATAGATGAAATAAAAATAAGTTCAAGTATTTTATCTAGTGATTTAATAAATGATAAAGTATTTTTAGATATAATAAATCTATGTAAAGATTTAGGATACAAAGTAATTGTTGGAAAGATAAGTGATGATAGAAAAATGATAAAAGCAATTACAGATAATGCAGATAAATTACAAGGAGATTTCTTATTTAAGAAGATGGAAGAAAGTCTTGCAGAAGAACTTTTAAATAACTATGGCGCATATAGATTACGTATAGATGACATAATAGTTAACACTAAAAAAATTATATAAAAAAAGAAGAAAAAATGTTAAAAAAACTGTTGACAAATATTATGCGATACGTTATAATAGTACTTGTCAACAGGTAAGTGGGCGCTTAGCTCAGTTGGGAGAGCATCTGCCTTACAAGCAGGGGGTCACAGGTTCGAGCCCTGTAGTGCCCACCACTTATTGTTTTAAAAAGTTTGGCCTGGTAGTTCAGTTGGTTAGAACGCTAGCCTGTCACGCTAGAGGTCGTGGGTTCGAGCCCCATTCAGGTCGCCACTTTTTTTTTATCTATTTTAGGTCGGTCAGATAGCTCAGTTGGTAGAGCAGGGGACTGAAAATCCCCGTGTCGGGGGTTCGATTCCCTCTCTGACCACCAAAAAATTAAGAACTGTGAGAACAGTTCTTTTTTTGTACCATTTTTATGGTATAATATAAGAAGAAAAAATCTTAGGAGAGAAATAATATGAAAAAAGAAGAGCTTTTAAGAGGACAAATAGATATATTAGTTAAAGAAACACGAGAAATAAAGAAAAAGCAAATAGATGCTAAAATGCATTATGAATATTGCAAAAAAGTAAATGAAATTGTAATTAATACATTAAAAGAATTACAAAAATTCGAAATAATGAAAGGCGATTATAGTTCTTTAATACGACTTATAATGTTTTATCAGCCTTATGCAGAATATGAAGATTTTGATAATTTAAATTATGATAAGAATTTAAAAACAACTTACCAATATGTAAATAAATATTTAGATGAAAAGCTATTAAAAGACAAAGATTTTGTTATAGAGTATGTTACAATACATTTATTAGGACTTGCATATATTGATGAAAAATTTAGAAATGATTTTGATGTTGTATTAAGTGCTGTTAAATCTGATGGGTACAATATAATGTATGCAAGCGAAAATTTAAGAGATAATGAGATAATTGTTAAAGCTGCTTTGTATCGTCATAATCCAATGTATCCAGGATATAAGCCTAAACTGTACTATGTAAGTGATAGGTTAAGAGATGACGAAGAAATTTGTAAAAGAGCTATAGAAGAAAATTTATCTAATAGTTTATATGTTAGTGAACGTCTAAAAAATAGTGATGAATTTAGTGACTTTTTATTAAAAGAAAGATATGGATTAACTATAAAAGATTTAGATACAATGACTATTGATGAAATCTTCAAGAAAATATGTCAAGAACCTAAATTCTCTATTTTAGATTTACCACAAAAATATAGAAATAATAAGGAATTAATGAAAAAAATAGAAGATATGTAAAAAAGAGGTGGAAAATATGTTAGATTCAAAAAATGCAATTATAGGACTTGCAATTGCTGATGCAATGGGGGTACCTTTAGAGTTTTGTTTCAGAGAAAAATTACAAGAAAATCTTACAACTGAGATGAAAGGATATGGAAGTCATCCAGTACCTAAAGGATCATGGTCAGATGATACTTCAATGACTTTATGCTTAATAGATGCAATAAATAAAACAGGAAATATTGTACCAAAAGATATTGCAGATAATTTTGTAAAATGGATAGAAAATGCAGAGTTTACTCCAACAGGAGAAACTTTTGATGTTGGTAGAACTTGTCTTAGAGCAATATTAAATTATGAGAAAAATATTGCAACACCAGAAGAATGTGGAGAAGATTCGGAATACAGCAATGGAAATGGATCTTTAATGCGAATAAGTCCAATGATATACTATTGTTATTCAAAAAATATGGATGATAGTGAAGTATATAAATATGTAAAAATGGTTTCTTCAATAACACATAAACATGAAGTAAGTATTTTAGGATGTTATATATATGTGTTATTTGGTATAGAACTATTAAAAGGAAAAGATTTCATTAAAGCTTATGAAGTAATTAAAAATAAAAGCTATGAAATGTTTTCAACTGAATCTAAGGAAAGATATGCAAGAATTCTAGAAAATGATATATCAAAATATGAAATGAACGATATAAAATCTAGTGGATATATAGTAGATACTTTAGAAGCAACATTTTGGAGTTTAATGACAACACAAAGTTATAATAAAGCAGTAATTAAAGCTATTAACCTTGGTGAAGATACAGACACAGTTGGTGCTTGTGTAGGAGCTCTAGCTGGTATATATTATGGAATAGAAAGTATAAATGAGAATTGGAAAAATGATTTAATTAAATATGATTATATAGAAGAACTTTGTAATAAGTTTAATGAGAGAATAAACGGAGGAATATATGATAACAAATAAATACTATACAGTAGAAGAAAAAACGATACCTTCTACTAATGGAGAAATGGAGATATTAATTATACGTCCAACTAAAAATGCAAAGCCTAAAGAAGAAACACCTGGAATATTATGGATGCATGGTGGTGGCTATGTAGTTGGAATGGCTAAAATGATATATATGTCACGTGCTATAGATTTAGTAAAAAAATATGGTGCAGTCGTTGTAACACCAGAATATAGACTTGCACCTAAACATCCATATCCTGCAGCACTTGAAGATTGTTATGCAGCACTTAAGTATTTAAAAGATAATACAGAAGAGCTAGGTGTAAATAGTAGTCAAATAATGGTAGGTGGAGAAAGTGCAGGTGGTGGACTTACAGCAGCACTTTGCATGTATGCTCGTGATAGAGCTGAAGTAAATATAGCATTCCAAATGCCACTTTATCCAATGTTAGATAATCAAGATACAGAATCATCTAAAGATAATAAATCACCTGTATGGGATACGAAACGTAATCATATGGCATGGAAAGCATATCTTGGAAGTCTTCATGGAAAGAAAATTCCTGCATATGCATCTCCAGCAAGACAGAATGATTATTCAAATCTTCCACCGGCATACACATTTGTAGGGGATATAGAACCTTTTTATTGTGAGACATTAACTTATATTGAAAACTTAAAAAAAGCGGGAATTGAAGCAAGTGTGGACGTATATCCTAATTGTTATCATGCTTTTGATATGCTTGCTCCATATAAAAAGGAGAGTAAAGAGGCAATTAAAAAGTTTGAAGAAAAATATTTATATGCAACAAAACATTATTTTGCAAAACAAAAATAATAAAAAGCTATACAAAATTAGTATAGTTTTTTTATTTATTTTATTATTGTTACATTAATTGACAAACTATTACAAATATTATATTATAATGATGTATTCTAAAAGGAGAAGAAAATGAAAACTAGTTTAAGAATGAAGAAAATTTTAAAATACGGATATAAAGACTGTGTAAGGGTAAAATAATATCATATTCTTATACGGTCTTTTTATATAAATTTTTAAGGAGGAGAAAGATGAAAGATATTAAAATTTTTGCTTGTACAACTGCAGAGGATTTTACAAAGGAGATATGTGATTATTTAGGGTTACCATTGGGACAAATGAATGTTATGAAATTTAAAAATGACAATACTTTTGTTCAAATTTTAGAAACTGTTAGAGATAAGGACGTATATATAGTACAAACTACTAAACCACCTGTAAATGAAAGAGTAATGGAACTTTTAATAGCAATAGATGCTTTAAAAAGAGCATCTGCTGGTAGAATAAACGTAGTATTACCATATTATATTTATTCTCGTTCAGATAAAAAAGATCAACCAAGAGTACCTGTAACAGCTAAGCTTATGGCACAAATATTAGAAGCTGCTGGTGCTACTAGAGTTATAACTTGTGATTTACACAATCCTGCAATTCAAGCATACTTTAATATTAACTGTGACAGAATCTCTGCACAAAAATTATTACAAGAGTATTTTGTAAGTAAAAACTTAAAAGATATGGTTGTTGTTGCAACAGATGCTGGAAGTTCTAAAAAAGCATATAAATATTCTAAGTTTTTTGGATGTCCAATGGCAATGATAGACAAAAGAAGAGACGGAAATGATGATAGAGCAATTGCAACAACTGTAATAGGAGATGTAAAAGATAAGCAAGCTATTATCTTTGATGATGAAATAGATACAGCAGGTTCAATTATAGAGACTGCAAGAATATTAGAAGAATTTGGTGCAAAAGAAATTTATGCAGGATGTACTCATGGAGTTTTATCTGCAAATGCTGTAGAAAGAATACAAAATTCACCAATAAAAGAAATGGTTATGACAAACACTATTCCTTTAGATGAACATAAAAAAATAGATAAAATAAAAGTATTATCTATAGCACCACTTTTTGCAGAATCAATAAAAAGAATAAATGAAGGAAGACCTTTAGGAGAAATACTAGGATAGGAGAGATAAAAATGGAAGTACAAGTAAAAAGAATATATAAACATTATAAAGGGGATTTATATTTAGTAGAAGATGTTGGATATCATTCTGAAACAGGAGAAAAAATGATTATTTATAGATCATTATATGAGGAAGGAAAACTTTGGATTAGACCATATGATATGTTTTTTGATGAAGTAAATAAAAATGGTCAAAAATATAGATTTGAACTTCAAGATATAAAAAGTAATAGATAATTTAAGGGAAAGAACTTACTGAAAAGTGAGTTCTTTTTTGCATATATTTGGAAATTTTATTGTTATAATAAAATAAAAATGATAAAATATTATTGTTAGTAAAGGAGAATGAATATGAAAAAGACAAGTAATATATTATGGGGGTTAGTATTTATAGTTCTTGGTATTATCTGGGGAATAAATGCTCTAGGTATAGCAAACATAAATATATTCTTCAAAGGATGGTGGACATTATTTATTATTGTTCCAAGTATAATTGAAATTGTTAAAAAGCCAAAAGATGTAGGAAACTATGTAGCTTTACTTATAGGAGTTGCTTTGCTACTTGCAGCAAGAGATATTATATCATTTGGATTTATACTAAAATTAATATTCCCAGTTATACTAGTAGGTATTGGAGTAAGTATAATATTTAAAGATACAATAAATAGTAAATTAACTAAAAAGATTCAAGAAATAACTCCAGATGGAACTGAAATTTATGCTGCAACATTTTCTGAAAATAAAGTAAGACTTGAAGGTAATGAATTTAAAAATGCTAATTTAGATGCTACATTTGGAAGTGTAGATTTTGATATTTCAAATTGCGATATTACAGAAGATAGAGTGATAAAAGCAAGTGCAATATTTGCATCTATAGATATAAGAGTACCAAGAGATGTTAATGTAAAAGTAAAATCTACTGGGATATTTGGTGGCACTTCAAACAAAGTTAGAAATACAAATACAAAAGGAAGACCAACTATATATATCGATAGTTTAGCATTATTTGGAGGAGTTGAGATAGAATAATGAGTACATTTCAAAAGATAATTAAAGCATTAGCAATAGCTCTTGCAGTATTTATAATTTTTAGTATTGTTTCTGGAATAATTAGTGTTATCGCAGCAATATCTGGAATAAACTTTATAACAGATATATTTACAATAGATGAAACAGAGCTTGTAAATTTTTCCGAAAATTATGATGTTGAGCAAGTAACTAGTTTAGACATAGAATCTAGTATTGCAGAGCTTAATATTTTAAAGTCAGATAAATTAGCAGTTGAAGCAAATAATGTAACAGATAAATTTTCAGCACAAGTTGAAAATGGTAAGTTAATTATAAAAGAAAAAACAAAATCAAATATTACAATTAATTCAAACGTTGACTCTAATATAACTATATATATTCCAGAAGGATATGTATTTGAAACTGTAGATGTTGAAACAGGTGTAGGAAAAACATATATAGAATCTTTAGAATCAAATATAATTGAATTATCTATAGGTGTGGGTAATTTAGAAGTAGATTTTATGGATGCTAAAACAAAAGCAGATATAGAAGCAGGAGTAGGTAAGTTAGATATAAGAAATTCAGTAATTAACAGTTTGAGTTTTGAAGCTGGTGTTGGAGATTATAATATAACTACATATTTAACTGGAAACTCTAAATTTGAATGTGGTGTAGGAAATGGAAATATAACTTTAAATGATTTTAGTGAAGATGCAAGTAAAATAAGAATAGAAAAAGGACTTGGCGACATTAAAATTAATGGACAAAGTTATTCAGATTCACAAACATATGGCACAGGAGTAGACTTAATAGAAGTTGAAGGTGGAGTTGGTAAAATAGATATAACACTTAATTAAAAAATGTGATGCATTATTATGAAAAAATATTAAAAATTATATTTACAAATAGTATAATTTGGAGTATAATAATGATGCATCAAAAATTTGCGGGAATAGCTCAGTTGATAGAGCGCTGCCTTGCCAAGGCAGAGGTCGCGGGTTTGAGCCCCGTTTCCCGCTCCATTAAATTAACCTGAAATATGGTTATTTTTTTTTGCCCAAAATTGTGTTGAAGTAAAACTATATCCTGTGGACAAACTTTTAATTATATAATATACTATACTAAGAAAGACACAGATTATAGAGGTGAATAAAATGTATAGTATACTTAGTTTAAGTAGAATATTTATCTATGTAATATCAATTATATTACTTATAAGTTCAATAAAAACTAAAAATAAAAGCGTATGTAAAAATAATCTTATAGCAAGTTTGTTTTTTATAATATATTTTTATATGAGCATATATGCATTACCAGGTTATTTTGAAATTGATACTGGATTGGAAGTACTTTTCTATTTGCTTACTGCAGGTATAGATTCAATAGTATTAATTATAGGGATTATAATTGATATTGTTAAATTAAAGAAAAAAGAAATGAAAGATACTAACAATACTTTTTTAAAATTTTACTGGATAATTTTAATTGTTATTCCAATAATTATGGCTTTAGCGGGATATTTCTATGAAATAAACATACTTAATAATTGCAATTTAGTATTAACTTTTAACTATCAAAATGGTATTGTTATATCTGAAAATACTAAAGTTGCAATAAATGAAACTTCTTGTAAAGAAATTAGCATAGGTGAAAGCTTTAAAAGAGAGTCTGGAAAGAATGTAGATTTTTATTATTATAATGTTGAAGAAAACGAGAGTGGAGAGATAGTAGTAACAAGTGAATATGATGATCCTTCACTTTCGGAAATAGATATTAAAATTGTTGAAGAGATTTATAAAGCTGATAATTATGAAAAAAATAAAACAGCTTTAAAATTATATGATGATGAGCCTAATGCTGTTCATAAAGCAATAGTAATAAAGATAAAAGGTACAGATTACTATATTGTAGATTATTTAATAAGTAGAGAGGCCTCTATTGGTGGTGGAACTGGTCTAGGTTCAGCTATATTTTATGGAAGTGATTTTATAGATAATTTAAATGTATCCGGAGACTTAGATTCAGCTTATTGTTATTCTAAATAAAATTATACAAAGAACACATATTTTTTATATGGGTTCTTTTTTATTGCATTTTTTTTTGCTTAATGTTATTATCTAAATATGAGGGAGATGTAATGAGAAAAGGAAGTAAAGGTAAAGTAAAAAGAAGAAAGAGTATAATAACAATAATTATAGTTGTTTTAATTATTGCGGTGGCTGCTATTTTTACAATAAACTATATGGAAAATAGAAAAGTTGAAGAAGATGAAGGTAAGCAATATATAACTCATTTAGATGAAGAAGACATGATGATTTCAGAATATGATAAAATCAATTCTGAACTAAATGGAATTTATGCTTTTGCTATAGTTGAAGATAAGCTTGTTGCAATAAAAAACAGAAATAATGTAATAAATATAATTCAAATAGATCCACAAAAAGAATATGATTATTTATATAATGATGCAAAATTATACTTACTTGAAAAAGAAAGTGGTGTAGTATCTGTAATACCTTTAAATGCAGGTGAATATACTATAGAAAACTCAATAAATCTAAATTGCAAAGTAGATTCTTTTGAAGTATATGAAGGAGAAATGTTCTTTATTTCAGATGCTAAACTTTTAAAATATAGCAATGGAGATGTAGAAGAATTAGAAAATGATATAACAGCTAAAAATTTCGTAATAAAAAATGATGAAATATATTTTGTTAAGCAAGGTAATTTACTAAAAGAAGATATGCAAAATACTGAAACTCAAATTGCTCAAAATGTAAATGAAATATACTACTATAGTTATTACGAAAGAAATAGATTAATATATGATGTACAATATGATGATGAAAATATATTTAAAAATGTATATAACTTTTATACTGGAGAAATTTATAATTCAGTAAAAAATAATACATATTTTATACCATATAACTCATCTGAATATATTTATTTAACAAATGATAGAAAAAGTATAATGCAAATAATAAAATCTGGAAGCAGTAAATATATATTTAATTCAGAAACTGAAATAGATGATATTGTCTTCTTAAAAGAAGGATATTTATCTGTTGATAGTGGAGAGGATACTACCTCAATAAAGATTAGTACAAAGAAAGAAGAACTTGCTGATAACATAATAGATTTTCATAATATAAAATACTTGAAATAGCTAAGAAAAGCACTATAATGACATAAAATCGTTATAGTGTTTTTTCTATCCATAGAGTTAGATTTTTTTAACAAAAAGTATTGACAAACTAAACATCATTAGGTATAATAATACATGTCAAGATGAGTGGGCGCTTAGCTCAGTTGGGAGAGCATCTGCCTTACAAGCAGGGGGTCACAGGTTCGAGCCCTGTAGTGCCCACCACTTTTTTTGGCCTGGTAGTTCAGTTGGTTAGAACGCTAGCCTGTCACGCTAGAGGTCGTGGGTTCGAGCCCCATTCAGGTCGCCATATTTTTTTGGTCAGATAGCTCAGTTGGTAGAGCAGGGGACTGAAAATCCCCGTGTCGGGGGTTCGATTCCCTCTCTGACCACCAAAATATACTTGCGGGAATAGCTCAGTTGATAGAGCGCTGCCTTGCCAAGGCAGAGGTCGCGGGTTTGAGCCCCGTTTCCCGCTCCATTTTATATTTAGGAATAAATATGAATCATTTGAATATAATTTAGTAATGGCGACTTAGCCAAGTGGTAAGGCACGGCTCTGCAAAAGCCTGACCATCAGTTCGAATCTGATAGTCGCCTCCAGAAAGAAAAATGTTCGAAAAGAACATTGATAGTTAAGTATTTACCAGTCTGATGACTGGTATTTTTTTATTTATACCAGTCTTTTCTTGAAATTCTTATTCAAATATTGTATAGTAAATATATAAAAAGAAATGAGGGAATTAAATATGAGATGTTCAAAATGTGGAAGTGAGAATTGTCAAATAATAAATGAAGTACAAACATATGGAAAAGATTTTTCAGCTTCAAAAGGGTTATGTGGAGCTGTATTATTAGGACCTATTGGTATTTTATGTGGTGCTTGCGGTGAAGGAAGACAAACAAATAATATAAATTATTGGGTATGTAATAATTGCGGGAAAAAATGGAGAGCATAATGAATAAGAAGGATAAAACTTGGATTAAATTGATGAACTTTGGTCATAGAATGGGCTGTCATCAAATGGAAGAAAGAAGTTTTTCTTTTAGAGGTTATCAATTTCCAGTATGTGCAAGATGTACAGGCGTTTTGATAGGAGAATTAATTAGCATAATTCTGATAATATTAAATATAAAGCTTAACATTATATGCAGTTTTATTTTATTATTAATAATGGGATTAGACTGGTTTATTCAATATGTTAAAATATTAGAATCAAATAATATTAGAAGGTTATTAACTGGAATATCAGGTGGAATAGGCCTTACTTTTATATACTATTATATATTTATTATTTTAATAGAATTAGTTAAACAAGTTATAATATAAGTAAATAAAAAGCTAGTTTTGAATTGTATTTTCAAAACTAGTTCTTTTTTAATCATTAAATAGATGTTTTCTTTTACGAATATAACTTATGTTAGGAAGCATCCATATAATTAAGCCCAATATATATCCTACTAAAAATGGAATACTTATATCCATTTCATAATAAATGTTAGGTATTAAAACAGTTAAATATGAAAGAGATACATTTAGAATTGGTAAAGCAATAAAAAACGAGTATCCTAAACTTTTCCTATTATATATAAAATACCAAGAAATAACATTAAATATTCCGCTAACAATGTTAAGAAGTGCAGTATATTTAACTAACATACTACTTTCGGTAATGTTTGAAACACCAGTTACTAAAGAAAAAATACCAGCAATTAGCCAAAGGAAAGAAAGTATATCTAACCAAATTGTTCCGTCCTTTCTTTTTGTTTGATAAGTATTAGTATAATTAGCTTTTTTAGAATCCCCAGAAATAATAGGGTTGCCTGTTTCAAAGTTACTAAGTGTATAATCTATAGAATTTTCATTTTTTAATGATGAACCACAGTTGGTACAAAAAGAATTGCTATCTATGTTTCTAGCACCACATTTTCCACAAAACATTATATCACCTCGCTTAAAATAGATTTTTTATATAAACTTATACATAATAAAATTATACTTTAAATTTTATAAAAAAGTCAATCTATGTGTAGTTATTTAAAATTTAACATTAAAAGTGAATTTTCAAGTATACAATTTATTTAAGTTGTGCTACAATTTAAGTATAATCAATAAAGGAGGAAGGTATATGTCTAAATATACAAAAATAGGTGGAAATGAAGTAGATTATAGTGATCCTATACTACCTGGAGAAAGTGTTTTATGGAGTGGTAAGCCTAAAAAAGGTGCGTTTGTTTTAAATAGTGTACTTGGTATGCTACCAATAGCTCTATTATGGGGAGTAATTGACGGCTTCTTTATAGCTAACATATTAAAAAGTGATATGCCAACAATGATTTATGGATTTATGATTCCATTTTTTGCAATTCATTTATTCCCGGTATGGATATGGCTTAGCAATGTTTTAACAGCAGGAAAAAGATGGAAAAATACTAATTATTATGTTACAGATAAGAGAATAGTAATGCAATCTGGATTTGTAAATATGAATTACCAAACAGTATATTACAAAGATATAAAAAATGTTAATCTTCATGTTGGTATTCTTGATAGATTGCTTGGAGTGGGAGATGTTACTTTGGACTTGGGTGCATATGTAGCAGGAGAAAATGTAAGAAGAGTTAGCCATACTTTTTTTGATATAGAAAATCCACAAGAAGTATATTCTAGATTACAAAAAATAGTTTTAGATATACAAACAGATATTGAATATCCAAATGCATATAGACCAGAAGAAAATCCTGGATATAATACAAAATATAATGGATAATATAAAAATAACCTAGAACAAAATAGTTCTAGGTTTATTTTTTTGATGATTTAGTGAAAGTTTTAAGTAAAAAGTGAAATTAAAATAATCTTGATTGAAAAATAATTTTTTTAATGATAGTCTTAAAAAAGCAATAGATTTAATAAAATCTAATGGAGGTATAGGAATGAAAGACAAGATATTAACTTTTGTAATTGGAGTATTAGTTGGTGCTATTATTACAACTTTAGGTTTTTATATTTACCAAAAAGTAAATAATAATAAAGTACCACAAATGCTAAATGGAGATAGACAAATGAATGAACAAATGATGAGACCAAGAGATGGAGAAGCACCACCTGAAATGCCATCTGAGTTTAATAATCAATTTAATATGAATGAACAGCAAATGTCACCAGATAATTATGGCAATATTTAATATAATTTTTTTAAAAGGAGATGTATTATGAATAAATCAACAATAATTCAAATTGTTATAATAGTTGTACTTGTTGTAATTTTAATTTCACTTATAAAAATAACAACAGATGAAATGGGCATGAACCAAAGATTTGAAGAGATGATGGGACAAAATGGTGGAATGTTTGAAGAAGATGTAGAAAAGGATACATCAGCAGATGACGTTGAGAGTGGAGAATCTGTTACAGAAAAAAATATAAATTTAAATAACTATAATTCTAATTTCACTATAACAGAAGCTGGTGAATATACATTAACAGGAGAATTTGAAAATACAATACTAGTTGATACCAAAGATGATGTTACATTAATTTTAGATGGTGTAAATATAAAAAATGAGATAACAGCTGCATTAGTAAATAAAGGAAATGGAAGTTTAACAATAAAACTTAAAGAAAATACAACAAATACTTTATCTGATGGAGGCTCAAGTGAATATGATTCTTGTATATTTTCAAATGGAGCAATAATAATAGAAGGAAATGGAACATTAAATGTATACGGTAATCAAGAAGAAGGAGAAGGTATTGCTACTGAAACTAACGATATAACAATAAATGGTGGAACAATTAATATAGAATGTAAAGATGATGGAATAAATGCCGGCGGAGACGGTGGCACTATAATAGTAAATGATGGAAAAGTATATATTAAAGCAAATGGAGATGGAATTGATTCAAATAAAAATTTAGTAATAAACGGTGGAGAAGTTTATACTATAGGTTCTTCTCTTGGCGGTGATGCAGGTATAGACACTGATGGTGGATTTGAAATTAATGGTGGAGAGGTAATCGCTTTAGGATCAGATATGCTACAATCTCCAGATACTACTTCAAAGCAAAAATCAGTATGCTTTAATTTAAATACAGCAATAGAATCAGGAACACAAGTTACAGTTAAAAACGATAGTGAAGAAGTAATAACTTTTGAAGCTAAAGAAAATTTTAAAACATTAATAGTAAGTAATTCTAAAGTAACAAGTGGAACATATTACTTATATCAAAATGGAGAAAAAACAAGTTTTACAGCTACAGTAAAATAAAATTAGGTAAAAAATATTAATTTATATAAATTACCATAAAATACTAAAAAAAATTTAACAATAACTATTTACTTAATGAAAAATAAATGTTAAAATATAAATAGATAGAGAAACTAATTATATGAAAATCTACAATCAAATGATAGGGAATCAGGAATAGTATAATCTGTGTCGAAGACTCTATGTTTTGAGGATCCTAAGGATTATAACAAGATGCCCACCTTTACACAAGGGTTTTATCATTATATCGTTATCTCTATCTTTTTTTATTACCTTTTGAAATTATTATGTAAAATTCAAAGGTAATGTTTTAGTGAAATGAGGATCAATATGATTAAGATGATTATCGACTCGAAGAAATTTGACATTAAAGAACTGGAATTAATTAATCGAGCTATGAAAAAACTGGAAAGGCAAATTACTGTAATGGAAGACAGCGGTACAGCTTTTGAAAAAATATTTAATAACGATGCTATCAAATATGATGTACTAGGTAAAGACTTCTATACATACAAATTTGTGGCGGAAAATTCATCTCAATTGAGGATACTCTATAGATTTGTAAGAGAAAAAGAAAGTTTTACTTTAGAATGTCATAAGGTAGAAGTTAAAAGAAGAAGTGGAAAATCATACATTCAAAAGTTTGAAGAGTACGTAAAAAATTATACAATCTTATAGTATAATGGAATCTTAATATTGTGTTTTTTATTTGTGGTAATTTTGAGTTTGTAATTCCGGATAGCAAAATTAAAGTTATTGCGGTAGAAGATATACATATTGTAGAAACTGTTAGAACTAAGAAAGTCTAATTTGCCACATTACATTTTCTTACTTAAAGTGTACGTTACACTACAAGTATTATTCCAATTTATAAAATGAAACAAAAATATATAAAATATACTCTATTAAGATTAAATGCTATATCATATATTCGGGAAATAGTATGAAAATCTTTTTAATAAAAGTAGTGCTATTGTATGAGAAAGCAGATAAGATTAAAAGATATAGGATATATATCAAGTTAAATTTTTTATTGGTGTAATTTATAGGCAGTCTGATATCGATTAAGAATATCTTATATGCAATTAAGCAAAATATTTAGGACAGTATAAATATAGGATATAATCCCGAAGATTATGAAGGATTAAATTAAGTAAGAATAAGCCTAAAATTTAATATTTGTTTTAGGTGGATTTGTATCAAAGGCTTTTATTATGTACTTTCTCTTTTTGAGATTTTTAAGTTAGATAATATGATTTGAGTGAATAAAAAACATTTCAATTTTGAAATGTTTTTATTTTTTTGTTTCTTTTATATAATTATTATGCTAAAATTTTATTGGTGATATTATGAAGAAAGGTATTTTACTTCCAATATTCTCGTTGCCTAGTAACTACGGTATAGGAGATTTTGGATATGAAGCATTTGAATTTATAGATATATTAAAAGAAAATAACATAGAGTATTGGGAGATACTACCAATTAACGAAAGTAAACAGTATCCGTATTCCCCAATAAGCTACTATGCACTAAATAAATATTACATTTCACTGGATAAACTAGTAGATATGGGACTATTAACAAATCCTGAATATAAGATTAAAAGTACTAGAATAAAATATGATGATTATAAAGAGAAATATTATAAAGAGGCATATAACAATTTTAAAGAAAATAATGAATTTATAGAATTTAGTAAAAATAAAAAAATACAAGAATTTGCTAAATATATGCATAAAATAGAAAAAGAAGATGAAAAGTATTACATCTTTTTACAATATATATTAGATAAACAATGGAAAGAGCTAAAAGAATATGCAAATAAAAATAATGTTAAGATAATAGGAGATATGCCTATATATCCAGATTTTAATTCTTGTGAGATAGAATATAATTCGGAGTGTTATGAATTAGAAGATGGACAAATGAAATTTGTATCTGGTGCATCTCCAGATTACTTTAATAGTGAAGGTCAAAAATGGGGACATCCACTATATGACTTTAAACACATTAAAATCCAAAATTACGAATATTTACTAGATAGGTATAAAGAGTTTCTATCTAGATATGATGTGGTCAGAATAGACCATTTTAGAGCATTTGACACATATTATAAGATACCTATAGAAAAATCTGCTAAAGAGGGCTTTTATGTTGAAGGACCAGGTAGTGAGTTTTTTGATAGATTATTTGAATTTACAACAAGTGATAGATTTATAGTTGAGGACTTAGGAGATATTAGAAAAGAAACAGAAGAATTAAGAGATAAATATAACTTTACTAGAATGAAAATAATACAGTATACTATAAATCCTTTAGATAAAAAAGATTTATATGAAGATGTAGAAAATATGGTAATTTATACAGGCAATCATGATAACAATACGATTGTTGGCTGGTTTAATAATCTAAGTAAACTAAAAAAAGAAAAACTAAAAAGCTTCTTAAAAGAAAATGATTGTTTCGATGAAAAAATAAATGTAGCATTAATTAAATACTGCCTAAAAAGTAAAGCAAAGCTTGCTGTATTTCCAGTACAAGATATAATAGGACTAGATGAAAATTCTAGAATTAATCTGCCAGGACATGAGTTTGATGATAACTGGTCTTGGGAATTATTAGATTTTGAAGAATTTAGAAAAAACATAGATATTTTAAGATAATTAGTGTACAAAATGACAAATTTCTCCATTATGTTGATATTTTAGACAAAAAAGTATATAATGTTAGCATGAAGGAGGGGATTAAGTGAAAAAAATATACATTATAGTTACACATACAGGTACTGTTTTATCCAGAATAATACAATGCTATACTAGAGATGAGTATTCACATGTTTCAATAGCATTGGATGAAAATTTACAAGAAATGTATAGTTTTGGAAGACTAAATCCATACAATCCTTTTTATGGTGGCTTTGTACATGAGAATATAAATGAAGGAACTTTTAAAAGATTTAAAAAGACAAAAGCATGTATTTATTCTCTAGAAGTTGAAGAGTATCAATATAGAAAAATAAAGAAAATAATTGAAAGGTTCTATTATAATCAAAAAGCATATAAATTTAATGTTATAGGATTATTTGCAGTAGGCCTTCATATAAAGATAAAAGCTAGAAATTCTTTTTATTGTGCAGAATTTGTTAAGTATGTTTTAGAAAAATCTAAAGTAACGGATGAATTACCTAAAATCATACGTCCTGAAAATTTTAAATATATGCATAATTTAAAGAAGGTATATAAAGGAAGATTAAAAGACTATAACGAAGTTATAGCATCAAATTTAGTATATGAAAATTAAAAGTAGGTGTAAAAGCCTACTTTTTTATGTTTAGATAAAAGTAAAAAAGTTTAAATATTTTAATTATATTTAGTAAAAAATAAAATTAACTAAATATTTTTACATACTTTACAAAAGTTTTAAAATGGAATAAAATTTTACTGAAAGAGAGGTTTAGATATGGACGAATTAGAAAAAAAATACGGAGCATATGGGTTAGGTGCAAATAGTAAACTTAGAACTAGTGATACTAGAGATAAAATAGATGAACTTATGAAAAGCAAACAGTTAAAAGATGCATTTAACAAGATGAAAAAAGATTCATCAGATGAAATTAGTAAACCTAAAACAGATGAAATAAATAAGGCACAAGTGAGTGTACCAAAAGTAAAATTAAATATAAATGATTATATTAATCCTGAAGCGGGACGTAATTATCCAGAAGAATTAAGAAGACTAGATTTAGAATGTATATATATAGGACTATTACTTAGTAACCCTGCAGCTATAAGTATGTATTACTTTTTAGCCAATCTTTGCCTTTTTGCAGATCCAAGGATGATAAATATATATAAAGGTGTATTATTTACAGAAGGTGAGGCATATGCACCTAGTCAAGCAAAAGAAAATTTCAATTTTGCTGTAGAGACAGGTGATGTATATGCACTAAAAACAAAATTAAAACAATGTGCTGAACAGGAAAAATATAATTTTGAAAAAATATATACTGAACTTAAGAAAATATTTATATTAAGAAAAGCATACAATGGTATTCCAATTAAAGAGATAAAAGATCAAGTAGCAGCAATAACTAAATATGAACTGTATGATCAAATGACAGCGGATGAAGTAGAAGCGGCTATTGAGCAAATAACAGCAACAGCAAAATTTAAAAGTTCTGTATTAAATAATGGTCTTACTAATTTTCTAGTAAGCGGAAATAACTCGCTAACAAATGGACTGGAATTACCATTTAGAGTATTATCTTCAGTATTTAAAGGTGTAAGACTTGGAGAAACTATGGCATATGCTATGCCATCAAACTCTGGTAAAAGTAGATTTACCATTGCACTTGCAGCATTTATAGCTTTTGTGCATAAGAAAAAGGTATTAATTATATCTAATGAGATGTCTGAAGAAAAAGTAAAACTATGTTTAATAACAACTATATTAAATAATCCGTATATACAAAAATTACATGGTCAAAAATTAAGAATAACAGAAGGGGAACTTTTAGAATGCAAATACAGACCAGATAACCCAAATGATGTTAGAGTAGATAAAGATGGATATGTAGTAAAAGAAGAAAATGAAACACAAGAAGAATTTATAAATAGACTTACTCGTGTATCTGGAGAATTTAATATGGTAACTGCAGCAACAGACTGGTTAGATAAACAATTAAATAATTCAATTTACTTTATAAATATAACAGACCATACAAATGATGAATTAAGAAAAGTTATTACAAACTATTATTACAGGTATAAAGTAGAGTATATGTTCTATGATACATTAAAAACAGATACAGAAAATATTGGTAACGGTGAAGAAATTAAAAGAACAGCTACTATTCTTTCAAATTTAGCTCAAAACTTAGGAATATTTATCTGTTCATCATTGCAACTTGCAGAAAGTTCAACTTTACCTGTTAATTTAAATGTAAATGATCTAGCAGTAAGTAGAACAGTCAAAGAAGTATTAGATACATTAATGCTAGTAAAACAAATACATAATGAAACACTAGATGATTATGAATATTCAGAAGAGGAAGTAGATACAAAATTCTATAATTTACAAAGAGAAAAAGATCCAAATGTTAGATACTATGCTTGTGTAGTAGATAAAAACAGAGCAGGTGCTAAACCTAAAGTAGTATTTAAATTAAATCTTGCATATAATGAATGGTTCGAACTTGGATATTTAAGACTTAAATCTGGTAAAAGTGGTGAGGGATATTAATTCCCTCGCTTTTTTTGACATTTTACGAAAAATTTAGATAATAATTTAAATTGAAAAGATACAAAAATTAAAGTATAATTTATATATGATTAAGGGAGATTGTATATGAAAAAGACGATTTATATAGTAGGTATAATAATAGTGATGCTTGTAATAGGCATGATTGTGGTTAATATAATAAATAATAACAAAGATAATCAAGAAGTACAAAATAATGAGAACGATATTATAGATGAGGATATAAACATAGAGTCAAGGCCCAAGGAAGAAGAAATTTTAAATAAAGAAATAGAAGATAAAATAAATAGCATGACTTTAAGAGAAAAGATAGGACAAATGCTAATTATATCAACCGAAAAAACTGAATATGATGAAGAACTTGATGCACTTCTAAAAGAAGTAAAGCCAAGTGGTGTTGTATTATTTTCATATAATGTTACAATTTATGATAAAACAGTAGAATTAATCTCTAAAATGAAAGATAGTGCAACTATACCAATGTTAATTGGTATAGATCAAGAAGGCGGTAGAGTACAAAGAATAAAAAATATACCAGATGTAAATGTTATTAATATACCAGAGATGCTTGAACTGGGAAAAACTAAAGATAAAGAGCTTGCATATGATGTAGGAAGAGTAGTTGCAAAAGAAATAGCTGCATTTGGAATAAATTTAGACTTTGCACCAGTTTTAGATATTTTCTCTAATCCGAATAATACAGTAATAGGAAATAGAGCATTTGGAACAGATGCACAAACTGTAATAGATATGGCATTATCTTTTGCAAACGGTATGGAAAATGAAGGGATAATCCCTGTATATAAACATTTTCCAGGACATGGTGATACAGACTCGGATTCACATGTTGAACTACCTGTAATTACTAAAACGAAAGAAGAATTGCTAGAAAAAGAGCTATTGCCATTTAAAGAGGCGATAGAAAATGATGCTCAAATGATTATGACTGCACATATAGCACTTCCTAGTATAACTGGAGATTATACACCAGCTACTTTATCTAAAACAATTATTAACGATTTGTTAAGAGAAGAATTAGGCTTTAAAGGTGTAGTAAGTACAGATGCGGTAAATATGAAAGCAATAGCAGATAATTATACAATAGAAGAAGTTTGTAGATATAGTATAAATGCAGGTGTAGATATTATATTAATGCCAGAAGATCCAAAGGCTACTATAGATACAATAGAAAAATTAGTTACTAATGGGACTATCACAGAAGATAGAATAGACGAATCAGTAAAAAGAATATTAACTTTAAAATATAAAAATAAACTAGATGAACCAAAAGAATTAAATAAAGAAAATATAGGGACTCAAGAGAGTATAGATATAATAAATAAGATAAATACAGCTTCAGGTGAATAAACTTGAAGCTTTTTTATGGACATTATGTCAAAAAATGATATAATTTATAATGTATTAAGGAGGAACGTAAAAATGACAGAGAAAAAAGATCTTTCAGTAATGGTTGACGATGTAAAATTTAATTTTAGAGTAGGAGCTGTACTAGAGTATAATGGTAAAGTTGCTATTGAAAAAGGGGATGAAGTATTTGGAGTTATCCCTGGCGGTAGAGTTAAAGCTTTAGAAGATGTTAAAGCAACATTGATACGTGAGATTCAAGAAGAAATGCATTTTGATATTTCTAAAAAAGAAATGAACCTTCAAAGTATAATAGAGAACTTCTTTGTATATAAAGAAGTAAAACATCATGAACTATATTTTGTATATAGAATAATGTTAGATGAAAATGATGAAATAGTAAATAAAACAAAAGAAGAATTTATTAACTATGATTCAGAATGTAACTGGTATGATTGGGTAGAAATAGATAAAATAGATGATGAAGCTATATTACCAGTAGAACTTAAAAAGATAATTAAAGAAAGAGAATTTAAAACATATATTGTTAGAGATTTAAAAGATATGTAATTGATAAAATTTAACTTTTTGTGATACACTAATATAGAACTAAAAAGAAAATAAAAACAAAAAAAAATAAAATTAAATAATAAAATAAGAAAAAAATAAACAAATAGAAAAATAAAACAAAAAGGATGAGATATGAAATGTTAAAAAGAGAAGAACTAGAAACATTATTATTAAGAGAAGATTTAGTAGAATATTTATCTAAAATGCCAAAAGAAGAAATTCAAGAGCTTCTTGGAGATAAAATAGCAAGAATGGTAGGATTTGAACAAAAAAATGTACACCATTGCTATGATTTATTTGGTCATACATTACATACAGTAGAAGGTATAGAAAATAAAGATTTATCTCAAGAAGAACTAAAAAGACTTAAAGTAGCTGCATTATTCCATGATGTAGGTAAACCAGATGTTGCTAAAATGAATGAAAAAACAGGACAGCAAGTATTTTATGGTCATGCAGATAAGTCTCAAGAAATAGCACAAGAGCTATTAACAGAACTTGGATATTCAGAAAAGGAAATTAAACAAATAGGATTTTATATCAAACATCATGATGATTTCATAAGCTATAAAACTAAAGTACTAGATTATATGAAAACTCATGAGTTCATTAGAGAAATAGATGAGTTTACAGTAGCAGAAAAATTTTTAGAAAATAAATATGACTTTGAAAAAATGGGACTAGATAAAGATCAAGTAAGATATGTATGTTCTAAACTTGCACAAGATAGAGAACCACATTTTACTTCTCCTATGGGAATTATAGATATTAAAGTAGATATGGATGATGTAAAAGCTAAAATTGCATCAGACGAATATAATGCAGATTATAGAGCGTCAAAAAGAGATTATGAATTACTTCTAAATCTATGTAGAGCAGATGCTAAAGCTCAAACAGAACTATATAGACAAAATGGAAAAGTACTTTGTTCTAGAAAAGAAAAACTAGATAACATGAATGCTATAGAAAAGAATATAGATGATGCATATAGAAGAGTAGAAGATATCTCTTTAAATGTTAGATTTGAGAAAAACATCATAGATGAAATAATTAATGGTGCAAAAGAGAATAAAGAGCTAGAAGAAAAAGAAGAACAAGCTAAAGAGTTACATCAAGAATATGAAACTATACTAAATCAGGAAAAAGATAAAAAATCTCAAGATCAACAAATATAATAAATTAACGGGGGAATATATATGAAAAAAGTATTAGATTTCTTAATGTCTAATCCTATTACATCAGCTGTAGCTACTTTAATTACTTATGCTTTTTATGGAGCAGTAATAGGTCTTTGTACGGTACCATCAATCTATTTAATTACATTTGTAAATAGTCAAATAGATTTAATTGGTATAAAAGAATATGCTATATTTGGAATAACATTAGGACTAGCAGTATATTTATATTTTATTACATCAATACTTGTATTTGGTGTACTTGAAAGACTATTAATACTAGGATTTAAGCCTGGAAGATATAAAACAAATTCACTAACTTTTGTTAGATGGCTAATATACTCAGGACTTCATGTTATATTATTAAATACAACAATGCCATTTGTAGCAGGAACTTTTTGGGGACAGCTATTCTATAAAATATTAGGTGCTAAAATTGGTAAAAATGTCTTTATTAATACTAAAGGATTACATGATGCATATCTTCTAACAATTGAGGATAACGTTGTAATTGGTGGAGATGCAAATATTTCTTGTCATACATTTGAAGGAAATACTTTAACCCTTGGTAAAATAACAATTAGAAAAAATACACTTGTATGTGCGGAAGCATATATTATGCCTGGTGCAGATATAGGTGAAAATTGTAATATAGGAATAAAATCTTATGTTAGAAAAAATAGAAAAGTAGAGGACAAGTCTATCATAATGACTATACCTGGAATACCGGCTAAGAAGGTTGCTCAAATAATTAAAGAAGAAAAGTAAATAATATAAAGAAAGGATAAAATTCATATGACTAATAGTGAATTAAATGGAATGTTGCTTAAAATAAAACGTTTAGATGTTAAAGAGGCAACTAAAATATTATCTACTTTAACTAATCAAGAAAAAGTAGAGCTAGATAATTATATAAAAAGTGAAAATGAAAGATTAACAGATAGTATAGAAATGTATAGAGAAAAAATAATATCTGTTAGAGAAGAAATATATAAAGTTAGAAATAAAAAATAAATTTAATTGCTTAATTATTTAAGTTTATGATAATATATAAATATACAAAAGAGAGGTATTTATTATGAAAAATTTGTTATTTACAAGTATGATTGCAGAAGCTTCTGCATTATATAATCATTCAAGTAGTTTAGAAATGCAAGATAAAGTTTTTGATTCAATGTCTGGTGTATTCACTACAATAATGTCAATGATGGCTTTTGTTCCAGTAATAATGTTTGGATTTATTTTCTTTACAATAATTAAAGCTATAAGATCACAAAATAAGATGCATAATAACATAAATAATATAGCAAATCGTGTTATGGATACAGTAATGGATAATTTAAATAAAACTACATCTGAAACTGAAACAACTATAGAAGAACATTCTAAACCAAGCTATGACTCACCAATTAACACAGATCCTAATACAGTAATAGATATTGATAGTGTTTTAGATGCTAATAATACAGATCCAATAAAGAAAAACTAGAACTAAAAATATAAGTAAAAAAATATATATAAATAAAAGTTTAAAGTAAAACATACTATAAAAAAATAGTATGTTTTTATTTTTTCTAAAATACAAAAATTTATCACAATTTTCTCAAATAAACAGAGTAATATAATTGTGTCATTTTAAAAGGAGGAAATATATGTATATTTTTAAAAATGCAATAGTGTCAATTACAAGAAATGTAGGACGTAATGTGTTAATTGGAATAATAATTCTAGTTATTGCATGTGCTTGTTCTGTAACTCTTGCAATTAGAAATTCAGCAGATAGCTTGATAGAGTCATATGAAAATAAATATGATGTTATAGCTACCTTAGGCATGAATAGAGAAAAGATGATGGGAAACTTTAACCCACAAGATAGAGAGTCTAGTAAAGAAAATATGATTAATAAATTTAATGAAATATCAAGTATAACATCAGAAGATGTTATTAACTATGGTACTAGTGAATATGTTAAATCATATTACTATACAGAAAGTATTGGTGTAAATGCAACAGATATAGAAACAGTATCTGCTTCATTTAATACAGGAGCTGAAGGACAAAATAATCAAATGCAAATGCCAGGTGGTGATAGAACAGGAATGCAACAAAGAGGTACACAAACTAGTGGAGATTTTACACTAACTGGATATAGCTCATATGAATCAATGGAAGATTTTATCTCTGGTTCATACACAATTACAGAAGGTGAAGTTTCAAGTGATTTTACATCAAATAGCTGTGTAATTAATTCAGAACTTGCAACTTTAAATGAAATAGTTGTAGGTGATGTAATAACAGTTACAAATCCAGAAGATGAAACTCAAACATATGAATTAAAAGTAACCGGTATTTATACAGATAACACAGAGTCTCAAAATTCAAGAATGAATATGTTTAGTAATTCGGCTAATACAATCATTACAAATGCAACAACTATAGAAAATATAGTAGCTCAAAGTACAGATATGGCTAATACTGTAACACCAAGTTTTGTTCTTACTAGTAAAGACGTAATAGAGGCTTTTGAAACAGAACTACAAAATAAAGGATTAAGTGAATATCTATCTGTATCTACTAACTTAGATCAAGTAGAAAGTGCAACAGATTCAATATCTAATGTTAAAACTTTTGCAACAACATTCTTAGTAATAACTTTAATAATAGGAATTATAATACTTGTTGTTATCAATATGATTAACATTAAAGATAGAAAATATGAAATTGGTGTATTAAGAACAATAGGTATGAAAAAAAGCTTACTTACAGCACAGTTTATGGTAGAACTTTTAATTGTAGTTATGATAGCTTTAATAGCAGGTACAATAATAGGTGCATGTGTTAGTGTTCCAACTTCAAATATGTTACTTGAAAGTGAAATTGAATCTTCTCAAGAAGAAATGCAAAATATTCAAGGGAATTTTGGTAGAGGTCCAAATAGTAATAACCAATCATTAAATATGCAAAATAATAAACCAGACAATATGCCAACAAACATAAATGGTGTGGCACAACTTGAAAAAGTAGATTCAATTAATGCAGTAGTAGATTTTAAAGTATTGTTACAACTATTAGGAATAGGTATATTATTAACATGTGTAAGTAGTATTGCTTCAATGGTTAGTATACAAAGATTTTCACCACTTACAATACTTAAGGAAAGGAGCTAATACAAATGGGTAAAATATTAAAATTAGATAATGTATGTTATAGATATAAAGATGCTAAACCAGATGAATATGTACTTAAAAATATATCTTATGAATTTGAAAAAGGTAAAGTTTATGCAATTTGTGGTAAAAGTGGCTCTGGTAAAACAACATTATTATCTTTAATCAGTGGACTTGAAAAATGTGAAGAAGGTAAAATTACTTATGATAGTAAATCACTAAATGAAATGGATTTAGATAAATACAGAAATACTTGCATAGGTATAGTATTTCAATCTTTTAACTTACTACCACATTTAACTGCAATTGAAAATATAATTCTTTCTATGGATATAAGTAATATTAAAGTAGAAAATAAAAGAAAAAGAGCAATAGAACTATTAGAATCAGTAGGACTTAATGAAGATAAAGGTAACAGACGTGTTCTTAAACTTTCAGGTGGTGAACAACAACGTGTAGCTATTGCTAGAAGCTTATCTTATAATCCTCAAGTAATTCTTGCAGATGAACCAACTGGTAACCTTGATCATGATACTGAAAATGAAATACTAAACATTTTCAGAGAACTTGCTCATAAACAAAATAAATGCATAATAATTGTTACTCACTCTCAAAATGTTGCAGATAATGCTGATGAGGTCTTTGAACTTTGCAAGGGGAAAGGTATGAAGAAAGAAGATAAACAAGAAGAAAAGAATAATAACAATGATGGTAAAGAGGCAAAGAAAGATAAAGAGAAAGTAAAAGAAGTTAAAAAGGAAAACAACAATAATAAACAACAAAATAATAAGAAAAGTAATAGTAAAAAGAAGAAATAGAGTAAAGAGGCACCCAACCAGGATGGTTGGGTGATTTTGGCATTAATATTATTGCTAAATTACTTTAGAAAATGTCGAAATTTGTAGAAAACAAAATACTACAAATTATCGGTAGTTTTATTGTTAAAAATATTTGTTTATGATACAATAACTTCAGATAATAAAAAGTTATCGGAAGTTATATAGGGGGCAAATATATGGAAAGTTATAAAAATCTTTCTGAAGAAGATACAAGAAATATATATATTACACCAGCTTTGACAAAAAAATGGAATTTAGAAACACAAATAAGAAGTGAAGTATATTTTACAGCAGGTAAAGTTATTGTAAGAGGAAATGTGTCTACAAGGGCAAAAGGAGAAAAAGCAGATTATATTCTTTATTATAATAGTTCAAAACCAATAGCCGTTGTTGAAGCAAAAAAATATGATTTAGAAGTGGGAACAGGAATGCAACAGGCAATAGAATATGCTAAAACTTTGGATTTACCTTTTGCATATTCAACTAATGGAATAGCATTTCTTGAACATGATATGTTAACGGGAAATGAAAGAGAAATATCAATGGATGATTTTCCTTCTCCAGATGATTTATGGTATAGGTATAAGGTTGCAAAAAGTATAACTGAAGAAGAAGAAAAAATAATTAATGAACCATACTATTATGCTCCAGGAGTAAATAAACCTAGATACTATCAAACAATTGCAATTAATAGAACTTGTGAAGCAATTGCTAAAGGACAAAAAAGACTATTATTAGTAATGGCTACTGGAACTGGAAAAACTTATACGGCTTTTCAAATAATACATAGATTAAAAAAATCAGGATTAAAAAGAAAAATTTTATATCTTGCTGATAGAAACATGTTAATAGACCAAACTATGACACAAGATTTTCAGCCGTTTACTAAGGTAATGACAAAAGTTGAAAATAGAAAAATGGATAGTTCTTTTGAAATATATATGGCTCTTTATCAACAACTGACAAATGGACAAGGAACAGATATATTTAAACAATTTAGTGAAGATTTTTTTGACTTAATAATTGTTGATGAGTGTCATAGAGGTAGTGCTGCAGATGATTCTAATTGGAAGAAAATATTGGAATACTATAAAAGTGCAACACAAATAGGGTTAACTGCAACACCTAAGGAAACTAATGAAATATCTAACATTCAATATTTTGGAGAACCAATATATACATATTCATTAAAACAAGGTATTGATGATGGATTTTTAGCCCCATATAAAGTTATAAGAATTAATTTAGATAAAGATTTGGTAGGATATAGACCTGAAGCCGGCAAAAGAGATGTTAATGGCAATATTATTGAAGATGATGAGATATATTATCAATCTGATATGGATAAAAAAATAATAATAGATGAAAGAACTCAAGCTGTTGCTAAAAGAGTTACAGAGTTTTTGAAAAATACTAATAGATACAATAAAACTATAGTATTTTGTATAGATATAGAGCATGCAGAAAGAATGAGACAAGCATTAATAAAAGAAAATAATGATATGGTTGCTGAAAATCCAAATTATATTATGAGGATTACTGGAGACAATCAAATAGGTAAAGCACAATTAGAAAACTTTATAGATGTTGAAGAAAAATATCCTACAATAGTTACAACAAGTAAATTATTGACTACTGGTGCAGATTGCAAAACATGTAAGTTAATAGTTTTAGATTCTAATATAAATTCAATGACAGAATTTAAACAAATTATAGGTAGAGGAACAAGAATTAGAGAAGATTATAATAAAACATATTTTACAATTATGGATTTTAGAAATGCTAGTAGATTATTTAGTGATCCTGATTTTGACGGAGAGCCAGTAAGTATAAAAAATATAAATCCAGGAGATGACACACCAAACGATAGTGATGAAAATGCTGAGATAAATAAAGTAGAAGAAAAAAACAAGGAATATACAACATACGAAACTCCAACATTAAAACCAATAGAAATTTGGGGAAGAAAAGGAAAACTTCATGTAAATGGAGTTGAAGTTAACATTTATAATGAAATTGTTTCTTATTATGATAAGAATGGAAAATTAGTAACAGAGTCTTTAAAAGATTTTAGCAAAAAAAGTATATTAAATGAATATGCTTCACTTGATGATTTCCTTCATAAATGGAATTCAACAGATAGAAAACAGGTCATATTAGATGAATTAAAACAACAAGGTGTTTTAATTGATGAACTTAGAAAAGATATAGGAATAGATGATATTGGAGATTTTGATTTAATATTGCATATAGCTTATGATAAGAAACCATTAACAAGATATGAAAGAGTTAATAATGTTATAAAAAAAGGATATTTATATAAGTATTCAGAGATGGCTCAAAATATTTTAAAAGATTTATTAGAAAAATATAGTGATAATAATGAACTAGAATTAACAGATACAAAAATTTTAGAATTAATGCCATTTAATGAATATGGTTCGCCAATGGACATAGTAGATGTATTTGGTGGAAAAGATAAGTATATAGAAGTTGTAGAAGAATTAGAAAATGAATTATATGCTAGTTAGGAGTGAAAAAATAATGGGAATAGGTAACATAGTAAAAAGACTTAACGACGTAATGTGGAAAGATGATGGAGTTGCAGGAGACGCACAAAGATTAGAACAAATTGTATGGATATTATTTTTAAAAGTATATGATGATAAGGAAAAATTATGGGAATTCCATGATTCAAATTTTAAATCGATACTTCCAGAAGAATTAAGATGGAGAAATTGGGCAGTTGACAAAAAGGATGGATATGCACTAACAGGAGAGGAATTATTATCATTTGTTAATGAAAAATTATTTCCAGGAATTGAAAAGTTAGATATAAATGAGAATACGCCTATTAGTAAAGCAATAGTAAAATACACATTTGATGATGTAAATAACTATATGAAAAATGGTATTTTATTAAGACAAGTAATTAATATTATTGATGAAATTAAATTTACCAATTCAAATGAAAAACATGAATTTAATGAAATTTATGAGACTATGTTAAAAGAATTACAAAGTGCTGGTAATGCGGGTGAATTTTATACACCAAGACCAGTAACAAATTTTATGGTTGAAATGATAAATCCATCATTAAAAGATAAAATTGCAGATTTTGCATGTGGTACGGGTGGATTTTTAACATCAACTTTAGATTATCTAAAAAATCAAGTAAAAACAGTAGAAGATAAGGAATTGTATGATAATTCTATATATGGTATAGAGAAGAAATCGCTACCATATTTACTTTGTATAACTAATTTGTTGTTACATGATATTGATGAGCCTAATATAGAACACAGAAATAGTTTTGATAGAAATGTAAAAGATTATAAAGAAAATGAAAAATATGATGTTGTATTAATGAATCCTCCTTATGGAGGACATGAAGTAAAAAATATACAAGCAAATTTTCCTTCAAACTTAAGAGGATCAGAAACATTTGACTTATTTATGACATTAATCATGTATAGATTAAAACAAGAAGGAAGATGTGCAGTTATATTACCAGATGGTTTCTTATTTGGAGTTGATAATACAAAAGTGAATATTAAAGAAAAACTAATGAAAGACTTTAATTTGCATACAATAGTAAGAATGCCAAGCTCGGTATTTGCTCCATATACTTCAATTACAACTAATATACTATTCTTTGATAAAACTAAATCTACAGATAAAGTGTGGTTTTATAGAATGGATATGCCAGAAGGATATAAAAATTTTTCTAAGACAAAGCCAATTTTGAATAAACACTTTGATGATGTAAAAGTATGGTGGAATGATAGAAAAGAAATTATGGATGAAAAAGAAAGTGAAGGGCAAACAACAACATACAAAGCAAAGTGTTATACAATTAAAGAAATTATAGATAATGGATACAATCTTGATTTATGTGGATATCCTCATAAAGAAGAGATTATATTAGAACCAAAAGAATTAATAGAGCAATATCAAGAACAAAGAGCATGTTTAAATGCAGAAATAGACAAAATATTAGCAGAAGTTAGTAAATTATTAGAGGAGGAATAAAATGACTGCACAAGAATTAAAAAACTCTATTCTTCAGCTTGCTATTCAAGGAGAACTTGTAAAGCAGGATCCTAATGAAGAACCAGCTTCAGTGTTATTAGAAAAAATTAAAGAAGAAAGAGAAAAATTAATAAAAGAAAAAAAGATAAAAAGAGAGAAATATTCAGAAATATACAAAAATCTTTCGGATAATCATTATTATGAGAAGTTTGAAGATGGTACAATAAATGATATT
>JAGAIU010000003.1 GCA_017626395.1 Clostridia bacterium | reverse complement strand
ATAAATAAAATGAAAAAAGATTTAAATTGGTATGCTTTTTATTGGGACTGTAATTCAAATTCTCTAGAAAGAACTGACGTTATACATAGTGATTTGATAGATGATGTTAAAAAAGCAATTAAAAAAGGTCAAGATTTTAACCAAATTAAAGAAATAATAAGACGTAATTTAATGTGGTATTACTGGAGTAAATCTGAATGGGAAGTATTAGTTAGTGATTTACATGTGCGTGAAGATTCACCTAAATACAAGGTTGAAAAGATAGATATTTATTATCAACTTGAGCCTAATTTAGATAGAATAACTGAGTATATGATAAATAATTTAACACCTAGGAAAAGACAAAATGGCAGTGTTTCTAAGAACTAGAGAGTATAGATGTTGTATTTGTCATTGTGTCATAGAAAGATTTGACGCTATAAGGTTAGTTAAACAAAAATACAACACTGATAGATTTGCTAATACTGGTAATAACTATGATTTTTGTAAAAAATGTTATAAAGTTTTTGCTGCGTGGCTTAAAAAACATAAAGAGGAATAATGAAATTAGAAAATAAAATTCAAAAAGAAGTTATAGACTATCTTAAAAAGAATAGAATTTATCATTTTAGGTTTCAAGCCCAAGTTAATTTAAATGGTATTCCAGATATAATAGCCTTATATAAAGGTTATATGTTAGGGATAGAACTTAAAAAAGAAGATGGGAAACCTACAGACTTACAAAGTAAAAAACTACAAGCCATTAATGAAAATGGTGGAATTGGAGTAATAATTAGGAGCGTATCTGAACTTGATAATTTAATAAAACATATAGATAGTCTTAAAAGTTGATTAAAATAGTGCATGATAGAAAAAGTATGTGCTATAATATTATTAAAGACGGAGTAACTATATCTAAGGAGGTATGAAAATGAAAGAGAGATTTGATATAATTGCTAGTTCACTTAGTTCGTATTTCGGAGTTGGTTTCAACACTGTAGATGAACAATTGGACATTGATTTAGGTTTAACTGAAAAAGTGTTTGACGATGAAGCACAAGAAAGGTTAGACTTAGGAAACTGTATGGAAGATGGTTGTTTAAACTTCTTTGAAAAGAAATTAGGCATAATTATTGATGAAAGAAACAACGAATACAAATATGCAGTTAATGGTTTACTTAAATGTAAACGTGATGGTAGAACATTTATAGATGGAGTAGAAACAGGAGTAGAAAATAAATACTCTAACTCATCTAGTGAGTGTTTTACTGAAAGTTTTGGTTATGAGTTACAATGCCAAGCATATATGATGGCTTGGGGGCTAGACCAATGGTTACTATGTGGTATGCACAATGGTAAACCTAAAATGAAATTAATAAAGGCTAATAAAGAACTACAAAATGATATTTCTGAATTAGTTATTGCTATATCTGGAATACTTATGGGTATAGTTCCTAGAGAAAACTATCCGTGGGATATTGTAGATAAATATTCTAAACAGAGAAATTTAAAAAATTTAGAAACAGATGAAGTTGATGATTATGATAAAAACCTATTCCATAGAATTGGTGAATTAAAAACTGAAATGTCATCTATTAAAAAAGAATTAGATGAGTTAGAAAATTATGCTAAATCTAATTATGCAGATAGTAAATATGCTGATGGTGATTTTAGATATGTAATATCAACTGGTACTAGAAAAGGTGATATTGATAAAGATAGATTATCAATAGAACATCCTGAAATTGATATAGAATCTTACAGAAAACCTAGTACAACTTATTCAACTATAAGAGTTACACCAATTAGAAAATAATTGGTTGTACCTGAGAAGTTTTATATACGTACCTCCTGAATACATAAGAGATTGTACAAAACTCCCTCTTTTTGTTCAATATTCAGTATATAGCATATCACTACGTCCAGTAAGTGTGATAGAACTTCTCAGATACAACCAATTATTTAAAAACTCACATAAGATAAGGTTGTAACAATTGGTACATTTTTTCATATAAAATACTAAACTATCTATTCTATAATTGCTAGAGTTTGTCGTGAGTGAGTTTGTGGCAAGTAAAAAGACCTTCAATGAGGTCTTTTTATTTTATGCCATACTTATTAAATATAGCATTTATGTTGGCTACAACTCCATTGTTGTTAGCCTTTTTTAATTCATTTATTGAAGCAATATTATAGCCTTTTTGCTCATATTGTTTTATAAGTTCTTGTAAATCATCTATGTCTTGGTAAGTCTTATACATTGCGTCAGTATCAACATTACCTGATATAGTTACGGTGTTTTTAAGTCCTCTACCAATACTTTGTAGAATATTATCTCCAGAACCTAAACCTTCTCCAATGCCTTTAGCCATTCTACTAATATTTTTAAGAGGTACATCTAAACCTGTAAAATCTGCTAATAGTTTTTCTTGTTTTTTAGTTAAAAGTGGAATATTAGTGCTTTTTTGTCCTGCGAAACTTTCAATATCTCTACCTGTATAAAGGTTTTTATTTAGTAAATTCTCAATAGGACTTTTAATAGCAGGAGATAACATATTGGCAAATTGGCTTAATGGGTCATCTAATGTTTCTACAAATTGTCCAAATGGAAGTGATGACCTAAGTATTGTGTAGTTTCCTTTTTCATCTAATGCTGGAATAGGTACATATAAACTTGTCTTTATGTAGTCGGCTAGATTATCACTATTATTATCTGTAGCAAGTTTTTGTAGCCCTTTTATCTCTTTTATTAAGTCATAATATTTCTTACCATTATCACCAATATTAGTAGCATGGTAAACTAAGTTGTTCTTAGCATAAGTGTAAAATGGGATAACATTTTTTGCTGTTTTCTTTTCCCAAGATGTAAGCATTTGAGGGTCGAACATAACTTTAGATATAGCGTCATAAATATTATCTACGTTTATCTTAGACATATAAGATGGATCGTCCAAACATTTAAGCATGACTACAAGTCTAGCACTCATATCCATCTTGTTATTCATCATATTGTTAAAATACGGAATTCCGTTGACAAGATAATCTTTAAACCCTGATAATTTTCTTTCACCTGTGAATAGTTCTTTTATTTCTTTAGGCATTTCATTTAGTTGTAGAGCAGATGTATCAAACCCTAATGACCTATATAATTCCCAATAATCTGCAATACCATTAGCATAGTTATCTAAAGTTTTACCTGATAATCTAGCCATAGCATATTTTTCACCATTTTGCATAATATCTAGGATAGTTTTACCATATTTGGCTTGTTCATCTACACTAATACCACTAAGAGATAAGTTAGAACTATTACCTATTAAGTTGTTTAATAAGAATGTTGGTGAAGCAGTTTTCCATTTTCTAAAATTATTTATGTAAGTATTATATAATTTAGATAAACCTGTTCTAGTATTGTTACTAGCACCTGCTCTAAACATTTGAAGTATAGTATCATCAATTGCTACATCTCCACCATATTTTTTAAGTGATTTAGTTAAATCTTCAAACCCACCATCAATACCTAATTGTTTATTAAGGGTATCATATTTTGAAGTGATTTCTGTGATTTCCTTATTAGATAATCTAGTATATCCTTTAGGTATCTTATTATCTGTAGATGTTAAAAACTTAACAGCAGATTTATCTTGTAACTCATTTAGTTGTTTAGTTAGTTTTTTAACTTCAAAATTATCTCCTAATTCATACGCTTTTTTTATTTTTTCTTTAGTATCAATAATTTGTTCAGCATTACCAAAAGTGTCTTTTAATAAGATTTGGTTAGCCTTGTTTACTTGAGTAGCATTCTTAATAATGCTATTAGATTCATCTAGATATTTGTTATTAATAGCCTTAAGTATGTTATCTTCCATAAACTTAGCATTACTCTTTTTAAATGCCAATAAGTTAGGGTATTTATTTAGAACATCTTGGTCTAATTCATTAATAGTTTTAGTAACTTCTGCATTGATTTCATCTATAGAACCTAGTCTAGTTCTTGATTTTAATAAACTTACATTACCTCTAGTTGGGTTAGTTTTCATAAGATTATCTAAATCTTCTCTAATAGATTTACCTTCTGCAGTTAGAGTATGTGGAATATAACTATCATTAGTTAATATATCATACTTTTCATTTAAACCTGTGCCTAAGCCTTTATCAACTTGGCTATTGATTTCATCAATAATACCACCATTAATTGTTGAACTAGCACCTATGTCTTTTAATAACTTGTCTTTAGACTTTCTTTTAGTTGTTGACATCATAAAATCTAAGGCATTATCATTATTTTTCCAAACATCACCTAAAACTTCATCAAATAATTGTCTATAAGATTTGTCTTTAATGTACTGTTTGTTAATTTCTGCTATATGTGCTAATTGTTCATTACTGTATCGTCTAGCAATTTCAACAGTTCCCTCAGTATCTATATCATTAAATACCTTAAAACCTTTACCTAGTTTTACTTTACCAGTCTTTTCATCAACACCTATTTCAAATAAAGAAGGGTTGCTTTTTAAAATTTTCTTAGGGACACTTTGTTCTACCATTTCATTTAAAGCGTCCAAAACTTCATCATAGGCTGGTAACTTACCTTCTTTGGCTAATTGTAAAATTCTTTTATTATCTACAACTCTATCCATGTGGCTTTCAGCAAATGTAACCATATCTCTCATAAGTTGGTCTGCGTCTAACCCATGTTCTGTAGCATACTTTGTAATTTTTTGTCTATATTTATCACTACTTAAAGCAGTTTCAACTGTAGTTTTAAATTTATTATAATCTTCATTTCTTTGAGTTTTAAATGCACTTTTAACAAACTCTGGAACTACAAACATATTAGATAAATCATTTTTGATTTGTTTATATTCTTGTAATCTACCTATAACACCATCTGCTAATTGTTGTGTAGCCTTATCTATAGGCATTAAATTTGTTGCAGTTTTAGCAGTAGGGTTAAGATATGATAGTTTAGTAGTTGCACCTGTAACATTGTCAACTACACCTTTTGTTTCATCTAGTTTTGTTAGGACTTTTTCAATACCTTTATCAGCACCTTTTACAGCACCTTTAATTCCTTGAGTAACTCCTTGCATAACTAGGTCAGAGCCTGTCTTTAGTTCTTTACTTGCTTTTCTAAGACCTTCTCCACCCTCTAGTGCTTTAGAAAATTTACTATACCCTGCTAATGGGACTAAGTCCATAGGATCTAGGACAACATCCCCTGCAAAACCTAGTACATCTACAAGGTCTAATTTACCTTTATTATCTTCCATACCATAATTTTTAAGTATGTCTTTAAATTGAGTTTCTTTATTTCCTGTTAAACCTTGTAAAGCACCTTGTAAAACATCTTTACCTTGTTGTCCTGATTCCCAAGCACCAAAAAGGGCTTGTTGTGGTCTGTTTAATAGTTCAAACAAGTCAAACAAGACATTTTGGTCTTGTTTAAGATTAAGGGCTTTCTCAACAACATTCCTTTTATCAGTGGCTTTATCTACATCAATACCACTAGCCTCTAGTCTAGCCTTGTAATTATTGATTTTCTTGTTGTTTTTGCTAGTAGTTGTATTTCCACCATATAATATTTTTTTGTACTCACTATATTTATCAGTTGCCATTTAGAACTCCTTTCTACTTATTATCTTCATATAACAATTTGTATAAGTCTGTATAAGTTAAACCATTTTGTTGATTTATTAATTCGTTAAGTGTATTAACAGCATTAATATATCCTCTAGTATTCAATGTAACAGCAGGAGTGTCAGCCTGTGCAACATAAGGGTTGTTATTTGGGGTAGATATATTCATACCATTTGAGTTTTCGGCACGTTTTCTATCTCTTTCTCTAATTTGGTTGACATAATAGTATAATGGGTTAATCTCTGTATCAACAGTTTGATTTTTAACACTATTAGCAGCCCTAGTAATT
>JAGAIU010000036.1 GCA_017626395.1 Clostridia bacterium | reverse complement strand
GATAAGCTTTCATTAAAAGATAGTTATGGAGCAGTTAAAAAACTTAGTAAGGTTGAGATAAAGGAAGATACTATAGATATGAGTGATGTTAGATCTGATGGATATTCAATGAATAACCAACAACCTATGTTATAGATATAATAAAAAGCACATTGAATATTAAAATGTACCCTATAGAGTAGACAGCTAATAAAAAGGTCTACTCTATAGGGTATTTTTGTATATAATTAAATAAATAATAATTAGATCGGAGAAAATTTTAATGAGTAAAAAATTATTTACAGAAGAGGAAATAATAATATTAAAACAAAACAAATACGTTAAGAAAGTAACTTCAAAAGGTATTACCTATACAGATGAATTTAAAAGAATATTTATAGATGAAAATGGTAATGGTAAACTTCCTAGAATAATATTTGAAGAGTGTGGCTTCAATATCGATATTATAGGCATGCAAAGAGTTAAATCTTCTGCTAGCAGATGGCGTACGGCCTTTAAAAATGGCGGAGCTATAAAACTTACAGATACTCGCAAATACAATACTGGAAGACCTATTGAGAAAGATCTTTCAATAGAAGAAAAATACAAAAAACTAGAAGCTAAAATGAAGTTACTTCAAGCTGAAAATGAATTACTAAAAAAGTTAGACATGATAGAAAGGAGAGTGGTAAAGAAGAAGTAAGTTTATTTTCTTGTGAAAAATATGAAATTATTAAGTCTACAATAAAAAAATATAAACTTAAAAATATGATAAGTTATTTATGTAAAGTTGCAGGTGTATCACGTTCTGGGTATTATAAATACTTCTCATCAGAAAGCAAGGATTTAAGAAAATCAAGAGAAGATAAAGATATTTTATCAAAAGAAAATGTATTAAAAGCTTTTAACTTTAAAGGACGTAAAAAAGGTGCAAGACAAATAAAAATGGTTTTAAAAGATAGATTTAATATAATATATAATTTAAAGCGTATTAGGAGAATCATGAAAAAATATGGAATAGTTTGCCCGTATAGAAAAGCGAATCCTTACAGACGTATGATGAAAGCAAGTAAAGAGCATACTATTGTTTCTAATTTCATAAACAGAGAATTTAAGCAAGATATACCATATAAAGTGCTATTAACAGATATTACATATTTAAGTTATAAAAATGGAAAAAAAGCATACTTGTCTACAATAAAAGACTCCTCTACAAATGAAATATTAGCTCATTATGTCTCAGATAACCTACGGTTAGATATTGTTTTAAATACACTAGAAAAACTTAAGTCAAATGTGAATTTAAAACTCCATAGCGAAGCTATTTTACACTCAGATCAAGGTGTTCATTACACGAGTCCTAAATTTCAAAAGCAAGTACAGCAATTAGGTTTAAAACAATCTATGTCAAGGAGAGGCAATTGCTGGGACAATGCTCCACAAGAATCATTCTTTGGGCATTTTAAAGATGAAGTTATTCTTAGCAAATGTAGTACATTAGAAGAAGTGATAAAAGAAATAGATGATTATATGGATTACTATAATAATTATAGATATCAATGGAATTTAAGCAAGATGACTCCTGTTCAGTACAGAAATCATCTTGTTTCTTAGAAATACCTTTTTTTAAATTGTCCTTGACAAAGGGTACACTTTATATAACTAGGCTTTTATTATTAAGCATGATACTTAACAGTATCGTTGTATTTAGATTTTAAGTTATT
>JAGAIU010000035.1 GCA_017626395.1 Clostridia bacterium | reverse complement strand
GTTATTATAATCTTCTGAACCTTTAACGATATTATTATTTAATATAGCTGAAACTTCGTTACCTTTAATAACGACAATTTTACTATCTGTTAAATATCTACCATCATTTAATCTCCAATAATATTTTAATTCATACCATCCAGCATCTTCTGTACTAAATAGTTCTTCACCTCTCCATTTAGCATTATTTAATGCATCACCTGTAATTCTAGCTTCTTCATCATAATTTATTACAGGTACTGTTACCTTACCACTATCTTCTGTTTCTATTTCTCTATATGCAACGCCTAAACTATATACTTCAACTTTGGCAAGTCCAGTATCTTCTGAGTTTCCAATTAAAGCTTGATCATACATAGAGTCAAACGGTTCAGTTGTTTGAGACGTAGCATTTAAATCTGCTGGATATCTATTCCATAATGCAAATAAGTTTATTGTTGCTTTATCTTTAGAAGTTATTTGTCCAGGGTATATAATTTTATTGTCCGCCAAATTTTCATCTTCTGTTATTACATACATAGTATCTTCTGCATGTAAATATTTAGATGTAATTGCTCTATTTTCAACTTCTACCACATTTTGTACAGTTTGATTAGACTCATCCTTAGAAATTGTTATTTCTGTATAATTACCAGCATCTAAATATGCAGTTGGTAATAATCTTAATTTTCTTGTACCAATTACGTTGTTTCCAAGTGAGTTTTCAACAGTTACCTTAACCCAAGATTTACCTGGTGCGAAATCATAACATTTATATATATCTGATACATCAAGTCCAAATGTTGCACCTGTTGTTTGGTTTTTAACAGGATTTTGAATAGATAGAACAGGTACACTTTTTGTAGTTCCATCTTCTTGTTCTATAACCAAGTTATCTACATAACCTTTAACTGCATTAGTTTCAGTATCAATTCCCCAAGTTATATCATAACCAGAAGAATTTGAATTTTCATTACTTGTAAATTCAAAAGATGATGTAATATCTCTTATTGTATCGTATATTTTAGCTGCATCAGTTTGCTCTTGAATAGTTCCATCTTCTGTCATTAAGTTATCCCAATGATTTAAAAATACAGTTGCTGCTGATGCAGTAGAATAACTTTGTACAAGTTCACTGTTTGAAAAACTATTCATTGCATTATCTGTAAATGCTCTAAGCTGAGGATAATATCCATCTCTATACAACCAAGCACTACCATCTTGCATATCTACATCTATTAATCCTGGTACTCCTTTTATATCTGATGTTTCAGTATATACACCAGTTAATCCATTAAACTGACAAGGATTGTTACTATCTATTCCCTCCATACCAACAGCTACTTCTCTCATTGCAGTTGTTTGTTTATCGTAAAAACAATTTACTAAATTTACTCTAGCTAAATTAGAATATCCTCCTGCAAATCCACCGATTTTCTTACTTTTTGCTGTGGCAGTGTCTGTAATTGTTGAAATATTTCCAACTTCACCTGCCGCATAGCAGTTCATCATTATAAGTCCTGTTTTTGTTCCCACTTCATCAATTGTAGATGTAGCACTATTATTTATTTTACCAATAAATCCACCAACATAAGTTCCTGAATAATCCATACCTACCATTGAAGTAGAATAACAATTTTTATATATTGTAGAGCCTTGACCATCATCATCGGCTCCCATAAAACCACCTATATTAGTTTTTCCTTCAACAACTCCTGAAGTATAACAATTCTCAAAATATGCATTTACTTTTTGAGCATTTGCATCATCATAAAATGGCATTCTACTTGCAGCAACTTGACATCCCATTAGTACACCAACAGATGATTCTCCATAAATAGAGTTATTTGAAAAACAATTTTTACAAATTAATCCACTATCTATACAAGATATAAGTCCACCAGAATGTCCAGATGATGAAAATATTTCACAATCTATTGAATAACAGTCCATTATATAAAATGGATATCTTGAATTTGATGTATTTAATGTTGTAGAAGAATTTCCAAATGTCGCTTCTGGTTGTTCAGGATATTCTACATCATATTTAACTCCAAATCCACCTTTAAAGCTTCCTTGAACAGGACATACACAGCCGCTAAATCCTGAAGTATGTTGTCCTTTTCCATATAAATATAAATTAGAAGATGAACAGTCTTTAATAAATGAGTTTACTGAACGAGGTCTTCCGACAAATCCCGCAGCATTGTTTGTTGTAGATTGAATAAATCCACCTCTAACATGTACATTTTCAAATCTAACACCACTACCATTTGGTTGTCCTAAAGGAGCTGCTACGTCTGTCTGAGTGACAATTTTTACACTTTCTATATTTAAATTTAAGATTGTTATGCAATTGTACATAGTTCCAAATATCCCACTAGTATTAGAATTTAAATTGTATATTGTATGTCCGTTTCCTTCTATATACATATCTCCGCTATTTGTACTAACTGAAGGCCATATTGTTCCATTTGAACCACCTAAATCCAGGTCATTTTCTATATATACTTTTTTATTTTTTGATGTTGTAGCTGTACTTGTTAATATATATCTAAATTGATTTGCATCGTATACATGATATACATCATAAGTTACAGTTCTTGTATCTACTACACCTTCTACAATTGTTGAGGTGTATGTTACCGTTTCTTGATCTAAAGTACCATTAGAATTATAAAAATCCGATTCAGTATATGCCGTTCCATCTTCTTTATTTGTTGTTCCGTCCCATTTAGTTAAATTTTTATCTGTTGTATCTACCCAATTAAAGTATGGGTTACCTGCTATTACAGATTTTGTTGCAAGTGTAGTATCTGTTACAGAGGTTGCAACGCCTTCACCAAATATATTATTTTGAATGTCTGTCCACCTAGCATTTTGGAAAGCTGTTACTGTATCATAGCTTGTTGCCATTGCATTTTTATTTCCTAAATTGCTGATGTTATATATAATCTCATTTTTGTTCAATAAAATTACCGAAAAAATTAATAATATTGAAGCAAAAATTATATGTTTCTTTTTAATACTAAACTTTTCAAGTTTGAACTTCATATAAGTCAGCCCCTCATTATTTTTTGATTACAATTATTCATAATAATTTTATCATTATATACATATTTCTACAACATTTGTAACAGTATTGTAACGTAAAAAACACCCAATATAACAATACATTTTTTAGCTGTTATATTGGATGCTTTTTCTAGCATTTTTTATACTTTTTTATGCATATTGAAATAGCCATAATCACTACTCCTATTCCAGATATAATTAATGTATAATTTATACTTCCTGTTTCTGGAAGAATAAGTTTTAACCTATCTGTTGCTTTTATATTTATTTCTTTATTTTCTTTAGTAATTTCTATGTCTATTGGTTCAGTATTTAATTCATATCCTTCTGGTGCTTTTGTTTCAGTTACTCTGTATTTACCAACAAGTAAATCTGTAAATTCAATTATACCTGTTGAATCTGTTGTTTTCTCTACTGCTGTAAATGTTGTATCTATATTTCCACCATCATCTAATTTTTCTAGCTTAAATGTTGCATCAGATAATAATTTAGTTTCATCTGCTTTATCTACTTTTGTAACTATTACTTTACCTTTTACTAAACTATATACATATGTTACTGTAATTTGCTCTTCTGCCATTTCTCCTGCTTTATTATTTGGCATAATTTTTATTTGATAATTTGGTAAATCTAGTCCTTCTGTTGTATATTTATCTCCTACTTTACCATTTATTGTTTCTGGATCTTTTAAATCTTGCCCCTCTTCTGTTTGGTGCTTAACTATTACACTTGTATCCATTTTCTCAAATGTAACAACTACATCTTTATTTTCTGTTACATTTGTAAAGAATG
>JAGAIU010000034.1 GCA_017626395.1 Clostridia bacterium | reverse complement strand
CTGGTTTTACTTTTTTAATATAAATATTGCTGATATATTCACTAGGCCATATAGCTTGTCCAGTATATTTTTCAGCATGTACTGTTGTAATATTAAAAATTGACAATAAAAAAAGCATGCTCATCATAGCACACTTAAATATTTTCGACTTCATATTGTTTTTCCTTTCATTATTTTTTTACTCTGAGCATATCTCCTAAATAAGCACCCGAATAACTATTAATGTTTGTACACGAAAAACTAATTATGTCTTCTAATTGATAACCAGCATCAATACAAGCTTGATGTGTTGCATCAAAAGATCCATAATCTTCAATCTTATAATCTACTCTTGCCCAATTCCACATTGGCTTATGATAATAATCATATTCACTTATTCCTAAACTTTCCCAAGCAGTTGGCTCATGTTTCGGTTGTTCTGGTTCAGGTTGAGTTACTGGCTGTTGTACTTGAGTTGATTCTTGCTTTTGTTCTTCTATTTTAACATTAGTTGTAGTTTTATTTTCTTTTACGACATTAGAGTTACGAACATTATTGCTCTCCATATTGTTCGAACTAGTACTATCATCATTAGTGCTGTCGTCTTTAACAATATCATTATCATTTTCATTATTTTCTGTAATAGGTTCATTTTCTTCTTCCTCCATTTCACTTGAATCCTTATTTGATTCAATAATTGTAGTATCAACTACTGGCTTTTTCTCATCTTTATTTCTCATAAATACAAATTTATAAGTTAAGAATCCTGAAGCAATAAGAAATAAAATGATAAAGCTAATTATAACTTTTTTCATTCTTCTTCACCTCTTACTAAAATAATATCAGAAAATGAATAATTATTGTAGGGTGCTAAATATCTAAATCATATGAATCACCCCTTTCATTGGAGAGTGTCTTGGAATAACTCTCAATTGCTTCTATTATAAAATCTTCAATCTTATAATCCTTAATATCTTTAGGTAATACTTTTCGTATTCTCTCTTCGTTAAAAGATAATCTTTTAGCTTGATTTGGTTTTTGTTCCAAAAAAATAGACTCAAGTATATCTGAGTCTAATTCACCTTTCTCACCAAGTTCTCTTATTCTCTTTGCTTGAACATGACTTGGAGTTAAATCTTCATATGTTATTTCTTCGTAAACAAGTTCTTGATCATCTTTAGATAAATAAGATAATTCTACAGCTGGTCTTAATCCCATTGTAAGAGCTGACCTCTTGTCTTTTAATACAGTATCATCTACTAACTGTAATAACTCTGGAATTAAATTATTTAATCTAATATACCTTCTTATTTGCTCTCTACTTTCTCCAACTTGTTCACCTAATATTTCATCTTTTCTTTTGTTTGACACCGATGGTGTCATAGATTTCATTGCATCATATTTCATTTTATAATCCATTGCTTTTTCACTAGGTAATATCTTATCCCTTTGAAGATTAGAATCCACCATTAATATAATAGCTTCTTCATCTGATATATCTTTAACTATACATGGGATTTTTTTAATTCCTTGTTCTTCACAAATTTTCTTTCTTCTATGTCCAGATAGCATTTCGTATTTTCCATCTTCTTTTTTTCTTACTATTGTAGGAACTAATACTCCACTTTCGATAATACTATTTTTTAACTCTTCATAATTTAAATCGTTATTTATCTTAAATGGATGTTTAGGGAAATCACAAATATCTTTGACATTCAATTCAACTACTTCTTCTTTCATAAACCCTCCTAAATTATTGCATAAAAAAAATCAGATATTACTATCTGATATATATTCTTTTTTTAAAGTGTTACTCGTAATCACCACCCCTTAAATACTATGCTATTTTTGGGGTATTTTTGGGTATTTTTTGCTAATTTTAGTAATTTTTATTAAAAAAATGTAATTACACGATGCCTATTTTACCCTTATTTTATGGGAGTTTTTAAAATGTGTTGCGTATTTTCTTATCGAACAGTTAATTGTCAAATTTTGTCGATTATCCATAAAATCACTTCCTTACCAATCTTTTAGCATTTAACTCATTTTTTAATTTTATAGCTATATCTTTTACCGTATCTTTATCAAATGGGTTAGGCATATGATACT
>JAGAIU010000033.1 GCA_017626395.1 Clostridia bacterium | reverse complement strand
ATTTCTATTTTTATCTCTAGTGCTTTTATATTTCCCTTTACAACATTGTATAATACCATCAATATTACAACCAGTATCTTTACTAGCACTATTTGCAGAATTGTATACACGCCCAGTATCCACACATTTTACCTTTTTGGGTTTACTTTTTTCTTTGAAATTCAAATCATAATTTCCATTTATATAATCTTCATAATATACCCAAACAAAACCATATGCAGTTTTTCTTTTCTTTAAACATACATCTGATATTTGACCAGCTCCTGGGTTTTCATGTATTCTATTATTTATTAGATATTCACAAGCTAAAGTCATTGAATTAAATATTTTTATATCTTCTTTATTATTTTTGTCAATCATAACTACTTTCTTTTTTCTAGCATTATTTTCCGACATTCTGCTTTTAGTTTCTTCTGAAAGCTCTCTGCCTTTTAATGTTTCTGATATTTTGTTTTTGGTTGCTTCTGTATGATTATGGTTTTTAAACCCTCCTTCATACATTTCCAACATTTTAATCCTAGCTTCGTCCAATCTTTTATTATTTAATTCTTTTTCTTCTTCTGATAAATTATCATATCTTTCTTTACCTTTTTTGCTTAAAATATCCTTGTTTTCGTCTGTATGATGATGACCATAAAATGGATTTAACTCTCCTTTCTTTCCAAACATAGGATTGTTTTCGCCTTTTACTCGTTCACGCATTCTTATTCTTTCTTCTTCAGTTCTATAAGCCTTGCCACCATACGATATGTTATATCCTTTTGGATTTACACAATCATAATAATTAATCCAAAATACTTCTCTTTCGTCTAGTTTATCATATGGTATATTATCTTCTAATAATTCTATATAAAAATTGTCAATACCATATTTTCTAAAAGCCCTATAAAGTGGTCTATCTACGCTTTTAGATTCGCATTTATGTCCACAAAACCTTACTTTATACCCTTGTATAGTTTGTCCTACATAAACTTTATTGTTTATGTTATTTTTGATAATATAAATTTCACCTTTAATATTTTCTTGTTCTTTCATTTTAACCCTCCAATGATTTAATTTATTTATTCTATATAAACCAAAAGAATAGTTAGGTTTATTTGTAACAAGATTATAATTCTTATTATATTTTTAAATAATTTTTGCCATATTTATTTTATATTATTAATAATTAATTTACTTAGATTTCACCGATTTGAGTGGGGTTTAGCGTGAGCAAATCATTTACTCACGGCTCTCGAACAAATCAGAACAACAACAGGACATAAATTCATTAGATATATCATTATCTTTTGATATAAATGTAAATCTATTCCAAAGTAATGTTCTATAAATCTATGAATATTTCTTCTATAAAAAGTACACCAATCAATTATTTTTTCTTCAAAATCTCGTGTCATCTCATCAGATTTCATAACCTTCATAGAGGTTTTTGAGGATTTTGTACCACGCTTTCTCATGTACCCAGCATCCACTCTACCTCTAACACTTGTACCTTTTCTAATTACCATTGTGGTTCATCTCCATTATCTTCATCGTATTCATCTTCTATTTTCTTTCTCCTCTTATTCTTAGGTTTAGTATCTTCAAACTCTATCTCTTGAAATTCTTTATCAAATTCTCTTGTACCACATAAAAGATTTTTCATTGGTCTAAGAATAAATCTTTCAAAATAGCTTTGTATATTATCAAAATCTTTATATATACTCTTATCTTCAAAATATTCAGCTGGTCTACACTTTTCTATATCTCTCAACCAAACTCCGAATACCTTCGTACTTTCGCTTTCGTTTAAGGCACTCATAGT
>JAGAIU010000032.1 GCA_017626395.1 Clostridia bacterium | reverse complement strand
CCCATTCGCTCTTATAATACTTCTTTATATCTTCCACTTCAAAGTTATTCATTACGTACTCTAATTGCTTAAAATCATGTTTTAAGGATGTACTACTATATACTTTATTAGTTGTATTAGTAGTTATTCTTTTTACATAATTTACTCCCTTCTTGTCTAAAAAATAGACTTTCATTGATTTTTTATTAATTGTTATTTCATCTGTTCTTAAATATCCTTGTTTTATAAACTTATTTATTCTCTCATTTGAAATACTTCTACCATTGTAGTAACAATATTTCTTAATCTGAGAGTCACTTGCACAATTAAATTTTGCTAGCAAGTCCAACATCAAATCATCTCTCCAATTAAATTTTATTTTTTTTATTTTAGTTTTCTTACTCATAAAATCGCCCCCTTTTAGAATTAAGTTGATCATCAGTATCAAACTATTAACTATAATAAGCTATAAATCTATACTCGAGATCATATATCATCAATTAAAGATATTTCTAGATTGGTCGATATAAAAGATATGACCAATCTAGATTTTGTTATATAACTTACATGTCTAATGAATATATTTTTACTGTTTTATTATCAATTGTTATTTCATCTGTGCTTAGATAACCCTGTTCTATGAATTTATTTATTCTTTCCTTTGAAATAGTTCTATTATTATAGAAACAATATTTTTTAATTTGATCCTCATTTGCATAGTTAAAATTTCCTAATAAATCTAACATCAAATAATCTCTCTTATTAAGTTTTATCTTATTTTTTTTAGTTATAAAAAATCTCCCCCTTTTGTATAATAAATATGTTGATTAATTAATGTATCAATCATCAACGTAAAAAAGATAAATCGCAACATCCGCAACCATACGCAACATCCGCAACCATCCAGCAGCTTGATTAAAGTTTTTTTGTTGAACTTTTTTTTCAAAAAAAGTTTACCCACGGAGTGTCTCTCTGAAAGAGGCGACCTGGGTTTTTCACAAACTGAATTTGCCAGAGGCAAATTCATTGGTCACCCCCTAGGGTGACCAATCTAGGTTTGTTGAAAAAGCGGGAGCCTCTGTGCGATAACCTATATATAAAAAATTATTTTAAACTTGCTAAATTACTTAATTTAACGAAGAAAATTTATGCAATATGCTATAAATTTTGTATCGTCTTACTTTTATACTACATATTGCATCAACTTTTATAACCATCCAGCTAAAATTCATCTAAAATTTTTTAAGATCCGCATGATCATGCAGCTCATCAGCCATAAAAAAGACTAACTTTGTAGAAACAAAGTTAGTCTTTTTTATGGCTACGCGTTGAAAATAGTGAGGTTGCCCTTACCCATTACATCGAAATATAATCTTATTTAATAATTTATATCCAATATCATATATATTTGTTCCTTATGTAATCCGTTTACTCTCATATAAAATCCCCAACACACACTTTTTACACTACTTATCAGTATTTTCAATATATCCAAAGATTGAATTTTTTAAAAAAAGTATAAAATTTTAGGTAATTTTGGCCTGAAATTTATACTTTTTTTATTTTTTATAATATCATCCGTTAAATCTGCTTATCTATTCACATCTCATGTAAAATCTCCAACACATACTTTTAAGCATATTTATCAGTATTTTAAATACATCTAGAGCTTAAATTTTTAAAAAAAGTATAATAATTCAACTTTTATATAGTCGTATCTTTTCTTCAACCTATTTATCAGTTGTATCACATATTTATTCATAATATATAAATATTTTATAAGAAATATTTATATAAAAAGACCTGAATTCGCACCGTGCGAACTCAGATCCTTTTTTATTAATTTTCATCTATTTTTCTAGGGACTTCTTCATCATAATTTCTTGCTTTGATTAATAACTTTTGCAATTCACTAAGTTTATCTTTAATATCATGATAAATAGTACGTGTATCTGTATCTAGACTATTTATAGTTTCATTGTACTTTTTTATTTCTTCATCAATAATTCTTTTAAATTTGTCTGATACATCCTTATTATTACTTGATTTTTTTTCATCTGACTGATTTATATTTAAATATTCTGCTAATAACTCCTTTGTTATTTCATAACTTTTATATCTTATTTGATTCTCTTTAATGAAACTATATCTTTCATCAATATTTTTTATTTTTAATAGGAGATAAGCTTTTTTTATACCTAAAGCCGCAACATGCTTTCGTCTTGCTTCCTCCTCCCGTGTATTATATCCTTGTACTACTTTTATATACCTATTGGCTGTACTATAGGATATTCTAGTATCTTGCTCTAACCATTCCATAAAATTACTACCATCTTTTTTCATCTCTTCCTGTAATTGACTTAATCGTTCTCCCATTATGACATAATTCTCTTCTGTTGAATCCATTGCTCGTTTACAACTTTCTTTTAATTCATCTACTTTAGATTTTTGCTGTATAGATTGTTCAATAACTACATTTTTCAAAAAAATCACCCCTTTATGCTTTTATAAGTTTTTATATTATAGAAAAATGCATAAAAAAATAAAACTATTTCGCACCGTGCGAAGTAGTTTTATTTTTAACTGTATCTGGCTAATATTATTAATTAATAACATTAGCCAATTTTGAAAACATATGGCTAACGCCAAGTAAATAACCTATCGCTATAAATAATGCAGCATAGCATGATTTTATTATTAAACTATACATGTATCTTAGAATAACCCCCTAATCTAATAATTATTTTTCTTAATTATGGTCAATTTTTATATTATTTAAACCTGTATTTATTTCCGATTTGTTCTTATTTATTCCGTTTTTATGATATAATATAAATGTATTTTAGATATTAAATAGAGGCGGTATTTCAGATGAATATAGTTTTTGAAGAAGTTTTTGTTACAAGTATGCTTTCTCTAGGAACTTTCTTTATTTTTTTAATATTTGGCTATGTTTTAACATAATGTTGAAAATGATACAATATAATTAACTTCGCAATTGTTATATAATGTGAACTAACTATAAAAATGACTTTCAATATAACTTAACATATTCAATTAAAACTATAATTTTAAAATGAACTTTTTTTAGATTTATGTGTCTTAATAGTATATAGCAAAATAGTAAGTTAAAAAATGGGATGAGGTGTTTATTAGTTTTGGAGGATAAAGAGCTTTTAGATAAAGCGAGGCAGGGAAATAAATATTGTTTAAATTTATTACTGCAAAATAACTATCAAATGCTCTATGGATTTTTAATAAAATTGACAGGAGATAAAGATTTGGCAGAAGATTTAGTGCAAGACACTTTGTTAAAAGCCTCTCTAAATATAACTAAGTTTAGAGGCGATAGCAAATTTTCAAGTTATTTAATTACAATAGGCATAAATACTTATAAGAATTATCTTAGAAAAAATAAGGTAAGAACAGAAAATTATAATTTTGAATTTAAAGTTAGTCATTATGGAGAAGAAGATTTGATAAATCATATTAGGTTCAAAGAAGCATTAAATCATTTAAATAATATGCCTTATGAAAAACGAATATCATTTATTTTGAAACATTATTATGGTTATTCAATAGAAGAAATATCAGAAATACTTAAAGTATCTAGTGGTACTACAAAATCTAGAATTCATAATACTATTAAAAAACTAAGAGAAATATTAAGCTAAAAGGAGGTTATAAATTGGATTATTTAAAAGATGATAATTTAAAAGCAATAGATTATATAAAAGAAATAGATACTTTAGCTATAGTTGAAAAAGCATCTAAAATAAAGGAAAAAAGAAAAAATAAACTACTAGTTATTTGTTTTGCATTAATGATAATTACATCAGTTTTAGGTCAAGGTTTATTTGTGATTTTATTTGGAGCAAATAATTTAGTGAAATTTGGAATGAAAATATATATTTTCGTATTGTTAGTATTATCAGTAGTTTTAATAGAAAAGAGAGAGGGGAATTTATGTTAATAGGTAGTAAGCAAATTATGATTATGTTTATTGTGTTTTTTTTAATAATAGTATTTACAATAGGTCAAGTTGTATGGATATATCTAGATAGTAAAAAAAGAGAAGATAAGTGGGGAATACTATGGGCTATATTAGCACTAACACCAACTTTTTTACCTATATTACTGCCATTACCGTTAATAGCTTATTTATTAGTAACAAGAGCATTTTCATCAAAATGTCCTAACTGCAAAGTTAAAATATACAGTAGTTTTTCTTCTTGCCCAAATTGTGGAGTGAAGTTAAAGGAAAAGTGTAAAACTTGTGGTAGCCCATTGAAAGATGAATGGAAATACTGTCCATACTGTAATGATAAAATAGAGGGAGAGTAATTATGAAAATAATAAAAAATAATAAGAAAGTTTTTGCTTGTATAATTATATTATCGGCTCTAATTGCAATTATACCAACATCATTAATATATATATTCTCTCAAATGTCTATAGGTATTGAAGAACAAGATAGTCCTAAAGTAATTGAGGAAAAGATTGATGTATATTTTAATGATGGAGGATTTGAAAAAGATATAGAAAATGCTCTTAGAAAAAAGCCTACTGGTGATTTTAATATATATAAATATTCATCAGGAAGTGATGAAAGTCTTGAAATAGAGAAACAGATGAATATAATTTGTCCAGAATTAATGGAAATAAGTAGATTGAAATTAGCTAAACCGTATAATATAAAATTATATTCAGATTTTTATGAAGGAGATAAAAAAGTAAGTACAGAAGAACTATTGTCAAAAGATATTTTAGGAACACCTAAGCTACAAATAATTTATGAAGATACTTTTATGGGTGGAGGAAGTAAAAGAGATATGGCAATACATCTTGTTCAAAATAATAAAATCCTAGAAAGTACAAAATATTACTGTCCTACAAATTATAATGAAGCAGCATTTGCTCAAGATATAGATTTAAATGTAAATGAAGACATTCCAATTATTGTATTTACAAGGGGAATAAAAGTAAATGGAAAATATAAAACTTACTCACCAAAGCTTAATAAAAGTAAAGATAAAATCGAAAAATCTATTCAAAAGAATTTAAATAAAAATGAAAAAATGGTTGTCTTAAGATTAGAAATAAAAGAATAAAAAATGGGTAAATTCATAATTTGGATTTACCCATTTTTTATTTAGGCTATGTTAGCCCTCTCCGTTACACCTCCAAAGGAGCACGTTTTACTTTAATTGTTCTAAAGCCTTATATTTTTTAAGCTCTTTCATAAGTTCTTTCTCTATTTCTTTATCTAAATATCTCCTTGGAATTATATGAGCTACAAATCCACTTATATATAAGGATCATATCTTCGTAAACTTTTACATCTTTTATACTTTCTAACGATACTGTTTCTGATATAGAATCCCCTTTTACTACTATTGTCCCATCAATAATTTCTAAAGTCTTACTTCCAAATATTGATGAATTATCTCCTTAACTTATGAGTTTATCAGTTTCTTTAGCTACTAATTTTTTGTATTGCTTAGGATATGTTAAAATCCAAATGACTAAAAAAACTATCGCTACTATAATCCAATATATACTCGGTTGATTAAATATCCCCGTTCCTGTAAAGTAGATTGGTATAGAAAGTATTATGGGTACAGCATATCTAAGTATGTTAAATGTACTTTTCTGTGATTTCGAGTTTTCTAAATGATGTAAATTGAAGCTTATATAGTCATCTTTTGTTATTTTAAAGTCGATTTTCATTTGTGCCGTCCCCTTATTATTAAAAACTTTATTTACATTATATTACAAATTTCAAGCACTTACAATTAAGCATAGTAACATGAAAAAAGGAAGGGTCTTCATCTTCTTCAGACGACCCTTCCTTTACTTTTAGGCTTTGAATGTCTTATATTTAAATCCTACATATAAAAATTTAACTTATCTATTTAAATTTAATCTCTAATTGCGTTTAGTTTATGAAGCAAATACTCTTTTTTATTCAATGGATCATACGTTGTTTTTTTGCGTGCTTTTGAAAATTCAGCTGAAGCTTCCTTATACCCATAAAATTTTGTCACAAACATTCCTCTACCTTCTGTATATGAAGCTATTTTCATTTTATATTCTTTTGAATTTTCTACTGGAATTAATCCCTTTATTGAGAATTCATCCCCTATAACAATAGGATTATCAAAGGTTGCCCTCATAGTTTCTAAATCCCATACCGCTTTGCTTAAAGCATTTTGAGGAATCTTTAACTCAAACTCATGTAATGGCTCTAATAAAACAGTTTGTGCTTTATATAATGCTTCCATGAATACCATAGGTGTCACATTTCTAAAATCTGCTGGAGTGCTGGCTGGACTAAAAAATTCACCACAGCTAAGAGTGACTTTTACATCTGTAACCTCCCATCCAAATAATCCTTGTTTACTTGTCTTAATAACTGCTTCTTCAATTGCATTTTGAAAAGATTTTGGCAATGACCCTACTGAAACATTAGAAATATACCTAAGACCTTCGCCTCTCCCTGCTGGTTCTATTTCTAAGCCTACTGTCGCCCAAAATGGATTTAAGTCTTCCTGCATATGCATTATTGACGCTCCAAAACCTTTAGGTGTTTCCTTATAGATAGTCTCAATATTCGAAAACTCTACTTTTATTCCATATAAATCATCTAACATGGAACTTAGTATTTCCATTTGAACTTCACCGAATAAGTTGACATAAATTTCTTTATCTATGTCATTCATCTCTAATTCTAGTAGTGGATCTTCCTCTGCAAGTAATGTTAATGCTTTAAATAGCTCTGGATTTTTTTCTTTATCAATTGCAGAAATTGTTGTTTTTAATGCTGGTTTAGCTATAGATATATTTTTAATTTTATCATTTGAAATTCCAATAACATCTCCCACTTGGAAACTTGTAAGTCCATATAAAATACCTATATCCCCTGCTTCTATCCTCTGTGCTTCAACAACTCCCCCATTTTCTAACCTATTAATTTTCTTTACTTTTTCTGCTATCTCCTTATTAGGTACTTGAATTTTATCTCTTACAGATATTTTTCCTCCAAATAATCTTACATAAACCTTCTTTTCATTTTTACTTGTTCTTTCGATTTTAAATACTACTCCAGATAAATCACTTTCACAATCATCACCTGCAAATGGAAAATAACTACAAATTCCATCTAATAAGTCTTCAACTCCAAGTCCAATTGCTGCCGCACCACAAAATACTGGATATAGACTTCCTTCACTTGCATATAATGAAAGCTTTTCTTGTATTTCTTCTTTATCAGGTTCTATTCCACCAATATATCTTTCTAAAAATGCTTCGTCTAAGTCTGATAAAACATCAATAGCATCATCATTTATCATGCATGTATCAAATAGTTTTTTTATATAAACAGCTTTGCTTCCTACATCATATACTTCTTGTAATCTAACTACTTTATTGGACATATTCTTCTTTATATCTTCAAATACTTTATTGAAATTTGCCCCAATTCTATCTAGCTTATTTACAAAAATTATTGTTGGAATGTTTAACTCCTTTAATGTCTCAAATAATATTCTTGTTTGTGACTGAATACCCTCTACTCCTGATATAACTAGTATCGCTCCATCTAAAACACTTAATGAACGTTCAACTTCCGAAATAAAATCCACATGTCCTGGAGTATCAACAATATTAACCTTGACATTATTCCAATTAAAAGATATGGTTGATGATTTAATGGTAATCCCTCTCTTACGCTCAAGCTCCATAGAATCCGTCTGTGTATTGCCTAAATCAACTCTTCCAACTGATTTTATAGCTCCACTATAATATAATAAGTTTTCTGTTATAGTTGTTTTTCCTGCATCCACGTGTGCTACGATTCCTATATTAATTATTTTCTTCATAATCAATACCTCCAACTCTATCAACCACCTTTTTATCCATTATCATAGCAACAATATATAACACTAATACCGGTGTTACTAATAACGAAGTACATGCTATACCCATACTCACTGAAATATTTGTAGCTATGATTCCTATAATTGGTCCACCTAAAATTTGACCTAAGGAATTTATTTGTCCATTTATAGAAAGTACAGTAGATCTGGCCTTGTCATCTATATGTCCATTAAGCCATGCACTAAATATAGGTTCATTTATAGTTCTAAAGGTACTTGTCGCTAAATAAGCTATTAGCATTAAGTTAAATCTTTTTGTAATAGCAAATATGAACATAAATGATATATAAAATATATTTATACATAATAACAGCTTTCCATTTTTATTCTTATCATCATCCTTAAGCTTCTTTTCCATAAAATGCATTACTATAGCACTCAATATCATTCCTGCAATTCCAAAAATTCCGAACCAAGTCACTGGTTTAAGGTTTCCAAGTTTAGGAAGCATAGTATCTTGTAAAAAATGCATATTAGAAAGTCTATCATAACCTTCACTGGATAATCCATAAAATAAAGTTACTGAAAGCAAAATTATAATTATAGGTTTATTTTTTATAAATTTAAGACCAGATTTAAAGGTATATCCCATCTTTTTAAAAGTATTTAAATCCTCTGGAGCAGATGATTTAAAATTATTTTCTGGCATATATAACCATAAAAATAATGCAAGAATTATAAATAAGACTCCACTAACTATAATAGGTAGTCTTACAGATAAATTAGCTATTACAGTGCTTAGTACTATTCCAATAACCGATCCTATCTGTCCTGCTTGTGCTCCCTTTATATAAATTTTATCCAAATCTTTATCTTTCTCTTCTTCCGCAATCCAAGCTTCAACAGATCCACTAATAAAAGTAGAACCTAATCCCCATACAATCTGTGCTACAAGTACGAAAACGAAACTAGAAAT
>JAGAIU010000031.1 GCA_017626395.1 Clostridia bacterium | reverse complement strand
CAAAAGAAAAAATGTATTGATATGATATGCAAAGTATTTCATGAAAGTATTTGAAATACTTTTTATAATGTTCAAATTTAATAAAAATGTGATATAATTATTATTAGTTAAGTTAGTAACTTTTTATTAAACTTAAGGACTGGTGGTGAGATAATGAAACCTAAATTGAGATTCAATAATTTCAACAATGAATGGGAAGAGGTAGAGTTAAAGAACATTACTTCAGAAATATCATATGGAATGAATTCAGCTTCTAAAGAATATGATGGAGAGAATAAATATATCAGAATAACCGATATAGACGAAAACTCAAATAGGTATTCATATAAAGATGTAGTATCACCAGATGGAATTTTAGAAGATAAATTTTTGGTTAAAGATAATGATATTTTATTTGCAAGAACTGGTGCTAGTACTGGAAAAACATATTTATATAATTCAAATGATGGAAAACTTTATTATGCGGGATTCTTAATTAAAGCCAGTATTATCAATCACAATTCAAATTTTATTTTTCAACAAACTAAATTAAATAAGTATAATAATTGGATAAAAATTATGTCTATGAGATCTGGACAACCTGGTATAAATTCTCAGGAATATGGAAGTTACAAGTTTTCAGTTACTAGTATAGATGAGGAAAATAAGGTATCCAATTTTCTATCATTATTAGATAAAAAAATCGAATTACAATCGAAGAAAATTGAAGACCTTAAGTTATTTAAATTATACTATTATAATATTATATTCAGTTCAAAATTATATGACTGTTTCAAATTAGGTGATGTTGTTTCGTGCTTAGATAAAAAAAGAAAACCAATTTCCTCAGAATTAAGAAAACAAGGTATATATCCATACTACGGTGCTAATGGAATTCAAGACTATATAGATGATTATATATTTGATGGATGTTATGTTTTATTAGCTGAAGATGGGGGAAACTTTTCGGATTATAATACAAAGTCCATTGCACAACTTGCAAAAGGAAAAATTTGGGTTAATAATCATGCCCATGTATTGGTTGGTGATAAAATAGATACTGAATTTTTATTTTATCAATTAGAACATATGGATATAAGACAATATATTAATGGAACGAGTAGAAGTAAATTGAATCAAGAGGATATGATGAATATTTTATTACAAATTCCTTCAATTGAAGAACAAAAGAAAATAAGTAAAGTATTTAATACTATTGAAAAGAAAATTTATTTAGAAAAAATTAAATATGAAAAACTTACCGAATTAAAAAAAGGACTTATGCAAAGTATGTTTGTATAAGTCTTTTTTAGTATCTTCTTTATTTAAAAAAGGACTTTCTAATAAGATTTTCTCTACTCTAGATGTTATTAAAGAAGAAAAACTTGGTAATATATGCAATATAACAACTGGAAAGTTAGATGCAAATGCAATGGTAGAAAATGGTCAGTATAGATTTTATACATGTGCTAAGGATTATTACTATATAGATAAATATGCATTTGATACAGAGGCATTATTAATATCTGGAAATGGTGCTTATGTTGGATATATTCATTATTACAAAGGAAAATTTAATGCATATCAAAGAACTTATGTATTAGATCAATTCACAGAAAATATTCAATATATTAAAGTATATTTAGATGAATTCTTATCTAAAAGAATTAATTCAGAAAAAAAAGAAGGTAATACTCCATATATTGTATTATCCACTCTATCAGATATGACTATTAAATTAACAAATTCAAAAGATGAGAACAATGTAATTAATACATTTAATAATATAAATACAATGATTAACTAAGAAGAATTAAAACTTAATAAACTGATAGAACTAAAAAAAGGACTTATGCAAAGTATGTTTGTATAGTCCTTTTTATTTTATATTTCATCTAATCCTAATTCTTTTAGATATACATTTAATTCTTTATCAACTTCTGCTATTTCTTTATCAATTTGTTTTAAGTCTTGTTGAACAGCTTTAATATCAATTTCTTCTTCCTCTTCAAATGTATCTACATATCTTGGAATATTAAGATTATAATCATTTTCTGCTACTTCTGACATAGGAGCAACATGGCAATATTTTTCTACTTCTACTCTATTTTTGTAAGTTTCAATAATCTTATCTACATCTTCATCTCTTAATCTATTTTGATTCTTTCCAGCCTCAAAATCTTTTGATGCATCTATAAATAAAATATTTTCTTCATTCTCTCTACATTTTTTAAATACAAGAATACAAGTTGGAATACTTGTTCCATAGAATATATTTGCTGGTAATCCAATTACAGCATCTAAGTAATTCTTTTCTTTGATTAAATATTCTCTTATAGTTCCTTCAGAAGCTCCTCTGAATAAAACTCCATGTGGTAAAACTACAGCCATAGTTCCATTATCTGATAATTGATAAATCATATGTTGAATAAAAGCAAAATCAGCTTTTGATTTAGGAGCTAATTTACCATAAGCACTAAATCTTTCATCCTCAATAAACTTAGGATCGGCACTCCATTGAGCTGAATAAGGAGGATTTGCAACGATGGCATCAAATTTCATATCAATATGTCTTGGTCTTTCAAGTGTATCATCATTTTTAATATCAAAATGTTTAAATGAAATACCATGTAATAACATATTCATTCGAGCTAAGTTGTATGTAGTTGAATTGAATTCTTGTCCATAATATGATGTAACTTTTGTTTCTTTACCTACTCTTAATAGTAGTGAACCAGATCCACAAGTTGGATCATATACACTTTGTAATTTTGATTTGTTTAATGTTACTAATTTAGCAAGTATTCTTGATACTTGTTGAGGAGTATAGAATTCCCCTGCTTTTTTACCAGCTGATGCAGCGAAATTTGAAATCAAATATTCATAAGCATCACCTAGTACATCAATTTCTGCATCTTCATGATGAAAATCAATATCATCAATTTTAAGCATAATAGTTGATATTAATTTAGTTCTTTCAGCTTCTCCTCTACCTAATTTAGAGTTGTTTAAATCCATATCTTCAAATAGGTTTTCAAAATCATCTTCTGATTCATTTCCTAAAGTTGATTCAGATATTGTATTAACTGCTTTAGCTAACATTGAAATATCAAATTTACCAGTTTTAATCTTTTTGATTAAAGTACTCCATAAATAATCTGCCTCAAGGAAATAACCCATATTGGAATCATTAATTAATTGTGATTTTAAAGCTTCTCTATACTCTTCTTTATTCCAAGCTTCTTCATAATCAATATTATCATCTTTTAAATATGTTGTATTAACATAATTAACTAGATTTTCAGATAGATATCTGTAGAAGATTAATCCAAGAATATAGTTTTTAAAATCGTTAGCATCCATATTACCTCTTAGGGTATTAGCAATACTCCATAATTGTTTTTGAAGTTCTGCTTGTTGTGATTGTTGTTTTTCTTCTCTAGACATATTTTAACCTCCTACATATATTTCTTTAAT
>JAGAIU010000030.1 GCA_017626395.1 Clostridia bacterium | reverse complement strand
TGATGAATGTCATAGATCTCAATTTGGAGATATGCATAGACAAATATCTAAAACATTTAGTAAAGCTCAATATTTTGGATTTACTGGTACTCCTAGATTTAAAGAAAATCCATCACAAGATGGTAGAAGTACAGCAGATATTTTTGAAAAATGTTTACATACATATTTAATTAAAGATGCTATTAAAGATGAAAATGTTTTAGGATTCTCAGTTGATTATATGAAGTTTGTTGAATTTAATGGACAAACAGAAGAAGATTTAATGGTAGAGGGAATAGATACTGATGAAGTATTTATGGCTGATGATAGAGTAAGACTTATAGCTCAAGATATTATTGATCATCATAATGTTAAAACTAGAGATAGAAAATATAATGCTTTATTTACAGTTTCATCAATACCTTTATTAATTAAGTATTATGATATGTTTAAATCATTGAATCATGATTTAAAGATAGGTGCTATATTCACATATGGTGCTAATGAAGATTTAGATAAAAATCCAGAACATTCAAGAGAAGTTCTAGATAGATATATGAAAGACTATAATAAGATGTTCAAGACTAATTTTAGTACTCATACATTTGATTCTTATTTTAGAGATATATGTAAGAGAATTAAAAATACTGAAATTGATATTGTTATAGTAGTTAATATGTTATTAACTGGATTTGATGCTAAGAGATTAAATACTTTATATGTAGATAAATCATTAAAGTATCATGATCTTATTCAAGCATTCTCAAGAACTAATAGAGTAGAATCTGATACTAAACCATTTGGTAATATAGTATGTTATAGAACTACTAAAGCTAGAGTAGATGAAGCTGTTAAATTATTCTCACAAACAAATAGTGTTGATACAGTTATTATGGCTCCATATGAAACATACTTAGAAAAATTTAATAATGCAGTAAATAAATTATTAGAAATCACTCCAGTAGTTGAAAGTGTAGATTCACTTGAAAGTGAAGATGATATAAAAGAATTTATAGTTGCATTTAGAGAAGTAGCTAAAATATTAGTTAGTTTAAAAACATTTAATCAATTCGATTTAGATAATACTGATTCAATGATTAATACTCAAACGTTTGAAGATTATAAATCTAAGTATTATGAATTATATAGAAAACTATCAAATGATAAAGAAAAGAGTTCTATTTTGAATGATATAACATTCTCGCTAGAACTAATACAAACTGATAAAATTAATGTTTCTTATATTTTAAATTTAATTAGAAATGTTGATTTATCTAATGAAGAACAAAAACAAAAAGATATAGCTGATATTCAAAGTAAATTAGTTAATATTACAGATGATGAATTATTCTTAAAAGCTGAATTAATTAAGAGTTTCTTATCTTCAATTTTACCAGCATTAAAAGAAGAAGATTCAATTGATGAAGCTTTCGATAAGCATATGAATAAAGAAAGACAAAAAGAAATTGAAAAATTTGCTTCTGAAAATAATATTAACTTAGAAACACTTGAAACGATAATAAATGAATTTGAATATAGTGGTATTTTCCCAGATGGGTTAATAGGACAATCTATTGAAGCTCCATTCTTAAAGAAAATATCAATTATTGAGAATATTAAAGGATTCGTTAAGAATCTATTAAAGAAATATATGTAGGAGGTTAAAATATGTCTAGAGAAGAAAAACAACAATCACAACAAGCAGAACTTCAAAAACAATTATGGAGTATTGCTAATACCTTAAGAGGTAATATGGATGCGAATGATTTTAAAAACTATATTCTTGGATTAATCTTCTACAGATATTTATCTGAAAATCTAGTTAATTATGTTAATTCAACATATTTAAAAGATGATGAAATAGATTATGAAGAAGCTTGGAATAAAGAAGAATATAGAGAAGCATTAAAATCACAATTAATTAATGATTCAAATATGGGATATTTCTTAGAAGCTGATTATTTATGGAGTACATT
>JAGAIU010000001.1 GCA_017626395.1 Clostridia bacterium | reverse complement strand
TAGTTATTATTTTAATAACATTATGGGCATTGTTAGGTAATGCAGTTTATAACAGTGATGCTAGAGTATACAACTGGTTCTTTGTTGTACAAGACCCATTCAATATATTACCAGAGAATATTGCTCCTATTATTATGCCATTTGTAATGGTGTTTATAATATTCTTTGCTGATATACTTGTATATCTAAGTTACTTTGGAATAAAAAAATTGAAAAAATAATTTTTTTGAAACTATTTTATATGTTCAATCGTCTTAATAGGTGAAGACGTCTTAAGAAGGTGATAAATATGAGCGAAGAAAAGAAGCTTAAAATGATTTTATCTACTGGAAAAGTAGAATTAATCAATGCTCTTTTTGAAGAACTATACACTAAATATAAAGGATTAGTATGTTTTATAATATCAAAATACATTAAATCAGTAGACGATGTTGTTGATATTGCACAAGATGTATTTTTAGATTTCTTTAATAATGCTAAAAATGTAAATAAGAATATAAAGTTTTATTTAACGTCTTCAGCTAAAAATAAAGCTTTAGATCATTTGAAAAAATATAATAAAATCACCTTAGTAGACGTTTCTGATTTAGATTTGTTTAATAATCAATCAGTCTCAAATGATTACTTATTCAAAGATACATTAAAAGTATTAAAAGATAATCTTAAAACTTTAGAACATAACATTTTATTATTACATATTTTTAGTGAATTAACCTTCAAAGAAATATCTTCAAAACTAAATATGAAGGAATCATCAGTGAAGACTTTATATTTTAGAACCCTAAAGAAAAGTAGGAAACTACTAGAAAGCATACCGGTAATATGTCAAGGATTAAAAAGTAATAATTTTTTCAAATGTTTTATACATTCAGTGAAAGCAAAAAGTCCTATACTAGATAGGATTGGAAAACAGGGTATGTATTACATGAAAGAAATTTTAAGCTTTGTATAATTGATTTTTACTCAATAATCCATAAATCAATCTAACAAGTTTTCTAGCAGTTAAAGCAAGTGCGCGAGTGTGTTGATGTGTTTTAACTTCACTAAATTTCTTTTGATAATATTCCTTATAAACAGGATTGTTAAAAACAGCCATTTGGGCAGCTTCAATAAGATAATATCTTAAATAAGAATTGCCAGTTTTAGTCATTGGTGTGTCTTCTGAGTTTTTAGGACCAGATTGGTTTTTACGCCATGTTAGACCAGCAAATTTGGCTAATCCTTCTTCATCATCAAACTGTTGAATTGAACCTATTTCAGATAGAATTCCTGCAGCAAAAACTGGCCCTATTCCTGGGATAGAAAGAAGACATAGATATTCATTTATATTATAACCTTTAGTAAGGATTTTAATCTCTTTATCTATATGTTTTAATTCGGATTCTAAGCAACGAATAATAGCAAGTGATGAAGCGATAGCAGTATTTATAGGATCGTATGCAGCTTTATCTAAACGATAAGACATACGAGCACATTTAGTTAGAATTTCAGCAATTTTTTTAGGGTCATCAAAACGACTTTTGGAGATTGTAGAAATGAACAAAGTCAAATCTTCAATAGAAGTATTGATGATTTCTTCAGGAGATTTATATTCAAGTAGTATAGCTTGTGCAGTAGCACCAAAAGGGTCAGAAAACGGCGCTAAACCATCAAATTTATGATCAAAAGCAGAAAATTTGAGGAAAATATTGTTTAAAACATATAATTTTTCCCTAACAATTTGATCCGAAATATGTTTACGATGACGAGTAAGTCTTTGTAATGCAAGTTTTTGTGGACCTTTCACAGGAGTTAATTTATCAACTTTACCTACACGAGCCATATCAGCTAAGATATAAGAATCTTTAGGATCGGTTTTATCCATCTCAGAAAAACTTTTGCGATAATTTTGGCTAGTTTTAGGATTGATACAGTAAACTAGAACAGAGAAATTAGCAAGAAGTTCTGAAGATGATAAATAAGTAGCAATATGAAAGGAATACATACCTGTAGATTCCAAAACAATTACTACTTTTTCATAGTTATTTTTGTATAAGCATTCGATAAGTTTAGTCTCGATTTTAGAAGCCCCTTCTGAGTCGTTTTGAACAGAAAAAGATAATAGTTTTTTTTGGTCAAAATTCATAGCATAAACTTGGTTAGAATTCTTAGAAACATCAATACCTACGAATAAAGAATTTAAAACAGACATGAGGAATACCTTCTTTCTTGGATTAGATATAATGAAGTCCTAGCCTTGAAAGATAACCTCAACCTCGCGGGAATAAGAACTATCCTGACTTCATGGATTATTGAGAGAAGCAGGTGAACAACTACTGGTGAGAGGGATAATGTCAGTCAAGCAGGTTAGCAAGCTTTCGGGAGCGGTCAAGCCGCAAGGAGAAAAAGCTCATTCATCTAATTATATCTATCTAGATTATAACACTAGGACTTCAAAAACACTAATATGTAGTTAGGCTCTTTCAAGGCCTAAATCTA
>JAGAIU010000029.1 GCA_017626395.1 Clostridia bacterium | reverse complement strand
TGTTAAGATTTTTTAGAAATGTCACTTTTTTAATTATTAAGCAGATAAGCAACAAAGGTAAACTTTGTTGATGAAAAAATTGTAATTGATGAAATCTAAAAAGCAAGGGTTAAAATGAACTCAACTTCGTTTCGCCCTTGCTTTTAATCTTTCATCTCTTTCTCTAAATAATTTTTCAAGTTCTTTTTGATCTTGAATTCTTTTTTGTTCCCTTTTGATTGGATCTTTTCTGTGACCTTCTATTTTTCGTGTATTATATATTTTTTTATCTTTACATATTCTTATAAGTTCAATATCAAATACATCTTGCCATATTTCAACTTTGGTACCTTTATAAAATATATAATCACATCCTTCATCAGTAATAGGAATATAATAATTGTTTTTATAAGATATCATATTACCATTAAGAACTATTCTTTCTTCTTTAATACACATTATTTTTGTTAAATCAGTGTTTCCCAAAGGAATAAATTCTGTCTCTTCTTCCTTAGGTTTGTATGAAAATTTTTTATTAATGTATTCTATATAAGAATTATTAAACCATTCATTTAGTTCTTTATAAGTTTTAATATTAAATCTTTTTATGTCATTTAATAATCTATTTTGAATTGTATAATTCATTTTTTCTATCTTACCTTTGGCTTCACTTGAGTTTGCATAAATAAGTTCAATACCAAGTTCTTCAAGCATTCTACCTACTTGAGTTAATTCGCCATCTATTTGATTCCATAGAATACTAGTTCTATCACCATATATTACTTGAGGAATACCATATTTTATAAACATTATTTTAAAAGCATAACAATAACCTAATTGAGTTTCGGTAGGAGTAAACCAGCCAGATAATATTTCTCCAGTTGCGTCATCTAAAGTCATATGTAATGAAAATTTAATGCCATTACCAAACCAATCATGAGGAGTACCATCGGTCATAATTAACATACCACGTCTTGGCATTGGATCACGTAATGGATGATTATCCTTTTTATTATCAAAACACTTATGTTTTATAGGAGATTTCCATCCTTCTTTTTTATATAATTGTTGAAAGAATGATTTGCTTCTAACTTTCAAATTATATTTTTTAACATCTTCTTGCATTTCTTTATTCCAAATAACATCCTCGTGATAAATATCCATAAATTGTGCTATACTAATAACTGGATATTGATTCTTGAAATTCTTAATATATTCAATCTCTTGGTCGGGAGCCGAATTATTTGAATTTCTACCTGTTAGTCTATGAACAAGCAGGTCTTCAATATCCTTTTTTTCAATTTCTTGAGAAAATCTAATAAGTTGTCTCTTTTCATAACCAGTCTTATCAGATATTTCTTTATAGGTGATTTTTATTTCACCATTATTTTTTTGCTTTATTAATTCTAAAGCTTTTTGTTTATCTTTTTTCAAAATAAAACACATCCTTTCAGATATGTATTATATACTATAATAAGTGACATTTTAATAAAATCTATGGGTGACATTTTAAAAAAGGATTAACATTAAAAAATAAGGTTGTATCAAATTGTTTTAATGTGATATATTAATATTGTTATATTTATTTGGCCTGTTGGTGAAATGGTTAACACATAGCCCTCTCAAGGCTACATTTATGGGTTCGAACCCCATACAGGTCACCAATAAAGTTGATAAAAATCCTTAATTTAAGGTTTTTTTTAATAAGTCTAAGGGATAGTTGCTTGCAAAGGGCAAGCAACAAAAATCCACTAGCTATGCTAGCGGGAGTTAAAAAGCTTTTAGCAATAAAACCATCTCTCATGCTATAATATTGGCTGTTCAGGCTCAATATTAAGCATGGAAGGAGAGATGGTTATGGCTAAGAGTTTATCACATACAAAGTATATGTGCAAGTATCATA
>JAGAIU010000028.1 GCA_017626395.1 Clostridia bacterium | reverse complement strand
GTATTTGTAGTTTTAGATGTTAATCTATATCCATCAAACACTTTATTTTCTGTAGTATATGCATCTCCTTCTTTATATTTTGTTACTATATCTTCTATTATATTTGTATTATAGTTTTCATCTATATATTTTACTGTTACATTTGAATTCTTTCTATATTCATATGTTACAGTTATTAAATCTACTGCCATTTCGCCTTTTGCATTATCTGGTGTTAATACTAATTCATATCCTTCTATTGTTTTTGGAGTTGTTGTATAACTATCTTTTTCTAGACCATCTTTATGTTCTGCCTCTGCTATTTCTCCACCTGTTACTTGGTCTATAAATTTGGTATCTACTCCAGATGATACTTTTTTATATTTATATACTACTTCTATATCTTCTCTTTCTACTGTTCCTGATGTATTGACGTTTTTTCCAGTTAATTTATATCCATCGAAAGATTTTTCTTCTGTTTCGTATAAATCTCCTTCTTTATATTTTGTTACTATATTTTCTATTATGTTTGTATTATAATTTTCATCTATATATTTTACTGTTACATTTGAATTTTTTCTATATTCGTATGTTACTGTTATTTTATCCATTGTTAAGTTTCCATCTTTATTATCTGGAGTTTTAACTAATTCATAGCCAGCCACTGTTTCAGCAGTTGTTGTATAAGCATCACCTATATTTCCAGTTTTAGTTTGTTTGGTTGCAATTTCTTCATTTGTAACTTGGTCTATAAATTTAACTTCTAGGCCATCTGAAACTATTGTTACTGGCACTTCAAATTCTTTTTCATTTCCTGCAACATCTATTACTTTAAATGTATATGTTCCAGGTGTTGTTACATTAAATGTTACTGTATCTGATGTTACTTCTTTTCCATCTGGTAATACTATTTTAGCAACTCCAGATGCATCATCTGTTGCCTTAAAGTTTATTACTGCATATCTATTTGTTGCAGTTGGTTGTGTTATTCCAGTAGACTCACCTTCTGGTTTAACTTTATCTATCCATGTTATATCTATTTCTTTTGTTACTATTGCTCCACTATTATCTATTGCTGTAAAAGAATATTTTCCGTTTTGTGAAACTGTATAGGTAGTTGTTGCAATATTTACTACAGAAGCATCTGGTTTCTTTATACTTACTACTGAACCATCTGTATCTGTCGCTGTTGCACTTATTACTACATCTGTATTTGTCCATGTTGTTATATCTGGAGTTAATGTCATTTCAGGTGCTACGTTATCATGAAGAAGTATATGAGTAACTCCACTAACATTTCCAGCATTATCTATTGTTTTTATATGTAAGTATGTTTTAGGTCCGTTACCTAAAGTATAGTTTATATTTGTGCTTGTTGTATCTATTGTATTGTCTACATCTGTTGTAGCATTATTATCTATAATATAACTATATCCTGCAACACCTGTTGTTCTTACTTGAGTAACTATGTTAGAAGATGTTTTTGTTTGATTTATTTTCTCTGTAGCTTCAACATAATATTTATATGTTGTTCCATTATCTGTAGCAGTAATTGTAGCTGTACCATTCACACCATTTAAAGAATTATTTGTTAATGTTGCTACATTTGGTATATTTATATCTACAAAGTTTTTATCTTCTGCTTTAGTTTCTGTACTTAAATCTGCCATATAGAAAATTAAGTTAGCAAGTATTTTTTGTTCATCTTCTGTTGCAGCACCACTAGAGTGACCAGTTTGGATAATTGCACAGTTATTATACGTAGTTAGATAAAAGTTCTGTTTATTATATTCATAACCCTCAAAACTTAACCAAATATCTCCACTAACATCTATACTCCAAGCATGTGTTTGAGGAACTGTCAATACTGTTCCTTCTGTTCCTATATTCCATGGATATGTAGTAAATGTTCCGTTTTTAGTTATTACTACATTACATGTTCCTGATCCAGATGTTTGGACGTAAGCTGATGAAGCAACGGCATTAGCATATGGCTGTAGTTTACCAAATAAATATGTATCTGGACTTTTGTTTATAGTATCATGTCCAAATATTGTACCATATCCAGCTTCAATATATGCCTTAACTGCTGCTAAAGATGTTTCAGTTAAGTCTTCTGAATTGTTTGAATCCCATGTTCCAAACATAATTACATCATAATTATATTTTCCATTTGCATCTTTATATAGATATGCTCCTGGATTTGAATTAAAGTTTGCCATAGAAACAGGATCAACTGTTATTAATCCTCTACCATATCCATTAGCATCCAAACTATTCGCTTGTTCCATCCACATTTTTAATGATGCAGCTTTTGTTAATGTATAAGACTGATTGTCTGCTGCTGATGTAAATGTTATTTGTGTACTTACATTTGGGTGAATATTCAAAACTTTTATCTTTTCAGCACCTGTTGCACTTAATCCGTTATATTCTCCACCATTTATACTTCTTACCGTTCTATATGTATAAGAACTAGTAGTGTCACTATTAGTCCATGTAAGTGTAGCCGTGTTATCACTTGTACTTCCTGTTAAAGTAATGTTTGGAGCTGCAAGTATAAAAGCTGTCGAAATAGCTATTATTCCTACTATTAAAACTCCTATTTTGTATATCCATTTTTTTATATTCATATATACCTCCATAAGTATAATTTATCAGTATAATTATATCTTATATTTAAATTAAATACATCTCTTTTTTTCTCTGTAATATTAATTTAATATAATTGTTACAGAATATAAAAAAGACTAAGAATTTTATTTCTTAGCCTCTTTAATTTCTATTTTTTATTTTATTAAATCTACTATGTTTTGTGGATAATCACAAACTACAAAATATACGTAATTTCCTTTTGAACCTATTTGTCTATTTTTTACCAGCTCATATTCTTCTGTTAAATAGTCTTTCCACATTTCATCATAACTATCTCCATATATTTTAAGTGCATTTACTACATTTTCAACATTACCGTCTGTAACTTCTATAATTACATACATACTTGAAGTAACGTTAACATATGGTTTCTCTCCAATAACTTGTTTGATCCAATCTTTTTGAATTCCAAACTCAGTTTCTAGTTCTTCGATTGTTATTTCTTGTAATTTAGTTCTATCAAAACTAGTAGAATCTTTTATCTCTGATGAAAGTGCTGCAAAATCAACATCTACTGGTATTTTTTCTTTCTCTTTATTATTTCCAACTGCTATTACTAATATAGCTATGGCACTAACAATAAATATAGATATTACTATTGCCAGTATAACATTTGTCTTTTTCATCACTATCACTCCCTTATAACTATGTATATTAATATTATACACTATTTATTTATTATTTCAAGTAATAATTTATTAACAATTTGTGGATTTGCTTTTCCTTTTGTTTCTTTCATTATTTGTCCAACCATAAATCCAATTGCTCTATCTTTACCTGCTTTATAGTCTGCTACAGATTGCGGATTTGCATCAACTATTCTTTGAACAATTTCTTTAATTGCTCCTTCATCTGACATTTGAACAAGTCCTTTTTTCTCAACGATTTCTTTAGCATTTTCTCCTGTTTCGAACATATCTTCAAATACTTGTTTAGCTATTTTAGAAGAAATTGTTCCTTTATCTATAAGTGTAATTAAGCATGCTAAGTTTTCTTCTGTAACTTCAGACTCATCAATTTCAATTTCTTTTTCATTTAACATTCTAGCAAAGTCACCCATAATCCAGTTAGATACTGCTTTTGGATTATTGCATATTGCATTTGCTTTTTCAAAGAAATATGCAGTCTTTTTAGAAGCTGTTAATATTTCAGCATCATATTCTGGTAATCCAAATTCTTTAATATATCTTTCTTTTTTGATGTGTGGCATTTCTGGTAATGAATTTTTAATATCATTAATATATTCATCACTTAAAATGATTGGTGCTAAGTCTGGTTCTGGGAAGTATCTATAATCTTGTGCATCTTCTTTTGTACGCATAGCATATCCTACACCTTTAGCATCATCGAATCTTCTTGTTTCTTGATAGATTTTTCCGCCATTTTCAAGAACTTCAATTTGTCTTTTTATTTCAAATTCTATTGAATTATGAATTGCTTTAAATGAGTTTAAATTTTTAGTTTCTGTTCTAGTACCAAACTCTTTTTGACCTACTGGTCTTACAGATAAGTTAACGTCACATCTAAGTGATCCTTCTTGCATTTTACAATCACAAACTTCTAAGTATTCAAGTATAGATTTTAAAGTTTGCATATATGCAATAGCTTCATCTGCACTTCTAATATCTGGTTCAGATACAATTTCTATTAGAGGAACAGCGCATCTGTTCATATCTACTAGAGTATCTCCAGTATATGCATCATGTATTAATTTACCTGCATCTTCTTCAATGTGTATTCTTGTAATACCGATTGATTTTTTATTTCCATCAACATTAATATCTATATGTCCACCTAAACATAATGGTAAATCGTATTGTGATGTTTGGAATGCTTTAGGTAAGTCAGGATAGAAGTAATTTTTTCTATCTTGTTTTGAAAATCTAGATATTTCACAGTTTGTAGCAAGACCTGCTTTAACTGCATATTCAACAACTTTTTCATTTAGTACAGGTAATGTTCCTGGCATACCAGTACATATTGGGCAACAATGTGTGTTAGGGTCAGCACCAAATGATGTTGAACAGTTACAGTATATTTTTGTATTTGTTGAAAGTTCAGCGTGAACTTCAAGTCCAATTATAACTTCATATTCTTTCATTTTACTTTCCCTCCTCTATTGTTGGTCTTTCGTTATGATAAGTTGTATTTTGTTCAAATGCATAAGCTACTTGTAATAAGTTTTTCTCATCAAATGCTTTGGCAATGAATTGAATTCCTATTGGCATACCATTTGTATCAAATCCACCTGGTACTGAAATACCTGGAAGACCAGCCATATTAACTGGAACTGTATAAATATCTTCTAAGTACATTTCAAGTGGAGATGCATCGTGTGCACCAAATTTAAATGCTGTATTAGGTGCAGTTGGTATCATTATAACATCACATTCTTCAAATGCTTTTTTAAAGTTTTCAACAATAAGTGTTCTTACTTGTTGAGCTCTTTTATAATAAGCATCATAGTATCCTGAAGAAAGAACGTAAGTACCAAGCATAATTCTTCTTTTTACTTCTGGTCCAAAACCTTCTGTTCTAGATTTTGTATATAATTCATCTAAATCATTAAAGTCTTTAGTTCTATATCCATATTTTATACCATCATATCTTCCAAGGTTAGAAGATGCTTCTGCTGTTGCAATGATATAATATGTTGCAAGAGAATATTTAGCATATTCTAATGTAATTTCTTTTATTTGAGCTCCGGCATTTTTTAAAGTTTCTATAGCTTCATCATATGCTGCTCTAACATCTTTATTTATTCCATCTGTTATAAAGTCTGTTGGTATTCCAACTACTTTTCCTTTAATATCGTTTACTAAAGCTTCTGTATAATCTACTTTTTCTAAGTTAGCAGATGTTGTATCCATTTTGTCATGTCCAGCTAAAACATTTAGCATTAATGCTGCATCTTCAACTGTTTTAGCAAAAGGTCCTATTTGGTCTAGTGATGATGCAAATGCAATAAGACCAAATCTTGATACTAGTCCATATGTTGGTTTTAGACCAACTACTGAACAATATGAAGCAGGTTGTCTTATTGATCCACCTGTATCTGATCCAAGTGAAGCAAATGCCATATCTGCAGATACTGCAGCAGCACTACCACCTGAAGAACCACCTGGAACTCTAGTTAAATCCCAAGGATTTTTTGTATCTTTAGCAAATGCTGTTTCTGTAGAAGAACCCATAGCAAATTCGTCCATGTTAGTTTTACCAACAATTATTGCTCCTGCTTCTTCTAATTTTTTAACAACTGTTGCACTATATATTGGTGTGAAGTTATCTAGCATTTTTGATGCACATGTTGTTTTAACACCGTTTGTACAAATATTATCTTTTATTGCAACTGGAACACCACCAAGTATTCCAATATCTTCTCCGTTATCTAATCTCTGTTGTAGTTTTTCAGCCCTATCATATGCTAATTCTTGTGTTAAAGTAAGATATGCGTCAACTTTTGGTTCTACTTCTTTTATTCTAGAATAAACGCTATCTAGAACTTCTTTAATTGTAACTTCTTTATTTTTAATTTTTTTAGCTACTTCAGTTAACGTTAAACTGTATAAATCCATTTTCTTTCCCCCTATTCTACAACTTTTGGAACACTTACACATCCTGCATCTTTACTTGGTGCATTCTTAAGTATTTCTTCTCTATCATATGAAGGTTGCACTTCATCTTTTCTAAATACATTTCTAATATCTAAAATGTGAGCTGTTGGTTTAACACCTTCCACATTAATATTTGAAAGCTCGTTTGCAAAATCTACTATATTTGATAAATCAGTAGTATATTTTTCTAACTCTTCTTCTGTTAAATTTAATTTTGATAATTTAGCAATGTGCTTTACATCTTCTTTTGATACGCTCATCTTAAAGCCCCCTTTACATATGTTTATTATTATACTTTAAATGGTAATTTCTGTCAAGGTAAAATGCGGAGATATAGGCATTTTTGACAACTTTTTCCAATAAAAAATAGATTATATTTTCATATAATCTATCTTTTCGTTTTTTTATTTTTCTTTTACTACTTTTACCATGCTCTTATCTTTTGGTGTATATAGGTTAACTGTCATAGCAACAATGCTCGCTACAATTGTATTAGCCATTATTTTTATTGGATATAACCAACTTATTTCTGCTGGTTCGTCTAAAGTTATAGCTAAAAATACATAACATGCAATTATTATAAATTCAGATTTACCAATTAATTTACTGCAGAAATATAGTATTAAGAATACACCAAGTGGAATTAAAACTAAATCTATAAGATTTGATTCACTTATATACATAATGCTCATTACAATTGTTCCTATAATTCCACCAATTATAGTTGACGATATTCTGTTTCTTACTTCTTTTAAAGACTCCGCAACATCACCTTGAATAGCAAGAATTGCAACAACCACCATATCATATGGAGTTAGTAATCCTTTACTAAATTTTGATATTATTAAAACTATAAATATAGATATTATTGTTTTTATTATTCTAAGTCCTGGAGCTTTAAATTTTACTTTTTCTTTTACTTTTTTCACATTTCATCCCTCATGAAAATGTTAGCATAATTTTTTAATTTAGTCAATCTACTATTTATTGTTAAAATTAATTTCAACTGCTGATCCGTCTTCTATTATTGCAACACCTGTAGCACTGCCTCTACCACTAGTTTCTGAATATACAAATACTTGCTTTATTGCTATTATTTTTTCTTCTATATCAACATCATAAAGTTTTATTGCATTTGACATACAATCTCTATATTCAATATATTTAGCTGTACCATCAGTAAATAATATTACAATTTTAGCTAAATCCACAGCATTAGAATATGGAACTATTACAATATCTGCAGGCATTTTTTCACCTATATCTACTTTTTGGAAGTTTCCATCATAACCGATTGTAAGTCCTTCACCTTCATTATAATAAGCACTTAGTTTATCATATGCTTCATGTATTCTTCTACGGTTAATTTTAGTTCCATCAGATAACAATACATTATTTTCGTTGTCTGGATTTACCATTGGTAATATATACTTTTCTTCTACTACTGTCTCAGGAGTTTGTGTACTTTCTGTATTATCTTCAACATCAGTTCCTTCTGTAGTATTATTTGCATTAAGTTCTTCAATTTTTGCAGTTAAATCTGATACTTGTGTTTTAGTACCCATCCAATTATTTGCTAAAATCACGTTACCAACAACGCTAACTATTAATAGTAATAAAACAATTATTAATCCAATATTTTTCTTCATATTCATTCCTCCTTATACAACTAAATAATATCATATACGTAAGAAAAAGTAAATAAAAAAATGAAGGCAAGTCAACGGGACTCGCCTTCTAAAATCAAGTTTATATATGAAAAAACCTATTTATATTATTTGTTTCTTTTTCGTTCTTTTTATTATTTTTTGTATAGGAATTCTTTTATAATTTTCTATAATTATGGATAACCGTAAATTTTTAAATAAAATTTACAAAACTGCTTCCTCCATATCTCACCTCTTTCTTATTTACAACATCATTATACATTTTAATTGTGTAAGGAATATGTAATTGATGTTAAAATAATATGAAGTTTTTTCATTTTAGTATTTTTGTGTTAGAGATTAGAAAATACTATAATTTAACTTCTTGTCTTGAATTATACTCACCTTTTGTGAAAAATATATGATATACAAATGAAAGGCATGAAAAAAGACTAGTTTCCTAGTCTTTTTTATTTATTTTATCTATTGTTGCTTCTTTCTTAGTTATTCTTTCTAAATCAAACCAAAAAGTTGTACCTTTTCCAACTTCAGAATCCACACCAAAATCTGATGAATGCTTTAATAGTATATTTTTTACTATTGAAAGTCCAAGTCCACTTCCTTGTACATTTCTAGTAAACGATTCACTAGCTTTATAATATCTGTCCCAAATATGTTTTAAATCTTCTTTTGAGATTCCTACACCATCGTCTTTAACTTCTACTTTTACTCTCTTTTGAGTAGCAGTTACCTTAACATCTATTTTTCTATTTCCTTCACCACTATGTTTTATAGCATTAATTACCAAATTGTATAATACTTGTTCTATTTTAGTTCTATCTGCATAAACATACAAATCGTTTGGAATAGTATATTTTATCTCATGTGGTGTATCCATATTTGACATTTTTATTGTATCAATAAGTGAAGTTGCAACTTGTGAAAAATTAAATTTTTCTTTATTTAATGTAATAATGCCAGACTCAATTTTAGATAAATCCATCATATCATTAACAAGTCTTGTTAATCTGTCAGTTTCATCTATTATTACTTTTAAATGAGCTTCTCTTTTTTGTTTATTATCTCCAGATAAATCTCTAATCATTTCAGAATAAGCTTTAATCATAGTAAGTGGTGTTTTTAAATCATGTGATACATTTGCAAGCAATTCTCTTCTAATTTCATCTGTTCTTTCAAGAGATGTTGTTGCAGAGTTCAATGTATCTGCTAGTTCATCTAATTCATCATAACCGCATTTTTCAAAAATTACATTGTAATCCCCTTTTCCAAGCTTTTTAGCACTTTCATTCATTTCCATTATTGGTCTTGAGATTCTTCTAGACATAAATAATGAAATTATAGTAGATATTATAAGCGAAATTACTGTTATATATATAAGCTGACTTGTTATTACAGTTGATGTTGCATCAATTGGATCAATAGGCATTATAATAACATAACAATAATTTGTATCTGATATTTGTTTTGCATACACATAAATTTGTGTCTTTAATCTGTCTATATCCAGTGTATACGTAACTTTTTTACTTGAACTTTCCATTATATCTTTAGCAATATCACTTATATCTATCGAAACATTTCTTCCTGGCATTTGTGCAATATATCCATTTTGATTATAAAAATTAGTTCCAGTAGATGTTGTATTGGTGTAGAAAAGTTCACCATCTAAAGATAAAATATAGATAGATGCAGAATTTCTATATGCCGTTTTATCTATTTCTTCCTTATAATCTAAAGAATTTTTAAATATATTTTCAACTTGTGTACCTATTTGAGCTGTTTCTGTTTTTTTCATCGACCTATAATATGTTTGTAAAAAAACAACTTGCATAAACCACAAAAGAACGAAAATTAACACTGCTAAGGTTATAAAGTGTAACCATAATGCAAATGTTAAAGATTTGGAATTTTCATTATTACTCTTCAAATTTATACCCCATTCCTCTTACAGTTACTATTTTATCTCTATATTTTTCTAAATTATTTCTTAACATTTTAACATGTGTATCAACAGTTCTGTCTTCGCCAAAGAAATCATATCCCCATACTTCGTTTAATATTTTTTCTCTAGATAATGCAATATTTTTATTTAATATAAAATACTGTAATAATTCATATTCTTTTGGTGTAAGTTCCTTCTTAACTCCATCAACATACACATTCCTTCCAAGCATATCTACTTCTAAGCCTTCAAATACATATTTTTCTTGTTGTGTTGTATTAGAAGCACCTGCTTTGCTTCTAGTTATTACTGCATTTATTCTTGCCATTAACTCTTTAGGACTAAATGGTTTTACTACGTAATCATCTATTCCTATTTCAAAGCCAAATAATTTATCATATTCTTCACTACGTGCTGATAGCATAATAACTGGTATATCTTTTATTTTCTTTATTTCTTTTATAGATGAAAAGCCATCAAGTTTTGGCATCATAATATCCATGATTATAATATCATATTCTCCGTTTTTACATTTTACGATAGCTTCCATACCATCACAGGCTTCATCTATTTCATATCCTTCAAATTCTGCATATTCTTTTATAACATTTCTTATTTTTTCTTCATCATCTACAACTAATACTCTCATATTTACCCACCTTTTAATATTTAATTTAACATAATTAGATATTATCATACATATGTGATAATTTTATGATATGTTGATAAAATTATATCATAATGTTCAAAAAAAGAATATATTCTGTATAAAAAAACACTTAAGTTATTTACTTAAGTGCTCAAATACATTTACTGATTGAAATAATCCTAGTTTAAAACTAATTAACAATGTAAGAATTACTGATATAATAACTATAGTAACAACTACTGCTATATACTTTTGTGTACCATGTCCGTCCTATACTTTCATCTATTTTTATCTTTCCACCATACATTATTCTTACCATCAAATATACAAATCCAAGACATACTAAAAAAATACATCCTATTAACATTTTTGGCTCTAAATTTAGATTCATATTAATCACCCTTTCAATAATTATTTTTATATAAAGATTTTATTTCCGAAGTTATTATATATAATTTATATATTTTTTGCAAGAAAAAAGTAACACTATTATTTTTTAGTGTTACTTTCTATATACTTTTCATATCCTCCAATTTGTTGTGTAAATTTGATTTTTGTTCCTGTATCTACATTATATCCTAAAAAAGTCATTTTATCTTCTTCATAATACACCATTAAAATATAATACGTATTAATATATCCATCATCATTTTTTATATCGTTTATATACAGTTCATCATTTTGCAATTCCAAAAATCCTAATACATATTCATCTCTTTTAAAATCGTTAATGTAATACTTATATTCAGATTTTACATTCTCGTTTATCTCATCACCAAAAGTTATTCTATATTTACCACTCATCTTTATATATTGATTTCCCATTTGATAACTAAGAATGTACTGGTTGTCTTTTTGAAATATTAATGTAGAATTATCACTTAACTTAAATACTTGATTTTCAATATTAAAGTTACTTCTACTAACTATAGAATTAAAAACAAAAAATACTGATGCCAAAAATATAACTATTATTGCAATAGATATTATAGACATTCTCTTTGGCTTTATATTACTATCTTCAACCTCTTCATTAGTATGATTATCTGATATACTAGGACACTTTACATCGTCATCGTCGTCCATATTAATCCTCCTAATCATAATTAACAACTAAATTATATCACAATCAAAAATAATATTTAATACTTTTTGTCAAAAATTATAATTTTATTTTAAATCTTTTCTTTAATATTCGATATAGTTTTCTTATACTAACATCTTCAGTTAAAAATATGGTAATTGGTAAAGAATCATAAATTATGCAGTAATTTCCACCAAAAATATTTATTTCATTATCTAAAACTTTAATTTCTTTGCCGTCAGTAATAATGTGATTAACATTTAAATTAATATTTATCATTTCTGTTTTATGAACAAAAATTCCGAATGTTTTTAGCTTTTTGCATAAACTTATCTATCCTCTTCATAATTATCCCTCCTTTTGCATATTAATGCTAAAATATTACATATTTTTTCAAATTTGGATTATATCATTATTGCACTTTTTTAGCAAGAAAAAAGTCTTGATATTTAAATCAAGACTTTCTTATTTTCTTATTTTTTTATTTTACTATCGCATATGTATCTCTTGCTATCATAAGTTCTTCATTTGTAGGAACAACATAAAGTTTTACTTTAGAATCATCAGTACTTATTAGTCTTTCTTCGCCTCTCATGTTATTTCTTTCTTCATCTATTTTTATTCCGAAACATTCAAGTTGTTTACAAATTCTTAATCTAGCTTCGTAGCCTTTTTCACCAACACCACCACTAAATGTGATAACATCAAGTCCACCTAGTGATACCATGTATGATGCAATTGTTTGAGCAATTTTATATGCTTGAGTATCTAGTGCAAGAACTGATCTTTCATCTCCTGTTAGATATTCTCTTTCTATATCTCTATAATCTTCTGATACACCAGAAACTCCCCATGCACCAGATTTTTTATTTATCATTCTTTCTATTTCATGAGCATCTAAATCCTCAATTCTCATAATGTATGGAATAATTGCAGGATCTATATCTCCACATCTAGTTGCCATTGGAATACCAGCTGTTGGTGTAAGTCCCATTGTTGTATCAATAGATTTTCCTCCATCAATAGCACAAAGAGATGCTCCTTGTCCTAAATGGCAATTTATTATTTTTAAATCTTTTATATCTTTATTTAAAAGTTCCGCTACTCTACTAGCAACATATCTGTGACTAGTTCCATGGAACCCATATTTTCTAATTTGATATTGTTCATAATATCTGTATGGTATTTGATATATATATGCTTTTTTAGGCATAGTTTGATGAAAAGCTGTATCAAATACTGCAACCATTGGTACATCTTTTAAAGCTTTTCTTGTAGCTTTAATTCCCTCTATTCCTTCTGGATTGTGTAATGGTGCAAGTGGAATACATTTTTCAATTTCTTTAATAACATCATCTGTTATTAATACAGATTCACTATATTTTTCGCCACCATGAACAATTCTATGTCCTACTGCTCCGATTTCATCTAAAGAAGAAATTATATTGTACTTTTCGTTTTGAATTAAATTAAGTACTGTTTTTATAGCCTCCTCATAATTTCTAGCAGCTTTTTCTATCTCAGATTTCTCGCCCCTAACGTTAAGTCTAAGACATGATCTTTTACCACCAATTCTTTCATAATTTCCTTTTACAATTCTATCTTCTTTTTCCATATCTATAATTTGGAACTTTAAAGAAGAACTACCACAATTTAAAACTAATATCTTCATAGTCATCACTCCTTTTTTGGTAGATATTTCATTATATCATTTATTTTTAGCAAAGTAAACAAATTTTATTAATTTACTACTTTGATTTAAGTAAAATATCCTCAATTTCTTTCCAATTTTTAACTCTTATCATATTATGCTCTTTTAATTCTTCGTCTGATATTTTCCTGTTATGATAAGCATCAAAAAGTAATTTAATCTTTACATCACCTAACATATTTGGTAATCTATCATCTATCTGTACATCTGCTTTAAATATATTTTTAGAATTAGTAAATATAATTTTTTCTGGATCTAAAAAAGGTAATTCTCTCATAAGATATTCAAATTTATCTTTAAATAGTTTTGCTGACCTTCTTTCTACTCCAAACATTACACAAGCACTGCAAAGATGTATATCATAATATTCACTTAATCTTTCAAGTGCCTCTTTAGCTCCCTCTATTAATACAGCATCTTTATATCCATCCTGTAATAAATAATATTCATAAAATTCGTTTATTTTCTCTTGTGAACCTATCACACCATCTATAATATATTCTTCAAAATCATCTTCTACGTAATTTGTTCCTAAAAAGTCATTAACAATTTTTAAAAATCCTGGATGGCAAATAACGTAATCTAAATCTACTAACATTGTCTTTTTCATAATTATCACCAAGAAAATTATATACTATAAAAAGCAAAAAATAAAGAAGATGTTATATTTTAACATCTTCTAATATTATATAAGTCCACAATCTAATTTTATATCTGGATTATAAAAAGTTTTGCTTAGTTTAAGTAATCTATAAACAATTTCTTCTTGTTCTTCTTTACTAAATAATTGCATTTTATTATCATAATATAAATAACTAATATATCTATATATTTCTGCTTCTAGTTGATACTTTCTAAGTATAGCTTCACAGTCTTTTTTACTATTTTCAAAAGCTATAGAAAATAGAGATATTTTCTTTAAGTATTCGTCAGGTATTATTGAGAAAAAGTATTCAAAATCATTTTTTCTTTTAGCTTTAGCCATTTCATAAATATTACTCTTTTTTAGCATCATAATTGTTCTTATAAAACTACTTCTACTTTTAAACATTGGCTGTTCTTTAGTTAAATATGATGATATTACATCTGAGGCTGCATAAGATATATACTCACACCATTTATCTAATATGCTTTTTCTAAATCCACCTAAAGCTTTTAAGTTACCATCTGCAAAGTCTGTAAGCATTGTATACTCAAAAAAATTATTAACTTTAAAAGATCTTTCTAGTGTTTTATAATTACTAAACATTGCATTTTCATCAGTATTTAAATATATATCTACAAAATATGCAAGAACTTTAACTAAACGTTTGGTATCTATTCCGTAAAATCTCTTCCCAAATAATTATCTTTTTATCCAATTCATTTTTGTAAAAAATACTTTCTTTTCCAAAGTCTACATATCCATATCCAAAAGCTACTCTATCTAATGCATTTCCAACATTATTTTGAGAGGTAATCACCTTTTCAACTTTAATAGCTAATCTCCTAGATTTTAAATCTTCAAGCAATTTTATAACATCATCCTTACTATATAGAAGTGTCGAATTTAACATTATGGCAATTAACTCTCTTAATGGTTGTTTTAAAGCTACTGGTACACTATCCATTAATTCTAAATTATAATTTTCTGACCACCTATTATCCATATTTATCACTCCTAATTTATTATTTTAACAATATATTCATGTCTAGTTTTTATTTTATACAGATTATCACTTAACTTGGTAATTCTATTTACAGGGCTAGTAACAATACTATCTTCTGAACATGCTGAATAATTGTATAATAATCTAGTGCAAGGAAACATCTTTCCCTTTTGTGGTATATGCTTTGAAAATGCCAAATATTTATTAAATTTACTTTCTTTTTTAGTCATAACGTAATAAATACATTCTTCGTTTTCTGCCATAAAAATATTTGGTCCTAGCCATTTGAATTTTTTAACATCCTTTAAAAATACTTCATGGTAATTTTCTACTACATTGTCCCTTATTTCAAGTTTTGAAATAAAGATATTATTTCCTTTAAATAAAATCGGTATACTTCCTGAAGTAACTGCAAAAACAACTTTTTTACTATTTTTCATATAATCACTCCTTTTAAAATTTTTTATTAGGTAAACATTTTAAATTAACGCATAATATTATACCATATTTTACATAAAAATCAATCGTTGACACAAAAAAAGAAAAGGTTTCCCCTTTCTTTTTAGTATGGATTTTGCGGTCCCATGCTTTCAACAATCTTTGTTAGTCCTGGAAATAGTCCGTTTCTAAAGTTACTATCTACTACTATTTTCCATGTATCTTCTATTTTTATCAATTTTACATCTACTTCATTTGTTACAACTTGATTTTCTTCTGAATCAAATTGTTCTTTTAAATATGTTAAAAAGATTTCTTCAAATTCTTCATCTGATATTTCTGTATCTAAATTTGATAGTGTTGTAGCTACAACTTCTTGCATATATTTAGTCATTATAACTTCAAAATCTTTATTGCTAAATTTAACTCTAACAGTAGCTTCATTTTTATTTTTTGAAACATTTAATATTTCAGCTGAAAGGTGCTTTATAAAAATATTCATTAATTCTTGATTTTCAGGAATTTCTTCAAAAGTTAAAAATGAAATAGAATTTTCTGTTACATATTTGTTTGCTGTTTCTCTATCTCCACTTTTTATAGCTTCAGTAAAAATCTCAACTGATTGTGCAATTTTACTTTCAACTATCTTTGTTGCTACAAAAAATATTGAAAATAAAATAATTAATGCAAAGATTACTATTTTGATTATTTTTTTGCTATCCTTTTTTACTTTTTTATCCTTTACTTCCATATATCTTCTCCTTATTTTAATTTTGTTTTAGTTTTTTTACTCTTTCTTTATAATCCGGCATATATTTTTTAATAAATGCCCAAAATTCCTTTTGATGATTCATATATTTTAAATGTGCCATTTCATGTAAACAAACATACTCAATTTCTTCTCTTCCATAAAATATAACATTTTGGTTAATTTTAATATCTTTTTTTGATGAACAATTTCCCCAGATTCTTTTAAACTTCCTTATAGTTACACTTTTAGGATAAAGTCCTGTAAGTTTACCATATTTATTTATAGCCTTTTCTATTTCAAAAGTTGCCACCTCTTTTAGTTTTTCATCTAACTTTTTTTCGAGCTTTGAAACTAAAAACTTATCTTCTTTTAATTTTGTAGGAATAACTATTATACACTCATTATTTTCTATATTTATCTCTATTTTATTTACTTCTTTATATTTGTATTTAATATTAACTTTTTCATCTAATATATACAAATAATTTTTATTTACTAAATCTATAGTTCTATCTTTATTATTTTTTTGCCTCTTTATATTCTCATAAATCCATTTTTTTCGCTTTTCTAGTAATTCAGTTATTAATTTATCTGTTGCACAATTTGGAGCTTTTAAAATAGCTTTTCCGTCTTTTATTTGTATATACACATTCTTAATTTTACTTTTAATAATAGTGCATTCTATTTTCTCATTGTTATACCATATCTCTTTTACTGTTTTCTTTTCCATAAGCTTTAACCTATATTTCAACATTCCACTTTGGTGGTAACATATATTCTATTTTACCACTTTTAGGAAGATATTTCTTCTTTATTTTTACTCTATTAGTTTTTAAATCTGGTCTTCTTTCTCTTAGATACTTATCTAGTTCACAAAATAAATTTTGTATATCTATGTATTGTAGCTTTCTTCCACCTATATATTTAAAATCTAAATTTAATCTTTTAAATTCATCTTCTTGTACACTGTACATATATTCTATAACTTGTCTATCTGTAGCTTTTTCTAAATTAGAAAAACATTTTCTTATTCCTCTTTTAGCACCGGGACCTGCTATAGTAAAGGTATTTTCGCCAAAGTTTACCGCATTGCTATAATTTATATCTGTTGCAAGTTGATATGCCATAAAATCCCCAATTAAAGGATATGATTTGAAGATATTAAATACTTCTTCCATACTACTAGAATTAATTATTTTCTCCTGAACTTTATCTTTTAAAAACATCTCTTCAAGTAAAGCTAAATGATTTTGATGTTTTAAATCATAACCATAGGCTTTAGTAGCACATGATATATACGCATCATTATATAATTTTTCTCCACTTAATTTCCTATCTAGAAGTACTTTATTATATTTATCCCAAGAAAATCCTTTTAAAGTAACATCTCCTAAAGAATTAATTAAGTATTCCCAGGTATCTTCTTTATTAAAAAGCTTAAAAAGTATAATTCTAAATAATATGTCTTCATCACTATATTTAGAAGTATCTTTATATATAACATTTTTTAATAAATATTGAGATACCCTATCTAGCACTCTATAGCAATTACAAAATTTATATGTTGAAAGAATTTCATCTTCTGTATATGGTGGTTTTTCTCCATTTAATTTTTTATAAAAGATATTTTGTCTTTCATATGCAAAATACCAATACATATCATAAATCTCTTGTCTTTTAATCATGGCTCTCCCTTACTATGTCTTCAAAAGTTACACGTATTACTTTACTAAAGTCTTCAACTTTCATCTCTATTTGATATCCAATTTTCCCACCACTTACAAATATAGTTTCAAAGTCTTTAGCACTTATATCTATAACGGTATTAAATTGTTTCTTCATTCCTATAGGAGAACAGCCACCATGAATATACCCAGTTAGTGGTAATAATTCTTTTTGTTTTATCATTTCAACACTTTTTTCATTTACACTTTTAGCTGCTTTTTTAAGATCTAACTCTCCGCTTACTGGCACAACAAATACATAATAATTTTTACTTGCACTTCTTGTAACTAAAGTCTTAAATGCTTGATTAGGGTTTTCATTTAATGCAGCTACAACATCTAGCCCTGCTATTGCATCTGAATTTGTATAATAATGTGCTTTATATTCAATTTTCTTACTATCAAGAATTCTCATTACATTAGTTTTATCTTGCAATTTAATTCCTCCTCTTATTACTTTTTTTAGTTTATCATAGAGAAATTTAAATTTCAACTAAAAATAATACCTTTAGTACAACTTATACTAAAGGTATATTTTTTCATTAATTATTTTTTACAAAAGCTCTATCTGTAGTTTCCTCACTTACAGTTGTTTCTAAAGTTGTAAATACTTTTTTAGTAGTTGAACTACTGTCAAATAAATTTGTGTCAGATAAAAATCTTTTATATATTGCAATGCTAGAATAATTTTTAGACATCACTATTTCTGTTTCTTCTAAATCTTCGTCATATACATATATTTTTTCAGGAGTGAAATAGAAATTATCCACCTCTCCTTTTATATATTTAGTATATATTTCTTTTATATTAGCATTATCTGTAAATAAATCTTCAAAATCTATTTCTTCTAATGTATCTAGTCTTATATTTAATGTCTTTACTTCTTCTCCAACTTCATTTCCATCTATATCTTGACCTTGTCTATATACTACATATGATAGTGTATTAAAGTTAACACTAATTTTTGTAGTTATATCTACAAATAATGTGTCTTTATCTGATAAATAGTTTTTATCATAAAGATCTATACTAAGATTTTTAAGCATGTCGTTAATTTTTTCTTGCTTTTGAGTATCTTTTAATCCACTTATTTGCTTATATTCAACGTATGCTTTATCTCCTTTAATTTTGTCATTATTGTTATAGAAGTTACCACCTTTAACATGAACAACACTCTCTATTTCAATTGGATAAGCATTATAGTTTTCATTTACATTTGCTATTGAATAACTAGAATTAGTTGTAGTATTATTATTTTTGTTACTATTATTAGTGCTACTGTTATTATTTTTATTGCTACTATTTGTAGTATTTGGTTTAGTATTTGATTGCTCTATGTTTACACCATTACCACTACTAGAATTACTTGGTTTTTCTTCTGAATCTCCACCTAATACTTTTAACATAACAATTCCTGCAATTATTACTACAATAACAGCAAGTGCTATTACTACTATGGTAACTACATCTAGCTTTTCCTTTTCTTCCTCTTTTTGAGGCACAACTGCTCTTTCAACACGTGGTTGTTTTGGTGGTTCTGAAATATTTTGATATGCACCACCACGTCTTCTAGTCTCCTGAGGCTCACGTCTTAATTCTTCTATTTTTTTATCTGATAAAAAATTCACATCATCATCTTGATCATATATCATAAAAATCACCTCTTTTATATCATAATTTTACATTCAATTTTTTTATTTACTAAACATTTAAAGTTTTTAGCATCTTCTTTTGAACCTACTACTTTGGCATAATGTGTAGGAACAGCAATTGTTGGCATTATTCTATTTACAAGTTTAGCAGCTTCTGCATAATCCATTGTATATGTTCCTCCAACAGGCACAAATGCTAAATCACATTTAATAGCTAAATTTTCAGGTGTTATATCTGTATCTCCTGCTACGTATATTCTTTCACATTCTAAATTAAATATATAACCTACCCAACCATTTTCTTTTGGATGAAAAGCTTTATCTATGTTATATGCACTAACTGTTTCAATTAAAAGATTGTTTATATTGTATTTTTGTTCAGGCTCTACAATAACAATTTTATTTTCATTAAATCCAAGTTTTAAAACTGGTATGTATATATCTTCAGTTATAATTATTATACTTTCTTCTTTTTTTACTTTTAAAATATCTTCTGGTGAAAAATGATCATAATGTGAATGTGTAATACAAATATAGTCTGCATCATTAAGCTCATTTTCTAACCCAAATGGATCAACATATATTATTTTATTATCTGCAACTATTCTTACTGCACTATGACAAAGTACATTAAATTCATTAATCATATAAACACCTCTCATATTTTGATTATAGCATAAAGAAAAAAGTTTTTTCTACTTTGTAATATAATTTTAATCATATTTATATAACTATTTTAAAATACCATGATATAATATCTTTGGTGATTAAAATGGACAAAGAAAATTATATAGATAATATCCTTTTAGATATAACTTCTAAATTAAATATAAATATTTCAAAAGATGATTTATTTTTCTTTACTGATGGAGCTTCTGATTCCATTGTATTTAAATTAAAAAATAAATATTTAGTAAAAGCTATGGATGATATTACATTTAAAACACAATTAGAATTTTTAACACTCTATTCTAATATATCTTATTTTCAAAAAATAATCTGTTTAAATACTGATTTAAAATATATCTGCTTTGAATTTATTGATGGAGAATGTAAGAAAATAATACCTCAAGCAGATATTCCACAATATATTAATATTCTAAAAGATATAGTTTCACAATATAAAAAATATTCAAATGAAGGATATGGCTATTTATATGAAGAAAATAATAATTGGTATGAATTTTTAAAAGATGAGGTTGATTATAGTAAAAAAGAATTTAAAGATTTAAATATAGATTATGAAATTGTAGATTATGCTTTAGAAAATATAAAAAAATATTCTATTGTACCTAAATTAATTCATGGAGATTTTGGATTTCATAATTTTATAATAAATAATAATTCATTTAAAGTAATTGATCCAATGCCTGTAATTGGAGATTATTTATATGACTTTTATTTTGCACTCCTATCTAATGCAAGTGTTTTAAAAAATCTTGATATAACTTATATTTTATCTTTATTTGAAAATGAAAATAGTAACAAAAAGTTCTCGTTGTACACAGTAGTATTATTTATTAGAATGTGTAGATGCCATAAATATGATATAAAAAACTTTGATATCTATTTAAATTTATATAACAACATAAAAAAGAAAGATGAATAATTTATTCATCTTTCTCTTATACTTTTTACTCTTGATGTACCTCTAGTCTCTGGCTCAAAAGATTCATCTTTTGCAAGTGGAAAATGCATTCCATCCAGTATTATACTTATCTCTTTACTAGTAGAATCAAATCTAGTTTCTGTCAAGGTTAAACTCTTAAACTCACTCAAATAGTTTCTATACATACTTTTGGCAAATTCTCTTCCATCTGGGCTACTCAAATTACATGTTCTTCTAATATCTTGTATAGCCCATTGTTCGTAGGCTAGAAATTTTCTAATATTAGTTGTATCTTGTGGCGATGCAAGCGGAGTGATATATTTTCTTTTAGCTTTAACACTCTCTGCTTGAATAACATCTCTGTTATTATATTGTTCCAAACTACTTAAAATGTTTATAGTAGCTGCCTTGCCACCATCATTTAGCGAATTATCTACAACTATTCCAAAAGGTAAATCATATCCTTTGAAATTTTCAGTATGTAGCACATTAAAAGCTTCTGGTATACTATGTGTATCTTTTACCATTCTATCAAATCTAACTCCTGTAGCAGCATCTACAAAAACAACTTTACAACTTTGAGGCAGTTCTCCTATAATAGCCATTAATGTACTAAAGTCTAATTCTAAAATAGTATCACTTCTTTCAAAATCTGAACTTAAAAAGCCGCTTAATCCTCCTAAGCTATTTGTAGTAACAAATTTGAATTTTCCTTGTTCTTTCATTTTCTCGAACTCTTGAGAAGTTATAAATCTGTAATACTTTTTCATTACATCTTGTGGCATCTTTTTTCTTGTCGTATATACAGTTACATTCTTTAGCTTTTTTTCTCTTGCTAGTCTATTTTTAATAGTAGACTTTCCAGAATATTTTCTACCCGTCACTAAAAGCATATATATCCCTCCTTTCCATAGTGTATATTAATACTTTATCTAACTATCAAATTGCTAGATTATTATACTGCTACTCCACACAATTAGCAATAGCCTTTTTCATAAATTATGTAAAAAAAGAGCTATGATTTTTATATCATAACTCTTTACATTTTTTCGACATTATTAATTTAAATATTCATCTAATGCTTTTGTTCTATATTGTAATATAGGCATTTGACTTGTTGGTACAAATCCTGGTTTTGCATTTATTACATCTGGAAGTCTATTTACAATTGTAGCACATGTAAGTTCAACAGTAGCAGGTCTTGTTATTACAACTGTAGTATCCGGTTCACCATATATAGTCCATTCATTTCTATCACATTCATCTGGGCCATATACTTTACCTATACATTCAGTTTCAAATACTATTCCTTCTTTTGTTTCACTTGTTACAACTGCTGACATACCTGTAGCATCACCTGCTTTTACTGTCATTCCAAGTGTTGAAGAATATAAGTCTTCTTTATATGTTGTAGGAACTGTAACTTGTGTTTGATGAGTAATTGTAAGCCCCATTTTATCTGCAAGCCATCCATTAACATTCCACATATATGATGGTAAATATTCACCTTTATTTATAACTTCTTGACGTTCTTCATCAGTTACTTTATCCACTGATGCAACTTCTTTATCAAATTGTTCTAATGTTAGTCCTGAACCATGAGCTTTAGCTAATGCTATACCATAGTCTTCAACATTATAGCTTGAACTTCCTTTAATTTTTGTAATTTTATGTGTAGCACCACCTAATACTGTTATTAAATTTCCCCAGAATATATCTTGATATCCAGCACCAGTTAAAGTACATCCAGTTTCCTTTGCTAATTTATCTAGTTTTTCAGTTAAAGTTGGATTAGAATTTTCAGGATAAAATGCTTCCTCACAAGTTGAAATTGCGTTAATTCCAAGTTTAGCACAAATTTCAAAAGCGTCATATACATCACTAAATAGACTCATTGTAGTTATTATACAAATATCTGGTTTAGCTTCTTTTAAAACTAATTCAGCATTTTTTGCATCACTAATTACTACTCCTTTTTCTTCTCCACCCATTATAGTAGATATGTCTTTACCAAATTTACTTTCATCAATGTCTAATGCTGCTACTATTTCAGCACCTTTTTCGTATACATATCTCATTGTATACACTGACATTTTTCCGCAACCATATTGGGCAACTTTAATTTTACTCATAAAAATACCTCCTCATGCAAAATAAATAACTATCTTGCTAACATTAGTATATCATAAAAAGATAGTTATTTTAAATACATTTTTTATTATTTATATAATTTTCACTTATTATACATTTTTCATTATCTTTTACACTTATAACATTCACTACATCATTTTACTTACACAACTATTTCTTTTTTCAATACATAATATAAAAAAAAGCATCCCAAATGTTACTTTAGGATACTTTTTTTATATTATATATTCATAATTGCTACTGCTATATTAAAGAATACAAGTACTGAACATGTATCTAATATAGTAGAAATTAGCGGTGCAGCCATTATAGCTGGATCTAATTTTAATTTTTTACAAATTAAAGGAAGCATACAGCCTATGCTTTTAGATAGCATAATTGTGACGATAAGTGTAAGTCCTACCACAATGCCTAATTGTATGTCATGATATTGTACAAAAATTCTAATACCATTTACAATTGCCATTATAACCCCAACAATTACAGCAACCCTTATTTCTTTCCACCAAACTTTAAGAAAATCTTTTGATTTAATTTCATCTACAGCCAAACCACGAATAACAAGTGTTGAAGACTGAGAACCACAATTACCACCTGTTCCCATTATCATTGGAATGAATGAAACAAGTAATGGTAAAGCAGCAAAAGCTTGTTCATAATGTGTAATAACAGCTCCTGTTACTATTGAAGAAAACATTAAGAATAATAACCAGAATATTCTATTTTTAGCATGTTCTACAACAGTTGTTTTATAATATCCATCCTCATTTGGAGATATCGCAGCCATTTTTTCAAAGTCTTCAGATGTTTCTTCAATCATTACATCGATGGCATCATCTACTGTTATAATACCTACTAATCTTTCTTCTTTATCTACTACTGGAAGTGCTACATAGTCATATTTATCGAATGCTTTAGCAACATCTTCTCTATCATCTAAGGTTGTAACAGCTATTATATCTGGATCTATTAATTCTGTTACTTTTTGATCTCTTTCGGCAACTAATAAATCTTTAATATCTATTACACCTAGTAGTTTTCTATTTTTGTTAACAACATAACAGTTGTATACAGTTTCTGTTGTTAATCCTATTTTTTTAATTTTATCGAAAGCCTGTGCAACTGTCATATCTTCTTTTAAATCGATAAATTCAGTTGTCATTATGCTTCCTGCACTATCTTCTGGATAGTTTAATATTTCATTTATAATTTTTCTATCCTCATCACTTACAGCTCTTAATACACGTTTTACAACGTTAGAAGGCATTTCTTCTATCATATCTACTGTATCATCAATAAATAATTTTTCTACTACATTTTTTAATTCAACATCTGAAAATGAGTTAATAAGTCTTTCTTGCATATCTGCGTCTAATTCTGCAAATATTTCAGCAGCTTTTTCTTTGTCTAATAATCTAAATACAATTATTAAATCTTCTTCGTCAATTTCTTCAAAAATACTCGGGAAATCAGCACCATTTATCCTTTCCAAGTATCTTTTTAATTCATTAAACTCCTTTTGTTCTATTAATTCTAGAACTTTTTCTACTTCAAAATCTCTTTCTAACATAATACTAAAATCCCCACCTTTCTTAAAAATTGATAACAAAAAAGACTACTTATTAGATAGTCTTATATAAATAATGTAGTAATATTAACTACACTATAATTATACCACAGAAAATTAAGTGAGGTCAACCCAAATATGCAAATTGTTTGCGTATTTTTGAAATATTTTTGAAACAAAAAAGAAGACTATTTTTAATATAGTCTTCCACAGTATTTTACTCTTTTAATTTTTTTATCTCATCAACAGATAAACCGGTTAGTTCAGAAATTTGTTCTACAGTAAATTTTCCATTTAGCATATTTTTAGTAATTTCTATTTGAGTTTCTATTCTGCCTTCTATTTTCCCTTCCTTTTTGCCATCATCATGTCCTTCATTATATCCACTATCTCTAATAGCCATTTCATCCATCAATGCTTTTTCTCTAAGCTCTGCTAATCTTCTTTCTTTAGCATCTTGACTTATTTTATCTAATTCTTCTTTAGCTTTTTTAATTTCTTCATTTTCTTTCATAATTGAAGCCTCCACACTATCTGGACTCTTTATGAATTTACACCAATTAAGTAATTTTTTATTTTCAACAGTTAAATCTTTCATATTTTCCAGCTTTTCTAATTCAATTATATGAATTTCTAGCTTTTCTGTCAAGATTATATTACTATATTTACTTTCCCTTATATTCCAAATAGTGTGGTAATTTGGAATATTTTTCAAGTTCTCTAAGCTAAAGTCTGCTATCAAAATACATATAGCTCTTTTGGTACTGCTATATCCTTTTCCTCTTTCAATAGATGCTGAATACATTTTAGACCAATACCATAAAATCCTATCTGCTATGTGTTCAGATTTTACGACTTGCATCTCTATATCTATGTCATTATATTTATTTGCTATTACTTTTACATCTAATATTCCCATTTTGTTTTCTAGCAAATCTCTTTCAAGTATTGGTGTATCTTCTAAATTTATTTCTTCATATCTTACACCTGTTACCGCTTCTATAAAACCTCTTGTTATGTCTTCATTATTTTTTCTACCAAAAATCCTTTTAAAAACGTAATCATTTGTCGGATTTAAAATTGCTTTTTCTTTCATAATTCTTTTCACTTCCTTATTTTGATTTTATATTTTAAAGCCGACTTTCAAATACATATCCATTATATTATTTTTTAGTTGATTTTCAATATTTCTAACTTGTTTTTTCATCGTAAAATTATATCTATTTTTTATTTAATAAAAGTAAAAAAATAGCTAAAAGAATTCTTTTCTTTTAGCTATTTAATTTTTATTTTATATTAATTTAATCTGCTTTCAATTAAATCTGCAAGTTCTCTTGCTTTAGCACTAATAACTTCTTGATTTTCTCCTTCAATCATTACTCTTACTAAAGGTTCTGTGCCTGATGGTCTAATTAATACTCTACCATTTCCAGAGAATTCTTCTTCTATTTTCTCAATTGCAACTTTAATTACTTCATCTTCTTTGTATGCATATTTTTTATCTGATGGAACTTTAGCATTTATTAATATTTGTGGATAAATATTAATTTTCTTTGCTAGTTCACTTGCACTTTTCTTAGCTGTTAATAATATCTCAACAAGCATTAAAGATGTAAGTATTCCATCTCCAGTAGGGTTATAGTCTAAGAATATAATATGTCCAGATTGTTCTCCACCAAGATTATATCCATTAGCAAGCATATTTTCTAGAACATATCTATCTCCTACATTAGTTTGTTCAAAATTTAACCCATTATCTTTACAGTATTTTTTAAGTCCTAAGTTACTCATAACTGTAGCAACCACTGTATCTTTTTTTAGTTTTCCTTGTTGTTTTAGATAATCTGATATTATAGCAAGGATTATATCTCCATCTAAGATATTACCTTTTTCATCTACACATAGACATCTGTCTCCATCACCATCATATGCAATACCCAAGCTAAATCCATTTTCAACAACATATTTAGCAAGGTTATCTATATGTGTAGAACCGCAATTATGGTTAATGTTAATTCCATCTGGTGTATTGTTTATTACTTCATAGTTAATTCCTAAAGCTTTAAATACTCTTGGTGCGATTTTACTAGTTGCTCCATTTGCTGTATCTATTACAACTTTGAAGTTATCATCTAAATGATCTAGTAATTTGTCTTCAAAGATTTTTCTAAAGAAGAATACATATTCTTCTGCTAAATCTTCTCTATTTTCACTTATGCCTATTTTATCATTAATAGCTGTAAGTTCCTCAAGTTTTCCAGATTCCATAACTTCTTCTATTTCTTCTTCCAAGCTATCTGGAATTTTTGTTCCTTTATTACTGAAGTATTTTACTCCGTTAAATTCAAATGTATTATGTGATGCTGAAATAACTACTGATGCATCTGCTTTAAATTTACGAGTTAGATATGCAACAGCAGGTGTTGGCATAACCCCTAAAGTTTTTACATTAGCACCATAGCTTAAAAATCCAGCTATCATAGCACTCTCTATTAAAGTACCAGAAATTCTAGTATCTCTTCCTATAAAAATTGTTGGTGTATGATCTGTATGTTTAGATAATACATATGCTCCAGCTTTTGCTACTTTATATACTAACTCTGGTGTAAGTTCAGTATTTGCAATTCTTCTTATTCCATCTGTTCCAAAATATTTTCTCATTTTTTTACCTCCTATGGTCTACTACATTATATTACATTTTTTAAAATTAGTCTATATTCATTATTTCTTTTGCTCTTTTTACATCTGCATTATTTGCTGTTCTATATCTTTTAAGAGGATACTCTAAATTTAAATTTTCCCATTTAAATTTTCCTAAATCATGATATTTTAGTATCTCTATTTTTTTTACATTTTTTAATGATTTAATAAATTTAGAGAGGTCTTTTAAATCTTCCTCATCATCTGTAATTCCTGGAACAAGAACTTGTCTTATCCATATTTCTTTACCAATATCACTAAGATATCTTGCAAATTCTAATTCTTTTTTATTTGATACACCTGTTAAATCTTTACATACATCATCATTAATACATTTTATATCTAGTAAAAACAAATCTGTAAGATCTATTAGTTCTTTCATAGTTTCAGTAAGTGCAACAGTTCCTGAGGTATCTATACAAGTATGAATATTTTCTTTCTTTAATTTCTTTAACAATTCAACTAAAAATTCAGCTTGTAATAACGGTTCTCCACCACTAATAGTTACTCCACCATTTGGAGTTATATAATTCTTATATCTCATAACTTTATTATATATCTCTTCTACAGTATATTCTGTTCCAGCATTAATATCCCATGTATCTCTATTTTGACAATATTTGCACTTTAAAGAGCAACCTTGCATAAATATTACAAATCTTATACCAGGTCCGTCTACTGCACCTAAAGATTCAAAAGAATGTATTCTACCTATCATATTTCCTCCTATATACAAATATAACACTAGAATAGAAGTTCTAGTGTTATATCCTAATTTTTATATATTAAAACTTCTCATGTATTGTTCTGTTTATAACATCTAATTGTTGTTCCCTTGTAAGTTTTACAAAGTTTACAGCATATCCAGATACACGAATTGTAAGTTGTGGATATTTTTCTGGATGTTCCATAGCATCTTCTAGAAGTGCTCTATCAAAAACGTTAACATTTATATGATGTCCAGTTTGTTTAAAGTATCCATCTAATAGATTTGTTAAGTTTTCTACTTGAGTTTCTACAGTATCTCCAAGTGTTCCTGGAGTAATAGAGAATGTATAAGAAATACCATCTTCAGAATATTCATATGGAAGTTTAGCAATAGAGTTCATTACTGCTACTGCACCATTTGTATCTCTTCCATGTAGAGGGTTAGCTCCTGGTCCAAATGGTTCTCCAGCTCTTCTTCCATCAGGTGTATTTCCTGTTGCTTTACCATAAACAACATTTGATGTTATTGTAAGTACAGATAAAGTATGTTTTGAATTTCTGTATGTAATGTGTTTTTGTAATTTTCTCATAAATTCTTTAACAACATTTACAGCTATATCATCTACTCTATCGTCATCGTTACCAAATTTAGGGAAATCGCCTTCTACTTGGTAATCTACAGCCATTCCGTTTTCATCACGAATAACTTTTACTTTAGCATATTTTATTGCAGATAAAGAGTCAGCTACTACAGATAAACCTGCTATTCCACAAGCCATAGTTCTTAGTATTTCCCTATCATGTAAAGCCATTTCTAAAGCTTCATATGAATATTTATCATGCATATAGTGAATTGCATTTAATGCTTTAATATATATTTTTGCTACATATTCCATCATTTGGTCGAATTTTTGCATTACTTCATTATAATCTAAATACTCAGAAGTAATAGGTTCAAATCTTGGAGTTACTTGTTTTCCAGTCTTTTCATCTTTACCACCATTGATAGCATATAATAATGTTTTAGCAAGATTAGCTCTTGCTCCAAAGAATTGCATTTGTTTACCTATTTCCATTGCAGAAACACAGCAAGCAATTCCATAGTCATCTCCAAGTGTTATTCTCATTAAGTCATCATTTTCATATTGTATTGAAGATGTTTTTATTGACATTTTTGAAGTATAGTTTTTAAATCCTTTTGGTAAATTGTTAGACCAAAGAACTGTTAAGTTTGGCTCTGGAGCTGGTCCTAAGTTAGTTAATGTATGTAGTACTCTAAATGAGTTTTTAGTAACTAATGTTCTACCATCAATTCCCATACCACCTATACTTTCAGTTACCCATACTGGATCTCCACTAAATAGTTCATTATATTCTGGTGTACGTAAGAATCTAATCATACGTAATTTCATAACAAAGTGATCCATTAATTCTTGTGCTTCTTCTTCTGTTATTAGACCATTATCTAAATCTCTTTGAATGTAGATATCTAAGAATGTAGATGTTCTACCTAAACTCATAGCTGCACCATTTTGATCTTTAGTTGCTGCTAAATATCCAAAGTATAACCATTGAATAGCTTCTTTAGCATTTGCAGCTGGTACTGAAATATCAAAACCATATTTTAAAGCCATTTTCTTTAAGTCTTCTAAAGCTATAATTTGATCGTGAATTTCTTCTCTAGCTCTTATAACTTCTTCTGTAAATTCATCAACGTTTAATACGTCTAATTCTTTTTTCTTTTCTTCAATTAAAGCATCTACACCATAAAGTGCAACTCTTCTGTAATCTCCGATTATTCTTCCTCTACCATATCCATCTGGAAGACCAGTGATTAAGTGAGAGCTTCTAGCTGCTCTAACATCTGGTGTATATACACTAAATACACCATCATTGTGTGTTCTTCTTAAATTGTTATATATGTAGTCTGTTTGTTCATCTACTTTATATCCATAAGCTTCGCAAGATTTTTCAACTATTTTTATACCACCATTTGGCATAATAGCTCTTTTTAAAGGAGCATCTGTTTGAAGCCCTACGATTTGTTCTAATTCTTTATTTATATATCCTGCATCATAAGCATTCACTGCTGAAGGAGTTTTAGCATCAACATCTAATACACCTTTTGCTAGTTCTTCTTTGTATAATGCAAGTACGTTATCCCATATTTTTTTTGTTCTGTCTGTTGCATCAGCTAAGAAAGATTCATCTCCCTCATATGGAGTGTAGTTTCTTTGAATAAAACCTCTTACATCAATCTCTTTTGTCCATTCGCCAGATTTATCAAAACCTGTCCATTGTTTAAAATCCATAAAAAAACCTCCCTAATTCTATCTTGTTATTGATTGTAACTTATCCATACATTATAATAACATACCCATTTTTATTTTTCAACAAAATTTAAGTTAATATTTTAAAAATTTCTATAAATTATTTTTTGCAAATTAATTGCATTTTATACACAAAAAAAGATAGCATATAAAAATATGCTATCCTAATATATTTAAATGTTCTAGTAAGATTTTTAGTCCCATTAAAATTAAGATTATTCCACCAATTAATTCTGCTTTATTTTTAAATTTTTCACCAAATACATTACCAATTTTAGTTCCTATCATTGATAATACAAAGGTAATACTTCCAATTAATAATACAGCTAAGATAATATTTACATTTAAAAATGCAAAAGTTACTCCAACAGCTAAAGCATCAATACTTGTAGCAATAGCAAGTGGTAACATTGCTTTAAAAGTAAATGAGCAATCTATATTTTCATCATCACCTAAAGATTCTTTAATCATATTAGCACCAATTAATCCTAGTAGTATAAATGCAATCCAGTGATCAACTGAAGTTATATATTTTTCAAATCCTACACTTAATAAATATCCAATTACTGGCATTATACCTTGGAATACTCCAAAATATCCTCCAACAATTAGCATATGCTTAAAGTTTAACTTTTTAACAGATAATCCTTTACAAATAGCGACTGCAAAAGCATCCATTGCAAGTCCTATAGAAATAATACATAATTCTAAAATACTCATAGACATTTTCCTTCCCAATCAATTTATTTTTATTAACTATTAAATTAATAATATAAATATAGTTAATGCCTTTTAATTCTAGCACTTTTAAAATAATATTTCAACCATTATCATTAGTTTTATTTAATTTTATTGATTTCATATATAGTATATAATATTATCAAAAATAAATTTTATACAAAAAAATAAGTAGGAAAAACCTACTTATTTTAGTGCATCCATTGCCTCTTTAGCATCTTTATCTACTTTACCTGTAAAATATATTAATACACCTGTTATAGCAAAGGTTACTATATAAATCAAAAACATCGACGTAAAATCTCCTTTTACTATATTTGCACCTGCCATTGTTGATGATATAACAGATGGAAATCTAGCAAAAGTTGAAATAAAAATAAATCTTTTAACATCTATTGGTAACAAAGCACCTATATATGTTAATAAATCTTTAGGTGTTCCTGGTATTAAAAATAATATTGTCATTATAATTTCTATTCTTTTTTTATTTTTAAAAGCTCTATTATTTTTAATTCTCTTTATTTTTTGCCTGTCCCAAATACTATATACAAATTTTGTACCTAATAACTTAACTAAAAGAACAATAAAAGTTGTTATTATAAATACACTTAAAAATATGAATAACGTTCCCCAAAAAGTTCCATAGCACATTCCAGCAAGTATCTCCATCGGTTCACCTGGTAATATAACTAAAAATATTTGAGCAAATTGCATTACAAATAATACTAATCCACTCCAAATACCTAAACTATCCATTTTATTTTTAAATTCTAATCTTCCTTCTTCGGTAGTAATGTTTTTCATTATTGGAATCAGCCAAATAATTATAGCGACGAATAATGCAATTCCTAATGCTATAAATATATATTTTAACCACTTAAATTTCTTTTTATTATCTATCTTCTTTCTTGTCATAATTTTACCTCAATAAAATTATATAAAATATATGCAAAATTTACAATATATAATAAAAAAAACACCAAAGCATTTATAGCTTTAGTGTCTTTGTATAACCTATTATTACTATTAATAGTTTTCAGCTTTAATTTCAAAGTAGCTTTGAGGATGTGAACATACTGGGCACATTCCTGGTGCTTTTTGTCCAACATGAAGATGTCCGCAGTTTCTACATTTCCAAACTTTTACTTCACCACAATCAAATACTTTACCTTCTTGAACGTTAGCAAGTAATTTTAGATATCTTTCTTCATGTTCTTTTTCTATTTTAGCAACAGCTTCGAATAGATATGCTATTTTATCAAAACCTTCTTCTTTAGCTTCTTTAGCCATTTTATCATACATATCTGTCCATTCGTAGTTTTCGCCTTCAGCAGCTGCTTTTAAGTTTTCAGCAGTTGTTGGAACTTCTCCTCCATGTAAAAGTTTAAACCACATTTTAGCATGTTCTTTTTCGTTATCTGCAGTTTCTTGGAATATAGCAGCGATTTGCTCATACCCTTCTTTTTTAGCTTTAGAAGCAAAATATGTATATTTGTTTCTAGCTTGTGATTCTCCAGCAAAAGCTGTCATTAAGTTTTGTTCTGTTTTTGAACCTTTTAATTCCATTTAAAATTCCTCCCTCATCTATTCTGTTTTACAGTCATTACATATTCCATTAAGAGTAAAAGTATTATCTAAAATCTCAACACCAGTTTGTTCTAATGCATCCTTTTTTAATTTATTTTCATTTAAGTTATAAAAATAATCAAAAACTTTACCACACTTTAAACAAATTATATGATTATGTTTTTCTTTAATATAATCAAATCTATCCGGTCCATCTTGTATAGAAATTTTAATTACAGTACCTTTATCTATTAACTGATTTAAATTTCTATATACTGTTCCTCTACTTGCTGTAGAACCATTTTCTTTTAAAATAGAATAAATTTCTTCAGCAGTAGGATGTGATTTAGTATTAGAAAGTAGATTAATTATTTCTTCTCTTTGTTTAGAATACTTTTCCATAAAACACCTTTCTAAAATAAGAATCATTCCTATTTTCAAATCTATTCTATCATATAACTTTACTAAAATCAACCCCTATTTTTAATAATTTTGTTTTTACTAAATTAACTGTTCAAAATTACTTTTTTATGTAACTTTTAAAAAGCTGTTTTTCTTTGAAGCAAGCAAACAAAAGAAAATAAAACTTGCTTTTTGTTACAAAATGTGTTATTATTATATGGGTAAAAAATATATTTTACCCGATTTTAATTAAAGGAGGAATTTGTATGTCTAATAAAGACAAATTAAATCTACTTATTGTAACAGCATTCCCAGTACACGGAGCTGGAAGTGGTGCTTTGGTTACAACACAAGCAACATCATATGTAAAAGAGGGACACAATGTCCATATTATAACGGCTAACAACCGTTCAGATTTTCCAAAAGTAGAGGGTGTAGATTATCATTTAGTACCATTTACTGCTGAGACTGAAAGCCCTGAGGTGATTGATGGACAACTTCCATTTAATTATCCAATGTTTACTACTCACACTGAAAGCACTGCAACTTTCTGGAACTTATCTTTAGATCAAATTAAAGCTTACGAAGATAAATTCAGACAAGCTATGCAGGAAGAAATAGAAACATTTAAACCAGATGTACTACACGGACAACACAACTGGTTAGCAAATGCAATTGCTACTGAGTTTGACATTCCAATTGTAGTTACTATCCATGGTACAGACTTAATGGGATTTAAAAGAAGTAAAGCAACTTTACAAGATATTATGGAACAACTAAAAGATACTACTCTATCTCCAGAAAGAAGAGCAGCTTTAAAAGCAGAAGCAGATAAATACATTCACTTTGCTGAAATGGCTAAAAAATCTGCTGCTGGTTCTCATAAAGTAATCGTAATTTCTGAAGATCAAAAACAACAATTCTGTGAATTATTCCCAGAAGCTGCAGATAAAGTAGAACTTGTAAAAAATGGTTACACACCAGAAAAATTCCACGTTATGGAAAATGTAGATAAAGAAGCTGTTTTAGGTGGTCTTACTTCTGATAGAACTCCTGATGGTAAAATTCCTACAGATTATGATAACATGGCACTTTTTGTTGGTAAATTTGCAGATTTCAAAGGTATAGATGTACTTCTTGACGCAGCAAAGAAATATGAAGGTGCATGTAAAGCTGAAGGTAAAAAACCTCTTACTATTATAGTAGGTACAGGTGCTCTTGAAGCAGACTTAAAAGCTCAAGCTGATAGACTTCAACTTGAAAATACTCACTTTGTAGGATTACAAACACCAGATGTTATACGTCCTTTACAAAACTTAGCAGATGTATCTCTTATACCTTCAAGAAGCGAACCATTTGGATTAGTTGTTATTGAAGGTACAGCATGTGGACATCCTGTTATAGGAACAAACAGTGGCGGTATTCCAGATATCATGAACATTACAGGAAAAACAATAAAACAAAATTATGATCCTGCTGTTGATGGCCAAGATGCAAGTATACTTGCTCCTGATGCTGGTACTACTGGCACTTACACTACTCCACTTGGAATTCTTGTTCCAGTTGATGATAGTGATGCTTTAGCAGATGCAGTAATGGATATCTTTGATGGTAGAAAACAATTCGATGGTGCAGCAATAGCTAAATATACTAGAGATACTTATTCTCAAGAAGTTATTACTGAACATTTAATTGGACTATTTACTCAAGTAGCTCAAGATTACCAAAACTCAAAGCCAAAAGCTAAAGTTTTAGCAAAGAAACCATCTACTGGTCCAAGTATGGATGATGATTTATAATCTTTGCTTTCAAAGCAAAAAAAAGAAACCTAATTAATTTTAGGTTTCTTTTTTTATGCCAATTTAATCATTAAAAATCCTATTACATATCCAAATACTAATAATCCAGATACTGTTAAAAAAGTATTTCTTTTTCTGCTAGTTACTACGTCTATTACTGCTTCTATTTTCTTCATCTTATACTACATTCCTTTCTATATATATTAAATTTACATTCAAATTATAACATTATTTATGTTGCTTTGTCCTAATTTTCACAAAGCTCTCACTTTTTTATGTAAATTTTCACATTAAAATTGATTTTTATTTAAAGCAATAGTATAATATGAAGTATAAAAAATTATGGAAAGGGATGAATAATTATGATTCCAAGAGTAGGTAAAGTTGAAAAAATTTGGCCAACCAAAAGTTCTACGGATACTCCACGGGGCAATCCGCAACAGGACAGAAATTTCTCCTCATATCTACAAGAAGAAATAGCTTCTGAACCTACACAAGAAGTTGAAGGTCCAGTAAAAAAACTAGTACTTCGAGATCGAGTTGAAATCTCACCTGAAGCAAGAAGACTCTATGAGCTATCCAAGAAAAAGTAATGAGTAACTATTAACCACACATTTTAAAGGAGGTAATCATTATGACAAAGCAGACTTTAAAGAACCTGCTCACCTTAGTTATTGCGGCAGTCTTTCTCTTGATGTTTTTAAGCATCTTAATTGGACTTGCCTATTATGCAATTGTTAACTTTTCCTTATCAAGTGTTGTCGGTTGTGTTTTAGCTGCCATAATTCCTGGATTAACATTTTATTCCGGACTTTGTGCAACAATCCAGTTTATTAAGGAGACTTATTTCAACAAATGACATTCAAGAATGAAACAACAAATTAAGGACCACGATGTTTTTCGTGGTCCTGCTTCTTTATAAAATAGAAATAAATTATTTTTTAATTATCTTTCCTTTTTCCTATTCTTATGTATCTAGTTAATATAAATAAGCTTGCTATTAAAGTTACTACATAAAAAAGTACATTAGTATCACTAGTATCTGGTAGTTCCATAAGTGGTGGAAAATATTCATTTTCAAAATATAGATTTTCATACTTTTCTTCCATATTATCTTTAGTTATAGTTATATGAGTTTCGAGATGACTCATATCTTTAGAATTTACTACTGTAACTATAAGTTTATATACAGAATTATCATATTTATATTGATTATTTGAACCTGGTATTTGATATACCTGATACTCATAATCTCCTGGTACGAAATATTCTACTGTTCCAAAACTATATATTCCAGATTTACTTATTGTTAGCTGAGCTTTTCCATCTTTGCTACTGCTAGGCATAGGATTATTCTCATCAAGTGGAACTAGTTCAAATACAAATCTATCTGTTGAAGTCTGATTAGAATCATTTATTATTTTTAGTTCTAGTGGTATTTCTCCACTTTTTACAGCATATACATTATTTATACAAAACAAACTGCAAATAATGATAGCTAAAAATATACATTTAAATTTCAATTCTAATCACCTCCTCCAACTACTTTTACCATTAGAATATCCCTTCCATTTGTAGTGGCAGTAGAACACGTAGATAAACAAATTATTTTATCATACTTAGTAAGTCCTACTTGCCTGTAATTAACAGCTTTTCTTTTAATATATTCAACTAATTTATTTTGTTGTTCTAAATCATCTTTATTGATACTATAAATTGTACTATCATAAGCATCTGTTGAAATATATGCAATAACTTCTAAGTTATATACACCTCTTTCAGTATATAATGTGCCTGTTTTATTTCTCTCAAAATATTCTCTATCAATAAATTTTTGAATATTACCAAACATTGTACCACCATTCATATGATGCCCAAAAATTACAGAATATATGTCATCAAATTTCCTAGAATTTCTATAATCTAAGAAAAGACTTCCAGCTAAAGAATAATTTCCATATACATCTTTACTTAAATATTCTTCGTTACTTTCCCCTACTACTACAGGATAATCTATTTTTGTTCCATCTATTGTTATCCAACCAACAACATCTTCATTAATTTTTTGTAATGATTTTAATGAGTTAATTGGATCTTCTTTGGTAGGTTTTAACACACTAACACTTTGACTTGATGCTCTAACATATACTTTTATAGTATCAAATAAAGCATATAAACAAAATAAAAATACGATACATAAAAATAAATATATTAGAATATTTAAAATTTTATCTGCGATCTTTATTAGTTTATATGCTATATTCAAAGTTATCTCCTCCTGAGATTAAATTATATTAGTCTTCTTGTCTTCTTTTGTTTGTTACAACTAAAAGAACTGCAACAACAGCTATTCCGCAAGCGAATGGTAATACGCTAAGAGCTATACCTGTTGGAACTGTATATTCTTTGTTGTTTGTGAAGTCAACTTCTTCATCTGCTAATACGTTATCTACCATAGCGTTATCTGCTAGTACACCAGTAGCAACAACGTCTGCACCTATAGCAGCATTTCCAGAAACATTGTTTCCAGAACCATCTGTTACAGCATATTCACCAGAATATGTAGCATCTTGAGTTTCTGTTATAGTGTATTTAGCACTAGATGGTAATCCAGCAATTGTGAAAGTTTCACCATGAGCTAATTTAGTAGTTACTGTAGCAGCACCACTTGCATCAGCTGTTACATTTGCAGTTTCTGTTCCATTTGTTAATGTATAAGTTGTGTTAGCAACTAATCCTGTTAATGCAACTGTGAAATCGAATTCTTGAGTTGTACTAGCATAGTTACCAGTAACTGTTTTAGATACAATTAAGTCTGCATCTGTAGTATATTCGTTTTGGAATGGGTAGTCAATTACATTGTCTCCGCCATCGTTTCCAACTTTACCATCAGCATCTTTATCATTTATATCTAATAAATCTCCTGTCCAGTCAGTTTTTAAAGCTGTTAAAGCATCAGCTGACATATTGTTTGTTCTCCAAGCAGTTATATCTGAAACTGTAACAAGTCCTGTTGGAACATTGTTATCATCTACTTGGTTGATTACATATACGTTTACGTAGTATACAGAATCATCATATTCAACTCCGGCAACTCCTCCGTTAGTTTCTGTTAATTTGTAAGTGTAAACACCTATTTCTTTTCCAACAAAATCTAATTCAAGAGATTCTGTTCCTTTTTTAACATCACCATCTTGAGCAACAGTGATTGTAACTGTATCTCCTGCAGGCATTGCTGTTGTATCAGTTGATACTACTCCTGTAGCAGCTGGTGTAAAGCTTACAGGTTCTAATACAAATTCGAAAGTGTCTTCGTTTGGATAAACTCCACCTTCACTTGGGTTTAATACTTTAGCAAGATTGATTGTGGCTGTAGTATCTACTGGATCTGGAGTTGCAGCAAATACTGAAACGTTAGATACTAACATCATCATAGCCATTACTAAAGCTAAAAATTTTGTTTTTTTCATACTTTCTTCTCCCTCTTTCTTTCTATTTATAAAAAATATATCGCGATATAATATATTTTTTAACTAAATTAAATACCTCTTCTTCTTAACACAGTTATTACTTTTCCTTCAATTTCCTCTAGACTAACTTCTCCAAAAGCTCTACTATCAACTGCACCTGTTCTAAAATCTCCTAGAACAAATACACAGCCTTCTCTAACTTTCCATGGAAACATTAGTCCGTTTTTATCCGGATATGTTAAGAAATAGATTTCTTCTTGTTGTACGTTGTTATTTATTATTAATTCACCATCTTCGGTTATTTCTACTAAATCACCTTCACGTGCAACAATTCTACCTAAATAATTGGATTGATTCTTCTTTAAAGCTACTACATCTCCTATTTGATATTCTTGATTAAGTCTAAAGTAAACTGCTACATCTCCATCTTTAATTGATGGATACATATTTTGACCTTCAACAAACTCAATTCCGTATATAGTAGTTAAAAGAATTCCAATTGCTAATATTACAACGAATACTTTTTTGAAAAAGAAGCTCATGTCTTCTTTTTCAAGTATTCTCTGTTTTCTTTGTTTTATTACTTTTTCTGGAAGAATAGATTCTTTAACTTGAGTTTTACTTTTAGCCTTATTTTTCATTTAGTTTTTCCTCTAGTAGATGTATTTTCATTTGTTGTAAATCATAAAGCTCTTTATATTCATTATTTAGCTTTTCAATTTTATTCCAAACGTCGTACTCGTCTACTCCTCCAAATATCTTCTTTTTAAATTTAACTTCTTTTAAGAATTTTGATATTTCATCTATATTTTTTGCCAAAGTTATATTCCTCCATCTTACAAATCTAATTTATCATAAAGAATAACTATTTTCAACTTTATTACATGTTTATTACAATGTTTATTCTCTATTTTTCTTGCTTTTTCTTAAAACTATATAAAGTATAATTACTATTGCTATTCCAAGTACAAATGGTAATACACTTAATATAATTCCTGTAGGAGCAACATATTCTTTTTCATTGACAATATCTATAATTGTGTTATCTACCAATTCTCCTGTTATTTCTTTATCCTCTTGTACAACACTATTTATTCTTGTAATATAATCTTTAGCTCCAAGCTCTTTAATACTATAATTTGTACCTTCTAAAATACTGCTAAATGTAATTGTCTGACCATGTGATATAGTAACTATACCATTGCCATTTACAATTTCACCTTCATATACAATATTATTTGCAGAATCTTCAATTTTATATTTAGTAGTATCAACATATTGGTTTCCATTTTTATCTGTTAAATTTATTTCAAGTGTAAATTGTTTATCTAAATTTGCATAGCTTCCTTTTACAGTTTTTGTAACATAAATGCTTGGTCTATGTTCATATACATAAGTAACTTGTGTTGTATATTGTTCTATTATACCAGTAGCATTATCTGGTTTTTCTACTAGTACATAGTCTTTAAATTCTTTTTCTTTGGTAATATATGTATCACCTAATTCACCATAGATAATAACATCATCTATAATTTTATCTCCATTTGTTGTGATATAACTTACTATTACTTTAGTTTCTACTTTTTCAAATTCAACTACAATATGTTTATCTTCTGTTATATTTGTAAGTTGTTCTAAAATATATGGATAAGTTACATCTAATGATATTTCATATTCTACACCATTTATTGTAATACTCTTTATTTGGTATCCTTCATCCGGTGTAATTACTATATCTTTTAAGTTATTTTCACCATGTAATACTATTTCATATGGTGTTTCTCCTTCACCAGAAATTGTACCATTTCCACCAACAACTTCTGTTGTAATTTCATATTCTATTTTAGAAAATTCAGCAACAACTTCTTTATCTTCTGTAATATTAGTTATTGTTGGTAAAGTATATTCTTCTGTTGGATCAGCAGGTAGAGTTTGTTCTACACCATTTATTGTTATTTTAGATATTTCATATCCTTCGTTTGGTGTTATTACTATCTCTTTAGTATTACTATCTCCATTTGTAACCTTTTCATAGTATTCCATTCCATCTCCACTTATTGTTCCGCCAACACTATTTACTTTTGTTACTATTTCAAAAGTTTTTATTGTATTTGTTATAGTGTAATTATTTCCCTCTTGAGCTACCGAACTTGTGTAGTTAGCATTCTCATGTTCTTTTACTGCATATGTTATTTCTTTACCATTTTCTCTTACATATAATCCACCAACATTTGTACTCCATACTTCTCCTTCTAATGTAACAGTCTCTATTACACTATCATTTGCAAGTATATCTACAAGTATGTCATCTGGTCTCTTGTTATATGCATCATCGTCATCATTCCATATTTTTTCAATAGTAATATTTTTTACTTCTGGTGTATGACTATTAGTAATTGTTATTTTATTATTTTCTAAATCATATGAATAAGATGTTGTATAGTTTTCTACAACTTGTTCTTCTATAGTATAATCTATTTCTACTCCATCTTTATATTTATCTAAATCTGCAATTTGAGTAGTCCAACTATTTGATTTATTTAATATAATATTTTCTTTAATTACTGTACCATCTTCTTTAAGAGAAACTATTACATTAGTTGGTCTTAATCCATCTCTATTCCCCATATCATCCCAAGATTTAATAATGTCGATAGTTCTCTTTTCAGGAATATGTGTATTTGTTACTATAAATTTGTTATTTTCAGAATCGTATGAATAGCTTGGTGTATAACCAGTTACTGCATCTTCCTCTACAGTGTATTCTATCTTTGTACCTGATTCATATACAGGTAAATTATTTATCTCAACATTCCAACTATTGCTATCTGATAATTCATATTTTCCAACTGTATTTCCATTAGATTTTAAAGTTACAAATACATTGCCAGGTCTTATTCTATCTTGGTTTTCGTTGTCTTCCCAAGCTTTTCCAATAGTTATACTTTGTGTTTCTGGTGTGTATGAGTTTGTTACTGTAAATGTATCTACGCTATCATAAATGATGTTTGTAGAGTATCCCGGAACATTATCTTCTGAAATTGTATATTCTATTGGTGCACCATTTTCATTTAAGTTAATATTTTCAAAGATATATTCCCATCCATTTTCTTCATTTAAACTTACACTTGCAACTTCTTCTCCGTTTGCATGTAAACGAATAGTTATGCTTTCTGGTCTCTTATTATCTTGGTTAAAGTTATCTTCCCAAATTTTAACTACTTTTCTTGATGTTTTTTGTGGTGTATAGCTATTTGTTACTATAAACGTAGATTCATATTCTGGATTTCCACCATCATCTACTTTAATATTTGATGTATAGTTTGGATTTCCAGTGTCAACCTCTTGTAATGTATATTCATATTTTTCTCCATTTGAATTATACTTTTCAGCAAATCCCCATTCATATCTCCAACTATTTTCATCACTTAAAACAACATATCCTATATTATTTCCAGCTATAGTATATGGTTCTCCATCTGCTAATAATTGTACTGCAACACTATCTGGTCTTATTCCATCAGCATCGTCTTCATCATCCCATACCTTTTCAACTGCAAGTTCAACTTCTGGAGGATAAGCATTATATATGTATAAGTTTTCTTGGTCATATATAACCCCATAGCCATCAGGAACTCCAATTTCTTCAACAGTATAGCTTATTTTCTCTCCATTTTCATATACATCTAAATCGTTAAATGTATATTCCCATTCATCTGCATTTCCATTTGAATTTTCAGCAGTTAAAGTTATTATTTCACTAAATTCTTCACCATTTTTTAGTAATCTAAATCTAATGCTATCTGGTCTTGTATTTTCTTGGTTACTTCCATCACGCCAAATTTTCTTAACTGTTCTATCTACTGTCTCTGGTATATGAGTGTTAGTAACATTATATGTATTTCCATTTTGTTCTACATTTGTTGTATATCCATCTACACTTATTTCGCTAATACTATAATTTATCTTTTCACCAGAACTATATACTGGTAAGTCTTTAAATGTACCACTCCAATTATCTGCTTCTTTTATATTTAAAGTATCTGTTTGTGTTCCATTTGCTAAAAGATTAACTGTTATACTATCTGGTCTTAATCCATCTTGATCAAAGTTATCTTCCCAACTTTTATTTATAATTATATCTATAGTTTCAGGTATATGAGTATTTGTTACCACCCAAGTATTTGTGTCTTCGTTATATTCAGCACTTGAAGTGTAAGATGTAATTTCATTTTCTTGTACTTGATAATCTATCAATTGCCCACCACTGTATTTATCTAAATCATTTACAGTAGTTTTCCAACTATCTGTTTCTGTTAGCTCTACTGTTCTTACAACTTGATTATTTGCAAGTATATTAATTTGTACTGTAGTTGGTCTTATACCATCTTGATTGTAATTATCTTCCCATTTTTTCTCAATATTTAAAGATGTTTTTTCAATTTCATGAGTATTTACAACTGTATATGTATCTCCTGTTTTTGTAACTTCTGTTGTATAACCATCTATCATTTCTTCTTCAACAGAGTATTCTATTAATACTCCATCTTTATATACATCTAAATTATCTACTTCTGCTGCCCAGCTATTAGCATCACTTAAGTTTACTGTTTCTACAAGTACTCCATCAGCTTTTAAATCTACATTGATACTTGATGGTCTTATACCATCTTGATTAAAGTTATCTACCCATTCTTTTGTTATTGTAATTTTTTTCTTAGCAACTTCATGAGTGTTTATTACTTTAAATTCATCACCTTCTATTACATACTCTGGTGTATAGCCATCTACAGTTTCTTCTTCCATAGTGTAAGATATTTCTTGACCTTGATTATATACAGGTAAATCTGTTACTTTATCGTTCCAACTATTGTCTTTATTTAATACTACTGTTCCAACAACAGTATCTCCATTTTTAACATTAATAGTTACTTCATATGGTCTTACTCCATCTTGGTCAAAGTTATCATCCCATTCTTTTGTAACATTAATATCTTTAGTTATTGGCGTATGTGTATTAGTAATTGTTATTTTATCTTCTTCTACTAAATAACTTGTTTCGTAACCTGTTACAAGTAATTCTTCTGCAGAGTATGTTAATTTTTGTCCATCTTTATATACAGGAACTTCTTCTGTTAAAGTCCATTTGTCTGCTTTAGTTAATGTTACTGTTTTATAGAATTCAACATCATTTTTAATTTTTACTTCGATAGTATCAGGTCTTAATCCGTCCTGATCATAATTATCTTCCCATACTTTTTCAATTGTAAGTGGTTTAGTTTCTGGAACGTGTATATTTTCAACAGTGTATACATTTCCTTCAATACTATATGTTGTTGTGTAGTTTTCCACTTCATCTTCTTCTACTGTATATTCTATAACATTTCCTTCTTCATCTGTAACATCTAAGTCTTCTATTTTTTTCATCCAAGTATCTTGTTCAGTTAATGTTATAGTATCTATAACTGTATCGTCTGCTTTTAAATGTATTGTTACCGCTTCGGCTCTTAATCCATCTTGGTTCTCATTATCTGTCCATTTCTTTTGAATTAATATATCCTTTTGCTCAATCCATTTAGCATATAATTTTACATCTCCTGTAACAGATGTTGTAAAGTCATATAGTTGATTTGTTGCTTCATCATACCAACCAACAAATCTATGATTTTCTTTTACAGGTTCTGTTGGTGTTGGAGCTGTTTCATTGTGAGTTACTATAGCTGTATAAATTTCTTCTGATTGTTCAGTGTAAATATCACTTGTTTCTGTCCATTCACCACCTTGAGTATCATACTCAACTGTATATTCTTTAAGTTTAAAGTATAAGTTCATTGTAGCTTTATCTCCAGAAGAAATTACTATCATAAGAACATCACTTGTTTCAGCATCATACTCATGTCCTTCATATAAAGGATCAGTTAAAGGTAAGTAATCTGCATAATCTTCTGCTTTTATATATTTACCAACTGAATCTTCACCACTTGCAACATAATCTGGTGTATCTGGATATGTTAAATCATCTTTCATAAAGAAATAATTTATTTCATATTCGCCTTTTCTTTCAACTGGTGAATAATAGAAATATATTTTATTTTTTTCACCGTCTGATACTAGAACCATAGATTTTTTATATGCATCAACTTCATAACCGTCTATCTCAATACTTGGTTCAGTTACAAATAATGTATCTAAATCTGTAACTGTTGTTGTCTTAACAGGTGCAAGTTGTACATCTTCTGGTGGTACTTCACCATTTTCATATCTAACTCCTGTATCTTCAACATAGTATACTTCATATTCCATTTGCTGTTGTGTAGTATAGAAGAATACTATTTCATTTTCTTCATCATTTGTAGAAATTTCTATTTGTTTTGTAAATTGATCTACAACTATTATATCTATACCATCTATTTGTACATATTGTGCACTTTCAGTAATTGTTGTACCATATTGTACATTCTTAATTACTTTATCTGGTAATAAATATTGTGGATCTGTATATTGATCTAAATCTGTTATTAAATTTCCATTGCTATCATATTGAGCAAGTACATATTTAACTGTATATGTTCCTTCACTCTTAGCTTCCCATTTAGCTTCAAGTTCTAGGTCTTTGTACACTTGTTGTGACTCACTAAATAAGTATTCTAGTTCTATTCCATCTTCATTTGTATAATACCAGCCTTTAAATTCATATCCTTCTCTTGTAGGTGGTACAGGAGCAGTTAATGTTTCACCTTCACTTGCAACCAATTCATATTCACCTAAAGAATTTTCTGTATATTTAGTATCAGTATCATTCCAATCTCCACCCTTTACATCAAATGTAACATCATATTCTGGTGGAATCCATTTAGCATATACAACCATATCGTCTTCCATTGTAACATTCCAATTTACTGGAATTGTACAGTTTTCATCTAAATACCATCCTTCAAATATCCAATCCTTATATCCAAGAGTTTGTATAGGATATTGGTCTGAATCTAATGTAATACCTTCTAAGCTAGATAGGCTAGCTCCATATTTTACATCTAATCCGTCTGTTCCTTGACTTATTCCTTCTCCAAATGTTACTCCACTTGTGTTTGGAATAACTGTATCTGTTACATTATAGAATGTTAATTTGTATGTGTTTCTGTAATAATACATGTATATATTATTACCAGATGATGCCGATTCACTTTCACCTTCATAATAGAAGTGGTCTATTGTTTTATAGTTCATCGAATTACTAGTTATTTTTGTTTGATAAGCCTCATTTTCTACAAAGTCTGATCCGTCTATCGTTTCAAACATATAATGAACAGTATAATTTGATGACGAACTAGTCCATGCAAGATAAAAATCTGTTCCTTGATATGTAGTCACACCTCCACTAGTTGTAGATTCAATCATGTCTTTGTTCATTGTATAAACACCAGATACTTGTGTTACGTAACTTGAGGAACCTTGTTTTTGATACAACCAACCGTAAGGATAGTAAGTTGTATTCCAGAACCAGTTTCTAACACTTATACTTTCTGGCGAAATGTCCGTAGTAGGATATGGCCATTGTTCTGCTATATTGGCTCCGTATTTAGCTGTAATACTATATGTCGTTCCATCAGATATTGTATATGAGTTTCCATCAGCTGCATTTAATGTAACATCTGTGCTTACACTAGAATACGAGCTTGGTGAATTTCCAGTATAAATTCTATAATTACTTCCGTTTTCTTGACCTAAAATAAAGTTTATTGTATATTCATTTCTATCGTAATATACGTTAATATTCGTGCTTCCATCCCCATTTACAGTTACTTCATAACTTGGCGAACTAAGAGTACTGTTATATGAGAAATATGGTGCTTCATCACCTTTTAAATTTTCAAAACCATCGCTTATTAAAGTTTCTAAATTTGATATTTCTGATACCTTTGTTTCAGTTTGAATATTTGAAACTGTGTAAGTACCAGTATTTGTATAGTTTTCGTCATCAGGATTTTCAACGAAATATGTTATTGTAAATGTCGTATTTATTTTTGTCCAGTTTGCTTTATAATATACATCTGCATCTGGCATAACATCAGGAGACTCAATAACATTTCCTGTAGCTTTATCTATACATGACCACCCATCAAAAATATATCCGTCCCTTGTAGGTGTATAACTAGATAAATCTATTTCTGTTCCATATGTTGAGGCAACTGGTTCATAATATGTACCACCATTTGAGTCTAGATAAATATATCTTTTATTTCTATCGTAATATAACCCTAACTCTGTGTTTCCGTCCTTTTGCACAGTAGTTACATAAGTAGATTTATCCCAGTTAAATGTATATCCCTCATAATCTATTATGTTGGTTGAAACTTCATCACCAATATATACATTTTCACTAAAAAGTTCCTCATAATGTTTCGTATAAGTACCATCTTCATTTTGTAAGTAATGCACTACTCTATATTCTGATGGTGCTGGAATATACGTAATTGTATAATAAATTCTATATATATTATATCCTTCTTGCTTTGCAATATCTACATAGTCTAGATTTTCAATTCTAGATATGAATCCATCATCTATAGTTTCAGTAATAGAATCTATACTTGATGTATAACCATCTATTTGCTGAACTGGTATATCTATGCTTTCTCCTGGTGCATATGCGTAAACATCCTTACTATCCGCAAGTGTACCATTTTGATACATATATTTTAGAGTTATAACGTACATAGTTTGATTTTCATCATATAATGTAGACGTACCTGTTTGTTCTGGAGCTCTTTGGAAGTTTTCAAAAATACTCTTTCTAAACACAATAACGTACATTATTGCAATCATAAAAATGGATATAAAGCCTATCTTTTTTATCCTATTTCTATCCATATATCTTCCTCTTATTTTTTCGCCAATATATCTAAAAAAATTATATCAAAAAAAGTATAAATATACTATTTTTTTGCCGGTTATTGAAAGTATTTTTAGTAAATATAATATTTATTTAATAATGTTGTAATTTTAATGTAATTTTATTCATTACAAGCCTTATTTATTAAGGATTTATAGAGATTTACAGACTCTCTTAAACTAGCAATTGAAACGTGTTCATTTACCTCATGAGCAGTCATTGGACCAGGTCCTAAAATCATTCTTTTTCCTTCAATAAAACTCGCTTCTGTCATAAAGCCCGCTGTATAAGTTTTATCTAAAAACTCTATATCATTATAGAAAGATTTTACTTCAATATCCACTACAAATTTTGCATCATATTTTTCACATAATTCTTGTAATTTTTCTTTTAAAATTTCTATATGTTCATTATCTATAATTCGAAAATCTACATAACTCATACATTCAGCAGCTACAGAATTAATAGCACTTCCACCATTAAGCAGTCCTATATTCATTGTAGTGTATGGAACTTGGTATTTTTCATTTAATTTATTCTTTATATTACTATTATAAAATTCTTCTAACTCTGTTAATAATTTAATCATACTTGTATTGGCACTTTTACCTTTATGTGGAGTACTTGAGTGCACTTTTATTCCACTGGTAAATATTTTTACTGCAAAAAGACCTTTACATCCTGTCATTATTTTATTATCTGTTGGTTCTCCTATTATTAAATATTTTGGCATTTTTTCATTAAGATATACTATATCCTTAATTCCTGTAAATCCAATTTCTTCATCATATGTTATATATACTTTAATTCCTTGTTTTATTTTTTTAAAATCAAGCTCTGCAAGTGCTTGAAGAAAAGCTGCAATCCCACCTTTCATATCACAGCTACCAAGCCCATATAACATATCTCCAATTTGTGTTAGTTCATGTGGATTTGTATTCCAACCATCTATAAATTCAACAGTATCACTGTGTCCTATAAATCCAATATTACAATTTTGCCCATAACTCATTATTAAATATTTTTCACGTTTTTCTAATTTAAATCCTAAATTTTCTAAATATCTTTGAATATAATCTAAAATTTCTTTGTTTTCTTTGTCTTCAATAGTATTAAATTTAACTAAATCTTTTAATATTTTTATTTCGTTCATAATAATCTCTCCTTTAATAAAAAAAGTAGGATATATTGCTATACCCTACTTTATAAACAAATATTTTAAAATAATTATTTATTTATATATATAAATTCCCACATATTTTTTTGCTTATCCCATCGTTTTTCTATAACTTCATTTAAAAGAATTTTTTCAAAATCTTTAAAGAAATATTCAAATTGTTTTTCGTCCCATAATCTAACACTTCTTCCATTGCTATCATAAAAATTTTCTTCTATTTGTATTATATGATCTTTTATATACTCATATGCACTAGTAGAATTTACACTTCCAATAAAAAATCCACCAGGCCTTAATATTCTTTTTATTTCTTTCAATAGCTTCTCTGTTTCTTCTTTTGAGAAAAAATGTATAGATAGATTAGCAAAAACTATATCAAATTCATTATCTTCGAATTTGAGTGACTCGCTCATATCTTGTTGTACTATTCTTACAGTAGGTATATTGTCTTTTAAATATTTTAATGCTTTTTTAGATATATCACTTGATGTTACATGATGTCCTTTGTTTAGAAAATATCTAGTATATTGCCCTATTCCACACCCTAAATCTAGAACATTTCGATGTTCATTAACATTTATTAAATGCTCATATTTTCTTATCCAAAGTTCTTCTACATTTCCCAAATCATCTTCTCTTAAATGTTTTTCCCAGTATTTTTCATCCCAGTAATTTTTGTTCATACAATATCCCTCACTTTCTTAATGTATTTATATATTAGCATATTCTATTTAATTTCTCAATTATTTAACAAAAAAATAGAAGCTATTTTATCATAACTTCTATTTAAAATTTTATTTTTTCAATGTTAAAACTGTAACGTTTTCTATATGTTCGCTATTTGGAAACATATCTACCGGTATTACTGTTCCTATTTCATAATACTGACTTAATAATTTTAAATCTCTTGCAAATGTGGCTGGTGAACAACTTACATACCCTATTTTTTCAGGTCTAAACTTTAGTATATATTCTATACTATCCAAATCTAACCCTTTTCTAGGAGGATCTACTACAATAACATCTGGCTTTATTTCTCTTTTCTCATATTCAACTATTTTAGATTCAACACTTCCAGCTATATATTCAGCATTTTGAACACAATTTTCTTTCATATTCATATTAGCCATTTTAACAGCTTGCTCTTCTATCTCTATTCCATAAACTTGTTTTACACAATCACTTAAGAATATACCTATTGAGCCTACTCCACTGTATAAATCAAAAAGTATTTCATTACCTTTTAGTTCTAGTAATTCTTTTAATGTATTGTATAAAACTTCTGCTTGAACAGTATTTACTTGGAAAAATGATTTTGAACTTATATAATATTTATATTTTCCTATATAGTCTGTTATATATCCAGAACCATATACTATTTTTTCTTCTTTTCCTAGTATTTCATTAGTTTTTGATGTGTTTAAATTTAATACTATGCTCTTAATATCTTCATTATTATTTTTTAATATTTCTACCACTTCTTCCATTCTTACATCATCAAAGACTTCTTTTTTATTTACAATAATTACTATCATTGTTTCAGATGTATGATATCCACGTCTTATTAATATATGTCTTATATCTCCTGAATTATCTTGCTCATTATATCCAGAAAAACCTTTTAAAAGTAGTAGTTTAAACACTTCTTTAGATAATCTATCTATATCTTCATTTTGTATTAAACATTCTTCATTCTCAATTATCTCATGACTTCTTTTAGCATAAAATCCTATTTTGTTTTCTCCGTCCATATTTTTTCTAACAGGATATTGTGCTTTATTCCTATAATTAAATGGTATTCCCATTCCAACAACTTTTGTTAATTCCTTATATTCTACTTTCTGTTTTGCAAGTGTAGCTTTCACTAAATCATATTTAATGTCTAATTGTTTTTCGTATGAGATATGTTGTCCTGAACATCCACCACATCTCTTATATACACTACAAAAAGGTTCTGATCTTTTTTTACTTTTTTCTTTTATTTCTTGAATTTTACCTATGCAAAATGAATTATTAACTTTAATAATTTTGGCTAAAATTTTTTCACCTTTTATAGCTTCTGGAACAAAAACCACTTTGTTATCTACTCTAGCGATTCCTTCAAAGTTCATACCATTATCTAGAATTTCTAATTCTACAATATCGTTTTTTTTCAAATTTTTCACCCTATTCTCTAAACTATTTTTTATTATATCATAACATAATTAAATAATTCAACTGATTATTTGTAACCAATTTATTTTTTTTGAATATAGTATATTAAGTTGATTAGTTCAACTTAAACAAAGGAGTTGAAAATGTATGTGCAGGGATTGTGATAACCTATTATGGCTAATAATATTAGTTCTTATACTTATCATCCTATTCTTTATATGTAACGACAGGAATTCATCTAGACCATTAAACTTCAACACTTTCTTTGAAGGTGTTTAGAAGTTTATATATAAAGCGAGGTGAATACAATGATGGATGAAAGATGCGGATGTGGCAACTGCGGTGGATGTGGAAACTGCGGATGCGGCGGATTCGGTGGAGGAAATGGATTCTTCGGTGGTGGAAACTGCTGTTGTATCTGGATAATCTTAATAATCATAGTTCTTTGCTGCTGTTGTAACTAATTGCACATAAATACATAAAAAAGTGGAAGATTTATATTTCTTCCACTTTATTTTTTTATAATATTTTTCTTAAAAATTCACCAGTATAACTTTCTTCTACTTTAGCTACTTGTTCAGGTGTTCCTGTTGCTACAAGTGTACCACCTTTATCTCCACCTTCCGGTCCTAAATCTATAATGTTATCTGCACTTTTAATTACATCTAAATTATGTTCTATTACAACTAAAGTATTTCCAGAATCTACTAATCTTTGAAGAATGTTAATTAATTTATGTACATCTGCCATATGAAGCCCTGTTGTAGGTTCATCTAGTATATACATTGTTTTACCTGTAGATTTTCTAGAAAGTTCTGTTGCAAGTTTTACCCTTTGTGCTTCACCACCAGATAATGTAGTTGAAGGTTGACCTATTTTAATATATCCAAGTCCAACATCCATAAGTGTTTGTAATTTGTTTTTTATTGTTATATGATTTTTAAAGAACTCTAATCCTTCTTCAACTGTCATATCTAGTACATCACTTATACTTTTTCCTTTATATTTTACTTCTAAAGTTTCTCTTGAATATCTTTTTCCTTTACATACTTCACAAGGTACGTAAACATCTGGTAAGAAGTTCATTTCAATTTTAATTATACCATCACCAGAACATGCTTCACATCTTCCACCTGGTATATTGAAACTAAATCTGCCTTTAGCATATCCTCTAAGTTTCGCTTCATTTGTGGTTGCAAATATATCTCTTATTGCATCAAACATACCTGTATATGTTGCTGGATTTGAACGAGGAGTTCTTCCTATTGGTGATTGGTCTATATTTATTACTTTATCGAAATATTTTAGACCTTTTATTTTGTCATATTCTCCTGGTCTTTCAAAAGCTCTATTTAAATCTCTTGCCATTGTTTTATATAATATTTCATTAACAAGTGTAGATTTACCAGAACCAGATACACCAGTAACACAGTTAAATACTCCAACTGGAAATTTAACATCTATATTCTTTAAGTTATGCTCTTTTGCACCTTTTATTTCTAAATATCCTATTTCTGTTTTTCTTCTCTTTTTAGGTACAGGAATTTTTAATTCACCACTTAAATATTTACCTGTTATTGATTCTTCACAATTTACTATATCTTCTGGTTTCCCTGAGAACACTACATTTCCACCATGTACACCTGCTCCAGGTCCTATATCTACTATATGATCTGCAAGTCTCATAGTATCTTCATCATGTTCAACAACGATAAGTGTATTACCTAAATCTCTCATTTTCTTTAATGAGTTTAATAGTTTTTCATTATCTTTTTGATGTAATCCTATACTTGGTTCATCTAAAATATATAGTACTCCTGTAAGCCCTGATCCTATTTGAGTTGCAAGTCTTATTCTTTGAGACTCACCACCAGATAAAGTTCCAGAACTTCTAGAAAGTGTCAAATAGCTAAGCCCTACATCTATTAAAAATTGTAATCTAGCATTTAATTCTTTTACTATTTGAGCAGCAATAGTTTTATCTTTTTGCCCCATTTTTTCATATTCTTTATTTATATATTCTTTTATATCTACTACATTTTTACAACAAAGTTCATGTATGTTAAGTTTACCTACTGTAACTGCTAGTGTTTCAGGTTTAAGTCTTGCACCATCACAATAGTTACAATGTGAACTAGACATGAATCCTTCGTAGAAAGTCTTCATTCCTTGAGATTTAGTTTCATTAAATCTTCTTTGTAATGTATTTACTACACCTTCAAATTCAGCTTCAAATTCTTTTTGCATTATCTTTGTATTATGTACAAATTTTATTTGCTCGCCTTTACTTCCATAAAGTAATACGTCCATAAATTTTTCTGGTAAGTCTTGAAGTTTAGTCTTGGGGCTTACGTTGTAATGTGCACAAAGTCCTTCTAAATACATTTTACTAATACCATCTACTATACTTCCAGCACCAGTCCATCCTTGTATTGCACCATAATCACAAAGACGTTTTTCTTTTTTAGGCATTATTTTATCTGGATCAATTCTTAATATTTCTCCAAGTCCTGTACAATATGAACAAGCACCAAATGGACTATTAAAAGAAAACATTCTTGGTGTAAGTTCTTCTAAACTTATTCCACAATCTACACAAGCATAATTTTGTGAGAATACTTGCTCTTCATCTGTATCCATGTTATATACTGTAACTAAATTTTCAGCATATTTTAATGCAAGTTCTACTGAATCTGCAAGTCTTTTTCTTATATCTTCACGTACAACAAGTCTATCTACAACAACATCGATATTATGTTTCTTTTGCTTATCTAGTTCTGGTATTTCTTCAGATAAATCATATATTTGTCCATCTATTCTTACACGAATATATCCATCTTTTAATACTCTTTCAAGTACTTTTACATGTTCACCTTTTCTACCACGAATAACAGGAGTTATAACTAGAATTTTGGTACCTTCTTTATATCCTAAAATTTGGTCAACAATCTCATCTACTGTTTGTCTTTTTATTCTCTTTCCGCATTTTGGACAATGAGGTACACCAACACGTGCATATAATAATCTTAGATAGTCATATATTTCTGTAACTGTACCAACTGTTGAACGAGGATTTTTTGAAGTTGTTTTTTGATCAATTGATATAGCTGGTGATAATCCCTCTATATATTCAACATTAGGTTTTTCCATAATACCTAAAAATTGTCTTGCATAAGAAGATAAAGACTCAACATATCTTCTTTGACCTTCTGCATATATTGTATCAAATGCAAGTGATGATTTACCTGAACCAGAAAGCCCTGTAAATACTACAAGCTTGTCTCTTGGTATTTCTATACTTACATTTTTTAAGTTATTCTCTTTTGCTCCTTTTATTATTAATTTATCGTTCATTTTCTCACCTTCTAATTGATTCTCTCGTATTATACCATATTGTAATTTGTTTGACAATATTTTTAGAACAAATGTACGTTTTAAATATTAAAATATAACACCTATACCTTAGTATAAGTGCTTCCTTTTATTTTATTCTTTTTATTACTGTTCTCATTATATTTTCATTTACAAATGAGTTTGTTACTTCAAATTTATCTTCTGGTAATAGTTCTTCAATAAATGTAACAGCTGGAACATAATGCCATTTTCCACCAACTTTTAATGAATTTAATATCTTCATATATGCTTGTGCATATTCAAAGCATTCTTGGTCATTTTGTTCTTCTGAGTTTGCTTCATTAAAGTGTTTAGTAAATGTTAAATTAGCAGTTATTAAATCATATTCTTTTTCTGGATAATTTTTAACTAGCCAATCTTCTTGTTCTAGTCTATCTGTATCTTCACATTCCATATCCATTCCATATGCATCCATACCTTTTGCTGCTAAATATTCAACTAATTCACCTTTTTTACCGCATCCTAAATCTAATGATTTACCTTTTAGTTCGTTTTCATCAACATTTAAAATCTCAAGTATAAATTCTGGTGAATATTTTGAAGTTGATTCTTCTTTTTCTTCATCTATTTTTGATGTAAATTTATTTATAAAATTTCTTACTTTAGTAAAATGCTCAAGTGCAATTTTTTCATATGGCATTTCACTATTTCCTATATTTTCAATTAAGCTATGATAAATACTAAGTATCTCGTTACAATCTTCTTTACTAAATTTATTACTATTAGTTCCTTTAGCAAGATTTGTTAAGAAACTTTGAGATAGTTTATTCATTACTTTTGAATACTCATCTGTATTCATAGCTTGAATTATTTTTTCTCTATATTCATTTTCAAATGTTTCTTTATATTCTGTATTATTTTTATTTAATATAAGATTCTCAAAACTTTTACCTTCAAAAAAAGTTAAGATATATGTATATAATTCTTCTGTATTCATTATTTACTCCTCCAAATAACATAGGTATTATATCACATATTATGTCAATTTTCTAGATGTGGAGTGATATTTTCATATTCAAAATGCATATTGTTATTTTCATCTATAACAAGTTTAGTTATAGATGTTTTAGATATCTTCATTCCTTTTGTTGTATGATCCCATTTTACGTTGTTTATTATATGTCTTAAAATTGAAATAACACCACCATGTGTTACAAGCATAAGATTTTTAACATCTTTATTTTCTTCAATTATATCTTTAAAATCTCTATTTACTCTCTCAAAAAATTGTCTTGGGCTTTCTCCACCTGGAAATGGTTCATCATATCCCAGCCCCGAAAAATGTACATTAGGATATTTTTTTACAGCTTCTTCATTTAACATTCCTGCAAGCTCACCGTTATTATTTTCTCTTAATCTACTATCAAATTTAATTTCTACATTTAGCTTTTCATTTAAAATTTCAGATGTCATTTGAGTTCTTTTTAAATCACTACTAATTATTCTGTCTATCTTAAATTCTTCACTATGTTCAGCTAAGTAGTTTGCAAGTTTTTTACACTTTCCTATCCCAACATCTATTAAAGGTAATTGACTCCAACCACCTCTATATCTTTCATCATCATCTCCATGTCTAATTAAATATACGTTCATATCACTTTTCTCCTTATATATGTTAATATTACTATATATTTAACTAAAAGTAAATATTTTTAGATTATCTTATCTCCCCTTATTTCTATACCATTTGTATTTAAATAATAATCATGCTTTGATATTATATCCTCTATATTACTTTTTAAATCTGTAATGTTATAACAATTAATTACTACAATGTCACTTTGTAAAAAACACATATACTCATTTACTTTTGTAATAAAATGTTCACTTCCATTTACCACAAGTATTATATTCTCATTTACATAGTCATTAGTTACCTCTTCATTTAACCATTCCATGTATAAAATCTTTTCATTTATTTTCTTAAAATATTTATTTACTATGCTTCTTAATTTTTCTTTCTCACTTTTCTCATTTATGTATATAACCTTAGCATTTGCAAACTCTTTAGCAATAAAATTATTTGCTACAATACACGAATGTGTATAACTTGCTACAAAAGAACAAACTTTAATATTTTTCATATAAAAAACACCTCGAGATATATTTTAAACTAAAGTATTTAAAAATTTTGTATTATTATATCTTGTGATTAATTTTGACATTTTTATTTTATTAAAGATTAAACTTTTTGCACATTATATTTCTAGGTGATAAAAATGAAAAGAATTAAAAATTGTTTTATGGTTTATTTATATGTTTTTATAATATTTACTAGTATGTTACCAAATAGAGAAAATATGACTAAAGTATCTGAACTTAAAACTATCTTTCCTGGTATAGATAAAATTTATGATAAAGAAAAAAATGAAGAAGAGTCTCAAATAAAATATTCATTTAAATTATTTGAAATATTACAAAATATAATTTAATTTGTTATATAATTACGAAAAAAGCACACAATATTTTTGACAAATATATTTTGTCAGGAGGTATTTATGAGAACTTTATACAATATAATGCTTACTCTAGTTATTATAGGTGCTATAAACTGGGGTATACTAGGTTTATTCAAAATGGATCTTATAGGTTCTATATTTGGTGGAATGACTAGTGCGATAAGTAGAGTTCTATTTGTTTTAGTTGGTATATGCGGTCTTGGTGCAATAACACTATATAAGCCTATCAACGAAGGTGAAGTAAGTCATTCCTAAATACCTAGAAAAAAAGAAAACATCTAGAATTTATCTAGATGTTTTTTTATATTGTTCATATAAAATAATTGATGTTGCCACACCAACATTTAATGATTCAATTTTATCTGTCATAGGGATTTTTACAAGTAAGTCTGACATATTTACTATTTCATCAGATACACCATTTGCTTCATTTCCCATTACAAAAGCAAACTTTTTGTTCTCACTTAATATATTTAAATTTTCAGTTCCTTGTAGACTTGTTGTTACAATGCTATAACCATTTTCTTTCAATAAATTAAGTTCAGAAATATTATCTAAATATATAACTTTAGTATTTAATATAGCTCCCATAGTTGAACGTAAAGTTTTAGGTGAATATACATCTGCTGTACCTAAAGTACACACAATCATTTCAACATCAAAAGCATTACAGCTTCTAACAATTGTACCTATATTTCCTAAATCCTGTACTTTATCTAAAACAACTATATTTTTATTATATCCTGCTAATATATCTTTTAAATTATATTCAGGCATTTTTATTACTGCAAGAACTCCTTGTGGATTTACAGTATCTGTCATATACTCAAATATTTTTTCTTCAAACTCTAAAGTCTTAATATTTTTCAGGTTACTTAATCTTTCAAGTAGCTCTTCACCACCATTTGTTGCAAGTAATATAGATTTAGAATAAGCGATAAACATTATGTCTATCGCTTCTTCTTTATCTAATATTTCGTTAACAACTTTTACACCTTCTAAATAAAAAGCTTTATTCTTATTTCTAAATTTCTTTTCATTTAAACTTTTAATGAATTTTACATTTTCATTAGCTTTACTAAAAATTGCTTCCATATTTTCTCCTATTATTCAACAGTTACTGTTGTTGTTCCATCTGTTGATGTAGTAGTATCTGTTGCAGTTTCAGTAGATTCTTCAGTATATGCATCTGGATCTATTTCTTTAACAAATTCAACTAGTAATTCTTCATCAACAACTTTATTTTTAGCTGTTATGTATTCTTCACCAAATAAGCTATTAGCATATTCTTCTCTTTCAGTTGTATTGTTTACTCTTCCATTTTCAGTTTTTGCATTTAGTTTTATTATATGATATCCATATGTTGTTTCAACTAAAGCCGCTTTAATTTCTCCTACTTGCATAGTAGTTACAGCATCTGCATATTCATCTACAGTATATCCATCCATATAAACTGTGTATTGTCCACCGTTTGCAGCTGTACCAGTATCATCAGAATATTCTCCTACTAATGTAGCAAAATCTTCTCCTGCTAAAGCTCTTGCTAAAACAGCTTCTGCTTCTGTTTTTAATGTAGCTTTTGCAGCATCATCTAATGTATTTCCACTTTCATCTGTGAAAGAGAATAGTATATGAGATGTATCATATTCATTCATATCTATTGTTTCTCCTTCTTCATATTTTGAAGTGATGTAAGTAGTCATAACTTCAGCTGTAGCTTCATCAGCTAATTTTTGAATATAGTTTTGAATTATATAGTCATTTTGATATATTTCTCTTAAATCATCTAAATCAAATCCTAAGCTTTGGAAATATTCAATATATTCTTCATCATTAAATATTGTATCTAACTCAGTTTTATTTTCTTCTGTTAATTCTACTCCAGCTGCTTTTGCATCTGTTAGAATCATTTTATCTAGAGCTGCTTTATCAGCAATTTCTCCTGGTATTTCATCTTGTGAATATCCATACATTTGTAAGTATGATGCAAACATTTGATAGTACACTTTGTACTCGGCTTTTGTTACTTTTCCTCCATCAAAAGTTGCAATTCCTTGGTTGTCTTTAGCTACTATTACGCCAACAATTCCTAGAACTACTACAAGAAGAACAGCAAGTATTATAACTATAACGCTATTTTCATTTCCAGTTTTTAATTTTTTTGTTTTACTATTCATATTTTTACCCCTTTTCCTTCATAGTATTTTCTAATTTACTAATCTCTAACTGTACACGGATAAGTATATCATTATTGCTAGAGTTTGTCAATGCGAATTTTAAATTCATTGGCTCAAATTTTACCATTTTGTCATTGGCATAAATTCTAGTAATTCCAAGCTTTCTTGCCTTGTTTCTAATCTCTACTATCTTGATTAGATTTTCAGTTTCTTTTGGTATATCTCCGAATCTATCAAGTAACTCATCAACAATTTCCATAGATTCTTCTTCATTTTTAATATCTGATATTTTTTGATACATATCTATTTTTTGTATTGGATCTTTAATATACATATCACTGATATATGCCGATACATTAATATCAATTTTAACCTCTTTAGCAATTTCTTCTTTACTTGTTACATCTTTACCTTCTTTTTCTTCACGGATAGCTTTTTCTAGTAATGCAAGATAAAGCTCATACCCTACTTTTGCCATGTGTCCATGTTGTTCTTTACCAAGTAAGTTTCCTGCACCTCTTATTTCTAAGTCCCTAAGTGCTATTTTAAATCCACTTCCAAATTCTGTAAAATCTTTTATAGCTTTTAATCTTTTTTGTGATACTTCTGGTAAAGATTTATTTGCTTCATATGTTATATATGCATAAGCAAGTCTATTTGATCTTCCTACTCTTCCTCTTATTTGATAAAGTTGAGCAAGTCCTAAAGTATCTGCATCTTCAACAATAAGAGTGTTAGCATTTGCAACATCTATACCAGATTCAAGTATTGTAGTACAAACTATAATATCTATTTCATGATTAATAAATTTAAGCATTACATCTTCTACCATTTCTGGTGGCATTTGTCCATGTGCACTAGCAACTCTTGCTTGTGGCACCATATTTCTTAACCTCATTGTGATTTCATCTATTGCACTTACTCTATTATTTAAATATATAATTTGTCCATCTCTTAACAGTTCTTTTTCTATTGCCTCTTTAATTATATGGTCATTATATTCAAGTACATATGTATGAACAGGAAGTCTTTCCATTGGTGGTTCTGTTAATGTACTCATACCTCTTATACCAATCATTGACATATGTAATGTTCTTGGTATAGGAGTAGCAGTCATAGAAAGTACATCTATAGACTCTTTTAAAGCTTTTATTTTTTCTTTATCCTTAACACCAAATCTGTGCTCTTCATCTATAATTAATAGTCCTAAATCTTTAAAGAATACATCCTTAGACAATATTCTGTGTGTTCCAACTATTATATCTATTTCTCCATCTACTAATTTCTTTAAAATTTCAGTTTGTTCTTTTTTAGTTTTAACTCTACTTAACAATTCTACTTTAATACCAAACTCTTTCATTCTATTTGAGAAAGTTCTATATTGTTGCAATGCAAGAACTGTAGTAGGTACAAGATATGCAACTTGTTTAGAATCCATCACAGCTTTAAATGCAGCTCTTAATGCAAGTTCTGTTTTACCATATCCAACATCTCCACATAGAAGTCTATCCATAGGTTTATCCGTTTCCATATCTTCTTTTATTTCTTCAAGAGAAGTTCTTTGATCTTTTGTAAGTTCATATTCAAATGAATCTTCAAACTCACGTTGCCAAGGTGTATCTTTAGAGAACATGAAACCTTTCATTTTCTCTCTTTTAGCATAAAGAAGCATTAATTCTTTAGCCATTTCTTTAACATGAGCTTTAACTTTTGTTTTAGTTTTTTCCCACTCTTTAGTACCTAAAGAGTTTATTTTAGGCTTTGCTCCATCATCACAAACATATTTACCAACACAGTCTAATTGGTTTATTGGAACATATAGCATACCTTTATCTGAATATTCTATTTTAATATAATCTTTTTGTACATCTTCAACACGTACTGTTTCTATTCCCCTATAAATACCTATACCATGATTTTCATGTACTACATAGTCTCCTACTTGTAAATCTGCATAAGTATTTATTTTTTGTCCTGTTGATGTCTTCTTTATTTTTTTAGATGTAGTTGATAGTCCACTTACAGGTTCTGCTATAACTAATACTTCAAACTCTTCTGATACAAATCCACCAGATAAAATTCCTTTAGTTATATATACTTTACCTATATCTAGTTCATCTACACCAAATATATTACTTACTTCTTCTACTCTTATTTGATTATCTTGTAGATAGTTTTTTATTTGGTTATATCTAGTATCTGTAGGAAATACAAGAAGTACTGCTTTATCTTTAGATTTAATAAGGTCAGATGTTAATATTTCCATAGAGCTTTTATAGAAATTAGCCTCTTTAACACTAAAGTTATATACTACTCTATTTCTTAAAACTACTTTATCTATATTTATTCTTTCCATATAAATACTAGACATTTCATTTTCTATTTTAGTTTCTATTTCTTCATATGATAAATAGCTATTTACAAAAGGCATATAAATATAATCTCTTTGAGCAAGTACCTTTATTGTTTCTACATTTTCATATCCTATATTATTTGCTTTCTCTCTACATCTTGTAGGTTCATCTATAAAAATGTTAAATCCTGTTAAATAATCTAATAATGTATCTGGTCTTTTAACAAGTAAATTAAAATATTTATCTACAAGATTATCTAAAGCACCATCTTTAATCTTTTCTATATCATTTTTAATATTTGCTCTTAGCTCACTATTTAGTTCTTCATTATGTGCATATTTTTTCAGTTCACTAAGAACAGTATCTACTTTTTCTTGAGTTACGTAGTTTTCTGATACTTGTGACATATCTATTTTCTTAACTGTATCTATACTTCTTTGAGTTATAGGATCAAAAGTTCTTATACTATCTACTTCATCTCCGAAAAACTCTATTCTATATGGTAAATCATTATTTATACAGAATAAGTCAATTATTCCACCTCTTACAGCAAATTGTCCTTTACCTTCAACATTCTCGCTTCTTTCAAAACCAAACTTAGCAAGTTTTTCTACTACTTTATTAATTTCAATACTATCTCCAACTTTAAGAGTAAATTCTTCACCTCTATATCTAGTATTAGGAAACATTTTAACAAGTAATGAATCTATTGTAGTTACAACGATTATTCTTTTACCACTAAGTATCCTTTCAATAGCATACATTCTTTGGTTAGCTATATCTTTACTTTCAGCTTCAATATCATAATATTGTAAATTTCTTGCTGGTAAATATACAATTTCTATATCTGTAGCATAGAACTTTAAGTCTTGCATTATTTTATTTACTTGGAAGATATTACTACAAACTACAATTGAGCTTTTATTTGTATTTTGAGTTATTCCGTATAGCATCCAAGCCTTACTGCTATCAGTAAGGCCTACAATGCTTAATCTATTTTTATCTTCTTTACTTATCTGTTTAATAAGTGATGAATAGTTACTACTATTCGCTAAACTTTTAATAAGTGGATTCATATTATTCCCCTTCTTCTATCATTTTAATAAATTCTTCTATTGTTATAACTTCAACTCCTAGCTCATTTGCTTTTGTAAGTTTAGATCCTGCTGCTTCTCCTGCAATTAAATAATTTGTTTTCTTAGATACAGAAGTTGAAGCTTTTCCAGAATTTTCTTCAATTAATTTAACTATATCTCCTCTTGAGTAGTTATCAAAAGAACCTGTAACACATAGCACTTTATCTTTTAATATTTCAGATTTCTTTTCTTCTTTATGTCCTTTTAAATTAACACCTGCCACTCTTAATTTTTCTATTATTTTATCTGTTTCTTCCTTTTTAAAGAAATTATATACAGATACCGCCATAATATTTCCAAAATCTTCAAGAGCACTTAATTCTTCTATACTAGCTTCTTTAATAGCATAGATATCATCAAAACTTTGAGCAAGTATTTTAGATGCTTTTTTACCTATATGTCTTATTCCAAGACCAAATAGTATTTTATCTAAAGAATTATTTTTAGTAGCTTCTATTGCAGACATTATATTTTCAGCAGATTTTTCTTTAAATCCTTCTAAACTATATACATCATCATATTTTAAATAATATATATCTGCAACGTCTTTTAAGAACTCTTTTTCAATTAATGTCTCTACTATTGCATCTCCCATACCAGATACATCCATACAATCTCTTGATACAAAATGTGTTATACTTCTATAAAGTTGTGCTGGACATTCACTATTTGTACATCTTAATGCTACTTCTGCTTCTTCTTTTTCTAGCTCTTCACCACAAACTGGGCATACTGTAGGAACTTCAAATTCTTTTTCTGTTCCATCTCTTTTTTCAACTAGAACTCTATCTACTTCAGGTATTACATCTCCAGCTTTTTGTATTATTACTCTATCGCCAATTTTAATGTCTTTTTCTTTCATAAAATCGAAATTATGAAGTGTAGTTTTAGATATTATACTTCCTGCTACTCTAACTGGTTCAAGTATAACAACTGGTGTTACTTGCCCTGTTCTTCCAACTTGTAGCTTAATATCTAATACTTTAGTCTCTCTTTGTTCAGGTGGATATTTGTATGCAACAGCCCATTTAGGTACTTTTACAGTTTGACCCATTTCTTGACGTTTTAATAAGTCATTTACTTTAACAACTGCACCATCTATATCATATTCTAATGAATCTCTTAACTCACCTATTTTCTTAATATATGCAACAACTTCTTCTTTAGTAGTACATACACTTCTAAGTTCTATTACATTCATTCCTGCTTCTTTTAAATAATCTAAACTTTCAGAATGAGTAGCAAAACTTCCACCTTTTTGTACGTTAAATATAAATACACTTAAGTTACGTTTTTCTACTAAAGCACTATCTAATTGTCTTAAAGTACCTGCAGCAGCATTTCTTGGATTAGATAATTGTTGCTTATTTTGAGCAAGTAATTCTTCATTTATTTTATCAAATTCTTTTCTTGGTAAATACACTTCTCCTCTAACTTCAATAGTAATGTCTTTTGTAAGTTTATGTGGAATAGTTTTAATTTTCATTATATTTTGAGTAACATCTTCACCTACAAATCCATCACCTCTAGTAGAACCTCTTACAAGAATACCATTTTCGTATTCTAAAGAAATAGAAAGACCATCAATTTTAGTTTCAACACTAAATTGTGCATCATCTCCAAATTCTTCATGTACTTTATCTACAAAACTTTCAACATCTTCTAAACTAAATACATCTTGAAGACTTTGCATTTGCACATCATGCACAACTTGACTAAAGATATTTTTATTCTTTCCACCTACTTTTTGAGATGGTGAACTTTTTGTAACAAGTTCTGGATGTTCAGTTTCTATTTTTCTTAATCTTTGTGTTAACTGATCGTATTCATAGTCTGATATTTCTGGTTCATCTTGTTCATAATATAATTTATTGTGATATTCTATTTCTTTTCTTAGTTTTTCTAATTCTTTTTTTAGTTCTTCTAGTTCATTTGTATTACCAAAAAGATTAATTTGTTCGTTTTCCATTTTTACACCTCATATACGCACTGAAAACATAGAATAGGATTATTCTATGTCAGTTGATTTATTACTTTTAATATATCTTTATGTACACATTTAATTGCACCTAATTTTTCTAGTTTAGATAAAGATATAGTTTTACTCTTACAACATTTTTCATTTATAATACTTGTTTTTAATATGTAAAATTCCCATTGTTTTATATCTAGTGGATTTACTGTTTGTTTATCTTTATGATTTAATAAACAAAACACATAAATATCCGATTGTCTCTTCTTTTCAGATTCATAAACATTATCTTCTGAATTCCAACCATATGTTTCAGGAATATTAAATACTATGTTAGAATAATTTTTCTGTTTCCAAGATTGCAAATATGCAGAAGCTTTAACTTCTATTTTTATTCCTGTTTCTGTTGTTAAATCATATTTTGAAAAACTATCATTAATAGTATTCTCTTTATCTATTGCTATAGCAACTATATATTCTGCTAATTTTCCTCTTTGAGTATTATCCATTAAATCCGAATATGCCCAAGTCCAAAAATCTAATAAAGTAATTTGTTTATTTATATTTTCAAAATTTTCTTTACCATTTTTTCTTTCAAATTTTATAGAAGGTAACATTTATTTTTCACCTCTAAAAATACTATTATCTATTATATTATCAATAACTTCTTTAATTTCATTATATTGAACTTCTCTAGCTAGATTTTTAACTCTATTTAGACTAATTGTTTTATTATTTCCACATTGTTTATTTATAACAGCTGTAGGAATAATATAAAACTTCCAATTATTAATATTCATAGGATTAGATGTCTCTTTATCTTTTCCAGTATTTAAACAAAATACATAAATATCGTTTTGTCTTTCATATTTATTTTCCTTAGTATTATCTTCATAATTACTATTAGCTTTTGTTATACCAAATACTCTTTGCAAAGAAATATTCCCCTCTTCATTCCAAGGATGATAATATCCTGTTTCTTTTACCTCTATTCTATAATCTCTATATAATATATCATATAAAGTCCAATAATCAGAATTGAATGATTTTTCTAGACCTAAAGCTCTCTCCACTAGAAATTCTGCTATCGTTTCTTGCATATTATAAATATTAGAATATTTCTGTTCCCAAAGCTCTACTATTCCAAAATCCATTTCTTTATCTTCAAAAACAAATTTATTATTCTGATTCATTTTTCCCCTCTATTTCTTATTTTTTTGTTTTTCTATAATCTTAATAATTCTAGGTCTATTAAATCTTTGAATAACTATGAATTGTGCATCAAATAACATTGCAGCAAAAGCTGTTAATGCAAATATCCACATTTCTCCCCATATTAGACCAAATATTAAAGTAGTTAAAGAAAGTATTTCATTTATCCAATGGTCTAATTCTGATTTAGTCATAGTATTAGCAATTTCTTCTAATGAATAATCTTTTACAGAAAATAATTCTGGTTGAAATGTTAAAGCTTTATTTTTCCATTTTTTAACTTTTAGAAATTTATATAAGCCTTTTTCAAATTTTCTTTCTTTAAACCACCAGTGTTTATAACTTATATGCTTTTTAAATTTAGTAGTAAAATTACCTAAAATAATTCTCATCCATAAATGGTACATTATTGTAAATGAAGTTACACCTATCCATAAAAACAAATCGTTTGTATTAATATTTCCATAATATACACCAAAACATATTAATGATGTAATAAGTGTAATAGCAATTACACTGTACATAAATATAGCTGGTCCACTTAACTTAGTTTTCTTCATAATTCATCTACTCCTCTTTAATATTTTTCTTTAAATATACAACATATAGTAATGGCACTACTGTAAGTATTACAGGAGCAACATACATTGAAATTGTATTTTCAATATTTAAAATAGATAATGCATTAACTACAGAATGAGTTATAATGCAAGGCCATAAACTTTTTCCTTTTTGTAATATTACTGCAAAGGCATATCCTGTTGCTACCGCATATACTATTTGTATTAAAGTTGGAACTAAATCTGCTCCATTTAATAGATTTATTATATGCCCTATACCAAATGTTAAAGATGTTACTAAAGTAGCTGTTTTAACATTATCTTTAGCCATCATTTGATATAAAAATCCTCTAAAGATTATTTCTTCTAAAAATCCCACAAAAACCATAGAAATCATAAAGAATATAATTTCACTTATTGTATTATTAATATTTATTCCAGTCCATAAATTTACTGACATTAAAATAATTAATGGAATAAAATATAAGAATTTCTTAGGATTAGGAAATCTAGTCAATCCATAATATTCCCCTAATTTATTTTTAGCTATAAAACCTATTATTAGTAATGATAAAACACCATTTACTAATGCAGATCTAAAATCTGTTTGTCCAAAATTTTGCATACAAAATGAATTTGAAACTATATAAATAACTATTAAAGCAATAGCTATTAATGTTTCATGTTTTTCAAAAAATTTTTCTTTCATAATATAACTCCTTTTATTTCTCCTATTTAGGTAAAAATAATTTACAATGACATACTCCTGTACTTACAAATTCATCACATGGACAAAGATTTTCTTCAGCTTGTCCTATCTTGCAAGGGCAATGTCCATCTTTCTTTTGTAACCCTGTTATTATTCTTGTTACATGTTCCATATCTGGATTTATTCTGTACCCCTTCATAATCTCTCTCTCCTTTATTTTATAAGTTCTAATAATTCAGTTTTACTTAACATTCCAACTGCTCTATTAGCTTCTTTTCCTTCTTTTATAACTATCAATGTAGGTATAGCTTTTATTCCAAACTCAACAGCTAGACTTTGATTTTCATCTACATTAACTTTAACAACTTTTATATTATCATTTTCTTGAGCTACTTGCTCTACTATTGGAGATAACATTTGACAAGGTCCACACCACTCAGCATAAAAATCTATTAATACTGTTTTATTACTTTTTAAAACTTCTTGTTCAAAATTTTCATTATTTATTTCTATTACCATTTTTATTCCTCCTATAACAACATAAAATACACTTATATTTTACTATATATCATGTATTATTTCAAGAAAAATATACCATTATTTTTAGGTTGAATTTTGCATAAAAAAAGCCCTATATATTGCTATATAGAGCTATATTTTTTATTTATTTTTGCTATGTAATAATTTTGTTTTTAAGTCATATAAATTTTGAGATAAATCTACATAGTATTTTTGTGGATTTTCAAGTCTTTTTACTTCATCCCAAAGTGTATTTAATTGTTCTTTTGCATATTTTGCAATTTCTTCAACTTCTGGATTTTTATATATTAACTTACCGTTTTCAAATACTTTTACTTGTAGATCTTTAGCATAATAATTTGTTAATGTTTTTCTTTTCCATGTATGGTTAGGATCAAAAATTTCATAATCTTCTGTTGGTATTTCTTCATCTCTTAGCATCACTACATCTGCTAAAGCATAATTTGTAGCTTTATCATAAAATCTTACTACCTTTTTGAAGCTTGGATTAGTTATCTTTTCTATATTTTCGCTAATCTTTATTTTAGGTATTATTCTATCATTTTTTTCTAACGCTACTAATTTATATACTCCACCAAACACAGGATTAGACTTAGCTGTAATTAGATTTTCTCCTACACCAAATAAATCTATTTTTGCATCTTGTTCTATTAATGAACTAATTAAAAATTCATCTAATGAATTTGTTGCACAGATCTTACAATCTGGATATCCTGCTTCATCTAACATTACTCTAGCTTTTTTAGATAAATATGCTAAATCTCCACTATCTAATCTTATTGCTACTGGTCTTATTCCTTGTGGTTTTAATACTTCATCAAAAACTTTAATTGCATTTGGTACACCGCTTGCTAAAGTATCATAAGTATCTACAAGAAAAGTACAATTATATGGATAAATTTCAGCATAAGTTTTAAATGCTTCATATTCAGTATCAAAACTTTGAATCCAACTATGCGCCATTGTTCCACTTGCAGGTACATTAAATTTTTGTGCAGTTAATGTACAAGATGTTCCAACTGCTCCACCTATCATTGCAGCTCTTGCTCCATATATTGCAGCAGATATTCCATGTGCTCTTCTTGCACCAAACTCCATAACAGTTCTACCTTGAGCAGCATTTACTATTCTTGAAGATTTAGTAGCAATTAAACTTTGATGATTTACTGTTAAAAGTAACATAGTTTCTAAAAGTTGTGCTTCTACTATTGGAGCTCTTACTGTAATTAATGGTTCGTTTGGAAATACTACTGTTCCTTCAGGTATTGCCCAAACATCTCCACTAAATTTAAAATTTGCTAAATATTCAAGATATTTTTCTGAGAATAAATTTTGACTTCTTAAATATTCTATATCTTCATTATCAAAATGTAAATTTTTAATATAATCTATTACTTGCTCAAGTCCTGCAACTATTGCATATCCACCATTATCTGGTACTTTTCTAAAGTATAAATCAAAACATGCATATTCATCTCTATTTCTTTCAAAATATCCATTTGACATTGTAAATTCATAAAAATCTGCAAGTAATTCAAGTTTTTCTTTATTCATATATCATTTCCCCTTATTATATAATTTCAATTCCTGCTTGAGCCATTAACTTAAATGCCATTTCATTATACTCATCCCTATTATGATTTGGTGCATCATATGTTTCAACACAGCTTTTATATATTTTTATTTTAATATCTTTATCATGTTGATCTAAATATGTTTGTAATGGTATCGCAGCATTTAACACACAAATATCTGTACAACATCCTACAATTACAACTTCTTTAAGTTTTACCATTTTTTCTAAGTCTTCTACAAATCCAGGTGCATGCATTGTACTTGTCGAATTTTTTGGATATACTAAAGCATCTTTTTCAAATTCTTTAAGTTCATCTATAAGTTCTGATTCATATGTTCCTTCAATACAATGTTCTGGAAATTTCTTAAATTCAGCACATTCTTTTTTATGTGTGTCTTTAACTATAGCTATTCCTTCGTTATTTTCTTTAAACTCTGTTAATAATTTTATTTGATCTGGAATCGTATGCTCTATATATCTATCTGACATATTACCTACTTTTACAAATCCGTTTATCATATCTACAACTATAATTAGTTTTTCAATTTCTTCTATCTTTTTCATATTATCTACCTCTTTTTTATTTAGTAATCTAATAAATGATTCTTTCTATCAAATTTATATACTGGTACTAAAGTTCTTTTGTGCTTTGATGCATTATATCTTCTTAGTATTTCTACTTTTGCTTTTTCATCTGTATTTCCTGTTTCAATCATTTCAGCTATTTGAAAATATTTTATCCCCATTTTCTCTTCATCTGTTTGTTTTCCTAGTCCGTCTGCTGGTGCTTTTTTTAGTATTTTCTCTGGTACTCCTAAATATGCACCAATGGCAAGAACTTCATCTACAGTAAAGTTACCAATAGGATTAAAATCTGAAGCACTATCGCCCCATTTAGTTGTATATCCAACCATAGCTTCACATAGATTTCCAGTTCCTAGTACTAAATATCCATAAGTTTGTGCTATAGAATATAATGTTGTCATTCTAAGACGAGGTTTAACATTTACACAAGATTCAACTGATACTTGTGTATCTTCTAAAGCCCTATTTACTTCATTCATCATTATTTCAAATGTCTCAGTCAAATCTATTTTAATAAATCTTGTATTAAAAGTGTCCGCCACAAGTTTTGCATCATCAAAATCTGTTGCTATTGATTGACAAGGCATAGATACAGTTAGAACTTTATCTGCACCTAATGCTTTACTAGCCATAGCTATAACTACCGCTGAGTCTTTTCCACCGCTATTACCAATAACCACACCTTTAGCTCCTGCTTTTTCCACATATTCTTTTATCCAATTTATTGCATTATCCGCCTCTTTATATAATCTATCTTTTTCTAACATTTATATCACCTCAATTTAGTACAGATTATTTTCTTCAATATAAAATACAACTTCATCTGGAGTTAAATATCTAATACTTTTACCTTCATTTATTTTATTTCTAACAAAAGTAGAACTCAAGTTACTTCTAACATTATTTTTAACTTTAATAAATGAATCTTTATGCTTTATTAAAAAGTCATTAGATGTTATTATTTCATCCATGTTATCTTCGTCTCTTTCAAGTACAAGTATTTTATATTTTGTTACTAATTCTTCTGCTTTTTCCCAAGTATGAATTTCTTTTAAGTTATCGCTACCAATAGTAAACAACATATCATAATCTGGATATTCTTTACTTAATAATTCCATTGTTTCTATTGTAAAAAGAGGTCTTGAGCTATCAAGTTCAACTCTTGAAATCTCAAAATTAGGATTTTTATCTATAACTAATTTTAGCATATTATATCTATGTTCATTTCCTAAAAGTCCTGGTTTATTATAATAATTATTAACTGGTACAAATAATACCTTATCTACTTCTTCATATTCATTTACTATTTGTTCAGCAAGTGAAAAGTGTGAATTTAAAGGTGGATTAAAAGCTCCTCCAAAAACTACTATTCTTTTAATGTCGTTCATAATATCACTCCTATTTTTCTTTCAAAAAAATAGTATCATAAAAGCAAGTAATTATCAATTAATTACTTGCTTTATATACAAATTATCCTAATCTTTTTAATTATTTTTATTAAGAACTGTTTTAGCTGTTAATATCATAATCACAATTCCTATAAATACAAAATATATGGTTGTATTTATTCCACCAGTTTCTGGTAATATAAGTTTTAATCTATTTTTAGCCAAAAGATTTAAATTTCTATTATTTTTAGTAATTTCTACTATAATTTCTTCATTAGATAATTCATAACCTTCTGGTGCTTTTATTTCTGTTACTTTATATTTTCCAACTAGCAGTTCACTATATTCGATTATACCAGTAGAATCTGTTGTTTTTTCTTGAGCTGTAAATGTTGAATCTACATTTCCATCTTCATCTAGTTTTTCTAGTCTGAATGTTGCACCTTCTATTAATTTAGTTTCATCATTTTTATCTACTTTAGTTACAGTTATCTTCCCTTTTACTAAACTATATACATACGTAACAGTAATTTGTCCTTTTTCCATTTTACCAGTTGCATTATCTGGTATTGTTAATATTTCATAATCCTCAAATTCTTGCTCTTGTGTTTCGTATTCATCGTCTATTCTACCCTTTATTGCTTCTTCTGGGACAAGATTATTACCATTTTCATCTACGTGTTTTACCAGTACACTAGTTTCAATTTTTTGATAGTAATATGTAACATATATTGCTTCTTCTGTCATAGTTCCTGATGTTTGACCTTCAACTTTTACAAATTCATATTTATTATCATTAGCAGCATTTATATTATCTAGTTCATTTACTGTAGTATAACTATCATCTGTTCTACCATTTTGAGTGCTTGTAGTATAAATTTCTTTATTTGTATTCAAATCTAGATATTTAGTAACTACACTTGTAGGTTTCTTTACAAGACCTGCATTTACATTTGATTCTATAAGATCAGGTAAATCTGAACTATTTAATTTAGTAATTAAATCTGTTTGATTAGTATCTATATTAAATTTGCTATTTATTTCATCGTTGCTACCTACCTCTTTTGTAGTAAGTATATATTTTTCATCTGGCATAGTTATAGTAACATAGTAATTTTGTTTAGATAAACTATTAAATGAATAATATCCATTAGCATCCGTTCTTACACTAGAAATAATATCTCCATTTATATTTTTTACTTGTTCACTAACGTCATTTGTTAATATTACTTCGATATTTTCTGCCAAAGGTTCTGTATCATCTTTTAATCCATCTCCATCTTCGTCATACCATACTATACCTTCTATCATTCTTTTTATAACTTGCGATACAGCACTACTTGTAGTTATTTCTTCTGTTTCTTGATATACTTGTGCAGTTGCATTATTTATATACTTATCTGACTCTCCATTTCCAGAAGTTTTAAGTACAAATTCTACTGTAACTTTAACTTGTTCTGCTATCTCTCCTCTTACTGCAATAGCTGTTGCATCATCATTTATTTCAGTTGATGTAATCGTATTCCACCCTTCACCCAGATTAGTGTCTTTACTTGTTACAGTACCTCTTACACTTTCATCTGATGTATAAAGTATTTTCAAATTCTCATTTGAAATTATAGTTCCATCTGTTTTTTCTTGAGTTACAACAAGTTTTTCTAGTATATATGTACCTTCAAAAGAACTACCTCTATCATCTCCATTATATGGTAATATATCTAATAATTGGAAATCTGATATTTTATAGTCTGTATTATTTTTATACGATAATACATATGTTATTGTTCCGTCTTTTTCAATAGTTGGTGTATTACTTATTTTATATAATCTGTGTGAAGATAAGTTTATTACTTGTATAGTTGTTGTATCTGTTCTATTGACTTCTTTAATATTTCCTAACTTATCTGTACTAATTACTACTTTGTTTGTAAATTGTTTCCCGTTTGGTGATTCTTCATCTATATGTGCATTAAATGTTAACGGAGTAATTTCTTCCTCTACAACACAATTATATATTTTCCAAACTAAAGTAGCTGAACCATCATCATTTTCTGTTATTTCTGGATCACCATAATTTGAGCTTCCAGATACATATGTTAATCCTTGTGGTAATGTATCTGTAAGTATTACAGTTATATCCCCAATTTTAACATTATCATTGTCTGATGAAAGTATAGGAGAAATCTTATAAGTTACATCATATTCATTTTTTCCTAAATCATAGTTAGTTTTAATATTTCCATCAGTGTCTACTGCTTCTATTTCAACTGTTTGATTTGCGCCAACCACATATATAGTATTACCATATGTATAACTTCCTCTATGTGTACCTGATACAATACTTCCATCTTCATTATACTCAGTTTTTACATATGGCATTTGACCGGCATAATATACATATTGTGGATATGTTGAAAAATCTATATTATTTTCTATATTGTATATACTTCTATCCAACTTATTTGCTTCATCCCATAACATTGTAGCCATTGTCATACCATAAGTCTGATTTACCGGTGCAGTTTCTTTAACCTTCATTTGCACAGAAATTGTACTCCAAGTAGGAATCCATACACCATCATTATTTGATTCGAAGAATAATCCAACACAAATATGACCGTCTGGTATATCTGATTTATTTTTGTAAATATTAAAATCCGCTAAATCCACTGTATTATTCATTTCATCTTGAGAAGCCCAGTTAGTTCCATCTTTTTTAGTTAAATAGTAGGCATTAAATGTTAAAGATGAAGTTGCACTGAATACTATCTTATCTGTATTTGGTTCAAATCCTTCACCATCAAATTTATACATTTGATTTGCACTATAAATATAATATGGTTCATCCGCAGAATTACTTACAGATGCAACCAAATTAGTTTTGAATACATTTCCAGGTGTCATTACTGTATCTCCACCTCTACCTCTATTAGTAAGGCCAAGTATTGGATAACCTGATTGTGCTGAAAGGTCTACGAATTTACCATATGTACCTTTTACTAAACGTACGTGAGTCATAGAAATGCTATCATCGTTATTTATAATTTGAGTATTCACTTGTGCATCTGTAATTGACGTTGCATTAATATTAGTATCTTTTACTGTTAAATAATATGTTTTATTATCATCAAGACTTGCTTCATTTTCTGGCACTAAAATTTGGAAATAGCCTGCACTAAAACATCCTATATTTTCGGGATAAATTATTGTGTTTGCATTATATTCCCCATTATATTTAGGAAAAATACCATCAAATTTGTAATCTGAAACAGTAACCGATATTTTACTTCCATTTTGTGTCATTGAAATGCTACCAGAATCATATATAGAATTATTTCTATCAGTTCTAGCCATACCATATGGTGCCCATCTAACATTAAATGATTCATCAGAATTTAACCATTGCATTACTCTATCTGCAATAACTCCATTATTTTTTCCGCTCATATTAACTTTATAGTTCCATAATAATGGTGTGCAATCATCTGTTATATTTACTGTTTGACCAGTTTCAATATCACTTCTAGTAAAACTTAGATCTAAATCAAAAGTAATATCTCCTTTAGGGAATTCTAATCCTTTCATTCCTTTTGTAGCATCTGTATTATACAATTGTAATACAAATGAATATCCATACATTCTTCCTGTTATTTCTTCCAAATCATAATCTACCGTAACTCTTTTTGAACAATATGTGTTTCTAGTTAATTTAATATTATATTTAGGTGCTGAACTGACTATTGTTTCACTAATCCCTGAAACACTTACTTTATCTCCATCAGCATTTCCGTTTAACCATACTTTTACTTCTGGAACTATACTAGTACCATTTCCCGCTCCTAACACTTTAGCCACAAAAACTAAAGATTGTTTACCTGGTACTGTTATTTCTTTCTCTGTCATATAATATTTAGCTGTAAATGTTAGTCCATCTTCAGATAGCACTATATCTTGAGCCCATGCCATCGATTCAGTATCCCAAATCACAGTATCTTTTAAATTTTCTGGAAGAAATCCTTCCACATTAACATATCCACCACTATATTTTCCTTCTGTACTACTATCTTTTAATATAAATGTATTTTCAACTGTCCACGTTACTTGATCAAAAGATCTTACTATATTATTATCTTCACTAGAATCATTTCCCGGGCTATCGTCATTATCAAAAGGTCCTGTTCCAGTTTTAGTCTGAATTACCACGGCAGAAGAAACTTTTGCTGCATCATCTGGTAATATTTCCTCGTTTGCCGCTTTAATATATTTACTAACCGTAAAAAACACACATAATATACAGATTAACCTTAATATCCATATTTTATCTCTCATGCTTTTTCCCTCTTATTTACTAAATTTATTATCATATAACTATACTTTTTTCAATATTTTTAACATAAATATAATGTTATCTAGTCATTTGTTTCTTATCTGTAATATTATCTGTCTAAATTAAATAATTATTTGCATATTAGCTATTAATTTATTTTTTTAAATAATATCAAAAAGCAAGTAATTATCAATTAATTACTTGCTCTTTTTACATATTCGCATATAATATCTGCTGTTTCTTGTTTTCGAATTAAAGAATCTATACATAAATCATAATTTTGAGTTTTCCCCCATTGTTTACCAGATACAATATTATAATAGCTTGATCTATTTTTATCTATTTTTTTCAAGCTAAAGTTTATTTTTTATTCTAATTCCATTTCAATACAGTCCCAAATTTCATCATTAAATTTGTATACATCTTTGTCTACTCTAACTTCTTTAAATCCTACTGATTTATAACAATGAATTGCACTCTCATTAGGAGAAAAAACTCCTAAGCAAAACTTTTTAGCTCCAAGTTTTTCTCTTGCATATTTCATTGCTTCGTTAATTATAGCTTTTCCATATCCTTTTCCTCTAATATCTGAATTAATAATGATAAAACCAATTCTTACAAGTGTTTTATCTTCTGTTGGATATCTTAAAATTAAATGTCCAACTATTTTTTCATTATCTACTAAAGTCATTGGATAAAATTCACCTTTTTCTTTACATTCATTATAATTATCATTAATGTCTTTAGGTGTTACAGGATAATCTTTATATCTTTCCCAGCTCCAAAGTCTTAATTCTCTTTCAGATTTTATCCAGCTTAATATTTCTTTTGCATCACTTTCTATATATTCTCTTAAAATCATATAACTCGCTCCTTTATATTTATTTTTTATTCTATTATTTTTATCAATAAAATTATATCATAAATAAATTTAATACAATATAAAAAGCATCCAAAATATATAATTTTGGATGTTAGTTAATTAGTTATTCATAAAGAAGTCAAAAATATTCATTGCTGCTGACGTTGTTTTTTTATAAAATTCTGTATATCCACATTTCTTACAACTTACTGCAACAAACTTTTTATTTTGAACATTAAATACCTTTGAAAAATTTCCACCTGTTGTTTGAATCTGATCTGTTTCATATTCTGTACAATTGCATTTTGGACATATCCATTTAGGCATAATATTTCCCTCCTTTTATATAATTTATTTTTGAGAATTATTAAGATTAGTTATAACTCTATAGATGTCTCCCCAGTTATTCACTTCTGTAATAAGCTCACTTTCAGGCAATCTTTTTAAATTTGTATCTCTAAAATACAAAGTCTTAATTCCATTATCTGATAAATGTTTAACTATCTTCCAGTCATCATCTATCATAATATCTACTTTTTCGTCTATACAAGCTTGTAGTTTATTATTAGTTCTCCAGTAGAATTTATCAAAAGTAATATTCCCTTCTTCTAAAGCTCGTAGAGCATCATCTTTCATCTCTGGAAAATACCCACCACGTGCAGTTATTACTACAAACTCATGACCTTGTTCTTTTAACAATTCATATACAGTTTTAAAACCTGACATCAAGTGACTTTCTTTTGAAGCTTTTAACATATAGTTGTGAATAAATTCATCCTCTTGCTCTTTAGTCCAGTTGTATCTTGATTGAAACTTAGGCTCTTCTCTATCTATTATTTTGTCACCATTTTTTAATACATCTATTGAGAATATCTCCTCAAAAGTTCTAAAAGTAGTTTCACTATCAATTACTACACCATCTAAGTCTATTCCAATCTTCATAAAATTATCCCTCCTCATTTTTATTTGCAATTAGAATAATTATCTAACCCGTATATACAAATAACTGTATTCGCATTTTTATTATAATTGCCGACTAATATATTAACATAAAAAGGAGTATTTTGCAATACTCCTTACCTTGATAAATTTTATTTTACTTTTGACCATGTATATATTGCTAAAACAATTGCTTCAACAACTAAAAGTCCAACTACACATATACTAACTATAGGATTAAATATTGTACTAATTATACACATTAATCCATCTAAAATTAATATATATCCAGATATTCTGTTAACTTTTCTTTCAAGCTCTTCATCAGTTATTTTTTTAGTTCCAAAATGAAGCATGCCTTTAGTTTTAGGTGTATAATTTCCCATTACTATAAACATAGTTCCAAGAATAAACATAACTATTACTCTAATATCTAACGCTTTACCTAAAGCATATAATATAGTTACTATATATAGAACAATAGTAATCATAGGTATAATCCATTTAAATACACTCACAGCTTTTTTATTTGCCTCTTTATTCTTGTCTGTTAAATCACTCATAAGGCAACTAAATACTTGAATTAACATCATTATTACTGGCATTCCAAATACGAATGCTGCTTTAGAAAAATAATTATCCGGATTATTATTTATATCAAAATGGATTGCAACTTGCTCTGGTAGCTGATTATAATAAACTAATCCAATTAAAATCGGTAGCAAACAAGCTAAACTTGTTACTATTAAAGTTTTTAAATTAATTTTTTTCATTTAAATCTCCTCCTAAACTTTTTATCCATATTAAAACTTCTTCAAATACAGATATATTTAGCTCATAATAAATAAAGTTCTTGTACTTCGACTCTACTATTAATCCCGCTTTTTTTAATAAAGATAAATGATATGATATAGTCGCACCAGTAAGTTCAAATTTTTCAGCTATCTCTCCTGCAGTTTTTTTCCCATCTTTTAGCATATTAAGTATATCTCTTCTGATAGGATCAGATATAGCTTTTAAAGTTTCTGACATTCCCATATAATCCCTTCTTTCTATTTAGAAATATTTCTAAATAGATTATATCATTATTTTTACACCTTGTCAATTCTATTTTGAATATTTTCTAAATAGATTATAAAAAAATAAAGAATATCTATTGATATTCCTTATTTTTCTGCTTTTCTATTCATGCATTGCATCTTTTTTAGTATTTTGTACTGTTCCATATGGATGATGAGGAGGTGCATATATTGAATATAGTTTTAATGGTACATTACCAATATTTACTATGTTGTGCCACTTACCTGCTGGTATTAAAGTAGCATAATCTTCTCCTACTCTTCTTTGATATGTAACGTTATTTTCTTCTTCACCCATTTGAACTAATCCTAATCCTTCTTCAATTCGTATAAATTGATCTGTATCAGCATGCATTTCAAGCCCTATACTATCGCCAACTGGTATGCTCATTAAAGTAAGTTGTAAATATTCACCAGTCCATAATGTTGTTCTAAATGTATCATTATTTTTAGTCATATCTTCAATATCTACTACTAACGGTTCAGGACCATAGTCATGTCTATCATTTTCAGAAATACCATCTTTTTCACTACTTCTAGAACAGTTGGTATCATATCCAAAATTGTAGCAATTCATATATGAATTATAGTTATTTTTATAGTAATTTTCCATATTATTTTATCTTCCTTTCATAATATTATAATATGAAAAATTTTTTATTTTGTTATACTTTTTATTCCACTTCTATTATTTCGTATTCTTTAGTACCAACAGCAATTTCTGCAGCAACATCAATTGTATGAGTGCCATTTCTAGATTCAATTCTTTCTACTAGATGATCTCTTCCTGGATCTTTCGAATTATATACTAAATCTACACAAGCTTTATCTAGTGCAACTGGATCTAAAGATGCAAGTATCCCTATATCTTTCATACAAGGATCTTCAGCTACTGCACAACAATCACAATCTACTGACATATTACACATTATATTTATATATGCAATATTATCTTTAAAATAATTAACTACTGAAGATGCAGCATCAGCCATTGATTCTAAAAATTTATCATGATCTGATGTCCATATTTTTTCTACATTTCCTGCCCCATGAATATATGCTTTACCATATGATGAAGCAACACCTATAGATAATTGTTTTAATGCTCCACCATATCCACCCATTGGATGTCCTTTAAAGTGTGATACTACAAGCATAGCATCATACTTTTCAATATTTTTCCCAACATAGTTTTTAGTTATAACTTTGCCTATTGGTATATCTAATACTAAGTCTGGACCTTCTGCATCTAGAATATCTACATCAAATATTTCGCTCCATCCATGTTCTTTCATAAGTTCTTTATGTTTTTCTGTTGTATTTCTTTGTCCTTCATATGCAGTATTACATTCAACAATTGTTCCATTTACATGTTCAATTATTTGCTTTAAAAATTCTGGACGTAGATAATTTTGGTTTCCTTTCTCACCAGAATGAACTTTAACTGCTACTTTTCCTGGTAATTCTTTATTTAATACTTCAAACATTTTTACTACACTTTCAGGTGTAATTTCTTTTGTAAAATATACTTTTGCTTTTTCCATAAAAATATCCTTTCTTAAATATATTTTTTTAATATATCATATAATTTTTCACTATGTATAATATAACTTCCATGATTTTCACCAGCTATTATTTCTAATGTACTATTAGGAATATTTTCTGCTATCATTTTAGTATGTTCCTCTTTTATTACATCTTTTTCTCCAGCAAGTACATGAACTGGTATTTTTATACTTTGTAATTCTTCACAAGTTATATTAGGTTCATTTTGCATCATTTTAAACAGTTTATTCTTAGTAAAGAATCCCATAATTTTTGTTATAATCATAAACATCTTACTTAAAGCATCTGGAGTTACATTTGCTCCACTTACTATTGCTTTAGATAATATATCTGGCTCTTTAATAGCTACAAGTATTCCTATTATTCCACCATCACTAAAACCATATAATATTGGTTTATTTAAATTTAGAGTTTTAATAAATTCTATTACATCTTGTGCCATTAAATCATATGATATTTCTTCTGGATTATCACTTTCTCCGTGACATCTACTATCTATTGCATATACTTTATATTCATTTTTTAGTTGTTCTACTAGTTTATCAAAAATATTTAAATTCTCACTATTACCATGAAGTAAAATTATTGGTTGTCCTTCTCCATATACTTCATAATGTATATTTATTCCATTTACATTAACTTTCATATTCTATCACCAACTTTATTTTATTATAAATCAAATAAAAGCCCTTAGCAAGTAAACTGCGTAAGCTTTACTTCTGGGCTTAATTTATATTTTTAACGTTATATTGTTTCTTACTTCTTCTAACAATCCATATTCTTCTAATATAGCATGCACTTCTTCCATTTCAGCTTCTTTCCATAAAAATATACTTTCTAAATCAGCTTCTATCTCACAGTACTCACAATCTAAATATTTGTTTTTATTTTCAATAGCTTTTTTTAACATTTCTAAATCTCTTCTCAATTGATTAACATATACTCTATTATCCATACTAATTTTCTCCCATTTTTTTTATTTTTAAAATAACTTCTTTATATCTATTTAATATTCTATCTTGTTTAGCAATGATATCTCGTTTTAAAGAAATTTGATTATCAATTTCTTTAATGTTGTTTTCAAAATAAGCTATTTTTTTGCTTTGCTAAATTAATGTATGAATCATAATACCTATTATCTAATTTATATTGTTCTTTATCAAAAACAATTTTTTTACTTTTTAATTCTATCATAATTATTCCTTATCCTTATTATTTTTTAAATTTTGATATTGTTCTAATAACTTTTCTGCTTCATTAATTTTTTCAGATTTATTATTTAATTCTTCTGTATATGCTCTTAGCTCATCATTTTTACTAATAACTTTTTCTTCTAAATCGTTAATAGTTTTTCGAATATCATTTAAATCTTTTATTTTTTCATGCGCCGGCTTAATAATATAATCGTATCGCTCTTTTAGCATAGTTTTATAAAAATTTTTTCTTTTTTTACTAAGTTTATCAACACTCTCTATAATATTATTTATTTTATCAAAATCTAAATTTTTACAGAACCATTCTATTGCTTCATTACATTCTTCATATTGTAAACTATTTATTATACTAAAATAATTTGATTTTGTTCTTGTTTCATTAGTAACAATCTGTGAATTAGGAAATTCAAATACTCTCCTCTTAATTTCATAATCACTTTTCAAAATATTATCCATTTCTTTTTCTGACATTTGGGGATACAAGCAACTACCACAATCATAAATTGGAGCAAATTTAGAATATTTCTCTTCTGAATTTACAACAAATCCCCAATTACCGCCATGTCTATCAAAGTTTCCTAGAAAAGCATCTATTACATACATCTTCCAAAACTTTTCTTTAACATCTTTTTTATCAAATATATTAGGATGATTTTCTATAGTATCTATTATTTCTGAAAAAGAATATCTCTTGTCTACAGTATCCGAATAACTATTTGTAAAGTTTGAGAACTCTTGTAATTCTTCACCTTTTTTTAGAAAATTTTCACATACTACCACATCTTTTCCTTCATATTCTCCTAAAATAACATTTTGAGTTTCCAATCCAAAAGCTTTGTAAATAGAACACCCTTAAAATTCGGATAAATCACTATATACTTCTTTTCCTCTATCTTCTCCTCTAAATTTTAACATATGTGATTTTCCATTATATATTATTTATTTTTTTGTTTCCTTACCAGAATATGTCTTATACAAATCTAGTTCACATTTTGTGAAATCCATAATTTCAACTCCCATCTCTATTATGTAAATTATATCAAAACGCTTTCATAAAGTCAATTTTGATAAAAAATATATTCTAAGTATCTAACGAAATATCATTCCAATCTTCCTCTTCGCTTATTAGCCATTCAAGTCCTCTTCTTCTTTCCATTACAACTCCAGGATCTAAATTTCCAATAGGAACTTCAGGTCTAATTCTTTTTTCAACACAAGCCCAATGATAACGATAGTATAAATCTATCATATCTAATATTTTTTCTGTATCTCTTAATTTACATTTATTTTTAAAGTCTTCATATGTTACACTACTTGATACTATCTTTACTGCTTTATCACAATCACAAGTTTCATTTGCTTGTTCTATGTTTCCTATAAGTCCTAGTGCCCATATTAAAGACCAATAGCATTCATATGTCCAGCTAACATCTATTGCATCTTGTTGTGTATACCCACCTTCAAATAATTTTCTTTCTTTTGCTAATAATTTATCTTGTACACCATATCTTTCAATAAGTTCCCAGAAAAACTTTTTAGACTTTTGATAATCTCCCCCCTGTGCAATATCACAAGCAAGTTGAATTGCAAGAAGACTTGCTATAGCCCTTTGACAAATTTCATCTAAACTTTTTAGTTTTACATCTGCACTTGATTCAACCATAGGTAAATGTGGATTATATACTATACCTTGTGTTCTTATTTTGTTAATTGAGTTTTGTTTTCTTTGTGCTGGTGTTACTGGCTTACCTTTAAAAACATCAAATATTCCCATATATATTACCTCCTGATTTAAATTTATAATTTAAACTCATATATTTTATAATATGATTGTGCTATTTTTCCACAATATACTTTTTCAAATATAGTTTTTGTTATTCCTTTTAAATTTTCTTTCTTGTATTCTATTACATACTCATTTACAAATTTTAAATTGCTATTCAACTTTAAAAAATCTTCCATTTTATCTAAACCATATTTAATTTGTGCGTTCATTTGATTTACTGGATTTTTTATTTTAGAAGCTTTAACTGCTTTTTTAGAATATGCATCAAATATTAAAGTTACATTTTTAAATTTATTATTAATAGCTACTAATATATCCTTTATCTCTTCTTCAGATAAATACATAGTTAACCCTTCTGCAACTATTAGTATTTCTTCACATTCTTTTATATCTTGTAACCACGTTAAATCTGTAACAGATTTTCCTATCATTTTATATTTTTCCGACTCTTTATAATATTGTTTTCTAAGTTCTATAACAGATTCAAAATCTAAATCATACCACATATTATATTCTTGATTAACTCTTAACGCCCTTGAATCTAAACCGCACCCTAAATGTATAACAACTAGATTTTTATTTTCTTTAATATACCCATTACATAGTTCATCAATCTGTCTAGCTCTTGCAGCCATGTACATAGATAGCCATTTTGATTGTTTTAATTTTTTAAAATTATACTCTACATTGTTTATTATCTCTTCAGCTTTTTTATCTTTAATAAATAAGTTTTGTTTACTCATTAAAGCCTTTCCATAAAGTGGTATAAACAGTGTTTTACTCTCATTATTTAAATCCATAATCATTTACCTCTTTTCAAGAAAATAATAGCATAAAAGCAAGTAATTATCAACAATTACTTGCTTCTAGTTTATATCACTTTCTTTATAGCTTCTAATAATCTCTCTGGTTTAAAAGGTTTAACAATAAAGTCTTTTGCACCACAACTAAGTGCTTCATCAACTTTATCTTGTTGGCCCATTGCAGATAATATTATTATCTTTGCTTGAGAATCATTTTTTATTATTTCTTTTAAAGCAGTTATTCCATTCATTTCAGGCATAGTTAGATCCATTAACACTAAATCCGGTTTTAGTTCGTTATATTTTTCTATTCCTTCTCTTCCATTTACAGCTTCACCTATAGTCTTATATTCGTTAGTTTTTAAAACTTCTTTTATCATCATTCTCATAAAAGCTGAATCATCACAGATTAAAATTTTATTCATTTTGTTTTCTCCTTTATTTATTATATTCTTTTAATTCATTAATAACTGTATTTAAATCTTTTCCTGTATCAATAAATGTTATATCTAATCTTTCACATTCACTTTTTATTTCTCTACTAAGATCTATTAATTTTTGTAATATTATTAGCATTTCTTCATCTGTTCTTTTATGTGTCCAGTCATTTTCTGTTTCATATTTTCTTATAATTTTTAGCTTTTCTTCAGCTGTTACAGATGGATAACCTAAAAAGTATATATCCCATTTATCTCTATCTAAGTATTGACTTATATCTTGCGGTAATATATGTGCTGAATCTAAAATAAATTTTTCATCTGTACCATTCATTATTTGTATAACTCTAGATAATAATTTAGATAAATTTTTACTACTTTCTCTATCTATTACAACATTACTTGTTATTTTAGTTTCAGGAAAATTATGCTTTAAAGATGAAGCAAAATAATCCATTGGTATATGATTGTATTTTTTATCTTGTATTAGTGCTTTAGCTACTGTTGATTTTCCCGACTTAGCTACTCCTGCTATAAATATATTTTTCATTTTATTCTCTCCCTTATATTTAATTATTATTCTTTTTTACTATATGTCTACATTTAGGATAATTTGAGCATCCTATAAATTTCCCGTATTTACCATTTCTTTCAACTAATATTCCACCACATTTTGGACATATCATATTATCTTCTTTAGCTTCATTGTCTTTTATATTACTTCTTATATTTTTTACATGATTTTTTCTAGCATTTTTGTCTGTAATATTTATTCCTTCTAGTTTTTCTTTTATATAATTTACATTATCATCCAAAATTTCTTCTTTATACGATTCAATTAAATTATTTAAAAATTCTAATTGTGTAACATTTTTAGCTTTTATTTTAAGCTTTGCTTGATTTGATATACATACAACAGGTATAAATTTATTTTCTTCTAATCTTAATACTTCTTCTAAAGCCTTTACATGTCCATAATTTTGACGTGTTGGATTATTAAAATAATATTTATTTTTCCCTAAATATTGTATCCATTTATCTTTATACTCATCCCCAACAATTATTCCGTAATAATTTTTCATTTCTATAACAAATATACCAAATTTAGATATAACGATATGATCTATTTGATGAGTGCCTTTACTAGATTTAATCATTATATTATTTAAAACATTGTATTTATCTTGAGGTAATTTTTCTAACTCTTTTCTTACCCAAAATTCCCCAAAAAATCCACGAAGTTTAGGATAAAATAACGGAGCTGTTATTCCTAATAATATTGCTATCCAAAATAATGGCTCCTTGAAATAAAATTCCATAAAACTCTTATATATTGATGAAAAAAATATACAAATTATTCCGATAATATCATTCATGTGCCCTCCAAATTATTTATAATTATTATTTATCTTATCAAAATAATATCATAAAAGCAGATAACTATCAATAAGCTATCTGCTTTATATATTTTAATTATTATTCATTTTCTCTATTACTCTTTTAGCATAAGAACAATCTGCAACAACATTTTTGTTATATTTTTTAGCATTCTCTAAAACACATTCTACTAGTTTTCTTGCAATTCCTTGTCCTTGATAAAAATTAGTAACTTCTGTATGTACTATGTTCCATTGTTCTTCTTTTTCTATAAATTCACATATTCCAATTTCATTGTTATCATCTAAAGCTATAGCTTTGTTGTTATCTTTATCAAATTTAATTTCAATCATAGAAGCCTCCTTAAAAGTATTAATTACTTTTTATTTTTATCATAAGATAATCTATAATCACAACAACTGTCACCTTCTGCAACTGACGTAGTGCGTGTATAATTAATATATTTAAAACCTGACATATATGCTTTATCCATAGCACAAACTACTTGTGCTACTTCTGGCATTCCAATTTTTATTGCCACATCATGTAATGGACATGATAGAATATCTACTCCTACTAGTTCTTTTGTCTCACCAACAATTTTTCTTGTATATCCTTTTTTCTCACTACTTGATTTTCTCATAAGTTTTGGCATATTATTCCATAGCATTTTAGATACTCCTGGAATTGAAGTTATCGAATGAATTAGTTTGGCTATTTTTTCTCCCATTTCTTTGCCATAATCTTTTAATATATTTAATGCTTCATCTGGTACTTCTTTTTTTAGTTCAATATATAACGAAGCAGCAGGTAATATCATCATCTTTTCGTCACCTTTTATATCTGGATATTGTTTTTCAAATTGGTTAAGATTCACATTTGCTTCTCCCCACATTCTATTTGCTTTTTCATTTCCCAATTTTTGTATCAATACTTTTTTGAAATTTTTATACACTATTGATTTTTTTAATTTATCTTTACTCATATTTATTCCTCATATTTTATAATAACTATCTATTTTAACTAAATTTTACTATTTCTTCCACATCTTTTCTTTGTGGTGCAACAGGTTCGATATCTGGATATCCTAAACTTAAAACTGCTACTATTATTTGTTCTTCTGGAATTTCTAATATTTCTCTTATTTTTGCTTCATCATATAATCCCATAATTAATGTTCCAAGTCCTAAATCATGAGCTTTTAAGCATAGATTTTGAATTTGTAGTCCATTATCGAAAAACTGAAATCCATCTTTTATATGAGTGACGTAATTTCCTTCTCTATCAAAACCACTTCTACCGTTAACTACAGTTGAAACTATAATCACTGGTGCATCTTTAGTATTATTTTGATTAAAATCTGGTAAACATTCTTTTATCATTTTTAACTTTTCTTCACTAGTTACCACATAATATCTAGACACCTGTGAATTCTTCCAAGAAGGTGCCATTTGAGCAGCTTTTATTATTTCTAGTATTGTATCTTTACTTACTTGTTTTTCTTGATATTTTCTAATACTTCTTCTAGTATTAATACATTCATTTAGTTCCATATATATTTCTCCTTTTTTATTATATTTTCTTAATTACTTTACAAGGATTTCCAACTGCAACAGAATTTGATGGTATATCTTTATTTACCACACTACCTGCTCCAATTACAACATTATCTCCTATCGTAACACCAGGAAGTACAACAACATTTCCACCAATCCATACATCATTTCCAACTGTTATTGGTTTAGCATATTCTAATCCTTCATTTCTTTCGTCTTTATTTATTGGATGCCCTGCTGTATAAAAGCCACAATTTGGTGCTATAAATACATTATCTCCAAACTTAACTAAAGCTGGATCTAAGATTATTAGATTATGATTTGCATAGAAATTTTCACCAAGTTCAATATTTCCATAATCACAAGTAAATGGTTGCTCAAACCAAAATTTTTCTCCTGTATTTTTTACTATTTGCTTAATTAATTTTTGTCTTTCTTCAATATTAGAAGGTCTTAACATGTTATGCTCATAGCATAAATCTTTAATTCTATTTCTATCTTCAAATAATTCTTGATCATAATTTGCATTGTATATTTCACCTGCAAGCATTTTTTCTTTTTCAGTCATTACTTAATTCCTCTCTTTCTAAACAACAGATTCTCTATTATAATTTGTTACATCAGAACCTAATTTTTCATATAATTCCTTTACAGTAATTTTCTTATCTTTAAGAGCAATAAGTTCTGCGTCTGTAACTCCAATAAATTCTACAAAATCTACTTTACCATTTGGAGTGTCAATACTTCCCGCATTTGTATCTGGTATAGTAATAAAGCCTGTGATATTAGATTTCATTTTTGTATCTATTCCTTCTTTTTGTCCAGTATATAAATATTCAAAAGCTCTAAACAGTTCACCATTTTGAAATGTTATACGTGCTATCATTTGGAAAATTCCACATATTCCTTTGATTTCTGCTTCTTCATCTTCATATTTATCTTTCTTTAGTTTTAGTGTAAACTCCATTCCATATCCGCTTATTTCCTTGTTATCTGATTCTTTTTCATAAAGTTCAGATAATCCATAACTTACAAAATGCCAATAATCTCCACCATCATAAATACTAATTCCCCTTAAAGGATCATTGCCACCTAAATTCCAAGAAATTAAAGTTCCATAATGTTTAGGATTAGTTTGTCCTGGATATATTTCTTCAAATTTTTTAGTTATAGCATCCCACCCATAAGCTACTATTTCTTTCTCTTTCTTCTCTTCTTTTTTATTTTTCTTAAACATATCTAATATTCCCATAATATCAACTCCTAAAATTTGTTTATACTCTAATAAAATAGTAACATAAAAGCAAGTAATTATCAATAAATTACTTGCTTACATTATTTATCTAATTTATTTTTCCTCCACCTATTACAACATCATCTATATAAAATACAGCTGATTGTCCTGGTGTTATAGATTTTTGTGGCTCTTCATAAACTACTTTTATATTTTCACCATCTTTAGTTATTTTCGCTCTAGCAGCTTTTGAAGAATATCTTGTTTTAACTTCAACTTCTAGTTCATTTTCTAACGGCTCAGATATTAACCAATTAATGTCTGATACTAAAAATTCTTTTTTATATAATTCGCTTTCCTCTCCTACTATTAGTTCATTTTTATCTTTGTTAAATCCTACAACATATAATGGTGTTTTATATGTAAGTCTTAGCCCTTTTCTTTGACCTATAGTAAACTTATATAATCCGTTATGCTTTCCAAGAACTTTACCATCTGTAGTTACAATATTTCCTTCAAATCCTTTTATATTTGAGTTTTCTTCTAGAAATTTCTTATAATTTCCATCTGGGATAAAACATATATCCTCACTATCTGGTTTATTTGCAACTGGCAAACTGTGTTTGCTTGCTATTTCTCTTATTTCTGCTTTACTATTAAAATTTCCTAATGGTAATTTTAATTTATTTACTAATTCTCTAGGTAGATTATATAACACATAACTCTGATCTTTAGCTATTGCATTAGCTTTTTTAAGTACATTTTGTTTATATTTTTCTGAATACTCTATTTTAGCATAATGCCCTGTTGCAATATATTCACAATTTAATTCTTGTGCCATTTTATACATTGCACCAAATTTTAGATATTTATTACATTCTATACATGGATTGGGTGTTTTACAATTAGCATAACAATTTATAAAATCATCAATTACATATTTTTTAAATTCATCTTTAAAATTTAATGTATAATGTGGTATTCCTAAATAATCACAAACTCTTTTAGCATCCATTGTAGATTCTATGTTACAACAACTACCTTCTACTTCTCCTTCAAAAAGCTTCATTGTTATTCCTATTACATCATAACCTTGTTCTTTTAGAAGAATAGCTGAAACACTACTATCTACTCCACCACTCATACCTAATAATACTTTAGGTTTGTTATTCATATTATTCACCACAATGAGCACAATGTGGCTTTTTTAATTTGCATTTTTTCTTTATTTCTTCTTCTGTTAGTTTTCCTTCTTTTCTATAATAATCTGCTATTGCTTCATGAATAGCTTCTTCTGCCAAAACAGAACAATGAAGTTTAACAGGTGGTAATCCTTCTAGAGCATTTACTACATCTACATTTTTTAACTCTAAAGCTTCTTCTAAAGTTTTACCTTTTATCATTTCTGTAGATATACTACTCGTAGCTATTGCTGCACCACATCCAAATGTTTTAAATTTAACATCAACTATTACATTATTTTCTACTTTTATGAACATTTTCATAATATCTCCACAAACTGGATTTCCCACTTCACCAACTCCTGAAGCATTTTCTATTTTTCCAACATTTCTTGGATTTGTATAATGTTCTACAACTTTTCTTGAATATTGCATTATTTATTTTCCTCCTCAATAAATTTCTCCCATAATGGAGACATATCTCTTAACCTATTAACTATATTTACTAGATTTTTTACTAAATAATCTATTTCTTCTTTTGTATTATATTTTCCTATAGATATTCTTAAAGAACCATGAGCAATCTCATGTGGCAGACCTATTGCAAGTAACACGTGAGATGGGTCAAGTGAACCTGATGTACAAGCACTGCCACTTGAAGCACAAATTCCTTTTAAATCTAGATTTAATAATAATCCTTCACCTTCTATAAATCTAAATGAAATATTACTATTTCCTGGCAATCTTTTTTCCATATCTCCATTAATTTTTATATATGGTATTTTTTCTTTAACTTGTTCTACATAGTAATCTCTTAACTCTTTTATTTTTTTATTATGTTCTTCTAGATTGTCATAAGCCATTTCAATAGCTTTACCCATACCAACTATAGCTGCAACATTTTCTGTTCCTGCTCTTTTATTTCTTTCTTGATGTCCACCATCAACAAATTTTTCAAATTTCATTCCATTTTTTACATATAATGCACCTATTCCTTTTGGACCATAAAATTTATGTCCAGATAAAGACAAAGCATCTATATTTAATTTTTGAACATCAATTTTAACACTTCCTACAGCTTGAACTGCATCTGTGTGGAAATATATATTATTTTCTTTTGCAATTTTTCCTATTTCTTCTATAGGTTGAATTGTTCCTATTTCATTATTTGCAAACATTACTGTTATTAATATAGTAGTAGGTTTAATGTTATTTTTAAGTTCATCTAAATTTAAAATCCCATCTTCATCTACTGATATATAGCTCACTTCAAAACCTTCTTTTTCTAATTGTTTGCAAGTTTCTAAAACTGCAGGATGTTCTATTTTAGAAGTTATTATATGATTTCCTTTACCTTTATTTGCTTTTGCTATTCCTTTTATAGCTGTGTTATCACTTTCACTTCCACCTGCTGTAAAATAAATCTCATTAGGTTTGCAGTTTAATACTTTAGCAATTTTCTCTCTGGCATCTTCAACTGCTTTTCTTGATTCTCTACCTAATTCATATATTGATGAAGCATTACCATAATTTTCTCTTAGATATGGTAACATCTCTTGTAATACTTCTTCATCTAATTTTGTTGTTGCTGCATTATCTAAATATATACTTTTCATACGTTCTCCTTTTCATACCATTTCGGTAGGAATTATACTACTTAATTCCTACCTTGTCAATAGGAATTAAGCAAAAAATAATAGAAGTCTATATTTTAGACTTCTATTTTATTAAATCTTCTAATGTTTTACTATCTACATATTGAGATATTACATCATCCAATCCTTTCCAAAATGAATATGTTTTGCATACTTTTTTTCTTTCACATTCTCCATTTTCAGTTAGACAATATGTAGGATTTAAATCTCCTTCCGTAGCTCTTAATATATCTCCTATTTTATATTCTTTAGCTTCTTTTGCAAGTTTATATCCACCAGTATACCCTCTTGCTGTTACTAAAAATCCAGCTTTATTTAATAATGATATAATTTGCTCTAGATATTTAATAGATATTTTTTGTCTTTCTGCAATATCTTTTAATGATATGTATTTTTCGCCACTATTTACTGCAAGATCTGTCATTACTCTTAATGCATATCTTCCTTTTGTTGATATTTTCATTTTTCTTTTCCTCCGACATCGTTATATCTATTATACTACTAAAATGGTAGGAATTCAAGTTTTATTTAAATTCCTTTGAATAGTAATACATATCTATACAGTGTAAATCTCCATCCCAGATTTCTTCATTGTAGTTATCTATAAAGAAGTTTTTAACTGTATGATGATACTTAGTAAAACCATTTAAAACGTAAAATGGTATCATATTTTCAGTTGTACCAACTATCATTCTTTTATATTTATTTTTATATACTTCAAAAATATATTGTATTATTTTACTTGCATATCCTTTTCCACGAACTTTAGGTAAAGTTGCAATATTTTTTAGTTCACATGTATCGTTATCTACTTCTGTTACTACAACTTCACATACTGCATCACCATCTTCTTCAATTATATACATTTCACCTTTATCTAAATATTTATCTATCGCTTCTTTTTCTGGATCTGCTTCTAATAACAAACTCAAATATCTTTCTTTATCATATTCTATTTTTCTAATTTCCATTAATTTCTCCTTATATTTCTTTATAATAATATTCTACTTCTATTATTTCTGGCTCTGTTTCTCCCTCTTTAATTGGATATTCTTCAACATCTATTTTAACTAAATTTGTATATCCCCATTTAAAGTATATTTTTTTATTCTTTTCTTCACAAGGTTCTACACCAAGTATTAACTTTTTATATCCTTTATTTTTTAAATCATTTTCCATAAAATTATATAACTTAGAAAAATATCCTTGTGATTGATATTCTTTTATTGTTCTAAAAGCAACAAGATATGCTGCAGTTTCATTTATTAAATCTTGATTGTTTTTATCTACATCATCTTTATTTATAATAGCAGTAGCTTCGGATATTATCTTACCATTTAGTATCCCATAATAGCAAATTCTATTTCCCCTTTTTACTGATGTTACAAATTGTTCTTTCCATACTTTCCATCTGCTATCATCTGGATGTTTTTCTATTTCATAATCCCATTTTTCATTTATTTCATCTAAATTAGCTATTTTACATATATAGTTGTCCATTTTATTTTACCTCTATTTTAACTTTTTCTTTTTTATTTATAATACTACTTATAACTTTAGCAATCATATATACAATGCATGCTCCTAAAGACAATGCTATAACATATAGTGCTAAATATACTGGATATGGAACAGCTTGTTGTATTGTATCAAATACAGGTAATGAGCTAATAAAATATGGACTAATGTAAAACATATTAAATGTTTCATCACCAAGTATTCCGCTATTATATACTCCAACATTTAGTATTTGTGCTAATATTACAAATACTATAAAAATTCCAATTGCATTTTTGAAATTCTGTTTGTTTATTTCTACTGCACCAGACATTAATAAATAAATTGAAACTACTAAACTTCCGCAATGTAACCACATAGTATGAACATTTATTAATATCGTTTCTACAAGACAGTCATCTGGTATAATTACCGTCATAAAACTTCCCAAAATCGTAACAAAAGCCATGTATGATAACAATGATAGTCTAAGTTTTGTTCTTTTCATAAACAAACACAGAATACTTACAAATATTGGAGTAGTACATAATTGAAATGGAAATGCATACCACTGATAATCTGCTGTAAATGTATTAGTTACTGAATTATAATCAAAAGTCCAGATTAATTGTTTTGTTACCTCTAAAATTAATGCGACTATTCCGTATGTTCCTAAAACTGCTTTTAATTGCTTCTCACTATATTTACCTTTCAATTTGTACAATACGATTAGTGATATAACAATTAATGCAACCCACATTAAATGAAACCATCCCCATGCGGTAGCTTCAGGCATTTCAGTCTGTAATATACAAAGTAATTCTCCTATTTTTTCCATATATTTCACCTCTAAGAATTATATTAATTCTTAATTGTATATTAGCATAAAAGGAAGTAATTAGCAATATAATTACTTCCTTTTAAATTTATATTAATTTTTTCTAAATTTTCTTAATTTATATAATGATACTATACCTAAAATGCTTACAAGACATATACTTAAATACATAACAAATGTATCTCCTGTTTCTGGATTTATATTTAGATTATCTTTAACATATATTTCTAAAGTATTTCCCTCTTCTTTAAATTCATTCAATACAACTTGATGATTTTCTACTTGTTCTGTTATATCTTCTCCATTATATACATACTTATCTATTACATATTTTTCATCTACTACAATATTTTTTCTAAATTCATTGCCATATAATATTGTTTCTGTATTACTTTCTAAAGTTTCTTGATCTTTAATTAATGAAATATCTATATGGTATTCAATTGATTCTGCAATAACTTTTATATTAGTAGCGACTGCTTCTTCTTTTTCAACTAGAAGTATATTATCTTTTATTTCAGATATTTTTTCTACATCATTTACTGTAACAGATGTTAGTACATATCCTTCATTTGCAGTTATTTCGAATTCCTTTATTGTGTCTTTTCTAAATTCAATTTCTGAAATTTCATCACCATCTACTTTAACTACTGCATTAGTAGTGTCTATTACTGCACTATTTTCTAGTGTAATTACCATATGTAAAGTTGACTCTTTTTGTATGTTATAATCTGATAACGTTTTTCCATCTTCTAATATTTTCCCGGCAAATATTAACTTTTGTTTGTAAGCCGGAATACTTTCTTTTTCTTGCACCTTAGCTCTTATTGCATCTATCGAATCGTTAGGTTCTACCTCTAGTGTAATAGTTTCTCCATCAAGTGTTTTAACAAATATTTGCATTCCATAAACAGTTGATGTTGACATACATAGTAACATACATAAAATTGTAGTTATTAAAAATAATCTTTTTTTCATATAATCACTCCTATTATATTTATTTTATCTAATTACTTCTATTTCAATACCTACAACACCAAATTCTTCTATTTTTTCTTTACTATAATATTGTTCCATATCTTCTGGTTTAGCTATATCATCGCTTTCATATCCTAATTTTTCTTTTTCAAATTTTAAATATAGCTCACCAAAAGTTTTATATCTATGTAAATTTAGAACTTTAGCATTTAAAGTTTCTTTTGTAGCATCATTAGTAAATTCTATAACATCTCCTATATTTATTTTTTGTCTTTTTTCATCATACAATCTCATTTCAATTGTTTTAGTTCCACGTTCAATCATTTTATATGGACCTGGTTGCAAATTCATTTTGTGTAACATTTTAAGCCTCCATTCTTATTTATTTAATAATTTAGTTCCATCTCCAAAGAAATCTCTTTTATTAAACCCTGCAGTCATAAATCTCCAAGCAGCTTTTCTATTTGTTAACCATTCAATTTTAGCATTATTCTTTTCATTCTTTAACATTCCTTCAACTAAAAATTTAGCTACAACGTCTGGATAATCTCCTAATATGTTATATACCTTTTTAGTTTTATCTGATAATTGTATTTTATCTTTATCTCCAAGAGCAGTAACAATAAAATCTGTTATCATTATTCCAGGGCTTAATCTTCCAACAATAACTCCTGTTTGTCTTTCTTCACTTTCTTTAGCTAGTGCTTGTGTAAAGTATGTTATAGCTCTTTTACTTGTTCCATACATAGAAAGTCCAAGCATCATAGCATCGTTACTGCCATATCCTTCTATATTGTATATAGCACCTTTTTTGTTTTTAGACATTTCTTCCATAGCAAGTTTAGAACCTATTATAGCACCTTTTAAATCTACATCTAAAACTAAATCTATTTCGCTTTCTTCTAATTCCCAAATTGGTTTTTCTGGTTGGTTAACACCAGCATTATTAATCCATATATCTATAACTTCAAACTCTTTTTTAGCAAAATCTATTAAATTTTGTATATTCTCTGAACTAGTAACATTGCATACACAATATTTTACTTGTGCTTCTGACTCAATTTCTTCAAGTTCTTTTTTAGCATTTGCTAATTTTTCTTCATTTAAATCACTAATAACTACATTTACGTTATTTCTTCTAAATACTTTGGCCATTTCAAAGCCTAATCCTCTTGCACTACCTGTTATAACTACTGTTTTCATATAATCACTCTCCATATTTTTATTTATATTATTTTCTAATATTTACAATTTTAATATAGCATAAAAGCAAGTAATTATCAATAATCACTTGCTTTTGTATTTTGTTTAGTTTATTTTGTTTAGATTTTTCACTTATTTATTTTTATGTTTAGATTATTTATTATTAATTTCTTTATATCTTTTAATTTTCATTGTTGATGTTTTTTCGAATTCACCATCTTTAAGTTCAAGAACTTTTATAGCTTTATATGATGTAAGCTTTTTATTAACTTCTTTTATTTTCTTCCAAATAATATCATATATTTCACCTTTACTTACATCGCCATATAACTCTTTAATTTTATCATAATCTGGAATTACTCTTGCAGTTATTATTAGTTCTTTTTCATCTTTTTTACTATCTTTTTCTGGCTTTTTACCATAAATCATAGATTCTTTAATTTCATCTAGTTTATCTAGCATCATTTCTATTTCTTCTGGATAAATATTTTTACCATTTTGTGTAACGATTACATTTTTACTTCTTCCTGTTATATAGATGAATCCATCTTCATCTATTCTGCCTATATCTCCAGAATTAAAGTATCCATCTTCACCAATAACCTTTTTAGTTTCTTCTTCATCTTCATAGTAACCCATCATTAATGTTGAACCTTTTATATATAGTTCACCTTCACCATTTTCATTTGGCTCTCTTACTTGTATATCTGTTCCAACTATAGCTTTACCAACTGAGCCTAAAGAAGGGTTATAATCTGGTGTAACAGCAGCAATTGGTGCTGTTTCAGTAAGCCCGTAACCTTGTAAGAAAGTTATACCTATATCTGTAAGCCATGTACCTGCTTTTTTATCTATAGGAGCAGCTGCAGAAACTATTATTCGTATATTTCCACCTAAGTTATCATAAATTTCTTTAAAGATTTTTTTCTTAACATCTATTCCTACTTTTTTAAGCCCATTTGTAACGGTTATCATTGTAGCTACTAGTTTGTCTTTTTTAGTTTTAACTATTTTTTCGTTTATTTTCTTATATAAACTTTCTACAAGAAGCGGTACTGCAAGCATAGCAGTAGGTTTAGATTCTTGTAAGTTTGGAACTACGTATTTTAGTCCTTCACATATAGCTATTGAACATCCACAAGCTATTGGAACTAAATATCCTATAGTAGACTCATAGCAATGATGTAATGGAAGTACTGAGAAAAATCTATCACTTGGATAAATTTTTACATATGCAGTAACTGCATTTATATTTTCTGCTAAATTTCTATTATTTAGCATTACACCTTTTGAATTAGAAGTTGTTCCTGATGTAAAAAATAATATTTTAAATTCTTCTGGATCAATTTCTACTTTTTCAAAAGATTTATTTCCGTTTTTTACTAATTTTCTACCAACTGAAACTAAATATTCAAGTCCTACATCTTTTCCTTTTAGTTTTTCATCTGATTTCATTTCAATAAAATATTCTATACCTAAATCTTTTTCTTTTAATTTTTTAATATCATCTTCTTTTTTCTTAGAATAAATAATAGCTGATGCTCTAGATCTTCTAACTATATTCTCAAGTTCATTTAATGGTAATTCTTTGTCCGCTGGTACTGCAATACCTACACCACATAGCATAGCCATGTATGATATATACCATCCATATTGTGTTTCACCAATTATTATTACTCTTTTTCCTTTAAGATTTAATAAATTGATAAGAGCAGTTCCAAGTCCTATAACATCTTTTCCGTACTCTTTATATGTAGTAGTTGTATATGCCTCTTTATGATTTTTTTTCTCTAATATACATGGTCTATCTCCATATTTTTTAACAGAATTTAAGAAAAACTCTTTTACTGTCTTATAATGTGTTGCATCTTCATATGGTGTATTTCTATTTTTTATACTTTTCTTTTCAAGATTTTCATAATCTATAGTTTCTAATTCTTTTAGAACACTTTCATCCATTTTCATCTTTTTGAATTTAAATTTAGGTACTTTTATATTTAACAAGCTCATATTTTATCCCTCCGCTTTTAATATACTCAAATTATATACCAAAATTTTTAGTTTGTAATTAGAATGAGCGGTCAGTCGAATGAAAGCAAAAAAAATATGACACTGAAGTGCCATATTTCTATGTTAAAATTTCATTAATTTTCTACATCAATATCTTCTTTAAATCTATTGAAATAATCTATAAAAGACCAAACTGTTGCAATAACAGCAAATATAATTGATACACTCATAGTAACATTAACTAATAATTCAAATGCATTCATATCTAATGAATATTTCATAAAGCTTCCTATTCCCATTTCAGGCATCATTGCTTGATTTAGTAATGAGAAAGTTATTGTAAGCATTTGGAATAAAGTTTTTACTTTACCACTTATACCTGCAGATACATCTTTAGCATTATCTGATCCAAACATTCTTAAAGCATTTACAAAGAAATCTCTAAATACTACTATTGCTGTAACAAAAGCTGGAACAACACCAATACCTGTAAGCATAATAAATCCTGCTGATACTAATAATTTATCTGCTAATGGATCCATTATTTTACCAAATTTAGTTACTATTCCATTTTTTCTTGAAATTTTACCATCAAGAAAATCTGTGAAAGCTGCAACAGCAAATATTATTAATGCTACATATGTCATAACATTAACTACACCTTCTGCATCTTTTACAAAAGGTAGCATTCCCCAAACATCTGCTGGAATAGATAAGCAAAGAATAAATAAAGGTACTAATATTATTCTTAACATTGTTAATTTGTTAGGTAAATTCATTCTTTTAAGTAAATTTCCACCATCTTTTTTTATTTTTATCATATCGTTACATTCTCCTTGAATTAAGTTTTCTTCTTTCATGTATATTACCCCTCTTTCAATTTTAGATTATAACAAACTAAAATTGCATAGTCAACAATTTGACTTTATTTCACAACAATTTCACCTAATTAATCTCCACTATTGTAGCCATTGTTGCATAATCTTTTCTTTTATTTTGTACAGTTTCTCTATATGAATAAAAATCCTCTGTATTACATCTTGTACATATATCTGCTACATGAATATTTTCTTCCTTGATTCCTCTCTCTTTAAATTCATGTTTTAATATTTCAATTAAATCAATATGGAATGTTTTATTATCTTCTTCATGTTCTAAATAATCTTCATCATATTTAAAGCTATTAGTAAATTTCTCTTTAAAACTTTCTTCTTGGCTCGTAAAACAACACTTTCTAATAGAAGGGCCAATACATACAATAATATCTTCTACATTGCTATTATATTTTTCTTTCATGACTTTAATAGCATTTATATATATTCTATTTATTACACCTTTCCATCCTGCATGTACATTAGCTATAACTCTATTTTTAGTATCAAATATAATGATAGGGTTACAGTCTGCTGTAGTTATAAGTGTTGCTATTCCTTTTTCGTTTGTTATATAGCCATCTACTTCATCAGGATTTAAATTTTTAAATACATATTCTTCTTTGTTTTCTTTATCTAATATTAAAACTTTATCTGTATGAGCTTGTTTTCCTTTGTGTACATTTGTAAAGTTAAGTTCTTTAGAAATTATCTCTAAATTAGTTAAAACATTTTCTAATTTATCTGTTCCTAAAGTTCTAAAATTCAAACTTGCAAGCTCACCTTCACTTACTCCGCCATGTTTTAGAGTAATACAATTTTTAACGTTGTGTTCATTTAAAATTTTAAATTGTAAATACTCTAAATCTCCATTTTTAACGTGAAGTATTTCTTTACTATCGTATTTATTCATTCTCTTCCTCCATTACTTCAATTTCTTTATTTAAATTAAATGAATAGATATACACTTTATCTACTGTATAATTAGTTAAAGAGTTAATTGCCTCTTTATATATATCCAGTTGTATTTTATATCTCTTAATAAATTCTGCTTCGTCATCTAATCTATCTGTTTTAAAATCTACAAGTATTACTTTTCCATCTTGATTTACATAGAATAAATCTATAACACCTTGAATTAGACTATTAGATATTTTTTCATTCTTTAATATAAACTCATATTCTCTATATGTATAAGTTGCATTTTTAAGTTCTCTACCTATTTTTGAATTTAAGAAATTATATATTCTTGTTATACTTATGTATTTTTTATCCTTTTGACTAATAGTTCCTTCAAATACTAGCTTTTCTATATAATTTGCTATTTCAGATTTTGTTGTTAAGTTTTTAAAGTCTAAATTTTGTAGTATAAAGTGAATTAAAAGACCTTTTCTTACAGCAGTATAACCTTTTTCTTCTTCGGCTAAACAAGTAGGAGTTCTATACGCTTTTTCTGTTTTATTAATTTCTACTTTCTCTTCATCATCTAAATCTATATTTTCATCTTTAAATTTAGCTACCGAAAATTCAGAATTTTCTTCATCCTCATCTAGTTTATTTTTCTTTAAGTTACTAACACTTATTCTAGCTGGTGATGATACATCTTCTATATATTTGTATTCTTTTTCAAACATATCTTTTACATCTTGTATAATTTCTTCATTTTTTAGTTCTTTACTTTCTACATTTAATTCTGTTATTTTCTCGCTAATAGACATTCTTTCTTGTTCTTCTTGTTTTTCTGCAAGCATTTGTCTTAATGCTTTATCTGTAGTATTAGAATTTACTTCTATATTTACTATATCTAAAGCACCTTTATTTCCTTCAAATTTATTATAATATTTAATTACTGGTAGCATATTTTTGTAATAACTATCATTTTGAGCAATTAAGCTTTCATTAAATTTATTATTTTTAATATTTAAAGATTGTCTTTCATATTCTTTTTGATAATCTTTAGTAGTAGCAAAAATATATAATTTTTCTTTTGCTCTTGTTAGTGCAACATATAACAATCTTAGTTCTTCAGATTTAGTTTCTTTTTCTATTACAGATTTTATAGACTGCTTAATTAAAGATGGATAAGTTATTCCAAATTTTTGATTTACTATGTCTATACCTATTCCATATTTATGATGGAATAGCACTTTGTTTTTCCTTAAATCCATGAAATTATATTGTTTAGCTGTATCTGCTAAAATAACAATTGGAAATTCAAGACCTTTAGATTTGTGTATTGTCATTATTCTAACAACATCTTCATTTTCACCAATTATTTTAGCACTACCACTACTTTTATCTGTTTTATCTTTTAGACCATCTATATATCTTATATATGCATTTAATGTATTTCCTACACTAGAATAGAAGTTTGATGCAAGTTCAATTAGATAATCTAAATTAGCTTTTTTAGCACTTGCATTTTCCTCTAGTGCAAATTGATAATATATATTTGTATCTTTATATAATCTAATTAATAAATCTGATATACTGTATATTTTTGAATATCTAGAATATTCATCTAATAACTTTAAGAAGTTTTCTATTTTGGCATATATCTCTTTTTCATTTTTCTTAAATTCTTCATCTTTAAGTATAAGATTTAATGTATCTAAAACATAGCTCTTACTATCATATAATCTTATTTTTGTTATTTCATCTAATGTGAAGTTTCCTATTATACTAAACATTATACTAATCATATAGATATCTTGATATGGATTATCTAATATTTTTAAGAATGATAGTATAAGTTTTACTTCATCGCCTTCAAAAATACTACTTGATACATCTGAAAATACTGGAATATTATTTTCTTTTAATATCTTTTCCATTATTTCAGCTTTACCTTTAATACTTCTTAGAAGAATAACTATGTCTTTATATTGAACTTTTCTTAAAGTTCCATCTTTTTGTGTAACTTGCATATTTTGCATTATATCTTGTATTTTATATGCAATACATTTAGCTTCAATCTCAAAGCTAGATAAATCTTCATCTATTTCAAGATTTTCTTCTTCATCTTGACTTTCGAACATATCTATTTCTTGATCTTTTAAATCTATAATATTAATTTGAGTTGTATATGAACAATTATCTGATGGTAAATAACTAGTATTTCCACATTTTAAAGTCTCATCTAAATCATAATTACATTGTCCATTTTTCATGCTCATTATTTTTTCAAATATGTAATTAATAGAATCAATTACTTCTTGTCTACTTCTAAAGTTTTTAGATAATATTATTTTACATTCATTATCTTCTTCATTACATTCTTCATTTTTCTTATATGCCACATATTTTTCATTAAATATATCTGGTCTTGCTTGTCTAAATCCATAGATACTTTGTTTAATATCTCCAACCATAAATCTGTTATCCACACTAGACACAGCTTGAAGAATAGTTTCTTGTACATAACTTGTATCTTGATACTCGTCTGTATATACTTCTTTATATCTTTGTTTTAAAACATCTGCAATTGAAGTTAAGTTATTATCTTTATCTACAAGTAGTTCTAAAGCATAGTGCATAATATCATTAAATTCTGCTACTCCTGCTTCTTTCTTTTCTTGCTTAAATCTTTCATCAAAAGCAAGTAAAAAATCATATAAATATTTCATATATCCATATGCAATGTTATTATCTTTTAGTATTTCACTGCTTTTTGCATATATTTTTTTCTTTAATTTTGTAATAACATCTTTAACTTCTTTTTTTCTAAATGTATTTAACTCTTCTTTAAGTTCCTCATTACTTACCTTATTTCTAGGCATAGCCTTAAATTCTAATTCATTTAAGTTATTATATAATTCGTCCCAATTAGGTATTTGAATATTTATACAACTTTTTAAAGCATATACATCCTCATTAAATAATGCTGCATGCTTAATAAATTCTTCTTTTCCTAACATTTTATCTAAATATTCATCATATTTAACTATACATAGTTTTATTTCTTCAACTATATCGTCATATATATCTTTACCAAAATCTGTGTTATATAAATCTATATTTTCATTTATATTATACTTTTCTATTTGCTCTTTTAACCATTCAAACGGATATGGGAATGATTGTATATAGTTATATATTTTAAGTATATTATCTAGTAACTCTTCATCTTTTCCGTTAAATAGTTCTAAAATGTTATATAACCCAAATGTATTTTTATCATTTGAATATCCTTCATACTCTTCTTCAAGTAAATCTTCTAATACTCTAGATTTAATTAATATACTTTGTGCTTCTTCACAAATTCTAATATTTGGGTCAATATTTAACACATTAAAATTCTCTTTTACTATTTTTAAACAAAAAGCATCTATTGTTGTTATGCTTGCTCTATTTATATATATTAGCTGATTTCTTAAGTGATTTATTTTCTTAGCATCTGTTGCTGTATCCAATGCTTTATATATAGCATTTAATATCTTTTCTTTTAACTCTTGAGCAGCTGCATTTGTAAATGTAACAACTAGTATCTTATCTACATCTAAATATTCATTTAATACCTTTTGTATAATTCTTTCTACAAGGACAGCTGTTTTACCACTTCCAGCTGATGCACTTACTAAAATATTTGAGTCTCTTTTTTCTATTGCTTGACTTTGATCTTGAGTCCACTTAGTTTCTGCCATACTCTCTCTCCTTTTTGTATATATTTTATCTTCTTATTACTTATTTTGCAAGATAAATTACTTTTTTATTTTTAATTGATATTTATATAATATTTTGGTATAATTATATTGGTGATTTTTTTGAAAGAATTAACTTTAAACAATGCAAACGATATACTAAATGATATATTTAATACACAAGAAAATTTTGAATATGAATATGTTTCTCATAGTACAGAAGATACTAGAGAGCTTGGTAAAAAATTTGGTGAATATATTTCACAAGGGAATATAATTACTTTAAACGGAGAACTCGGATCTGGAAAAACTGTATTTTTAAATGGTCTTGCAAGTTTTTTTGGAATCGAAGATGATGTGTGTAGTCCTACTTTTACTATAGTTAATGAATATAACATAGATAGAGATTTTCCAATATATCATTTTGATGTATATAGAATAAAGAACAGTGATGAATTTTTAGAAGGTGTTGGTACAGATTATTTCTATAATGGTGCTTGTCTTATTGAATGGGGCGACGAAATAATTTCAGATATACTACCTAAAAATACAATTCACATAGATATATACAAAAATGAAAAAGATAAGGAATTAAGAACATTTAGAATTTGGAGGAAATCATAATATGAAAATGTTAGGAATTGATACTACAACAAGATCTGCAAGTTGTAGTGTATTAAATGAAGATAAATATTATACAAAAGCTATATCTAATGAGATAACACACTCAGAAAAGCTTCTACCTATTATCCATGAAACTTTAGAAGAATCTAATTTAAAAATTAAAGATATAGAATTACTTTTAGCTATTAACGGACCTGGTTCATTTACAGGTATTCGTATAGGACTTGCTACAGTTAAAGCTTTAGCTCAAGTTAGAGATTTAGACATCTATTCTATCTCTTCTATAGATTTAATATCTTATGCTGCATTAAAGCAAACTGCTCAAAAAGAAGCTTATGTGTTATCTTTAATAGATGCTAAAAATAAAAGAGTATATTATGGAATAAACAAAGTGTATGTAAACTCAGATAATAAAGTAGTTATTGAAAAAGTTATGGATGTTAGTAACGATATATTAACTGATGCACTTGCTAATATTTCAGAACTTGTTAAAGATAAAGAATTAATTATAGCTGGTGATTGTGTAGAATTATTTAAAGAACAATTAGAAGCTTATTCTTCTACTTTACTAAACTTCTACCCTACTACTAACGATTTAATAGATAGTTATTTAAATATATCTAATGTTAATGATTATATGTATAATGCTTACAGTTTAGATGCTTTATATGCTAGACCTTCACAAGCAGAAAGAATGGCTACAAATGGATAATATACAAATTATACAAATGAATAATAATGATATAGATGAAGCTATTAGTTTAGAAGAAAGTCATAATATCCATATACTAAGTAAATCAATATTAGAAAATGATTTAAAAGAAAAAAACAACTATTATCTAGTTGCCAAAAGTAACAATATGATATTAGGATATATTGGAATATCTTATGTACTTGATACAGCAGATATAATTTCAATAGTAGTGTCTCATGATTATACTAGAAAAGGTATTGCCTCTTTACTACTTAATTCTATTTATGAATTTTGTAAAGAAAACAATATTTCTAGAATAATGCTTGAAGTTAGAGAAACTAATACAGTTGCTCAAAACTTATACTTAAAACATGGATTTACAAAAATATCTGAAAGAAAAAAATATTACGAAGGAAAAGAAAATGCTTATATAATGGAGAAAAAAATACCAATCATTTAAGATTGGTATTTTTTATTTTAGTTTTTTTCTTTTATTATTTATCTAGTGAGAATGTTTCAGCTATATCTAAATATTCGCTATCTTCTGTTAATGTTTCTACTGCAAGATAATGTGTTTGATCATCTTCTGCTTCAAACACCCAAACTGTTAACCAAATATTAAGAGTATCTGAATATCCCCATAATTTGTATGCATCATATCCTGCTATAGTTACTTCTTTTCTACTAACTTCGTCTATTCCTTGTGAAGGCATAGTATCTTCAACACTATCCGCATAAGCTTTAGCACTTAATAATGAAGTATCAACAGAGTACAATGTTACAGAACCTTGGTATTGATTTAAGTATTGTAACATTCCATCATATCCAGTATCATTTTCTTTCCAACTATCTGGTACTGTTACATATCCTTGTGATTTACTACCTACTCTTTGTTCGTCACTTGCAACTTCAGTATTATCTTCTTCTGTTTCTTCATCTTCTTCGTTATCAAAAATAGAACCGTAGTCATAATCTGAATCATCGTAATCATAATCGTAATTATTTTCATATATTGGATCATCTAAACTATCGATTCTATCTTGAGCATCATCAAGTAAATCAAAAGCTCTTCCAAAAGCTGTCACTACTGATACTATAAGCAAACTAATTAGTAGTAACCCTATTATTCCGGCTATTGTAGAACATACCACAGCGGTTATAATAAAGCTTTTTTTATTTCTTTTTCTTTTTTCTAAATCTATTGTTGAACCTCCATCATTTACTACTTGAGATTGAATAATATTTGCATCATAGTCTACACTTCTAATAACGTTATTTGGAGTTTCTGGCCCGTTAACGATAGTTTTAGCTTCCTCTTGAACGTTATTTACACTACCACTTAAATCATTTCCGCATTTATTGCAAAATCTTACACCTTCTACATCTCCAAGATTATTTCCACACTTATTACAAAACATAATTCTTCCTCCTATACAAACCTATATTATAATTTTAACATAAAAAATAAAAATTTGTATACAATTTTTAGAAAATATATAAAAAATACCAATCAATTAAGATTGGTATTCTATATTTAGTGTTCTATATCATCGAAATCTCCATCATATTGGATTTCCCTTGAGCCCACTCTATTAGCTTGTCTTGCCTTATATACTTCTTTAGATAATGTCTCTTTTACTTGTTGTGGACATTTAACGCTTTTAATTTCAAATTCAGGTGTTGTCTTATCTGCAGAGCAACAGTGTATTGTTCCTACACCGAAAATTCTTTGAGATAGTTTTCTTTCAAGAGTAATATCCATTATTCTAAAAAGCATTATCTCTTCCTGTTTTTTGTTTAAAAAGCCAGTATCAATTAAAAGTTTTTCACTAGTCAAACTATAGACTGTGAACGAAAGCGGTAGTCCAAATATGGTTCTTTTTCTGTCTTTCCAAATAACATCATTATTTTTCATAGAAAAAACCTCCTATCATATATTTTTTATGCTCGTATATTATATCACACATTTAGCATAAAATAAATACATTTTAGGAGATTTAATTACATAATTTTTAATTTTGTCCTTCTACTGTTTCCATTCCACCGATATCTTGTATCTTTTTATTATACTCATCTATGAAAGTTTGACTCTTAGATTTTAAAGCACCATTTTCGATAAACCATTCATTTTTATTATCTTTTAGATATGTTAATACATCAATTAAAGAAGCAAGATAAGTACTAAATTTTGTATCAGATTCTTTAATATTAGCTACTCCATCTTTTAATTTTAATTGATTTATTATCTCTTTATATAATTTTTTGTTTTCTTCACTTAAATTACTATTTGCTAATTTTTCATCTATTTTAGCATCATCTGCTAAATCATTTAATGTAGCTAATATAGTTTCATTTTCTGTTTTTAAAGTATTTAAAGTATCAAGTGATGTTGTAAATTCAGGTCCATCATTTTCAAAATTTTGGATGTTTAAAACACCAAGACCACTTAATTTATCATAATTTTCTCTTAATTTATTAATTGAATCATAGTATGTTTTATAATCTTGTTTTACCATTTGTTCAATTAAGCCATATTCACCTTCTAAAGTAACTTCTGTATTAAGATTTGTTTCATTAAGGCTATTTATTTCTGATATTAATTTATTTTTAGCATCCATATCTTTAAAAAATCTATATAATAATACTGATACCACGATTATTACTATAAGTGCTATAACTCCAATAATTCCGAATAATATTTTTTTATTTTTCATATAATTCCTCCCTAGTTAATTTACATTTAAATTATACAACTAAATAATTTTAAAGTAAATAGTTTTATTTTTTTTTACAATTTTCGTTATTAATTATAATAATTATTATATATAAATTATATAAAAATTTTAATTATTTTAAGTTGAATATTTTTTACATATACTATACAATGTAATTATAGTATAGACAAAAGACAAAATTTTGGAGGTAATAATATATATGAAAAAAGTAAAAGAACTAAAATCTGTTAATCTAAAAAATTCATTCAATGTGGATTCTTTAAAGTTTGAAACAACAGACGAAGTTGAGCCATTTAACGGTATTATAGGGCAAGAAAGAGCTCTTGAAGCAATTAAATCTGCTATGCAAATTCCACAAAAAGGATTTAACCTATATATTTCAGGTACTCTTGGAATTGGTAAAACTGCATATGCTCTATCTGTTGTTAATTCATTAAGTGAAAAAATGCCTGTACCTCAAGACTATTGTTACATTAACAACTTTGAAAATCCAAACGAGCCTGTAGCTATAGCTTTAAATCCAGGCGAAGGAATGGAATTTAAACAAGATATAAATAGATTTATAAACTCTATTATTACTCGCATAAATAAAGAACTTACCGGTGATATGTACGAAAAAGAGAAAAAGACAATTGTTGATAGATACAAAAGAGCAAAAGATAATTTAATGCGTGAATTTGATAAATCTACTTATGAAAAAGGATTTAAAATTAGAAATACAGAAAATGGTATCTACTTCTCTCCTGTTCATAACGGAGTTGTACTAGATGAAAAATCTTTCAAAGTACTAGATGAAAAAACTAAAAAATATTTTGAAGAAAAAAGTCCTGAAATACAAGAACAAACTCTTCAAGTATTAAAAGAAATAGATGCTTTAGATAAAAAATGTGAACAAGTATTAAAAGAATGGGAAAACAACCTTGCTACTTTTGCTGTTACTCAATGTATGAGTGATTTAAAAATAAAATATAAGAAAAACTTAAAGATTCAAAACTTCTTATACTCTATTCAAAGTGATGTTGTTAAAAATGTTAATCTTTTCAAAAAAGACAACGAAAAAGATATGAAAATGATGTCTAACCCATATATGATGCAACAAATGATGCAAAAGAAAGCACAAAAACCATGGGAAAAATATAGAGTTAATTTAATAGTAAATAACGATAGACTTCAACATGCACCAGTTATACTATGTAAAAATCCAAATTATTTTGATTTATTTGGTAAACTCGAGTTTGAAAGTTCTCCACAAGGAACTAGAACAAACTATAACATGTTAAAACCTGGTCTTGTACATAAAGCTAATGGCGGTTACTTAATTGTTAACGTTCGTGATTTACTTATGAGTGCTCCTACTTGGGAAGCTTTCAAAAGGGTATTAAGAAACCAAGAGCTTTCAATAGATAGTTCTAGAGATATAAACCAACCAATAACAGTTTTATCTTTAAAACCAGAACCTATTCCAATTAACACGCAAGTAATACTTATTGGATCAGAAATGCATTACCAACAATTATGTGCAATGGATGCAGATTTCAAAAAATTATTTAAAGTAAAAGCAGATTTTGATGATAGTTATGAAAAAAATAAAGAGAATATCAAAAAGCTAGTTCAATTTGTTGCTTACGTTTGTAAAAAACACTCTCTTCTACCTTTCAATAAAGATGGTGTAAAAGAAATAATTGAATATAGTTCAAAATGTGCAGGTAACCAAAATAAACTTACTGCAATAATGCAAGATATCTCAGATTTAATTATTGAAGCTAGCTTTATAGCATCAAATACAAGAAAAAAAGTTGTTTCAAGTGATGAAGTTAGAAAAGCTTTAGAATCTAAAACAAAGAGATTTTCTAAATATAACGACTCATTCCATAAAATGATTAAACAAGGCGATATTATAATTTCTACTGATGGTAAAAAAGTTGGTCAAATAAATGGATTAACAATAGCTGTTGCTGGAGATTGTTCATTCGGTCAACCAGTTAGAATAACAGCTAATACATATATTGGGAAAAGTGGTATAGTAAATATAGAAAGAGAAGTTGCAATGAGTGGTACAACACACTCTAAAGGTGTATTCATTCTTTCAGCATACATTGGTGAAAAATATGCACAAGATATTCCTCTATCTCTTACTGCTAGTATCTGCTTTGAACAATTATATAACCCAGTAGATGGTGATAGTGCTTCTTCAACAGAATTATATGCAATACTATCTTCTCTATCAGGTGTTCCTATTAACCAAAGTTTAGCTGTAACAGGATCAGTTAACCAAAAAGGTGAAATTCAACCAATCGGTGGTGTTACAGATAAAATTGAAGGATTTTTTAAAGTATGTAAAGAAAAAGGATTAAATGGGGAAAATGGTGTTCTTATACCATATCAAAATGTTAAAAACTTGAATCTAAGTGATGAAATTATAGATGCTGTTAAAGCTGGTAAATTCCATATATACCCTATCAGTACAATTGATGAAGGTATAGAAATTCTTACTGGTGTTGAATCAGGAGAAATGGATGAAGAAGGAAATTATCCAAAAGATTCTATCAACTATCTAGTAGCAGAAAAATTAAAAAGGTATGCTGTTAATAGTGCAAAATATAATAATTAGCTTTCAACTTTATACAAGTTACTTATATTAAAAAAACACCTTGAGAAATCAAGGTGTTTTATCTTTTTTATTTATTATATATTATTAATTATACTTTCAAGTATTGTCTTAGCAATTACTTTTGTTTTATTTTCTATATCTTTTGTAGGATTATATTCAACTAAATCTAAGGATTTTAACTTATCCTTATGTTTTATTATACAATCTACTGCTTGATATGCTTCTTCTAAATTTATACCATCTTTTGCTGGAACTGATACACCAGGTGCTATTTTAGGATCGATTACATCTAAATCATAACTTATGTGCATACCATCTGTTCCATTACAAGCAATCTCTATAGCTTTTTCCATTATAGCAGTCATTCCCTCTTTTTTGATATCTTCAGTTGTAAATACTGTTACTCCCGCATCTTCTAAATTTTCTTTTTCAAGAGGATCTATATCTCTTCCACCAACTATAACTGTGTTTTCATATTTATAATGATTATTATTATGAAAATATACAAGTTCCTTTTTTTCATATCCAGTTATAGCTGCAAGCGGTAAGCCATGTATATTACCTGTTATAGTAGTATCAAAAGTATTAAAATCTCCATGAGCATCTACCCATATAATTCCTAAACTTTTATTTCTATTTATAGAAGCCAAAGCTGATGCTATTACAAGGCTGTGATCTCCACCTACAGTAAGTGGAAAATTTCCAGCAATTATACTCTTTAAAACTGCATCATATAATCTTTCATTAAATTCATTTAGTCTTTTCAAATTTTTCTTTTTATTTTCTTTTTCAGTTTGTTTATTTGAACAATCTGTATAAATTTTATATATATTATTTATATTATCATTTTTTAATCCTTGTGTTAATTCATCTGGTCCAAGAGAGGCTCCATCTACAGCTACTCCTAAATCAGTACAAGCATTAATTATATCTATATTTCTCATTATTTTCCTCTTTCTTCTTTAGTTTTTATGTCTTTTATCATATTCGCTCAAATATTTTTCTGTATATTCAACATCTGAAATACATGGTAAATATTCAGTTCCATATTTCTGTCTTGTTTCTCTTCCTTTACCTGTAAGAAGTACAATAGTAGGTTTATCTTCTTTTTCTGCTTTAAGTACTGCATCCTCTATTGCTTCTCCTCTTTCTTCTATTAAAGCATAGTTATCTGTATATTTTTTTACATATTGTGCTATGTCATTTGAAATATCTATTACAGGTTCAGCGCCTGGATCTTCTGCAACTAAATATACAAAGTCTGAATACATTCCAGCAACAGTACCCAAGTCTTTTCTTCTAAGTAAAGCTTTTTTACCAGGGCAACCAAATATAGAAACAATTCTTCTATCTGGATATTCTTCTTTTACAGAAGAGAATAATTTTTCAAAACTTAGTTTATTGTGTGCATAATCTACTAAGATTATTATTTTCATATCTTTAGTATGGAAAACTTCCATTCTTCCACTTGATCTTGCAATTTCAAGTCCGTGTTTTATATTTTCTACTGGTACTTCCATTAGGTATGCTGTAGCAATAGCAGCTAAAGCATTTTCTACATTAAATAGTCCGGGCATTGTTAACATAAACTTTTCATCATATGATGGTGTATGTACTTTAAATATTGTATTAAATCCATCTTTTCTAATATCGTATGCATAAAAATCTGTATCTTTAGTCTTCATAGAGAATGTAAATACTCTTGCACTATCTCTTCTTGCAACTGCAAGTGTATTTGCAGCTAAATCTGCATCCATATTTATAATAGCATTTTTAGTATTAGCAAACATTTTCAATTTTGATTTATAATAGTCATCAAAATCCGGATGTTCTATTGGACTAATATGGTCTTCACTTATATTCATAAATATACCAACATCAAAGAATACATCTCCTACCCTATTTAATTTACAAGCTTGAGATGAAACTTCCATTACAACATTTTCCATACCAGAATTTAGAGCATTTGAAAAATGTCTATGAATATCATAAGACTCTGGTGTTGTTATATGTGATTCAAAATTTTCCACTCCATCATATGTATCAATAGATGATATAACTGCTGTTTCTTTTTTATTCAAGCTCTTTGAATATTCATCTAGTATAGATTTTATATAATATGTAGTTGTAGATTTTCCTTTTGTTCCACCTACACCAATTACATTTATACTTTCACCTGGATAATTAAAATACATAGCAGATAAACAAGATAAAGCTTTTTGAATATCATTTACTAAAATATATGGTATATCCACATCATATTTTACAGCACTTACATATACAAAAGTTCCGTTATTTACAGCTTCTTGTAAATATTCAGATTTAAATGTAGCTCCTTTTACTATAAATAATGTATCTTCTTCTATTTCTTTAGAGTTAAAAGATACTAAATTAACTTCTTTATCTAAAATATTGTCGCAATCTACGACTTCACTTATTAATCCTTCTTTTTTTAATAATTCTATATATTCTTTTACCTTAAACTTTTCCATAGCATATCTCCTTTTTACAATAACGATTATACACTATACATATTGCAAAATCAAGAGATAGTAGATATGCGAAAATCCACAAAAATCAAACTTCACTTCACACAAATTCACAACAAATGAAAAAGAAAAAAGGATTAATGGAATCCCATTAACCCTTTTGGTTATTAAGTGCATCTATTTCTTCTTTTTTCTTCTTTAGCCTTTCTATAATACTCATATCCGTTACATTTAGATTGTTATCTTTACCTTTACCAATCTCTAGTACTGGTTTTCTTTTACCACCATGATAATCACTACCTACTGTAGGAATTAAGTTATATTTATCGCATAGACTCAAATACCATAACCTCTTATCTTCTCCGATATTGCTATTATATACTTCAATACCGCAAAGTCCACTTTCAACAAGTTTACTTATGAACTCATCTTCCTGCTCTTCGCTAAATCTCAAACTCTTTGGATGTGCCAAGACAGGTACTCCTCCACATTCAATTATCTTTTGTATTAACTCAAATGGTTTTAGTTTCTTTCTTTTTACATAGCTTTGACCACCATGCTCAAGATATCTTCCATAAGCCTCTGCAGTAGATTTTGTATAGCCTAATTTTTTTAATGCTCTTGCAATATCAAATCTACCAACACTCTTCTTATCTCTAGCATGCTCTAAGACGTCCGACATTGTAATGTTTATATTCTGCTTTCTTAATAATTCTAAAGTTTTTACAACACACTCATATCTTTCTATTTCATACATATCTAGCACTTTGCATATATCATATGATACAAAATATGCTACTATATGGCAAACATGTTTCTTATTTTCATTATATTTTGACATATCTGTTCCAAGTTCTATACCTGGTATTATTTCTATGTCATCTCCTGCTAATTCACATGCAATTTTATATGATGAAATATTATAATGTTCTGTAAGAGATAAAACACCTACATTATTTTGTTTTGCCTTTTTTATGACGGTTGCTATACTATCAAATCCATCTGAGAAATTTGTATGAACATGTAAGTCAATAAATTTCCCTTTCATAGTAACCACACTCCTTATTAAATAGTGAGTAAAAAAACACGTAACCAACGTCATATTATCATATATAAAAATAATTGTCAACACGAATAAAAGTATTTATTTTATTTGAATTATATGATATATTTACTTTAGGTGATATTATGAATAGCGAAAAAATATATGGTAATCCTCAGTTTGATAAACCAGAAGATTACTTAACAGAAGAAGAATTTTTGAACAAAAAATTAGATAAAAAAACTGTTCAAGAAATAGAGGAAGTTTATCCAGGCTTTAAAGAAAAATATGCTCAAGTATATAATTCTGGTAAAGTCACTAAAGAAGTAGCAGAAATGATAGCAAATGCAAATGTATTAACTAAAGATCAAATAAAAAAATTAGATATAAAAAAATCATGGAAAGAAAAAATATCTTCTAATAATTTAGCGGAAAAAGATATTAAAGATTTATCAAATACACTATATAGCAACTCCACTTTAGATTATCCTGAAAAAGAAAACGAAGAACAAGGGATTAGTGAAGAACATAAAGAATTCTGTGCTGAACTAAAAGAACATACTTATACTCCAGAAGAAGCTGCAAAAAATACAGCAGTTAGAGAACAAAGAGAACTTTCAAAAGAAATCCAACAAGAAAAACAAATGCCAGAACCAAATGAAGTTCAACACACAATATAAATAAAAATCTACGGGTATAACCCGTAGTTTTTCTTTGCGCCCTATAAGGGACTATCACGAGCCACCTCTTAAGAGGTATCTTATGACGACAACCGCGGCTCATTACTCGCTATCCTTTAAAAGGATCTATATATTCTTT
>JAGAIU010000027.1 GCA_017626395.1 Clostridia bacterium | reverse complement strand
GCACCCACACGTCTCAATATACGACTCATACTTTTAGCATTATAGCCTTTCATTACGGCGAAGAAACGCTTACGGAAGTTGAGACTTTTCATCTGCATCAAGTTTTTCAGTGTAGTCATCATTTTCTTACTATAGCGGTTGTCAAGTTTTTCTGGAAAAATTTTCAGAATTCAAGCGCGATTTGTTAAGAAAACATAGACATTGTTTTCTTTGCCGTAAAACATCGTTTTATGATAAAGAAAACGTCGTTTTCTATGTTGCAGTACATCGTTTATTCATCGCATTTGCAGGAATACCATTCTGACATTACTGACATTAGCTTTATGCAAGAAATGCAAGTGTAACTCTCTATAAGACAGATATGGTAGAATGAGTTTGCATTTCTTGCATTAGATTTGCATCATAAATATCCTTTAAAACATATGGTATTGTTACAAAGAAAAATACTTCTTGTTTTTGTATCTTTCCCAAATACTATTTATTTTTGTCTAACTTTTACCATTCTTCTAGAAAACAAGTAAAAGTTGTTTTATTTACGAGGAACGCTATAGTACTTTAGTTCCAGAAAATATTAGTTGAACATAAATGAAGTTTTTACATGAGAAACATCTATTTTTTATTGTATTTTCTATATATTTCATGGGTATTTATAGGAATATTTCCTTTGACATGTTATGAGTCTGATAGCATGCATTTAATTGCAGGTTGTGATATGATGAATCAAGATGGTTGGCAATTTCCACCTAATTATTCATACCAATATGATATGCAACCACTTATTACTTATTTCATAGTAGGTTTAGTAAAAGTAATACCTATTATTACATGTGAAGAAGCATATTGTATACTAACAGCTATTGCAGCCTTATTATTATCAACTTTAACCATTGAAATAGTATATCGGTTGACCCACATTAATAGAATATGGATTCTATTAGGATTATTTTTATTACCTGAGTCTGCAGCTATCGCTATGTATCCAAATTCAGCAGTATTTGCTTCCCTATTTTTTATTGGAGGAATTTGGCTGTTATTAAATAATTATTCTTCATATTATACAGTCTTATTATTAGGCATTGCACCACTTTGTAGAATAGACATCTTAATTATATATCCTGTCATTGCTTTTATTTTATGGTGGAAAGGGTTTAGTCTCAAAAGATGTTTTACCCAATCTCTATTGTTAGCCATTGGTACCATTATCATTATTTGCCTAGGCTGTTTCTTTTTAAAAGCCAATCCACTAAGAAGCTTCTTTTCATATAATTCATTCAATGAAACATTAGCATATTCATCATTAGTTATATATGCAATAATAGCTTTCTATACTGTTTTAGGAATTATATTAGTCCCTTGGGGAATGACACTTTTAAGTAAGAAGAAAGAATTTAAGCTGATTGCTGTTGCAATAATACCGATGATATTACTTCATATAATGTTTAGGAATACAGGTTGTGCAGCCAAACATTATCTATATTTAATACCATTTGTACTTATTTTGACAAGTTCAGCATTATATCATATTTACAATAAATATACCCTTCCTGTCAAATTCAGTATTACTCTCTGTCTGTTTTTATTCCTAACTCTATCAGTACGAGTTATATTACCTCAATATGAATGGATAGAACGTCCAGGAGCAGCCGGGAAAGCTGGACCATTACTTACTCTTTATCAAGAAAGCACAACACCTTACAAAATTTCCGTAGGTATCGGCACTGGGCAACTGATTCCTACAGCAGATGAATATATGTTGGCTTCAGGTAATCTGTTCTATCCGATATACATTCATAAATTTAAGCAGAACTTAATAAAGTATAAAACAAATGTAGAAACCTTTTTAAAGTCGAAAGATGAGTACGATTTATTAGTTTTTAGTTGGCAAGATGAATATCACTATCACACCCAACTAATAAAACAAGGTTTTCAAATATATAGGAACAATAAGCATGAGAATCAAATTAAAACTCTATATTATAAAAAAGACCAAAAAGTCACTCTTTATTTTGAACAGATTAGCGAAAAAGATACAAAATTATTAAATGAATCAATCTCTAATCATGCTATAAACAATCGTGAGACCTATATCATAACAACACGTTGTGACCGAACAACATCAGGTATGGAAGCTTTAATATCGCAAGGATATATAGAACAAGTTAATGAAAGAATATATAAGATTAAACCTATTATAGAATAAGGCATGAAATACATAATACAATTATTAAGGCCACAACAATGGTTGAAGAACTTATTCATTTTTATGCCACTTTTTTTTGGTGGAGAATTATTTAATATTAACAACCTCTTAGTTTCACTCGCAACATTCATCTCTTTTTGTTTAGTTGCTAGTGGAATTTACTGTATTAATGATGTAAAAGATGTTGAATCAGATCGTTTGCATCCGATTAAATGCCATCGGCCTATCGCCTCAGGAGCTATCTCTCCCTTTTCCGCTATTTTTATTAGTATCTCATTACTATGTATGTCTATTTCTATTGCATTAATTACAGTAGGAATAGAGCTTGTTTGTATACTTTTTGTATATATAGTAATAAATTTTATCTACTGTTTATGGATAAAACAATTTGCATTAGTAGACGTATTTATTATTGCAATAGGATTCATACTTAGATTAATAGCAGGTAGTATAGCCACTAATATCGCATTATCACACTGGATTGTTTTAATGACTTTTTTATTAGCTTTATTTCTTGCATTAGCTAAACGGAGAGACGATGTTATCATATTTGAACAAGAAGGGAAAAAAATGAGGAAAAACATATCTCATTACAATTTACCATTTTTAGATACAATTATATCTATTACCGTTTCCGTTACATTAGTCTGTTACCTCATGTATACATTTTCTGATGATGTAATTTCTAGGACTAATTCACCTCATATTTATTTTACATCATTATTTGTCATATTAGGGATGTTTCGATATTTACAAATAACAATAGTGGAAAAAAAGAGTGGAAGTCCAACAAAAATTCTTCTAAAAGATACTTTAATTCAACTATGTGTTATTGGATGGATACTCTGTTTTATTCTTATTTTATATTTCTAAGATGGATACAAACAAAAAAATAATAGCAGCATTTGATTTTGATGGTACTTTAACTCAATGTGACACTCTAAGTCTTTTTATAATACATTCATTGGGATGGTTCAAATTCATAGGAGGTCTATTGATTTTAACGCCTATTCTTATATCTTATATACTACGCTTTATTTCTAATGAGAGAGCTAAAAGAATTTTATTCTGCTATTATTTTAAGGGAATGGACTACAAAACTTTTTGTGAATACGGAAATTCTTTTTCCAAAAAGATTGAACTTATAAAAAACAAGCCTGCAATGGAACAATTTCTGAATCATAAAAAACTCGGTCATAAGGTATATATAATTAGCGCCAGCATGAATGAATGGATACTTCCATGGGCTAATCTCTACCAAATAGACGACATCATTACTACAAACGTGGAGGTAAATGTTACCAACAAGCTAACGGGTAATTTTACAACTCCCAATTGCTATGGTTTGGAAAAGGTTAAACGATTCACCGAAATAGAACCTATGCGAGAATCTTATTATCTATATGCATATGGCAATAGTAGTGGCGACATACCACTTCTCAACTTTGCAGATGAAAGATATTTATTTAAGGCTAGTACCAAACAAAAGATTCACTTCTTATTAAAATATTTTATTAATACCTTGAAAAAATAGAAAAGTATATACCATTTCAATTACATATTCTAACGATTCCTGTTCAATTTTGTCACCAAAGACGTCACCATAGATGTCACCAAAGTATCACCAATGATCCAGAGTTCTAAATCAATGCAGAAGAAATTTAGTAAAATATTCACTTCACTTTTTTTATTTTGACCTTCCATAACAATTATGCGGTATTAAAACTTGCGTAATCCATAGTTTTTACGTTACTTTACGCAAGTTTTAATACCGCATGCCATGATAAAAGATATTATAGGTGACTATCCCTAGAAAAGGTTTACACTTTGACTAGAGCTGACTTT
>JAGAIU010000026.1 GCA_017626395.1 Clostridia bacterium | reverse complement strand
TATCTCCTACTTTACCATTTATTGTTTCTGGATCTTTTAAATCTTGCCCCTCTTCTGTTTGGTGCTTAACTATTACACTTGTATCCATTTTCTCAAATGTAACAACTACATCTTTATTTTCTGTTACATTTGTAAAGAATGGTAATGTATATGTCTTATCTTCTTCTGGAGTAAATTCAATTTCTGTTCCATTTACTGTAATAGTAGATATTTTACATCCATATTCTGGTGTTACAACTATTGGATTTATACTTGTTTCATTATGTACTACTTCTTCATATACATCATCATCTTGTCCACTTATTGTACCACCTTCACCATCTACTGATGTTGTTATATTGTATTTTTTTATTGAGTTTGTTATTGTATAACCTTTTATTTGTTTTGAATACATTGCAAGTTCACCAGTGTTTTTAGCTCTTTCATCTATTGTATATCTTATAATGTCACCATTTTCATCATACTTAGCAAGTTCTAATATTTCAGTTGTCCAACTATCTTCTGTTCCAGTTATTTCTTCTGTTTTAGAAGTTGTTGTTCCGTGCTTTGTATCAATTAATATTGCTGTTGGTCGTTTATTATATTTATTTGATCCATCTTCCCATACTTTTGTTACAGTTATGCTTGTTTTTTCATCTGGTACTTCAAATGTATTTGTTATTGTTCTATTATCATTATCTACTGTCTTAGTATAGAATTTTAAATCATCTACATTTGTTGCAAGTTCATCTATTGTATAATCTATCTCTTCACCTATTTCATTATATTTAGGTAAATCTACAAATTCATAGTTCCATCCCAAAGTTGCATTTACTGTTTGAGATGCTACTACTTCATCTCCATTTTTTACTTGTAATACAACACTTGCTGGTCTTTTTCTTGCTGCATTTTCATTATCTTCCCAAATTTTTGTTACTGTTATACTTATTTTGTCATCTGGTAATACAAATGTATTTGTTATTGTATTTGTTGCGTTATCTATAGATGTTTTTTCATAGAAATACAAATCATTTTCATTTACTACTTCTTCGTCTACTGTATAAACTTTTTCATTACCTTCACTATCATATTTAGGTAAATCTATAAACTCATAACTTTGTGTTTCATTCTCATCTACATCTATTATCTGCTCACGAACAACTGTATCTTCATCTTTTAGCAATAACTTTAATTTTTCTGGTCTTCTAATTGTTGAATTGTCTATCCATTTTTTAGTAGCCGTGATATTTACTTTTTCATTTGGTACCTCAAATATATTTGTTATTGTATGTCCATTTATGTTCTTTCTATAGAATTTTAAATCTCCTATATTTAGTTCTTTTTCATCTACTGTATATACAATTTCATTTCCAAGTTCATTATACTTTTTCAACCCCTCAAAAGTATAAGTTTGTAAGTCATCAGTTGTATCTGTTAAAGTGTAATTTTCTTCATATACACCATCAGCATATAACTCTAAAATAATTCCAGTTGGTCTTTTAGAATATCTGTTACTTTCATCATCCCATACTTTAGTAACTGTTACACTAGTTTCTTCTTGTGGTACTGTAAATGTATTTGTTATTGTATTACCATTTACATTACTTGTATAGAATTTTAAATCCCCTACAGCTGTTTCTGACTCTTTTACAGTATATTCAATTTCATTTCCTACACTATCATATTTTGGTAAATTTTCAAATGTATAGCTTTGAGAATTGCTATCTCTTGTATTAGTTATAGTTGTTTCTTCTCTATATACACTATTTGAATATAATTCTACTGTTATTGTATTTGGTCTTTTTCCCGCTATATTACTATTATCTTCCCATACTTTATTTACTGTGTATGTTATCTTTTCATCTGGTACTTTAAATGTATTTGTTATTGTTCCACCATTTACATTTTTAGAATAGAAATATAAATCTCCTGTATTTACTTCTTTTTCATCTATTGTATAAGAGATTACATTTCCTAGTTCGTCATATTTAGGTAAATTATTAAATGTATATGTTTGTGTGTCGCTATCTAAAGCATTAGTAATTGTATAACTTTGATTATATACACCATTTGCATATAATTCTATAATTATACTACTTGGTCTTTTTCCATAAGCATTACTATTATCTTCCCACACTTTTGTAGCTGTTAGACTTACTCTTATATCTGGTACTCTAAAGTAGTTTGTTATCTTAATATTTCCATTGTCTACTTCTGTTTCATAAAAATATAATTCTCCAAGTGTTGATTCTTTTTCTGCTAATGTGTAATTTATTTCTTGTCCATTTGAATCATATTTAGGCAAGTTTGTAAATTCACATTTCCAGTCATTGTCTTCACTTAATGTTTTTTCTTGTACTTGTGTTTCTCCATTTAGCACTACTACAATTACACTATCTGGTCTCTTTTGTGCATAATCTTCATTATCTTCCCATGTTTTTGAAGCAGTTAATGTTACTATATCTGTTGGTACTGTAAATGTATTTGTTATT
>JAGAIU010000025.1 GCA_017626395.1 Clostridia bacterium | reverse complement strand
CATATTCTAATTCCTCATAATCTGGATATCTAACATGTACAGCATAAGACTCTAATTCTGCACAAGCATTACGTACTTCTTCTTCTTCTTCTTTAGATATATATGATATATATGGCCTACAATCTTTATATAATGTATCTAAATATGTATATGCCTACTAATATACATAAAATCTATGAAGGTCAAAAAAGGCTACAAGAAGAAGTTAGTACTGTACTTATAAGTATTGCTAATGTTATTGTAAATTCAGATAATAAAGATATATATAACCAAAACTGTGACTGTAGGTAGTTTTGTGTAAATACAAACTTACCTACAGTCTTTTTTGAATGTAAAATTGGTAAGTTTGGAATAATATTCATATTAAACTTTTGGAGGTAAAGAAATGAAAGATCAAAGAGAAATAATTATTCCAGATTTAGACTACCAAGCTGAAGTAAGAAAATGTAAAACCATGGAAGATGTAGTTGGTAAAAATGGATTAATGCAAAAGCTGTTCAAAGATATTATCCAACAATTGCTAGAAGCAGAAATGGAAGAACATCTGGGAAGAGAAAGGCATGAAAGAAGTAATGAAGCTAATCCAAACTATAGGAATGGATATAGTTCTAAGACTATTGAAAGTAGTTTTGGTGAAGTTGGCCTAGATATACCAAGAGATAGAAAAGCACAATTTGAACCGAAGGTTGTTAAAAAGTATGAAACTGTATGTAATGAACTAGATAAAAAAATAATAGGTCTTTATGCCTGTGGTATGAGTGTAAGAGATATCCAATCTGAAATGGAAGAACTATATGGCATTGATGTGTCTCCTGCAATGATATCTAAGATAACAGATAAGGTTGTAGAGGCTGCCGCCGAATGGCAAAGCAGAGAACTTGATGAAATATACCCAATCGTATATATGGATGCTATGCATTTTAAAGTAAGAGATGATAATAAAATAGTTTCAAAGGCAGCATATATATGTATGGCTTTAGATATGAAAGGAAAAAAAGATATATTAGGTATTTGGATTGGTGAATCAGAAGGCGCAAAATTTTGGCTATCAGTTTGTAATGATTTGAAAAATAGAGGCGTAGATGATATTTTAATTGCATGTATGGATGGTTTAAAAGGTCTACCTGAAGCAATTAAAACTGTATATCCAGATGTAAGTATTCAAACTTGTATAGTTCATCAAATTAGAAACTCTCTTAAATATATAGCATCAAAAGATCAGAGAGAGTTTATGAAAGACTTAAAAAGTGTTTATAGGGCATTTAACGAAGAAACAGCACTTAAAAATTTAGATATTCTTAAGGAGAAATGGTATTCAAAATATTCTGTTGTAATAGATTCATGGTACAATAACTGGAGTAATCTGAATACGTATTTTGAATATCCACATGAAATTAGAAGAATTATTTATACTACAAATGCTCTTGAGGGATTTAATAGACAGTTAAGAAAATATACTAAGGTAAGAACTGTATTCCCAACAGATGAGTCACTAAGAAAATCACTATATTTATCTACCATGAAAATTATGGAGAAATGGACCTCTCCAAACCAAAATTGGGCGTCTACTTTAGGACAGCTTACAATTATGTTTGGAGAAAGGATACCTAACTCTTACACAATATAAATTTTTTTGAAATTATGGAAAATTTAGTGTATAAATAACTAAATTAAACACATAATAATTGTGTAAAGAATTCCAGTATTAGTATTTCTCAAAAATAAAAAAATATTACTGGAATTTGAAATTTCCAGTAATATAAATTATAAAAAATCTTATTTACACAAATCTATAGACATTCTCTAATTCTACTTCTTATTTAATAAAGAATCTAGATGAAGTATTAGATGAAATAAACTAATAAGTTGGCGGAAAAATCTCCACCAACTTTTTGATCAACGGATGTATCCGAAGTGGGAACGAGGATATATCGTTGGCGAAATGAGCGAAGCGAGAGAATGTCTATAGATTTGTGTAAATAAGATTTTTTATAATTTATATTACTGGAAATTTCAAATTCCAGTGATATTTTT